>NZ_JAKZEY010000001.1 GCF_022808955.1 Anaerococcus sp. AGMB09787
TATATGTACGACGCTATAATTATTGGTGGAGGAGTTACTGGCTCATCAGTAGCTTTTTATCTATCAAAAAATGAGGGAAAGTTTCTTTTATTAGAAAAACATGAAGATGTTTGTTGTGAAACAAGTAAGGCAAATTCTGGAATTTGTCATGGTGGATATGATGCTCAGCCTGGAACAATGAAAGCAAAAATGAATGTAAAGGGAAATCAGATGATGGAAGAACTTTCCAAAACTTTATCTTTTCCTTATAAAAAAATAGGAACATTGGTGCTTTGCCACAATAAAGAAAATTTTGGTGGTTTAAAGGAGCTTTACAATTTTGGTATAGCAAATGGCGTTAAAGGAATGAAAATTATCTACAAAGACGAAATACTTGCTATGGAACCAAATGTAGAAGAGGATGTATATGCAGCCTTGTATTGTGCGGAAGCTGGAATTGTAGATCCATTTTTGATGAATATATCTTTTGCAGAAGTAGCCAATATGAATGGAGTAGAATTTGAATTTAACAAAAAAGTTATTAATATAAGCAAAGAAGACAATCGTTGGTTAGTAGAAACTGAAGATGGTGAAATTTATCAAAGTAAAACCGTAATTAATTGTGCAGGTTTGTATTCTGATCAATTACATAATATGGTTTCTGACGATAAATTTACAATAAAAGCTAGAAGAGGAGAATATCTACTTTTAGATAAAGAAACAAAAGGATTTGTTAATCATGTAGTGTTTAATCTACCTACAAATAAAGGCAAGGGAATTTTGATCACACCGACAATAGATGATAATACACTTGTAGGACCTACATCAGATTATATCGATGATAAGTCTGACACTAAATCTACTAGAGAGCACTTGGAAGAAGTTATAGAAAAATCAAATGATACAGTAAAAAATGTCCCTGTTAATATGGTAATTACATCTTTTTCAGGAAATAGAGCTCATGAAGTTGGAGGAGATTTTATCTTACAGGAATCAGTAGAGGGATTTTTTGATTGTGTAGGTATAGAATCACCTGGACTCACCTCCGCACCTGCTATAGGAGAGTACATGGCAGGACTTGTAAAGGAAAAAATAAGCTTACTATCAAAAGAAAACTTTGATACCAATAGAAAAGCGCTACCTAAAACTTCAGAAATGAGTCTTGAGGAACATGAAAATTTGATAAAAGAGAATCCTAAGTATGGAAGAATAATTTGCAGGTGTGAAAATGTAACTGAAGGTGAAATCATAGATGCTATAAATAGACCTCTCGGAGCAAGGAGTGTAGATGGAATTAAAAGAAGAGTTAGGGCTACAGCTGGAAGATGTCAAGGGGGATTTTGTCTTCCTAGAGTAATGGAAATTCTTTCTAGAGAACTTGGTATTGACTTTGAAGAAGTTACAAAAGGATCCAAAAAATCAAGATATTTGCAACAAAGGGTGAAATAGGAGCTTAGTATGAAAAATTATGACTTAGTAATAGTAGGTGGCGGACCTGCAGGACTTGGAGCAGCCGTAAAAGCTTATGATGAAGGTATAAAAAATATATTAATAGTTGAAAGAGATTTGGTTTTGGGCGGTATATTAAATCAATGTATTCATAACGGATTTGGTCTACATCGATTTGGTGAAGAATTGACAGGACCTGAGTATGCTCAAAGATTTATAGATCAAGTAAAACAAAGAGATATAGATGTATTATTGGATACAATTGTCTTAGACATAAGTCCTGATAAAGAATTAACTCTAATGAATCAAATAAATGGTATGTTTACTATAGTACCAAAGGCAATAATACTCGCTATGGGTTGCAGAGAAAGACCTAGGGGAGCCTTAAATATTCCAGGATCTCGTCCTGCAGGAGTATTTAGTGCAGGAACTGCTCAAAGAATGGTAAATATTGAAGGCTATATGCCAGGTAAAAAAGTAGTAATTTTAGGATCCGGAGATATAGGTCTTATAATGGCTAGAAGAATGACCTTAGAGGGAGCAAAAGTTCAATGTGTGGCAGAAATAATGCCATATTCTGGAGGATTAAAAAGAAATATAGTTCAATGTCTAAATGACTATGATATTCCTTTGTATTTTTCAACAACAGTTTCGGAAATAGTTGGAAAAGATAGGCTAGAGGGAGTTTATTTATCTAAAGTAGACGATAATATGAAAGTAATACCTGGCAGTGAAAAATATTTTGAATGTGATACCTTACTTCTTTCAGTAGGCTTGATTCCTGAAAATGAACTTTCAAAATCTGCTGGAGTAAAACTTGATAGAAAAACTAAAGGATCTGTAGTATCTGATAGACTTATGACATCAGTAGATGGAATATTTGCTTGTGGTAATGTTCTTCATGTTCACGATCTTGTCGACTATGTTTCTGAAGAATCTGAAATTGCTGCAACGAATGCGGCAGCTTATATAAACGGACAATTAAAAGAAGCTAAAAGTCAAAAGGTAGAAGTAAAGGCTGGTACAGGAATATCCTATACTATACCTCAATACCTTCACTATGATACAATGCCTGAAAATTTAACTATAAGATTTAGAGTAAATGGAGTCTATGAAAAAAAGACAATTGCTCTTTATGTTGATGGAAGAGAGATAAAGAAAAGAAAGAAAAAAATCCTAGCTCCAGGCGAAATGGAAAAAATTGATTTAAATAAAGAGGATTTAAATCCTGAAATTTCAGAAATCGAGATTAAATTGGAGGAAATATGAAAAAGAATTTTACATGCATAAATTGCCCCTTAGGCTGCCAAGTAGAAGTAACTTTAGACGAAAATAGAGAAATTTTAGATATCAGTGGAAATTCTTGTAAATTGGGTGAAAAATATGTAAGAAATGAAATTAAAAATCCAAGAAGAATGCTAACTTCAACAGTAAAACTTCTAGGTTCAAAATATTATTCAGTTCCTGTGAAAACCAAAGAAGCAATTCCTAAAGATAAAATTTTTGCATGCATGAAAGAAATAAATGAGGTAGAAATAAAGGCACCTGTAAATGTAGGAGATATAGTAAAAAGAGATATTGCATCAACAGGAATAGACCTTGTAGCAACTGCAAACAGAACAAATTAAAAAAGTCTATATTAATAAGCTGATCACATAAAGATCTGACTACTAATAAAGTAGAAATTATTAATAAGGATCTGTAATTATTGTGTGTATTAACCTAAATCCTGATGCAGGAGTAAGGGTTGATACCAAAATAAGAATTTTTCTTATCGAACTTTCCTTAATTGATTATTTAAATATTTTAAAAATTAATCAGAGGCTAGAAATTTCTAACCTCTGATTAATTAACTTTGTTAATTATTTTTTACTATAGCAATTTTATTTTTTATACTTGTAAGTTTCGTTATTAGTTCCTCCTACAAGTCTATAGTATCTTACAGGTAGTCCACGTCCATCTCCCATATAGCCCTTTCTAGGGGTTATGCTTACACTATTTGGTGAATAAGACATGTGGATTATTGTATCATCTTGTTCATTTAGAATAAAGCCTGTGTGACCGTCAGCTCCTGCTGATGCTCCAGGGTAACCTGCCACGAATATATCTCCATATCTTATATCTGATTCGTCTATTTGATACATTACCTTACCCTCTGCTCCCAGTTTAAATAGGGTTTCAGTATTTCCTATTGCAGCTCCTTTTTCCAAGAATCCACCGTAGATTAATGACCTATAAACAGCAGAAGAGCAATCAGCAGAGTAGTCTGATGTTCTTCCTTGCCAGCTCATATCATAGGTTAGACCTGCATTTCTTGCTGTAAACATCCATTCTATAGCCTTATCAACGCTCTTTGTAGAGTTTTCAACAGGCTTTGCTATTCCATTTTTGTCTACCTTATAGGTTATGCCCTTTTGGGTTATTTGTTTGTTTCCTGTTAGTCCATTTTCACTAAAGTAATAGAGAGTACCGTCTATATTCCAAATTCCTTCTTGGATATAGCCATTTTCATTGGTGTGGTATTTGTTACCCTTATAGTTTATCCAAGCATTCTTAGGGTTTATAGCTAGACCCTTTTGGTTAACCTTGTAATATTTGCCATTTAGCATTACTTCCCTATTTTGAAGCATTATGCCATCTTTTTCAAAGATATAGTTATTGTTGTTTACATTTTGTAGGCCTTTAAGGATCTTGCCATCAGATCCTGTCCTATAGGTTTTACCATCTATGGCAAACCAGTAGTTTTTAGGATTTATAATCTTTCCTGTCTTATCAGTCATAAATAATTGATCGTCATTGATAGTTTTTAGACTTGTATCAATAGCCCCATCCTTATCAAAGTTATAGTAGTCATCTCCTACCTTACTTATGCCCTTTAAGACTTTTCCGCTCTCATCTGTCCTATAAATTTTGCCATTAAAGCTTACCCAGCTATCTGTCTTGACTTGAAGTTCTCCATCTTCTCCTGCCTCATAGTAGGTATCTTCATTGATTAGTTTTATATTTGTTTTTACTTGACCTTGACTATCGTAGTAATACTTTTTGCCATCTACTTCATTTATACCTTTTGTATAGACTTCTTCTTCAAAGTTATTTTTATTTTCTTTGTCATTTTCTTGATATGATCCAGAATAATTATTGACTTTGGCTTTTACATAAGCATCTAAGTCAAAATCAGCATATTTGATGACATCTGAAGATTCTTCTTCACCCATACTATAAGTTGTGATCGATTTTTCTTCAGTGGCTTCTCTAGATTCTAGCTCTCCTTCTGATGCTGAATCTATCTTTTCTTCTGAATTTACCTCAGCAAAATCTTCTAGGGAATAGGTTGCGATAGTAAGAGTATCTTCTTTTTCAGAAGCTTCTAATGTCTCGGCAGGAGTTTCTTCTTCATTTTCTTCTGCCTCTTCGCTTACTTTTTCTGTTAGATCTTCTTCATCTATATTTTGTAGGTTAAATACTTCATCATCTAGGGAATAGGTTGAATAACCTACTATATCATTAACCTTAGTGTCATCGCTTGAATTTTCTAGATAATCCTTGGCATTCTCTTCGTTCTTGCTAATTTCTTCTTCAGCAAATACTTTTTCAATAGGTGCTAAAGTTGATGATAAGAAGAGAGTTGATGCAAGTAGTATAGTCTTGTTTAGTTTTCTCATTAGTCCCCTCTATTATTACAATATGTTTACAATCTATAAGTCTATTATCTGAATTTTTTTCATTTCAAAATTATTATAGACCAATTTCAGCAAAATTGCAACAAAAAAGTTACATATTTTTGTTTTTTTGTAATAATTTCACCCTACCAAGACTTTACAGATATTTATCCAACTAGTATTTTTTAATTCTCGTATGTTTTAGCTCATCAAAAATCTTCAATTACAATTCTTGATTTCAGGACTAAGCTCATAAGTCTTCCTATCAAAGAACACTCAACCTATTCTTATGGAAGTAATTGGTAAAGAATGTTTGTATAGATCCAATCAAGATATTTGCGATAGATCCCATAATCATAATCTTCCTAAAATTATCAGTCATTTGAGCCATCTCTACAGTAAGGCCATTAGCACTTTCAGAACTTGTAATTGAGGCAGAAAATCCTAGCTCTATTGCCTTGTAACCAAAGAAGGAAAAGATTATAAAGAGAACTATGCTAATAAGGATATAGACTAGGATAGGTCCAAATTTACCAAGGTCCTTGAAGGTCCTATCACTTCCTATAGTTATAGATGCTGTTATTCTACTTATTCCTGAAAATAAGGATGATAAAACGATCAAGACCATCAATCCTATATCCATTATTCTAAGCTCATAAAGTCCATCCCTTATGATGGCAAATAAGCTCCTAAGTCCTTCTATAGGTCCTTCTCCTGATGATAGACTCATAAAGATAAAGAATTCAACTACAAATAAGATTGCTAGTATTAGACTCATTACCATCATATTTATAATCCTTGATGAAGTTACCCCTGATGACTTTATAGGTAGTACATCATAAAAGGCTGCATTTTGTCCATAAAAGCTCTTATAATCATTGATTATGACCATAACCATAGATAAGGCAAAGGATAAAAACATTGCCAAGATAGCAAAGGCTAGGATTATTTGCAAAAAGCTTGAGTCAAAACTCTTATTTAAAAAGTTCAAGATAATTGTCGCTAGAAAGGATAGGATTACCCAAGGAAGGGCATCCCTCAAGTTTTCCTTTAATTGGTGTTTTAATAGCTTAATCATTGAAATACCTCCTCAAAATATTCTTCTACTCCCATCTTGTGGATTTCTCTTAGATCGTCTATAGACTCTTCTAGGATTATTTTTCCATCTGATAGGAAAACTACCTTGTCTAAGAGCCTTTCGATTTGGCTAATAAGGTGGGTTGATATTATCATTAGGCCATCATGGTCAAAATTATCAATGATAACATCTATAATCTTTTTTCTAGCTGCAGGGTCGATTCCACTCATAGGCTCATCTAAGAGGTAGAGGTCAGACTTCCTAGATAAAGATAGGGCAATTTGTACCTTATCCTTCATGCCCTTGGACATATTCTTTAGTTTCATATCCATATCAAGCTTGAAGTCGTTTATTATTTTCTCAAACTTTTCCCTAGAGAAATCTTCAAAAAATTCTCTATATAGCTTAGCTACTTGCTTTAAATTGTAGGAATCATCCGAAGGCAAGTGGTCAGGTTGGTAGGACACCTTATTCTTGGTTATATAATTTGGCTCATCTCCTCCTATCCTTACCTCTCCCTTATAGTTTTTCTCAAGACCTGCCAGTATTCTAAGGAGGGTGGTCTTGCCCGAACCATTTGGTCCCAAGAGTCCTACTATCTCTCCCTTCTTTAGAGATAGATTTAATCCATCTAGAACCGGTTTTCTCTTGTAGGTCATTTTTAAATTATTAATCTCTAACATTCTTTCCATAAATTATCAATTCCTTTCAAGGCCCTCTCTTTTGATATTTTAAGGTCTTTGGCACTTTTTATAAAATCCCTACATATTATTTCAAAGGAATCATTTGACAGAGACCTTATTAGCTCCTCATCTTCTGTAACAAACCTACCCGAAGTCCTTTTGCTTCTGGCAAGCTCCTCTCTTTCTAGCTCCTGGAGGGCTCTCTGGACTGTATTAGGATTTACTCCATAGTCTTTGGCAAGTTGTCTAACAGAATCGAGTCTTTCTCCAGGAGCCCATACGCCACTTGATATCTTAGACTTAAAATCTTCCAATATTTGAAGATATATGGGCCTATCATTATCAAATTCCATAGGAACTCCTTTCATTTGTATTTTTTTGTATCTTTGTATTAATCTCTTAGTACAATGATATTATATATCCCTATTTTTATTTTTGCAAGTCTTTTTTGAAATTTTTAAAAAAATTTTATTAACGATTATAAACATAGGGTTTGCTTGGAGCTAGCAAGTAAAAGGATTGGGATTAAAAATTTGACCAATGAAAGATTTATAAAGGTGGGAGAGGGAAATCTTCGCAATCAAAAAGCCCCAGATTAGTCTGGAGCTAGATAGTAGTTGATATAAGTTTCTTAGATAAGAATATTTATAAGGATGGCAAGGACTACCATAAGGACAAAAGCTAGGGGGATGGTTATTCCTATCATCCTATCAGATCTAATTTTATTAAAGCTCTTGTTGGTAAGGTAGTAGGCTGATACAGAACTAAGGGTAACTACAGCAGCAAACAAGAATGTAAAGACTGTGTCAAAGCCTTTCATAAATATTCTTGAGATTAAAAATATAAGGGTTGGTGTGGATACATACAAGGCATACCAACCAAAGGACATGGACTTATTTTTCATAGCTTCTTCCTTTCTTTGTTATAAAATATCAGCTACAAGTTTTTACAAAAAAAGAGAGGCTTAGCTCTCTTCTTAATTAGTTTCCTGGATACATGGTTGATGATCCTGGATACATTATTCCAATTTCGTTTATTATAAGACCTATGTCACCAAAGCCTGTTTCTTCTAGTTTCTTTTGGGCCCTAGTGTAGGCTAGATCTATGTCAGAATTAGGAATTTGGCTTACTACGTCTGGATCAAATTCGTATAGGTCTACTAGCATTTGTTTGAAGTCTTCGTAGTCCTTGTCGGATTGACCAAAGGTTAGGGTTTCTTGACTTGCTTCTTCTACTTGAGGAATCTCTCCAAGGAGGTCTTTTCCTACCATATTGGCATAGTCAGTGTAGTAGCCATCCTTCTTTTCTTGATAGGCTTTTTTGAAAGCTTCTTCTAAGCTTTTATCAGTAATTTCGTTTACCTTTTCTTGGTTATAGCCTAGGCTAATTAGGTAATTTCTTTCATTTATGAATTTATCTGTAACCTTATCCTCGCTCTTTGGCCAGGAGTATTTTACCTCAACGCTATCTAGAGGGAATTTCTTGGATAGGTCCTTGTAGTCCTTAGCTAATTCTTGGAAGATAAAGTCCTTTATATCCCAATAGCCTGTTTCTTCACTGGCCTTTTTGGCATCTGCATAGTATTTTTCTAGGTCTTCATCACTTAGCTTATCTAGGATAGCTTCATCGAATTGTCCAATTTCTACTATGGCATCTCTTAGTTTGGCATGGTCAAGGTCTGTTGCCTTTTCTTCATTTTCTTCCTTGATTTCTTTTTCTTCTTTATTTTCTTCAGTGTCTGTATTTTCCTTAGTTTCTGTACTTTCTTGATCTTCTTTAGCTTCTTGCTTAGAAACTTCTAGGATTTCGCTAGATTCCAAAGCTTTTTCTATGGTTTGGTCAGATATATTTTGCCCTTCTCCTACTTGGTTGGCGCATCCACTAAGGGTTAATGCTAGTGCTAGAGCTGTGATTGTACTTTTAATTTTCATATAATCTCCTTTGTTTTACCATACCTTATTGATGATCTTCTTTCATTTTTTCTATCTCTATGGAAAATTTTTGGATGATCTTTTTTTCAATCCTTGATACTGTCATTTGGCTAATAGATAGGGTATTTGCTATATCGACCTGGGTTCTGCCCTCATAGTAACGTAGTTGGAGGATCTCTTTTTCTAGGTCATTTAGTCTTTCCTTTGATTTTTCGATTATATCTTGGAGTTCTACCGAATCGAAGTTCTTGTCTTCTTCTCCTACCATATCGGATAGGTCAACGGAGTTTTCTCCCTTTTGAACCTGGTATTTCATATCAAGGGATTGAGGTGAGTAGACCTTGCTAGCTTCCATGGCTTCAAGGATGTCTTCCTCATCTTCTCCCAAATAGTCTGCTATGTCCCTTACGGTTGGAGTCCTTTGGAGTTCTTGGGGAAGGACTTTCTTTGCATTATTTATTTTTTTGTAGAGGTTTTGGACCCTTCTTGGGACCTTTATAACCCAGCCCTTGTCTCTAAAGTATCTTTTGATCTCGCCCATAATAGTAGGGGTTGCAAAGGATGAGAAGGCAAAGCCCTTGGTAGGATCAAACCTTTCTACTGCATAGATTAGGCCAAGGCTTGCTACTTGATAGAGGTCATCCTTTTCTATACCCTTACCCAGGTACTTATTGGATAGGATATCTACTATATACATATTTTCTTCTATGAGCTTATCTCTTAGTTTTTTGTCACGGGTCTTGTAGTACTCCATGAATTTGTCATTGTCGGAGTCCTTCTTGCCTTGTTTTTTTGACTTGGCCATCACTTAGTCCTTAGTATTATGCTTATCTTTTCTTCAGATATTATACATTCATCTGCTAGTTCTTTTAGGATTAGATCTCTCATGGCATAGGCCTTCTCATCAAGGTCTCTATCCCTACCATAGACATCGATTTTTAGTTCATCTTCTCCTAGGAAGTAGTCAATCCTTATGTCTTCTTGGTTGAGCTTGTAGTTTAGGGCTTCAGAAATTACCACCCTTATGTCTTCGATTTTTTCTATATCAAAGTCCATATCTGATGCTAGGGAGGATGTGAAGAGCCTTATTGATTTGATGTAGATGCTATTTGCTGGTACTTGTATGCTAATCTTATCCATCTTACACCATCTCAAATATTTCTGTTAGGTCTGTTATTTCAAAAAGTTTCTTGATATTATCCTTTGGATTTATTATCTTAACTTTTTTGCCCTTTTCCTTGTTGTCATTATAGATTTTCATAAACATACCCAGGCCTGTTGAATCTAGGTAGTCTAGGTCTTCTATATCGATAACTATGTCTTTATTTTCTGGACTTATGTTATTTTCTATAAAGTCTCTGAAGTCTTCCTCTGAGTAGACATCAAGGTCCCCCTTGAGTCTTATTAGGATTTGTTCTTGGTTGTTTTCTAGATTTGCTTCAAACATATCATTCCTCTTCTTCCATGTTTGTGTACTTGGTAACAGCTATTATCCTATCCTTATCAGATGATAAATTCTTTAGCTTGACCCCTATGGTATTTCTGCCTGTTGTTGAAATATCACGGGCGCTAAGTCTAATCATATCGCCTGATAATGATACCATCATTATATCATTTTCTAAGTCTACCGGTAAAGTATCGACTAATTTTCCTGTTTTTTCTGTAACCTTGTGGCATTTGACTCCCTTACCACCCCTGTTTTGGCTCTTGAAGTTGTTCAAGGAAGTTTTTTTGCCGAAGCCGTTTTCAGTAACTACTAAGAGGTAGGTTTCATCTGCCCTGATGTTCATTGAGGTAACCTCGTCTCCTTCATTGAGGTTGATTGACTTAACCCCTTGGGCTATCCTTCCCATGGACCTTATGTCAGAGGTACTAAATTGGATGCTCATACCACACTTGGTTGATATTATAAGGTCTTCTTCCTTGTCGATTTGCCTTACTGATATTAGCCTGTCTTTATCATTTAGGGAAATAGCTATGATGCCATTTTTCCTAATGTTGGTAAAGTTTTGGGCGTCTGTTTTCTTGATAAGACCATTCTTGGTTGCAAGGACTATTTGACTATCTTTTTTGAGTTCAGATAGGGTCATCATCTCCGCAATCCTCTCTCCTTGGTCAAGGTTAAGGATATTTATTATAGCTACCCCTCTGGATGTACGAGATCCTTCTGGAATTTCGTAGGCCTTTAGGGAGTAGACCTTACCTAGGGATGTAAAGAAGAGGAGGTCTTCATGGGTGTTGGTGGTTTGGATCTTCTTGATAAAGTCGCCTTCCTTGGTATTTCCTGCTGCTATACCCTTGCCTCCCCTATTTTGTACCTTGTAGGTATCTATAGGAAGTCTCTTGATATAGCCATCATTGGTTAGGCTTAGGAGGACATCTTCCTTTTCTATTAGCTCTTCTATTTCGAATTCTCCCTCATCAGGGATAATCTTAGTGCGTCTGTCATCCCCATATTTTTCCTTAATCTCTTCCATCTCCTCTATGATTAGGTTGATTAAGGTTTCTTCTGAATTAAGGATTTGCAACAGACCCCTAATTTTTTCTTCAAGGTCAGCATTTTCTGCATTTAGCTTATCGATTTCTAATCCTGATAGCCTCTTTAATTGCATGTCTAAGATGGCTTGGGACTGCTTGTCAGTTAGGTCAAACCTATCATAGAAGATCTTCTTGATTTCGTCATTGTCGTATGAAGATCTAATAATTTTGATGATTTCATCTATGTTATCTATGGCAATTATGAGTCCTTCAACTATGTGTTTTCTAGCACGGGCCTTGGATAGGTCGAAGTTGGTCCTTCTGGTTACTACTTCTTTTTGGAAGTCTATATAGTATTCTATAAGCTCTTTTAGGTTTAGAACCCTTGGAACTCCATCTACTAGGGCTAGGTTTATGATACCAAAGGTTGTCTCAAGTTGGGTGTACTTGTAGAGGTTGTTGAGGAGGATATTGGCATTGGAATCTCTCTTGACTTCAATTACTATCCTCATGCCCTTCCTATCAGATTCATCTCTAATATCAGATATGCCCTCAATCCTCTTTTCCTTTACTAGGTTGGCAATTTTTTCGATAAGTCTTGACTTATTTACTTGGTAAGGAATCTCTGAGACTACTATCCTTTGTCTATTTTTCTTGTATTGTTCAATCTGTGCCACAGCACGAATTTTAACCTTGCCACGGCCAGTTCTGTAGGCTTCCCTGATGCCTGACTTACCTAGAATATTTGCTCCTGTTGGAAAGTCTGGGCCTGGGATAATTTGGTTTAGTTCATCAATGCTGATGTCAGGATTTTTCATATAGGCTACACAGCCATCTATGGCTTCGACTAGGTTATGAGGAGCCATATTAGTAGCCATACCTACAGCTATACCGTTAGATCCATTTACCAAGAGGTTTGGAAATCTTGAAGGAAGGACTACCGGTTCTTCTTCCTCTTCATCGAAGTTGGGCATAAAGTCTACTGTGTCTTTTCCAATATCCCTTAGCATCTCCTTGGCGATCTTGCTCATCTTTACTTCTGTATAACGCATGGCAGCAGGATCGTCACCATCTATTGAACCGAAGTTACCTTGACCTGTAGCCAAAGGATACCTGGTTGAGAAGTCTTGGGCGAGCCTTACTAGGGCATCGTATATAGCAGAGTCACCATGAGGGTGGTACTTACCCATTACATCACCTACTACCCTGGCTGACTTTCTAGTTGGCTTATCTGGATCAAGACCCAGTCCTTCCATTCCGTAGAGGATTCTTCTATGAACAGGTTTTAGCCCATCCCTTACATCGGGTAGGGCCCTTGATACTATAACACTCATAGAATACTCTAGGTAGGAGTCCTTCATTTTTTGTTCAAGGTCTACATTAATAATATTATTGTATTCTGTCATTTTGCCTCCTATACGTCAATGTTTGATACGTACTTGGCGTTTTCTTGGATAAAGTTACGTCTTGGTTCGACCTTCTCACCCATAAGTAGGGCAAAGGTATCGTCTGTGCTGGTTGATTCATTATCTTCTACAACCCTTAGTAAGACTCTATTATCTGGATCCATGGTTGTTTCCCAAAGTTGGTCTGCATTCATCTCACCAAGACCCTTATACCTGTTAATCTTGTATTTTACATCTTTGAGGTCTTTTATGATCCTATCTCTTTCTTCATCGCTATAAGCATACCTTTGGTGTTTGCCATAGGATATCTTATATAGAGGTGGTTGAGCTACATAGACATGACCCTCATCAATTAGCTCTTTCATATATCTATAGAAGAAGGTTAGAAGGAGGGTCCTGATATGGGCCCCGTCGACATCGGCATCGGTCATGATGATGATCTTGCCATAACGGAGCTTGGATATGTCAAATTCCTTACCTATTCCTGTACCAAAGGCTGTTATCATAGCCTTGATCTCTTCAGAGTTTAAAATCCTATCAAGGTGGGCCTTTTCTACATTCATTATCTTTCCTCTAAGAGGTAGGATGGCTTGGATCCTATTGTCCCTACCTCCCTTAGCACTACCACCAGCTGAATTACCTTCGACTATAAAGATTTCATTTTCACTTATGTCGGTTGATTGGCAGTCGGCGAGCTTACCTGGTAGGGTGGTTGAATCTAGGATAGATCTTTTTCTAGTAAGGTCCCTTGCCTTTCTAGCAGCCTCTCTTGCCCTTCTTGATGCTGTAGCCTTTTCTACTATGGCCTTGGCAGGCTTAGGATTTTCTTCTAGGAAGGCTGACATTTTTTGGGAAAAGAAGGCATCAACTGCTCCCCTTACTTCTGAGTTTCCAAGTTTGGCCTTGGTTTGGCCCTCAAATTGGGGTTCAGAGATTTTTACAGAGATTATAGCTGTAATTCCTTCTCTTATGTCTTCTCCTTGGAGGTTATCTTCGTTATCCTTAAGGAGGTTAAACTTTCTAGCATAGTCATTTACAGACCTTGTTAGGGATGACCTAAAGCCGGAAAGGTGGGTACCTCCCTCAGGAGTCCTTATATTGTTGGCATAGGTTAGGATGTTTTCACTATAGCCGTCTGTATATTGGAAGCTTATTTCTACATCTATGTCTTCTTGCATACCTTCAAAGTGGGCTATATCTTCTGTTAGGGGAGTCTTGTTTCTGTTTAAATATTCTACAAATTCCCTTACCCCTCCCTCATACTTGAAGGATTCAAAGAAGTCTTCCCTCTTATCTTCGAGGATTATTTCGACACCCTTATTGAGGAAGGCCATTTCCCTAAACCTATTTTCTAAGGTCTTCCTATCAAAAACTGTCGTATCGAAAATTTCTCCATCTGGCTTAAAGGTTATAGTTGTACCTGTTTCATTACTTTCTCCTAGGACTTCAAGCTCTGAAGTAACCTCTCCCCTAGAGAAGGTCATCCTATAGATATGGCCATCTCTTTTTACTATGGCTTCTAGGTATTCACTCAAGGCATTTACAACGCTGACACCTACCCCATGG
Organism: Anaerococcus sp. AGMB09787; assembly: GCF_022808955.1. GTDB lineage: Bacteria > Bacillota > Clostridia > Tissierellales > Peptoniphilaceae > Anaerococcus. The sequence continues at coordinate 14,230 of NZ_JAKZEY010000001.1, forward strand.
AGGCCTCCAGAATATTGGTAGGCTGAATCATCAAACTTACCTCCAGCGTGGAGGACTGTAAGTACTGTTTCTAGGGTTGACTTGTGGGTTGTAGGATGTTCTTTGACAGGAATACCTGATCCATCATCTTCTACTGTTACAATATTATCTTCTGATATAGTAACTTTTATATAATCACATCTACCGGCTAGGGCCTCATCTACAGAGTTATCTACCACCTCGTAAACTAGGTGGTGGAGACCTCTTTCACTGGTTGAGCCTATGTACATACCAGGTCTTAGTCTAACAGGCTCCAAGCCCTCCAATACCTTGATATTTCCGGCATCATAATTTCTATCTTCCATATTATTCCTTTCTGATACTTCCATTTTTGATATAAGAAATTTTGGACTTATCTACATCTTCCAAGCTCTTTGTATTGGTTGCTGTAATTATTGTCTGATAGCCCCTTAGGTTATCTAGCAAAAATGTAGATCTCTTTTCATCAAGTTCAGAAAATACATCATCAAACAAGATTACTGCTTCATCCGATGTGGCTTCCTTGATTAGTTTTACTTCAGCGAGTCTTATATTTAAAATAGCGCTCCTTTGCTGACCCTGAGAGGCAAAGCTCTTGGCTAGCCTATCATTTATAGTAATTTCTATATCATCCTTTTGGATGCCCCTTTGGGTTGACTTGATCTTTAAGTCGTCTGACCTAGACTTTTTAAAAATCTCCTCGTATTCTCCTAGGCTAGTCGCTTCTATATCAGCCTTGTAGGTGAGGGCAAGGACTTCCTTACCAGAGCTTAGGGCTAGGTGAAAGTCCCTAGCAAAACCATCTATAAGGCCAACAAACTTATTCCTTGCCTTATAAATCCTATATCCAAGCCTAGTGAGGGTCTTATCAAAGGCCTCAAGCTCTTCATTAAAATAAGAAGAATTTTGATACTTAAGGAGCTTATTACGCTGGTAAAGGAGTCTATCATAGTCTCGCTTGTTCTTCTTATAGGATGGGTCAACCCCCTCGATTATCTTATCGATTAACTCTCGCCTTAGACTTGGTCCTTCCTTTATAATCAAGAGGTCTTCTGGAGTAAAGAGGACTAATTTAAAAAGCGCTCTAAGATCTTTGTTCCTATCATACTTTACTCCATTTACAGAAATACTCTTATCCTTATCTGATACTTCTATCTTAACTTCCTTAAAGGACCTCCCCTTTCTTATGGTGCCTTCAAGACTCATAGTGCTTTGCTTAAACCTAATGATATCCCTATCCCTAATCTTCTTAAAGGATGTGGCATTGGCTAGGTAGTAGACACTTTCTAAGAGGTTGGTCTTACCCTGGGCGTTATCTCCTATAAAAATATTTATGTCCTCATTAAATTCTACACTTTGGTAAAAATAATTTCTAAAGTTAACTAAGTTTAAATCTTTAATCCACATTATACTATTGTAATTTCAATATCATCAAAGACGAGGACATCTCCCTTGTAGAGCTTCTTGCCTGGAACAAAGCAAGGCTGTCCATTTAGGATTACTCCTTCATCCTTTATAATATTTTTGGCAAGGCCTCCCGATGGGAGAATATTTGTAGCCTTAAGGAGGTCCTTTAGTCTTATCATATCACTTTCAAATTCTAATTTTTCCATTCTTTCCCTCAATTCGCTAGTCTAACTGGCAATACCAGGTAGGTAAAATCTTCATCCTCATAGGTAGAATCCTCAGGATAAATTAGGCAGGGACTTAGGGAAGATTTGAAGTTTAGCTTAATCTTTTCACTATCGCAAGCCTTGACCCCCTCTTCCATATACCTTGCATTGAAGGCAATCTTTAGGTCTTCTCCCTTTTGGTCAGTATCTATAACTTCCCTTACATCTCCTATTTCTGAGTTAGAAGATATAATCAAATGACCATCTTCAACATCGATCTTTATGAGGTTGGCCCTAGCTGAATCTGTCAAGACTTGGGCACGGTCTAGGGAGTTTATTAGCTCTCTTTTATCTAGGATAACACTTGTTTCTGATATATCATTTATAATATTCCTGTAGTCAATAAAGTTTTTATCAATTACCTTGCATTGCATTGTAGTAGATCCTGATACAAAGATTAGGTCATTATCCTTCCTATATAGGTCTGTTGTCCTATCATCTCCTACTATCCTCGACCACTCTAGTAGGGACCTCTTAGGGATTATATATTCCCTGCCCTCATAGTCTGTTGGATAGTCGAGCCTTACCTTCTTTAGGGCTACCCTGTAGCCATCTAGGGCTACCATATTGAGGAAGGAGCCCTTTAGTTCAAAGAGTATTCCTGTCAAGGCAAGCTTGGTTTCATCTAGGCTTGTTGCAAATTCTGTTTGGCTAATAGACCTCTTTAGGATGTCATTGGCTATACTTATTGGCTCTGTTTCTGGAATGGTAAGATCGTTATTCTCATAGTAGTCGAAGGCTATTAGGTTGAAGTTTGAAGCCTTGCAGGAGATATTGATCTTGCCATTGGTATTTTCTATTATTACAAGGGAATTTGGAAGCTTTCTTACTATATTGGATATTAGGGAAGCCTTGACTACCATATCCCCTTCTTCATCAACTATGGCCTCTGTAGAAGTTTTGATATAAATCTCACCATCGAAGGCCTTCAAGGTCAAGGTGTTGTCATGGGCTTCAAAGTATATTAATTCATGGGTCTGAATATTGGTACTCTTTGAGACAGCCTTGCTAGCTATATTGATGACATCTATTAATTCTTGTTGGTTTATTTTAAATTTCATATTTACTCCTTAAAGATTCTATCTAATTAAATATTTTTGATTCTTAGGAAGTGTGGCTCTCCCCTAAACTTTTATATATACTTAGTAGTAATAGTAGTAGGGGGAGTATATATGTGGATAAGTCCAAGAGATCTTTTAAATAAGTCAAAAATCCCTCGGGATTACTTGTGAGTATTTCAAGGATAAAATGGCATCTTTTCCACATTATCCACAGATACTTTTCTTAAAATCCCAAATTTTAACTTATTAACATACTTATCCACAGACTTTTAAACAATATTACTCTTTGATTTCCTTAATAATACTATCAATTTCTTCCTTAAAATCCGGATCTTCTTCGATTTGCTTGGAGATTTTTTCTATACCATGCATAATTGTTGTATGGTCCCTGTCAAAGGCATTAGATATTGTAACCAGGGAATCATCCAAAAGGTCCCTTGCCAAAAACATCGCTATTTGCCTAGGATTTACAATTTCCTTCTTGCGGCTCTTGCCCTTAAGTTCTGAAAGCTTGATATTGTACTTGTTAGCCACAAACTTTTGAATATCTTCAACTGAGATCCTCTTTCTATTATCCTTGGCTCTAGTTCCAACTCCCTTTATAGCATCATCTATAGTAACAATCTCTCTATTATCACTTCTAGCATAAGCTATGGCTGTGGATAAGGCTCCCTCTAGGTCCCTTATGTTAGTGTCGATATTTTCTGCTATATAAAATAAGATTTCATTATCTATGTAGGCACCTAATTGGTCGAGCTTCTTTTGGAGGATGGCAACCCTTGTCTCAAAGTCAGGCTTACCTATATCAGCTATAATTCCCCAGGAGAATCTTGATACTAGCCTATCTTCGAGTTCCTTGATTTCCTTTGGTGGCCTATCTGAAGAAATTACTATTTGCTTACCCTTGTTGTAAAGTTCGTTGAAGGTGTTGAAAAATTCCTCCTGAGTACCCTCCTTGCCTGCTATAAATTGGATATCATCTATAAGGAGGATATCTACAGACCTGTATTTTTCCCTAAATTTGGCGTTATTAGACCTACCGATTGATGAAATCATCTCATTGGTAAACTTCTCACTAGATAGGTACATAACATAGACATCATCCCTGTTTTTTAAAATTTCATGGGCGATGGCCTGCATGAGGTGGGTCTTACCAAGTCCACTTTCCCCATAGATAAAGAGGGGATTGTAGAGTCTTGACTGGTTATGTGTGGATATATTTTCAGCTACAGCCATACTAACCCCTAAGGCATATTGGTTGGACTTACCCTTTACAAAATTTTCAAAAATATTTTGATCTTCTAGGAGGGGTTTTGGATAGGGTTTAACCTGGCTCATCCTCATTTGCCCGTTAGAATCATAATTTTTTCCTAGGGATAGGACTTCGTTATAATTATCTGCATCCCTAGGAATAATCTTAACCTCAAGCTTTTGACCTACCTTATTAGCTATATCATCCATGGCCTTTTGGAGGAGGGGGATCCATATTTTTTCAAAGATGAAATAGGTGTCCTTCTTTGGAATTTCAAGATAAAGGGTGTCATTGTAGAGATTTAGAGGCTTCAAAATATTTATCCATGTATCGAACTGGTTAGGCTCACTTACATACATTTTCATTTCATTTTTTAATTCACTAGTAATGTATTCTAAATTCGTCATCACTTAACCTTCCTTTAAAAGTTATGCACATTACTTAAAGACCAAAATATTAAAATTATTGGACCAAAAAGGAACTTATCCCCAAAAATAGGATAACTTGTGGATAACTTCTTTGTTGATAAGTTCATTGTTTAAAATTAAAGATTTTTAACGGCAAATTTTTAAAATTTTCTAAAAAAAATAATTTTATACACAAGACTCGTAAAAAAATCCTGTCATAATGAACTTATCCATATACTAATACACTGTCAATTATACTATAAATAAGCGATTTGGGCAACTTATCCACAAAAACTTACAGAAAAAGATGAAAGTTAAAAGTCCTTAGAAAAATCCTGGGTGGATATGTGGATAAGTATGTGTATTTATTTAATTTCCCTCATATATTTTTGAAAAAGTTGGATTTTTCTTGAAATTTTTATAAAAATATCGACTCCAAGTAAAAGTTTATGCAGAGAAATTAATGTTAATAACTTGTGGGTAAGTTTTTAATGCACAAAGATATCCAGATTGTATTATTATTTATATCACCCTTATTTTAATGGATATTTCTAAGAATATATACAATTATTTTATTCATTTTAAAAATTTCCCCTTGTTTAGGTCTTTTTCCCGACTTTTAAAGGCTTATATATCTTGACATATTAGCTCAATTTCAATATAATATAAAAAGTCATAAAAGATTAGGAGGTGTAAGCATGAAGAGAACTTATCAACCAAACAGAAGAAAAAGATCTAAAGATCATGGCTTTAGAAAGAGAATGTCAACTCCGGGTGGTAGAAGAGTACTAAAAGCTAGAAGAAAGAAAAATAGAAAAAGATTATCTGCTTAGTAATCTATATTAATAGCTTAGGGCCTTTTTATAAGGCTCTTTTAGATATGGGCTAAGCAAGAAGAAGTTTTAAATGGAAAAGAGAATTAGTTTAAGAAAGCAGACAGACTTCCAAAGGGTCTACAAAAACAATAAGGCCTTCTATAATAGGGACTTTACTGTACTTATTAGGAAAAATGACCTTGATCACCCCAGGTTTGGATTTTCCATATCAAAGAAGGTGGGCAAGGCCCATATTAGAAATTACCTCAAAAGAAGGCTAAGGGAAATTGTTAGGATTAATTATTCTAATATCAATAGTGTAGATATCATAATTATTCCCAAGAAACATACAGCAGATTTTACTTATGATAAGTTAAAGAGTTCTTTGGGTCATGTTTTGAGTAAGGCTTTCAAAAAGAAGATGATTTTTTATGTTAAATAAGATTTTCATAAAGTTAATCAGATTTTATCAGTTATTTATTTCTCCACAGTTAGGACAATCAAAATGCAAGTTTTATCCGACTTGTTCCCAATATGCCTTAGAAGCTTTTAACAAGTATGGATTTTTCAAGGCTTTGTTTTTGTCAACGTGGAGAATTTTAAGATGTAATCCATTTTCTAAAGGTGGGTATGACCCACTTATTTAGTGAGTATTAGTTTACGGAGTTAGTATGTTAAATTTTTTAGCAGGTATTTTAGGAAAGCTGATGAGGCTCATATATGATTTTTTGAGTGCGAATTTTACAGAGCCAGCAAGCATTAGTTTTTATGCAATATCTATTATCATTATGACCTTGCTTGTAAGTCTTTTGATAATACCAATGACTATTAGTCAACAAAAACAAGCAGAGATGGCTGAAACTTTTAAGCCAAAGATGGAAGAAGTCAAGAGAAAGTATGGCTATGATCAACAAATCATGCAACAAAAGATGCAAGAGCTATATAAAGAAGAGGGAGTAACTCCAGGAATGAGTGGCTGCCTTGTCATGATAGTTCAGCTTCTTATTATGCTAGGACTTTTTAGGATGATGAGCGATACTACCAAGTACGTTTTTCCTGAGGGTTTAAGTCATTTAAATACCAAATTTTTCTGGGTACCTAACTTAATTGAAAGAGATCCCTTATGGTACGGGCTTCCACTTTTAACAAGTTTGTCTCAATTTGCAGTTCAACTTTTTTCAATGAAGACCAACCCACAAATGCAACAAAGTGCTGGTGCTATGGGAAGTATGAATACAATGTTCCTTATGATGCCACTACTTTATTTCTTCTTATTTAGGTCCCTTCCAGCAGGTCTACCATTGTACTACACATTGTCATCAGTATTTAGACTTATAATTATGGTAGCTATGCACATGTTTGGAAAAATCAAGAGATCGGAGTCAAAAGATGAAAAAGTCAATAGTAAAAACAGCAAAAACAACAAAAGAAGCAATTAGACTAGCCCTTGAAGAGATAGGTAAGAGAGAAGATGAAGTAGAAGTTGAAGTTTTGGAAGAAGAATCTTCAGGATTTTTGGGTTTTATAGGTAGCAGAGACGCAGTTGTAAGGGTAAGCTACCAAGAAGATATCAAGGATGCCCTAGAAAACCTTGGTAAGGAAATAGAGAACACTCAGTTCTATGTAGACGAAGACAAGCAAGAAGTAAGGGTAGAAGATCCTATAGAAGTAGAAGATATAGAAGAAGATAAAGAAGAAACTATAATAGAAGAAGATCTTTCTAGTGATGAGGCTCCTGTTAGAAAGGAAAAATCAGAAGGCTTTGATAGGCAAAGGTCCAATATAGACAAGTACTATGAGGCCAAGGACTTCTTGGAAGCCATATTAAAGGCCATGCACTTTGAAGATGTTTCAGTTATAGGAAACCTTGAAGATAATATTATTAAGCTTGAAGCAAAGATAGACGAAAATGATACAGGTATAGCAATAGGTAAGGGAGGATCAACTCTAGAAGCTATTGAACTACTTGTAGTAAAGGCTATTGATTCAAGAAGACATAATTTGAGAGTAAATATAGATATCAATAATTACAAGAGACGTAGGGATGAAAAAATTGTAGAGCTTGCAAGAGATACTGCAATTAAGGTTCAAAGAAGCAAGAAACCATGGAATCTAAGGTATATGAATTCTTATGAAAGAAGACTTGCCCATGAGGAAGTATCTAAGCATAAGAACGTAACTAGCCACTCAGAGGGTAGCGAACCTAAGAGATACGTTGTAGTTGATTATGTAGAATAAGATAAAATATAAAAAAAGAAGCTTGGATTTTATTCCAAGCTTTTAAAATACCAAATTTTAGTCGGTAAATTTGCCATGTGGCTCTGTGTGGATTTTGATTGGGTTAGATGTAATTCGGCCTATATTGTAGGCATGGTCTCCCATCCTTTCCATGGTTGAGATTATATCATTGAAGACATAGGTAGCCATATTTCTTATATTTTTACTGTTTTGAAGTCTCTTGTAGTGAGATTTTCTTAGACTTGTTTCCATTAGATCAAGAGCACCTTCATCTTCAATTAACTTTCTAAATTCACTTTGATCTTGATTTTTGAAGACTTCAATACTCCTTATAAAGTTATTTATTACCATATCATACATGGCTTCAAGATCTGATAGTGCTTCACCATGATAAGGACTTTCTGATTCGTTAACTTCTTCAAAGTATTCACCTAGGTTTTGACCCAAGTCTGATATTCTTTCTACATTTATTTGGATTTGTAGAAGGTTTTGTACCTCTCCCTCTATTTCAGTATAAGGTGTATTTTTTCCAAGTTTTAGTAGGTATGATTGAATCTTGGTATCTAGATCATTTACTATCTCTTCTGCTTGGTTAAGGTTGGCTAGGGCATTCTTATCCTTTTCTACTAGGAATTTTTTACCTTGTTTTACTGTCTCAAGGGCTATATTAGCTTCTTTTAAGATGGCTTCCTTTACTTGATCAATGGCACCTGATGGGAACTTGGTTATTAGGTCTTCATCAAGTTCTACGTCAGGTAAGTCTGCAAATAAGCTATCCTTTCCTGGAATGATCTTTCTAAGGAGTCTTGCTATTATCTTATTAAGTGGGGTAAAGATTAATACTCCGACGAAGTTATAAATGAAGTGGCCCATTGCTATAATCATGAGCTTGTTAGCACCTATTGCATCTGCTAGAGCAAGGATTATATTCTTGTATGGCTCTAGGAATATCAAGAATACTACTGAAACTGATACGTTAAATAAGATATGGAAGACGGAAGCTCTCTTTGCTGATAGGGATCCTCCAACTGATGCCAATACAGCAGTGATACATGTACCGATATTAGCACCAAACATTAGTCCTAGGGCAACATTTATGTCAATAGCACCTGAAGCATATAGGGATTGGGTAATACCTATAAAGGCAGATGATGATTGGATAAGGGCTGTGAGTAAGGCACCAGTTAGTACTGCAAATATTGGATTTTTGGCCATGCTGGCAACAAATTTATCAAAGCTTTCAATATTTTTAAGTTCTGCTAGGCTTGTTCCCATCATTTCTAGTCCGATAAATAATAGACCGAAACCTATTAGGATTTCACCGAAGGACTTACTTTTTCTCTTAGATGAGAAGGTAAATAATATAACACCTATGAAAATAATAAAATAAGAAAGATATTCTAAGTTAAAGCCTATCAAAATAGAAGTTACTGTGGTACCTATATTTGCACCGAGGATAACTCCGATGGCTTGCTCTAGACTCATAACACCTGCCCTAATAAAGCTTATGGTAATAACTGTTGTAGCAGATGATGATTGAATAAGACCGGTAATAATTACTCCGACCAAGACTCCCATAAGGGGATTGGACGTATATTTTTCAACATACTTTCTAAGTTTTGGTCCTGCAAAATTTGTTAGGGCATTTCCCATCAAGGATATACCATATAAGAAGATTGCAAGACCTCCTACTATGTAGTTCCATTGTAAAGAACCTAACGATTCTAACTGCATATTTCCTCCTAATTATAGTTCTTCTACTAATATATCATAAAAATTACTGTATATAAAGTTGGAAATTATAAAATTTCCTTAACAAATATAAGAATTAGATAAGTAAAGTCTAGTTAAAACCTATAATAAGGTAGCTTTAGATTAATTTTAGATTTTTGTTTAAGGATATATTATCCTACTTAGAGGTTTGTATCATAAATATATAAGGAATAGAAAAATCATATTTTAACTATATAATCTTTTTAAGATATGATAAATGTTGACAAATAAGGATTTTCTATTATAATTTTTATGTTACAGACCACTAGTCAAAGTAGTGGATATTTTTTATCATACTAAGGAGTATATATGGAAACTAGGACAATTGCAGCAATCTCTACTCCATCCGGGACTGGTGGGATATCCATTGTTAGGATGAGTGGACCAAGATCCATTGAGATTATTAATAAAATTTTTAAGTCAATCAAGGGAAAATCTATCGATAAGGACAAGGACAATAGAAGGATGGTCTATGGCAACATAGTAGAGCTCAATGGACAAGTAGTTGATGAAGTGATGGTTAACTTCATGAAGGGTCCCTACACCTACACCAGGGAAGATGTGTGTGAGATAAATTGCCACGGATCCTTTGTATCAGTCAAGAAAATTCTAAATTTATTATTAGACCTAGGTTGTGACCTAGCCGAGAGGGGAGAATTTACCAAGAGGGCCTTCCTTAATGGTAGGATTGACCTATCCCAAGCAGAGGCGGTCTTAGATATTATTAACGCTAGTAATGAACTAAGCCAAAAGGAAGGGATTAACCAATTAAAGGGGTCCTTACGAAGAAAAATCGACTCAATCAGAAAGGAGCTCCTAGAAGCCTTATCAAGGGTAGAGTATTCTATAAATTTTACAGAAGATGGGGAAGACCTAGCCCCTGATGAAATAATTTCCTTTATGGAAAGGGCCAAGGACCAAATAGATAGGCTACTTAGGACATCAAATAAGGGAAAGATAGTAAAGGATGGGATCAATACATCTATTGTAGGTAAGCCTAATGTAGGTAAGTCTTCCCTCCTAAATGCCCTACTCGATGAAAATCGTGCCATAGTTACAGACATACCAGGGACAACCCGTGACCTTATAACAGAGTATATAAACCTGGGCGACTTTACCCTAAAGATAAATGATACTGCAGGCATTCGTGATACAGATGACCTAGTCGAAAAGATCGGGGTAGATAAGTCAATCGAGCTTATAGAAAATTCTGACCTAGTCATAGCCATCTTTGATTCATCTAGGACCTTTGATAGGGAAGATGAGAAGATATTAGACCTTATCCAAGGTAAAAATGCCATAGTAATAGTAAATAAGAGTGATCTAGATGCTCAATTTGACCTAGATATATTTGAAGATAAATTCCCAGTCATAAGGACTTCTATGATCAAGGAAGAAGGATTAGACGACCTTGAAAAAGAGATAACAACTATGTTTGATACCAAGGAGATTAATAGGGAGTCAGTTATTATAACCAATACCCGTCATGAGAGGCTCCTAGATGAAGCCTATGAGGACCTTAACCAATCCATAAATGATATCAAGATTGGAATTCCCCTAGATGCCTGTGAAGTTGACCTAAGGAGGGCCTACGAAAAGCTAGGCCTAATTATTGGAGAGAGTGTTTCTGATGAGATAATGGATAAAGTATTCAAGGAGTTTTGTGTTGGAAAATAATTATAAATATAAGGCTGGGTCCTATGATGTAGTAGTTGTAGGAGCAGGCCATGCGGGATGTGAGGCAGGTCTTGCTACAGCGAGACTTGGTCTAAAGACACTAGTCCTTACCACATCCATGGAAGCTGTTGCAGATATGCCATGTAATCCGAATATCGGAGGAACAGGCAAGGGACATATAGTTAGGGAGATAGATGCCCTAGGTGGACAAATGGCTCTTAATATAGATAAGACCTTTATACAATCTAGGATGCTAAACACATCCAAGGGGCCAGCCGTACATTCCCTTAGGGTCCAAGCTGACAAAAGAAAGTACCACGAGGAGATGAAAAAGACCCTAGAAAACCAAGAAAATCTTGACCTCTTTGAGCAAGAAGTTGACAAGATAAACTACGAGGACGGGAAGATTGTTTCATGTGAAACAGTCCAAGGTGCTATCTATGAAACAAAGGCTATTATAATAGCTACTGGTACCTACCTAAATGGAAAGATCCTTATAGGAGAATATGAGAAGACTTCTGGTCCTCACGGCCTCCAAGCTGCAACCTATTTGTCAGCTTGCCTTGAGGAAATGGGCTTTAAGCTAAGACGCTTTAAGACTGGAACTCCTGCCAGGGTTGATAGGAAGTCAATCAACTACGAGAAGACCGAAGTCCAAAGGGGAGATGAGGAAGTAATTCCATTTTCCTTCCTAAATGAAGGCGAAGATTTCTCTGACCGTAAGCAAGAAAATTGCTACCTAACCTATACCACCAAGGAAACCAAGGACATTATCATGGATAACCTCGATAGGTCACCGATTTATGGGGGCCACATCAAGGGGGTAGGACCTAGGTATTGCCCTTCTATAGAAGATAAGATGGTAAGATTTCCAGATAGGGATATCCACCAGGTCTTTATAGAACCAGAATCCCTATCTACAGATGAGATGTATATCCAAGGGGTCTCTTCATCCCTACCCCAAGATGTTCAAATGGACTTCTACAAGACAATTATAGGCCTAGAAGATGTCAAAATCATGAGACCAGCCTATGCTATAGAATACGATATGATCGATACAAGAAGGCTCTATAGGACCCTAGAATCTAGGGACTATGAGGGACTTTACTTTGCTGGTCAAATCAACGGATCATCAGGCTATGAAGAAGCCGGTGGACAAGGCCTTATAGCAGGAATAAACGCAGCCCTAAAGATTAAGGGAGAAGACCCACTTATACTTGATAGGTCAGATGCCTATATAGGGGTCCTAATAGATGACCTAGTTACCAAGGGAACCGAAGAGCCTTATAGGATGATGACATCAAGGTGTGAGTACAGGCTAACCATGCGCCAAGATAATGCGGACCAAAGGCTCACGGAAAGGGCCTACAAGATAGGACTTGTAAGTGAAGAAAGATACCAAAAAATGTTAGCCAAAAGAGCTAACATTGATGGAGAAATCGAGAGGCTAAAATCAGTCGTCCTAACACCCAAAGAAGACATAAACGCCAAACTCATCGACCTTGGCTCAACCCCACTCAAAAACGCAATGAGCTTATATGACCTTATAAAAAGGCCAGAGCTAACCTATGAGGCCTTAGGAGTCTTTGATAAAGAAAGGCCAAGCCTTCCAAAGTTCCAACAAATAGAAGTCCAAAGCGAGATCAAATACGAGGGCTATATTAGAAAGCAAATGGCAGATATCGATAAGTTTAAGAAACTAGAAAAACAAAAATTGCCTAAGGATTTCGACTACTACAAGGTAAAGGGCCTAAAGAAGGAATCAGCTGAGAAATTAAACGACATCAAACCAGAATCAATTGGCCAAGCTTCAAGGATATCTGGAGTTTCCCCTGCTGATATCAATGTTTTGATGATTAGACTAAAGACTGGAGAATTAGATGGATAAGCAAAGAGCCTACCAAACCTATATAGACTACCTCCTTGAGGTAAATGCCCATACCAACCTTACAGCCATTACCGATATAGAGGAAATTAAGCTAAAGCACTTCAAGGACTCTCTTACTGTAATAGACTATATAAATGAAGGGGAGAGGGTCCTTGATATAGGAGCAGGGCCTGGCTTTCCAGGTATCCCCCTAAGGATAGAAAAAGACTTCGACCTAACCCTGATTGACTCAGTCAACAAAAAAGTAAAGTTTATGAATGAAGTAATAGAAAAACTGGACCTCGATAAGGCTAGAGCCATCCACGTGAGGGCAGAAGACTATGCCAAGGACAAGCGTGAAGGCTTTGATGTGGTTGTATCAAGGGCTGTAGCCAATATGGCAACCCTAGCAGAATATGCACTTCCCTTTCTAAAACTTGGAGGAACCTTCATTGCCCTCAAAGGACCCAAGGCCTATGAAGAGCTAGAAGAAGCTAAAAATGCCATAAAGATCCTAGGGGGAGAGGTAGACCACATAGATAAGATCGACCTAGACGGTAATAAGAGGTTTAATATAATAGTAAAAAAAGTTAAAAAGACCAAGAAAATGTATCCAAGGGGAAAGAACCTACCAAAGAAAAACCCCCTATAAGAAAAGAGGAGTTCTAAATGGAAGGCTTAGTAAGAAAATTAAAGTTAATTGTATTTAGCGTATTATTTATCTTAGGATTTTATATCCTAGAGATAGGCTTGGCAGTTTTTGGCCTAGTGGGATTTGCTAGGAATGGCTATAGCCTATCTGTAGTTTACCTTATGGCCCTAGTCCAAATCATAAAAATTTTTATACTATACTTCTTTATCAAAAAAAAAAGTAAGGGCTATGAGAAAAAATATCAGATGGCATATATTAAAACTAAGCCTACTATCAGGCCCAAGGCTTTTCTTATAGGGCTTGGAGCCTATGGACTTGCTAATATAATCATGTCTACTATATTAGCTCTATTTGGTAATACTCCACTAATTATAGAAAACATGGAGTTTTTAAATGAGGCCTTTGCTGCCAGTAGTTTATTAGAAAATATTGTATTATACATAGATATTATTATTTTGGCTCCTATAGTAGAAGAATTTATCTTTAGGGGGATCTATGCTGGAGAAGTAAGGAAGTACCTATCAATCAATGGGACAATCTTTATGACAGCCCTAGCCTTTGGAATATTTCACATGAATATCTTACAAGGCATCAATGCCTTCTTCTTAGGTGGACTAATTACCTATTTCTACTTCCGTAGGGGAAATATTTATGAGGCCATTATAATCCATGCAACCAACAACCTCTTGGCCTCTCTGTCAGAAATAAGTGATTTAGTAAATAACATTACTATAATAGGAGGGTTAATAGGCTTATTCTTTACAATCAAAATCATAAGGGATATAGAAAGGTCCTATAAAAGTGTAAGCTAAACCTTACATCTTTTTTTAAATCTAGTATATTTATAGAGAGTAATGTTTCACGTGAAACAGGAGGAATATATGGAAGCTTTAATATGTACAGTAGGTACAGAAATTTTGTTAGGAAATATAGTTGATACAAATTCACAATATATAGCTCAAGCTTTAACTAATTATGGGATTAACCTATATAAGATGGTAACAGTCGGAGACAATCATGATAGGTTATACAAGGTTCTTAAGGAAGCTGACGGTACTTATGACTATGTATTTTTGACAGGAGGCCTAGGACCAACTGCTGATGATATAACCAAGGAAGTGGTAACAGAAGTTGTGGGTAAGACCAATGACACCTTTGTAGATGAAAGGTCTTATCAAAAATTAGTCGAGTATTTTGATGGAAATGCCAAGGCTGTTGAGATTAATAAAAAGCAGGCAGTCTTTCCTAGGGGAGCTATAGTATTAGAAAATAATTTTGGCACTGCCCCAGGAGCTATAGTGAAGTCCGATAAGGGAACATCTTTCTTTATCCTACCTGGTCCTCCTCGTGAGATGAAACCTATGTTTAATGATGAAGCGAGTAAGTATATAGAAAAGCAAAGCCTTATCAAAAACCTAGTAGTAAGGACAGATATTTGGGGCGAATGGGACCTAGCGACTAGAGTCGACCTATCTGGGACTAATCCTACAATAAGTCCTTATGTAACAGATGATGGGCCAATCCTTAGAATATCTGCTAAGGGCGCTGATGAAAAAGAAGTCGACAGGCTCCTTGAAAAAGGCCTAGATCTTGTTAAAAAAGACCTTGATAAGCATATAATATCAATAGATGGATCTACATCAGCCAAGGTCTTGGTAGACATACTCAAGGAGAAAAAGGAAAGGGTAGCGACGGCTGAATCAATAAGCGGGGGACTTATAGCTTCATCTATTGTCGATATAGAAGGGGCAAGTGAAGTCTTAAAAGAATCCTACATCACTTATTCCAATGAGGCCAAGGAAAACATCCTCGATGTTTCACATGAAACAATAGAAAAGTATGATGTAGTAAGTGAGGAAGTGGCCAGAGAGATGGTCCAAGGATTAAGAAATATTACAGAGGCAGACCTCTGCCTAGCCACCACCGGCTATGCTCATTTAGGCATAGCCTACCTAGGCATTATGTATAAGGATAAAATTTTAGTAAAGAAGTTTAAAGCTAAGGGAGATAGGAACAAGGTCAGGAGGTTTATCAAAAATCGAATCCTTGACCTAGCTGTAGTAATTATGAGGGGAGACTATGAAGGTAATTTCGATATTTAATCAAAAGGGAGGAGTAGGCAAGACTACTAGTGTAGTTAACCTTTCTGTTGCCCTGAAAGATCTAGGGAAAAATATCCTAGTAATAGATATGGACCCCCAAGCCAATACAAGTACAGGTCTAGGCTTTGACAAGGGAGAGATAGAAAACACTTCCTACGACCTCTTCTATGAGCATAGGTTATTTAAGGAAGAAAAAATTAAAGACCAAACTCAAGGCGAAAATACAGGGGAGGACCAAGATCCTCTTATAGAAAATTCAAATGAGGAAGGTAAAGAAAAAGAAGAGCCTGATGAAGAGATTACAAAAACAGAGGCAAAAATTGACTTTAATCCCTATATAAAAAAGAGCGCATCGGGAGTAGATGTTATAGTTTCTGAAGCCAACTTATCAGGACTTGAGGTAGAGCTAGTTATGCTTGATGAGCTATCAAGGCTTAATATTTTGAAAGATTTAATAAATGATCTTAAAGAAAATAGGGACTATGATTATATTTTGATAGATTGTCCACCTTCCCTAGGACTCCTTTCAATTAATTCCCTGGTGGCATCTGATTCTATAATTATTCCTATCCAGGCAGAATACTATGCCCTAGAAGGGGTTAGTGAGCTAATGAATACCTATAGGCTAGTAAAGGAATCCTTAAATAACAAGCTAAATATAGAGGGAGTATTACTTACTATGTTTGATAAGAATAACGACCTATCTTATGAAGTCCTAGAGGAGGTTAAGTCCTATTTTAAAAGAAAGGTCTTTAAAATAATGATACCAAGGGATGTAAAGCTTGCCGAAGCCCCATCTTATGGGAAGTCAATTATTGAATATGACAAGGAGGCCAAGGGGGCTTTAACCTATAACCTCTTAGCAAAAGAGCTAATAGAAAAGGAGGATATTCTTGACTAGTAGGAAGACTCTGGGTAGGGGCCTCCAAGCCCTCATACCAGAAACAAGAGAAAGTGAAAATAATCCATCAAACAAAGAAACTATACAAAGTATACCAATAAATCAAATCGACCCAAGGGATGACCAACCCAGGCAAAACTTTGATGAGGAAGCAATAGATAGTCTAGCCCAATCTATCAAGGAATATGGCCTTCTAAATCCTATTGTTCTTACCAAAGCTAATGGCTCAGATAAGTATCAAATCCTTGCCGGGGAGAGAAGGTATAGGGCTTCCAAGAAATTAGGTCTAGATAAAATTGATGCAATTGTTAGAGTATATAACAAGAAGGATGTTGATATCCTATCCTTGATAGAAAATATCCAAAGGGAAGACCTATCAGCCTATGAAGAAGCCCTAGCCTACAAAAAATTGGTCGATGACTTTGCTATGACCCAAGATGAAATAGCCAAGACCATGGGTAAATCTAGGTCCTATATAGCCAACACTCTAAGGCTTTTAAGCTTAAGAAAAAAAGAGATAGAGGCCCTAGAGGATAAGAAGATTTCTTCATCCCAAGCGAGAACCCTCCTTTCTATAAAGGATGATAAAAAAAGGGATGAGGCCTTGGAAGGCTTTATAGGAAAGAAGATTAACATTAGGGATGTAGAAAAACTAAATAAGACCAAGAGAAAAAAAAACAAGAAACAATCCAAATCTGGCCTATCTGATATAGACAAGATCCTGCTTGAAGACTATGAGGAGAAATTCATGGAGAGGGTAGGCTCAAGGGTCAAGATTGACAAGGATGGTAATACCTACAAGCTAATTATTGATTGTTTCACAGTAGAGGATATAGAAAATATTTATTGGAGGCTAGGCCATGGGGATTCTTGATATGAGAGTGGATGACTTCTTAAAAGAAGTAAAGAAACCCACAGCCAACCCAGGTGGTGGGTCAGTAGTAATTCTAATTGGTCTTATGGGAGTCAATCTACTAAGGATGATGGATAAGAAGGACTACAAGGACCTTGAAGATGCTGGTAGTGTTTCACGTGAAACATTTAATAGAATTGAAGAAAAACTAAGGTTTTTGGTAGAAGAAGATATTAGAAAGACAAAAGACCTTATAGAATCTTTTAAGAACAATACTACAAACGAAGACTTGTTTATAGAAGCAGCTAGGGTCCAAATGGACTTTGTTGATACTATCTTGGAGGCTATGGAAGAGTCAAGCTTTATCCTAAAAAATGGCAAGGAATCCACCCTATCAGATGGAGAAATTGCCCTAAATATAATGAGGGATAGTATTAATTCTGCCCTACCTACAATCAAGATCAACCTAGACAATACATCCTATACCTATGATTATGAGGGAAAGCTAGGAGAGGCAAGCAGGCTTTATGAAGCAGATAAGAAAATTATAGAAGGAAGGTTAAAATGACAGTCGTATATGTGATAATGGCTATAATGGCTATCTTTATAATAGCAGAACTTGGCTTAATAAAGTCAATGAATGATAAGATAAGAAGGCAAAAACAAAGGTATGACCACTTGCTTAGGGGCAACAATCCAGACCTTAACTTGGAGGAGCTATTAGTAGAGTTAAATAAGCAAATAGAACAATCCAACAAGGATATGAGAACCATAGACCAAAGGTCCCTAGATGCCAAGGATACAACCATGGGGGCAGTAAGCCATATGGCTATAGTTCATTTTGATGCCTTTGAGGGCCAAAGTGGGGGACTTTCCTTCTCCCTATGTCTTCTTGATAACTTCCACAATGGGATTGTCCTTACCTCCCTTTACTCAAATGATGGGTCCAATGTCTATGTCAAGGAGATAATAAATGGGTCCGCTGAGAAAGAGCTTTCAGATAGCGAAAAAAAAGCTATAGAAAAGGCCAAGGGTTAATATTTTAACAATAGTTAATCTTTTTCTTTATTAGGGTATACTATAAATAAGAAAATAAGAATCGATATCCATAAGGAGGATTAAATGGCTCAAGGTATAATCGAAAATGCGAGAGAATCAATCACAGGCAAGAATCTAAAAATTGTTTTACCAGAAGGTAATGACCCAAGAGTATTGGAAGCTGCTTTAAGACATAAGGAAGACGGAATATTGACTCCTATAGTCCTAGGTGATCAAGGAGAAATCCAAAAAACAGCAGACCAAGCTGGATTAAAACTTGGAGACCTAAAGATCATTAACCCTAAATACTATGAAGGATTTGAAGAACTTGTAGATGCCTTCGTAGAAGCAAGAAAGGGCAAAACTACTAGAGAAGAAGCAGAATTCCTACTAAGAACCAACCCTAACTACTTCGGAGTACTTTTAGTTAAGACAGGACTAGTAGATGGAATGGTATCAGGTGCTCGTCATACAACTGGAGATACTATAAGACCTGCCCTACAAATCATTAGAACCAAACCTGGTGTAAAGAGAGTATCAGGTATCATGGTAATGGTAAGCCCTGAAGGTAAGCAACTAATCTTTGCAGATACTGCTGTAAATATAACCCTAGAATCTGACGAATTGGCAGAAGTTGCAATAGAGACAGCTAAGAGCGCAGAGACCTTTGGTATAGACCCATACGTTGCCCTACTATCATTCTCAACTCATGGATCAGCCCACCACGACTTAGCTACAAAGGTAGCTAAGGCTAAGGAAGTTGCAAAACAACTTGCACCTGACCTAAGAGTTGATGGAGAAATCCAATTCGATGCTGCTATAGATCCTGAAACAGCTAAGCAAAAAGCTCCTGATTCAGAAGTAGCAGGTAAGGCAAATGTCTTTATTTTCCCTGACCTACAAGCAGGTAACATTGGCTACAAGATAGCTCAAAGACTTGGTGGTTATAAGGCTCTAGGCCCAATACTACAAGGACTAAACGCACCTGTTAATGACCTATCTAGAGGATGTAGTGCCCAAGATGTTTATGACATTTGTATGATTACAGCATCTCAAGCATTATAAAATTAAATTACAAGGCGGATCTTCGGACCCGCTTTTTTATTAAGTAAAACCACTTTGGAAAAGTATATATAAATGGGTATATATATAATAGACTTAAGAAATGAGGAGATATAATGGAAAAATTAAATTCAAATGACTTTAGAAAAAACGTTGAAAGTGGAGAAGGCCTATGCTTGGTAGATTTTTCAGCTACTTGGTGTGGTCCATGTAAGATGCAAGCTCCAGTACTTGAAGAGCTTGAAGCAGAAAAAGGATACACAATCTACTCAGTAGATGTTGACGAATCAAATGATATAGCCGGTCAATACAATGTAAATGCAGTTCCTTCATTAATGATCTTTGAAAATGGTAGACTAAAGGATACCCTAGTAGGTTTCCATTCAAAAGAAGCTTTAATTGAAGCGATGGAAAAGTATAAATGAGATATGATTTAGCAGTAATCGGCGCAGGTCCTGCAGGGCTTAGCGCCGCTTTAAATGCAAGCATTAGAAATAAATCAGTAATAGTCTTTGGCAAGGCTCCAGACTCCCTAGTTAAGTCTAACTCAATTAAAAACTACCTAGGCTTTCCTGATGTAAAGGGCTTAGACCTATACAATAGCTTTAAAAAGACCCTAGAACCATATGAAATCGAATATATCGAAGAAAGGGTCCAAACAGTCTATGCCATGGGATCCTACTTTGCTCTAGAGATGAAAGATGGAGAAATGATAGAAAGCTCTGCAGTGGTAGTAGCATCTGGGATAGATCTTGGTAAGGACCTAGAAAATGAAGAAAAATTCTTTGCCAAGGGAGTTAACTACTGCGCAACCTGTGATGCAGCCTTATATAGGGGAAAGGATGTAGTAGTTATAGGCTATAACGAAGAAAGTGTCGAAGAAGCCAACTTCACAGCAGAGATAGTAGGAAGCTTAACATATGTTAATATGTACAAGGAAGGCATAAGCCTCAATGAAAAAATAAAAGTAATCGAGGGTGAAAAACCAATTGGCTTTGAGGGAGATGACAAGGCTAATACCCTAACCTTTAAGTCAGGAAAACAAATCAAGGCCGAAGGATTCTTTATAATAAGAGATTCATCCAAACCTCAAAGACTCTTGCCATCAGTCAAGCTAAAAGATGAGCATATAGCTATAGATGATTTGATGCAAACCAATATAAAGGGTCTCTTTGCCTGTGGAGATATAGTAGGTAAGCCTTATCAAATAATGAAGGCAGTAGGTCAAGGTCAGGTGGCAGGCCTCGAAGCGAGCAAATATATAACAAGCTTAAAAAATAAATAGAACTTTCTAGAGAAATATTTATAAATATTGTGATTTTTTAAAAAAATATAGTAAAATATATAAATCAATAAGATAAACAAGGATGAAAATTAAAGTTAAAATATAAATTGTTTATATTGAAAAAAATCTACTTATTTGTAAAATAATATTAGACACCAATATTTCTAGGAGGAAGTATGAAAGAGAACAATAACGAATTTTTTGAATATAACAATTCTATCTTCTCAATGATTAGAGAAATTTCCCATAAAATTG
This sequence comes from Anaerococcus sp. AGMB09787, assembly GCF_022808955.1. GTDB lineage: Bacteria > Bacillota > Clostridia > Tissierellales > Peptoniphilaceae > Anaerococcus. The sequence goes on from NZ_JAKZEY010000001.1 coordinate 35,159, forward strand.
ACTTGTTACTTCAAGATACGGCAAATGAATTAAAACTAACACCTTTACAACTAAAGATGATTATAATTCTCTATGCCAACAAGAACAAGGAAGTTTCCATAGGTAACCTAGGTAAGGCTATAGGCATTACTGGAGGCAACATATCTAATATATGTAAGAGACTTGAGAAGCAAGGATTTGTAAAAAGAAAAAGAAGTGAAGAAGACGAGAGAGTAGTAAACGTTGTTTTAACTGAAGAGGGAGATAGGGCTGCCAAGATGGTCAATGATTACTTTACTAGACTAGGCAAGGAACTCCCTGATAAAGATGTAAATGTAAATCTAAAGACAATTGTAAAAGAACTAGGAGCGCTAGACATACTACTTGACAAGTATATTTCTAGGAGTGGTTTATAGATGAACAAAGGAAATCAAGGCAAGAAACCCCTATTATATTACTGGTTGATTGCCATTATTATATTTATAGTAATACACTTTGCTCTAAGTCCTATAGCAGGAGGAGAAGTCTCTAAGGAAGTAAGTTACAGTCAATTTGTTGATATGATAGAAAATGACCAAGTAACTGAAGTATCAAGAGATGAACAGCAATATACCTTCAAAGCCAAGGTAGATAATGAAGAGAAAGTATTTACAACAGGCTTGTGGTTTGATAGTGACATCACAGATAGACTTCTTGAGGCAAAGCAAAGAAACGACAAATTAATATTTAGCCAAGAGATAAAAACAAGGATGAACCCTTACCTATCACTCTTTATCTCATCTATCTTGCCTTTACTTTTGATTTGGGTAATCTTCTACTTCGCATCAAGGTCGCTCACAAAGACCATGGGTGGCAGAGGTGGAGCCGACTTCATGAACTTCGGAAAATCCAATGCAAAAGTCTATGTAGAAAACAAAACAGGCAAGACCTTTAAGGATGTAGCCGGTCAAGAGGAAGCCAAGGATAGCTTAAACGAAGTAGTAGACTTCCTCCATAGCCCAGGCAAGTATAAAGAAATAGGAGCTAAGGTACCGAAGGGAATCCTCCTAATTGGACCTCCAGGAACTGGTAAGACCCTACTAGCCAAGGCAGTAGCAGGAGAAGCCAAAGTTCCATTCTTCTCAATATCAGGTTCAGAATTTGTTGAGATGTTCGTAGGTATGGGAGCAAGCAAGGTTCGTGACCTATTCAAACAAGCCAAAGAAAAAGCCCCATGTATAGTATTCATTGACGAAATTGATGCTATAGGTAAAAAACGTGACGTCTCAGGATATTCAGGAAATGATGAGAGGGAACAAACCCTAAACCAACTCCTAAACGAAATGGACGGATTTGATGCGACAGAAGGAGTAGTCCTATTAGCAGCAACCAACAGACCAGAAATCCTAGACCCAGCACTAACAAGGCCAGGGCGTTTCGATAGGAGAGTAGAAGTTGAACTACCTGACCTAAAAGGTCGTGAAGACATCCTAAAAGTTCACGCCAAAAACATAAAACGTGAAGAGGACATTGACTACAACGAAATAGCCAAGAGAACAGCAGGAACATCAGGTGCCGACCTTGCAAACATAGTAAACGAAGGTGCCTTGAGAGCTGTAAGAGAAAATCGTAATAAGCTAACCCAAGCAGACCTAGAAGAATCAATCGAAACAGTAATTGCAGGTCAACAAAAGAAAAATGCTGTAATAAGCGATGATCAAAAGAGAATCATAGCCTACCACGAAGTAGGCCACGCCCTAGTAGCAGCAATTCAAACCCAAAAAACCCCTGTAACAAAAATCACCATAGTACCAAGAACTGGTGGCGCCCTTGGTTACACAATGACAGTAGACAAGGACGAAAAATATATAATGACCAAGCAAGAACTATTTGATGAAATAGTAACATTTACAGGTGGTAGGTCAGCAGAAGAGCTAATCTTCAATACCAAGACAACTGGAGCTTCAAACGATATAGAAAGAGCTACAGCCCTTGCTCGTAACATGGTAACAATCTATGGTATGGATGAAGACTTCGACTTCATGCAACTAGAACAAATCGAAGGAAGATACCTAGGTGGCCAAAGAAGAAGCATAGTAAGCGATGGAACAGGCAACAAGGTTGACCAAAAAGTTGCCCAAATCATATCTAAGGCCCACATGAGAGCAATCGAGATCCTCAAGGAAAACATAGACAAACTTCACGAAATATCAGACTTCTTACTAAAAGAAGAAACAATAACAGGTGAAGAATTTATGGAGATCCTAAACAGGGGAAAAGAAGATCCAATCATAGATGATAACGACAACGACGAAGAAATAAAGCCAATAGGCGAAGATGAAATAGTAAACAAAAGAGATATCCCACCAGTAGACGATAGTCCAACTGATCTGGGAGAAAATATAAGTAAGACCCAAGCTAGATAAAGGCTTGGGTTTTTCTATGGGTTTATTAAGAAATTTTCAATTTATAAGTCTTGATATCCTTATTTGAAGTAGATCATACGCATTTCATCGACGTCCTTGATAGTCGTGTCCATTTCGAAGACTTCTTTGAAGGTTTTTTGGGTGAGGACTTCCTTGGAGCAACCTTCCTTGTATATTTTTTTGTCATTTATTAAAAGGATATGGTCGGCGAAGTGTTCTATGAGGCCGATTTGGTGGAGGCTTATGAGGGTTGTAAGCCTTAGGTCCTTGGAGAGGTCTCTTATTATTTTCATAATATCGTATTGGTTTTTGAGGTCTAGGGCTGATACTGGCTCATCTAGGAGGAGGACCTCAGGGTTTTTGATGAGGGCCTGACCTATAAAGACCTTTTGGACCTCGCCACCGCTTAGTTTATCTATGGACTTATCTCTAAAAGCATGTAGGTCTAAGAGGTCTAGGATTTTCTCGACATCTTCTTTGTCTTCCTTGCTAATTCTCAATGACAGGTCCTCTACCTTGCCAAGCAAGATAGTTTCATAGACAGAAAATCTTATCTTGGTCTTTATATTTTGGTTTAGGTAGGAGATCCTTGGGGAAGAGGTGATTTTCCCATCATAGGACTTAAGGCCTGCTAGGGCATTTAGGATGGTGGACTTGCCAGAGCCATTTCTTCCCATAAGGACATTTATCTTGGATGCTTCTAGGTCAAAGGATATATCATCTATTACATTTTTATCTTCATAGGATATGGTTAAATGCTCTGCCTTAATCATATTTCCTCCTTAGTAAAAAGATAAATATCAAAGGAAGGCCTAAAAGGGATGAGATGATTCCTATAGGTAAGATGGATCCTGGTCTTAGGGCCTTTGATAGAAGGGAGGATATTGTAAGAAGTATCCCACCAAGGATAGCTGCTCCTCCTAGATAGTACCTCTGATCTTCTCCAAAGGTCTTTCTTGCTAGGTGGGGAGCAATAATTCCTATAAAGCCGATGACCCCTGCAAAGGATACGGAAAGGGCACTAAGGACTGAGACTATTATGAAGGATTTAATCTTGAGGGTCTTTACGTCAACTCCTAAGGCCTTGGCCCTCTCTTCACCAAACCTAAGGGCTGTTAGCCTATGGCTATCCTTAAAGACTAGGATAAAGGCGAGTATTAGAACAAGTCCTAGGAGGATAATTTGCTCCCACTTGGTGTTAGATACTGATCCAAAGAGCCAAAATACTATAGAAGATAAGGTTTCATCTGTGGATAGGTATTGGCTAAGGCTAGTTAGGGAATCAAAGAAAAATTTGACCGCAATACCAGCAAGGATCATGGAAGAAGTTTGGGCAAAGCTCTTTTTTGAGAAAAAGTATACAAAGGCTATGGCGATTAGGGCAAAGCTTAGGGCTGCGAAGGGGATAATGGTAAGGGAAAATCCCAATAGCAAAAATAGGGCTGCCCCAAAGCCTGCAGCAGAGCTTACCCCCAGGGTAAAGGGACTAGCTAGGGGGTTATCTAATATAGTCTGCATGATAGCCCCACTAAGGCCCAAGATCATCCCCACGATAAGGCTTGTAGCCATTTCTGGTAGTCTTATATTAAAGAGGATGGTCCTTTGGAGGTCGCTAAGGGCTAGGATATCAGATATCCTAAGATCACTTGCCCCCACAAAGAGGTCCCAAAACCCTATAAGGATAGTTATAATAACTAGGCTTAAGATCTTTTTATTCTTACTCATAGGATGCAAACCATGTTCCCTCAAGCTCTATTGGCATAAAGAGGTCATAGAATTCTTTGAGGTCAGCCTCAGGGTCTAGGTCCTTGAAGGCTTCTGGGTCAAAGATCTTGGCAAGTCTCTCGTAGGAATAGAAGTCGCTCATATCCCTTGCCATATTATGACATAGGGCATAGATTTTTTTGTTTTGGATAGCAGATAGCTTATCCCAGCCAGTCCTAGTCATGTATTTTGAGAGTTTATCCCTAATTTCATTATCGCTTACATCAAAGCCCATATGGAGGCTATCTTCCCTATCTAGCCAGGATGATCCAGTTATAACTATGATATCAGGGTCCTTGCTTAGGACAAATTCCTCAGCTACAGGGCTTGCCTCTTCATCTCCAAGAACATCACCTGCTATATTGTAGCCTCCTGCATCGTTAACCATCTTACCCCACATTTTTTCATTGCCGTAGGAATTGTCATAGGCAAGCTCACCACTATAACCAAGTTCTATGTAGACAGAAGGCTTATCTTCCTTATCTTTTATAGTATTTCTTACTAGGTCTGTCTTTTCCTTGTAGAAAGAAATTAACTTTTCTAGGTTTTTATCAAGACCTGTTGCCTTGGCTATGATTTCTGTTGACTTTATGTGATCATCAAAGTCTTGGTTATGATAGTTGATATAAATTATTGGTATATCGATCTTATCTTCTATGGAATCAAGCTGAGCCTTATAGGATACAGGGGCTATGATGCCATCAGCTCCTATGGATAAGATGTCTTCAACTGAGAAGTCATTATCAGCAAAGTCTGCTACTCTTTTTATCTTTTCAAGTTCTGGGATTTTCTCTACTAGCCTGGTATATAAATCGTTCCTATTAATCTTAAGTCCATCATCCATAGCAGCAAGCTTGGTATGGAAGTTATCCTTGTCTAGGTAAAGCATGGTCATAAGGGGACCACCTGAGCCTGACCCTTGGACTATGATATTTTCTAGGGGCTTATCTAGGCTAATCTTGCGGCCGAGGATATCTTCGATTTCGATTGAGCCTTGGGCATCTTCACTTTCTTTGTTGGTAGTAGATGAGCAAGATGTTATTATAAAGACAACAGCTAGCAGTAAAAATAATTTATTCAGATTTTTTTTCATACTCTTCTCCATATATTTTATCTAATTTTTTGAAGGCTTCTTTTATTGAAATATTGTCAGTTTTGGCGAGGTCTAGGGCTGATTGGTATTCTGGGTAGACGTAGGTTTTATCCTTGTGGAAGACCATCTTGTAGGTTAAGCTTATATCCTTGTAGTCAATATTTACAAAGTCTCTCTCTAGGATATCCCTAGACACTTCAAACTTTCTAATCCCTATGCTTGTAGAGTTTTCGAAGATTATATCTTCAATAGTTTCGAGATTTTCTCTATCGCATAGGACAGAAAGCTTGTAGGCAGGGCGGTTTTTCTTCATATAGATAGGGGTATAGTAAACATCCCTAGCATAGTCCATAAGCTTATCCATAAGATAGCCTAGGAGCTCTCCACTACTATCATCTATATTTGTTTCAGCCAAGATTAGGCTTTTTTTTTACCCTTAACTTCCATAACTCTCAAGATATTGGTAGACTTTTCAAAGTCCTTGTTACCTGCTCCAAGTCCTATCCTACCTATAGAAAATTCTCCTAGGGTATCTCCCTTATTGAAGTACTTAACAAGGGCCATGCCTGTTGGTGTAATGTGTTCACCATATTCGTCTATGATGGATAGGCTAAGGTCGCTATCTCTAAGGATATTGGCAACTGCTGGTACAGGGACAGGCATATAGCCATGGGCACATTTTTGGAGGCCTACGCCCTCATAGAGCTTGGAGAAATAAATATTCTCAACGCCTAGGTCTTCTAGGAGGACACAGGTACCCACTATATCGATTATGGAGTCGACTGCCCCTATCTCGTGGAAATGGACTTCGTCCTTAGCTATACCATGGGCCTTGGATTCGGCTTCGGCTATGATATCAAAGATTCCCAAGGCATCGGTCTTGACCCTATCTGATAGGGAGGCAGAATTGATGATATTTTCTATGTCCTTGATATTCCTGTGGACATGGTTATGGTGGTGGTCGTGATGATGGTCATGGATGTGTTCGTGGTCATGGTGGTCTTCATGACTATGTTCATGGTCATGGTGGTGATGGTGTTGATGAGAATGCTCATGGTCTTCTCCCTCTAGGATAACATCAAAGTTATAGGCATCGATGCCATTTTTCTTGACCCTATCAAAGACTAGCCTGTAGCCGTCTATCCCCAAGGCCCCTATGGCTTCTTCTAAGACTTCCTTAGATGCTCCTAGGTCAAGTAAGGCTCCTATAGTCATATCTCCTGCAATTCCTGAATACATTTCAAAATATAAGTCCATTATTTCTCCTCTATAAGTTTATTTATTTGGCAGGCAGCATAGGCTGCTCCGTAGCCATTGTCGATATTTACAACTGATATTCCTTCGGCACAAGTTGAAAGCATGGTCAAAAGGGCGCTTACCCCCTTAAAGGATGCCCCATAGCCAACGGAAGTTGGAACGGCTATGATTGGCTTATTGACAAGTCCTGCTATGACAGTACCTAGGGCGCCCTCCATGCCGGCTATGGCTATTATGACATTGGCCTTTCTTATTTCATCGATTTTGTTAATGAGCCTATGGAGGCCAGAGACACCAACATCATAGTGCCTATCGACCCTTGCTCCAAAAAATTCTGCTGTTATGGCAGCTTCTTCTGCTACAAAGAGGTCTGCAGTCCCCCCTGTGCAGATGGCAATCCTTCCTATTTGCTCCCTTTCTTCAAAGTCTAGGGAGATAATCCTTGCGACCTTGTTGTAGGTAACCTGGTCAATCTCTTTTTTTACTAGCTTATATTGCTCTTCGCTGCACCTGGTTCCTATTACGCTTTGCCTTCTCTCGTAGAAGGCTTTAAAGATTTCAATTAGAGCAAAGTCTTCCTTTCCCTGGCAGAAGATGGTCTCAGGAAATCCCCTCCTATCCTTCCTTTGGAAGTCAAGCTTGGCTATATCAATATCCTTAAAGTTAAAGTCCTTGAGGTAGGCTAATCCCTCATCTATGGACATGATTCCGGCCTTTATTTTTTCTAAAAATTCTCTATCTTTCATTGGGCCAACCATGGGTTAAGTTCAACCTTATCCTTATCTTCTAGGACTTCATCCATTGACCCTGACCTGTAGCCTTCTAGGTCAAGGTTTATATAGGTAAAGCCAAGGTCTTTTAGCCCCCTAGTGATGGTGTCGAGATTTTCCATAACTATAGGGAAGTCCTTCCTTTCGACTTCGATCCTTGTATTATCTCCATATAGCCTAATCCTTACGTTCTTGATGCCTAGATCCTTAATAAGGGCCTCCCCCTTATCTATAGCATCGAGCATCTGGGTGTTGATTCTACTATTGTAGGGAAATCTTGTTGCAAGGCAGGGAGATGATGGTCTCTTGTAGACTGATATGCCTAGTTCTTTGGCATAGTCCCTTACCATTTCTTTACTAAAGCCCGCTTCCTTCAAGAGGGAAACTACGCCCTTGTCGTGGAGGGCCTTGAGTCCTGGTCTAAAGACCTTGTAGTCATCTAGGTTTGACCCATCAAGGACATACCTATAGCCTAGCTTATCCTTTAGCTTGAAGGCCTCTTCAAAGAGGAAGCTCTTACAATGGTAGCACCTGTCTATGGGATTATTGAGGATAGCCTCATTATCAAAGACAGATATATCTGCCTCATAGAGTTTAACCTTCATTTCCCTAGCGAGGTTTTGGGCATTTTCTAGGTCCCCATTTGGACTTGTCTCTGTCTTATAGATTATAGCGACAATATCGTTTTCGTCTTTCCTATACAAGCTTGCAAGTTTTAGAATTAGAGATGAGTCGACTCCACCAGAGAAGGCAAGGACAGCTCCCCCCTCCAGGTGATCTCTTACAAGCTGGTTTAATTTTTCTTTCTTACTTTCGTAATCTTCCATATTTACCCTTTCTAATATAAACAAAATAAAAGGGCTTGCTAAAATCCATTAGCTCCATTACATAGATCTAATGATTTACTTTAACAAACCTTCATGATTTTTTACTAAATTTTACAGCTTCATGCTTATTTTATAATAGCACAAAAAAAATTTATGGTCAATAAAATTATGTGTTAGAATAGTAACTAAGGAGATGGATATGAATATAGTAGTTGTAGATGGCCAAGGGGGATCAATCGGTGCCTCTTTGGTAGAAAAAATTAAAAATAGAAATAAGAGTGTTAAGGTCTGTGGCTTGGGTGTTAATTACTTTGCCAGCAAGGCCATGAAAAGATCTGGGGCAGATATAACAGCCACAGGGGAAAATGCCATAAAGGTCAATGCCAAAGACTGTGACTTTATCCTAGGGACCACAGGAATAATGATAGCAAATTCTCTCCAAGGGGAGATTAGCCCAAAGATTGCCAAGGCCTTAGCCAAGTCAGATGCCACAAAAATTTTGATTCCCTTTGATTGTTCCAACACAATCATCATAGGAAGCTCGGATAAGAGCCTAGAAGAAAACATAGACAGGGCTGTGGATAAACTCTTTGAACAAATGGCAAATAAAAAAGCCTTATAATAAGGCCCTATGTAAATAGCCCCCAAAAGGAGCTATACATAAACAATGTATCTCAGTGTTAACGATACTTGTAATGCATAATTATTGTACTTAAATATCAGAAAATTTCAATTTAGAAGAAAGTAGGACTTATGGAAAACAAAGGAAAAAAATTGATAGCTTTAGCCATTACTGTCCTTGTAGTAATGGTGGCGGCCTTTAGCAAGGATATAGTAGCGAAAGAAGAAATAAAAGAAAACAAATACCTAGATCAAATGATGGATATGTCCCTTATGAGGCAAGAAGTTCTCCAAGGATCTAACCAAAATCAAAAGATACAAATCGTAGAAGTAAATGGCCTAATCCAATCAGGCTATACTAATGACTTGATAGTCAAAGACCTAAAGGATGCAAAAGAAGATGAGAGTGTAAAAGGGGTTATCCTCAAGGTAAATTCACCAGGTGGCTCTGTCTACGCATCAGAGAAAATAGCAAATCAAGTAAAAAAGCTAAAAAATGCTGGCAAGCCAATCTATACAGTTATGGAAGAGTTTGCAGCTAGTGGGGGCTACTACATATCAGCTCCAACAGATAAAATCTATGCATCAAATGAAACCTGGACTGGATCAATCGGTGTAATAATATCTACCTATTCATTTGGTGGACTTTTTGAAAAATATGGCATCAAGGAGCAAAATATAACCTCAGGATCCCTAAAGGATGCCGGAAGCTCAGGCCATGATATGAGGGAAGATGAGAAAAAATACTACCAAGGCCTAGTTGATAGTGCTTACGAAAGATTTGTAGACCTAGTAGCAGATGGAAGGAAGATGAGCAAGAGAGATATCAGGAAACTTGCCGATGGTAGGGTCTATGATGGGGCCCAAGCCTTAAAAAACGGTCTAATAGATGAGATAGGAGATTTGGATAAGGCCATAGGAGCTATGACAAGCGACTTAAAATTAGAAGATCCCCTAGTTATCAAAAACCAAGGTAGCGCTGGACTCTTTGGCTCTATCTTTTCTAAAATATCCGATTTGAAAAACTCTTCCAAGTCAGATCTTCAGATCTTAAATGAGATGGTCAAGGACAATGAGCCTAGGCCAATGTATCTAATGGGAGGCTACCATGAGTGAGCTTAATACCTATGAGAATAAAGTTAAGGAAAGGGACTACAAATTTGCTTATGGAGGATTTTTCCTTAGGCTCATAGCCTATTTGATAGATATCTTGGTAATAGCTTCTATTTTCCAAATAGTAAGTGCTATGGTCTATATCGATCCAGACCTAAACTTTTTTGGCATTCCTATAAGGGCCTTGGTGAAGCTTGGTATAACTTTGCTTTACTTCTTTCTAATGACCTATATCACCAAAGGGAGGACTCTAGGAAAATTTATCCTGGGTCTTAGAGTAATATCTCTTACATCTGATAGGCTAAGCCTATCTCAAATTTTCCTAAGGGAAGTCTGTGGGAGGTTTGTCCAAGACAAGATCAAAATCCTCTACCTCTTTGTAGGAATTTCTCCCAAGAAGCAAAGCGTCTTTGATATGCTCCTAGATACGACAGTGGTCAAAGAAAATATTTTTAAGGCCTTGTATGAAAAATAAAATCAAAAAATATTTCTAAAAATCGCCCTGATTTGCTAAAATAAGCTCTTTAGGGTGGTTTTTCTTTTTCTTTTAAAAACCACAATATATGGTATGATAATAAGCGTAGCAATTAAAAAAATACTATATATTGTATTATCAAAGATTATTAATAGTGAAGATTATTAAGATAGATTTATAAATTATCAAGGGAGGCCTTATGGAAATTATTAAGAGAGATGGGAAGAAAGTAGAATTTGAAAGGTCCAAGATTGAAGTAGCCATAGCAAAGGCCTTCAACTCAGTTGGATCCATGATTAGTAAAGAAGACCTAGAAGAAATATCAGCTAAGATAGTAGAGACTATCAAGAATAAGTATCCAGCAGAACACGTGGTTACAGTAGAAGAAGTCCAAGACCTAGTCGAGCTGACCCTCATTGATGAGAAATACTATAGGGAAGTCAAATCCTATATCCTCTATCGAGCCAAGCACAATATGGATAGGAAGGTCATAGGGGACTTTGCTGAATACATTACCGACAAAAAAATTATTGATCTTATATCCAAGATCCAAGACGAATTTGACAACCAAAGATACCCAATAGAATCTCTCTTCTTTAAATTTGAGTCCTTTCTAAAGCAAAATATGAATGAGGAAGACACCCTAGAGGCTCTAGTTAGGGCAGCAAGCGAGCTAACTAGCAAGGAAGCTCCTGATTGGGAGATAATTGCAGCTAGGTTTATGATGTATGAGATTAATAGGGAAATCGAGGCCAATGAGCAAAGGTATGACCTGGTAGATTTTAAGTCAAAGATTAAGTTCTTGACAGAAAAAAACCTCTACGGTCCTTATATCCTAGACAATTATTCAAGCGAAGATATAGATGAGCTTGAAAAATATATGGACTTTACTAGGGATGATATCTTTACCTACTCAGGCTTAGATTTAGTTAGGAAGAGATACCTTATCAAAAACCATAGGGGAGATATATTGGAGAGAGTCCAAGAGATGTTTATGGGCATAGCCATGCACCTAGCCATACCAGAAAAGGACAGGGTGGCCTTTGCCAAGAGAGTCTACGACATCCTATCAACCCTTAGGGCAACCATGGCAACCCCAACCATGACCAATGCCAGAAAGCCTTACAACCAACTATCTTCTTGCTTTGTGGACACAGTTCCAGACACCCTCAAGGGAATTTACAGGTCCATAACTAACTTCGCAGAAGTATCCAAGCATGGTGGAGGCATGGGCCTATACTTTGGTAAGGTCAGAGCCAATGGATCAGATATAAGGGGCTTTGAAGGAGTGGCAGGTGGAGTTATCCGTTGGATAAGACTTGCTAACGACACAGCAGTAGCAGTAGATCAACTTGGAGTTAGACAAGGGGCAGTGGCAGTCTACCTTGATATATGGCATAAGGATATACCAGAGTTCTTGACATTAAGAACCAATAACGGTGATGATAGGATGAAGGCCCACGATGTATTTCCAGCGATATGCGTACCAGACCTCTTTTGGAAACTATGTAGAGATGATATAAATGCTGATTGGCATATGTTTGATCCCCATGAAGTTGTCAAAAAATATGGAAGAGCCCTAGAAGATACCTATGGAGAAGAATTCGAAGACTTCTACAAGAAGCTAGTAGAAGATAGGGAAATCTCAAGAAGGGTGATGAAGGTAAAGGATCTAGTAAGACTTATTATAAAGTCCCTAACAGAAACGGGAACACCTTTTGTCTTCAATAGAGATATAGTAAATAGGATGAACCCTAACAAGCACAAGGGAATCATCTATTCATCAAACCTCTGCACAGAAATTGCCCAAAACATGAGTCCTTCTGAAACCATCTCTACAGAGATAGTAGATGAAAATGGGGATAAGGTAATAGTAAATAAAACCAAGCCTGGGGACTTCGTTGAGTGTAACTTAGCAAGTATAACCCTAGGAAAGGTCGATGTAAACAATGAGGCAGAGCTTGAAGAAACAGTCAGAACCATAGTAAGGGCCCTAGACAACGTAATTGACCTCAACTACTACCCAACCCCTTATGCACAAGTAACCAACAAAAAATACAGGGCAATTGGCCTTGGTACTAGTGGCTACCACCACATGCTAGTACAAAATGACATCAGATGGCAAGACGAAGAAGCCCATAGCAAATTTGTAGACAGGGTCTATGAGGACATAAACTACTACGCCATCAAAGAATCTGTACAAATCGCCAAGGAAAAAGGATCCTACGACTACTTTGAAGGATCTGATTGGCAAAGCGGAGCCTACTTCGACCTAAGGGACTACAAGTCAGAGAGGTGGAATAAACTAAGAGAAGAGATCAAAGAAGCTGGCCTAAGAAATGGCTACCTAATGGCCATAGCCCCAACCGGATCCACATCAATCATATCAGGCACCAGTGCTGGAGTAGACCCTATCATGAATAGGTACTTCATAGAAGAAAAGAAGGGCGCCATAGTACCAAGAGTTGCACCAGGCCTTACAACCAAGACCTTCTGGCTCTACGAAAATGCCCACGACATTGACCAAAACATCTCAATGAGAATGGCAGGAGTAAGGCAAAGGCACATAGACCAAGCCCAAAGCGTCAATATCTATATAACAACCAACTTCACCATGAGACAACTACTAAACATCTATATAACAGCTTGGGAATCAGGAGTTAAATCCATCTACTATGTAAGAGGAAAATCACTAGAAGTCAAAGAATGCGACTCCTGCGCAAGCTAAAAGAGAGGCTGATCACGAGAGTGGTCGGTTTTTTCTTTAATAAATTTTAGGATAACTTCTCTAGTTTCATAATATAAGATATAAATCATCTAAATAGAAATTATTATCTCAATAGGAAAATGAATAACTAAGTTAATAAATTATTGACTTTTTTTCGAGGAATGATAAAGTGAAGGTACAAAGAAATCGTTCTTATATATGGTGAGTTAATAGATAATTTATGTATTAGTATATGAAACTTCTCGCACAGGATAGGTTAAGGAGGTCATAATGAAGTTATATTCAACTGGGTTAATGGGGATTCTTGCAAGTGTAATTTCGCTTGTAGCAGGTATTCAGATAAATGAAAAATTCAATATTACAAACCCTTATGTATTTTGGATAGGACAGATAGTATTTCCTATAATTTTTATTGGAGCGCTCCTATATGCTTTATCTTCTTGGGATAAGAAATCAAATTTTCCTAAAATGAGGCTTTACCAGTCAATTATTATATTTATATTGATGTATGCTATTGCCTTTATTGGGTCTAAGTATTCTCTTATCCTAATACTAATGGTTGGCATAACAGAAAATTACTTTACTAGGAAAAGAGCTAATTTAATAATAACCAAGTAAGAAACTTTAGTATCTAATACTTGGATTTGTAATTTTTCTAGGCTGATAAAAATTAATAAGAAGACCAAGTCATCAAGTGCAAGTAATAGTCAAGTTTGCTTGGTATTGATGATTTTTTATTATGTAAGGATAAGTAAATTCGTATAAAGAAATGCTACACTCCTAGATGATATTTTTTATTGTGATATAATAGAAATATATAACACAAGGAGGGCTTATGGAAAATAGTAAAAAGACAAGAGTTAAGAAACGTGGAATTTTCAATGAAAATGGAGATATCAATCTCGCTGATAGAAAAATTATCCAAGGTAATACTACCAACCTCAACGACTTTAATAATATAAAATATACATGGACATCAGACTGGTATAGGCAGGCGATGAATAATTTTTGGATACCTGAAGAGATTAATTTGAATCAAGACATCAAAGATTATAGGAAATTGGACCAATATGAAAAAGATGCCTATGATAGGATATTATCTTTCCTAACCTACCTAGATAGTATCCAGACAGCCAATCTACCTAACCTACAATCCTATATTACAGCAAATGAAATCAACCTTTGCTTATCAATCCAAACCTACCAAGAATCAATCCATTCCCAATCATATTCTTATATCTTAGATACAATTTGTTCCCCTGAGGAAAGGACTAGGATCTTGTACCTTTGGAAGGAAGATGACCACCTCCTAAAGAGAAATAAGTTTATAGGAGAGATATACAATGATTTCCTAGAAAAAAATGACGAATTTAACTTTATGAAGGTCCTAATAGCTAATTATATCCTAGAAGGTATCTACTTCTATTCAGGATTTTCCTTCTTCTACAACCTAGGAAGAAATGGCAAGATGCCTGGTACTGTCCAAGAAATTCGCTATATAAATAGGGATGAGAACACCCACCTCTGGCTCTTTAGGTCCCTAATAAATGACCTCAAGAATGAAAGGGAAGACCTCTTTACAGATGACCTTATGGAATATTATAGGGATATGCTAAAGGAGGGAGTTGAGCAAGAGATAGCCTGGGGCAAGTATGCTATTGGCAATAATATTTCAGGACTCAATGAAAAAATGATTGAGGATTATATCAAATACCTAGGTAACCTTAGGGCGACAGGACTTGGACTAAGGCCACTCTATGATGGCTATAAGGAGATACCAGAGTCTATGAAGTGGGTAGATGAGTATTCAGACCCTAACCAAGTAAAGACAGACTTCTTCGAGGCTAAGGTAACAGCTTATTCTAAATCATCTATTATAGAAGATGACCTATAAAATAATAAAAGATAAAACATGAACAGGGTTTAGTAATTGACCTAGTTCATGTTTTTTTATTAGCTAAAAATCATAGCTACAAGCAAGAGAGCAAAGGCTAGGGTAAAGAAGAGGCCTGTTGATGCAAAGGAGATTTCAGCCATCTTGCTACCATCTACCCTAGCAAAGGACTTGCCATTTAATAAATAGTAAACCAGGCTTTCGTATAGGGCAAGCCCAGTCATTACAAGGATAATGAAAGATATTTTGATTGGGCCCTTAATCAGGACTTGAGAACCAATAGCAAATAAACCAATCAAGATATCGATTAAGTACAAATAAAGGATAGAGTATTTTTTCATGGTTGCCTCCTTTTTATCTTTAGACTCTAATATATATATAATCAAGTAATTAGATAAATATCCTTGATGGAGGGTATTAGATTAAAGAATTACATAATTTATCCATAATTTTATTATATAGTTATAATAACTATATAGGAGATTTTATGAAGGAATTAAGTGAAATTTTAGAATTTAAATGCCCTTATTGGGAGGACTTGCCTGATGAGGGCCTTATGAGTAGGGAGGTTGTGGAATATATAAACGATACTCTGGAGCCAATTTTTTTGGACAGCGGGGTCATAACACCTACCATGATTCAAAATTATTCTAAGTGGAAGCTTCTTCCTGAGATTAAGGGAAGGAAGTACGACAGGGTCCGTATAGCCATGCTCATAGTGATAAGTGTCTACAAGAATATCCTAGATATAAACGGGGTAAAGGCAGGGATTAATCTTCAATTAAAGATAATGAGTATTGATAAGTCCTATAACATCTTTGCAGAGTCCCTAAACAAGGCCATCGAGAGAACCTTTGAGGGCAGCCTCGAGGAGAAGTTTACTTTAAGGCAAATCACTATGGAAAATTATGAAACTGGGGTAGACCTAGTTGCTCACGCCTTTGCCTTTAAACTAATGGCCAAGCTTATATTAAAATACGGAGGATACCTGACCCTAAAGGAGGAAGATCAAGATGAATAAGGTAGCAATAGTCGCTGATACTAGCCATGATATGACTTTTGAGATGGCAGAGAAATATAATATAGAGCTAATCCCCTACAAGCTTCATATGGGGGATAAGGAATACAAGGACCAAGTTGATATATCTTCTAGGGACTTTTATAAGAGGATGGAGGAAGAGGACTTTCTAAAAACATCAATCCCATCTGTAAATGACCTCAAGGAAGTCTTAGATAGGCTAGAAGAAGAGGGATACACAGATGCTATTATATTAACTGCATCAGATAAGGTAACTGGCATGTATAATATGTCTTCCATGCTAGGGAAGGATTATGACAAGATGAGAGTCCATGTTATAAATACTGACCAAATAGCATCACCTCTTGCCATCCTCGATATATACGCAAGTGAGCTTAGGGATAAGGGTATGAGTGCCTATGAGATAGTAAAGGAGATTAAGAGGGTCTTGCCTCAAATAAGTGTCTTTGCCCTCTTTAGAACCCTAAAATATGTTATCAAGGGAGGAAGGTTTAATAAGTATGCCGGTATGTTTGGCATGCTCCTTGGTATAAAACCCCTCCTAGCCCTCCAAAATGGCGAAGTTACTGTAATGGAGAAGACTAGAGGGGATAAGAAGAGCCTCCAAGCCCTAGTAGATGCCGTTGTAGAAAAAATAGGGACAGCAAAGAGGTATAGGATGTCAATTTTTTCCGGTAATAATGACAAGGAGCTTAAGCTTTTAAAGAAGATGCTTAAGGAAAAAATTCAAAATGCCGAGTTTTATATAGAAACAGAACTAACCCCAGTTCTTGGAGTCCACGCTGGACCTAGGTCAATTGGAGCTAGTGTAATAATTTTGGATTAGGGGAATAATTATTAGGTGATTTTATAAATTATAGCTTGTGGATAAAGGAAGAGCTGATAATTTTCTTACAAGTCTTGACTTTATTTGAAGCATAGAATAAGATATTAGAGATATTAAATGCAAAAAGAAGAGTAGTTTATCGAATCGATTAAAGAGAGCTTAGTTGTGGTGAGATAAGTAGAGATTTTATAAATGAAGATGGCCTTTTGATTGTTGGTTGCCGAATAATTAAGTAACCAGGGGTATGCCCCTTATAGCAGAAGCTATTGGTAGATAGCTAGTGAGTCTATTAGTGTGAGCTAGTAGAAAATTAAGGTGGTAACACGAGTCTTCGTCCTTATGGCGGGGGCTCTTTTTATTTTGAGATTAAAAGATAGAAAGAGGAGGAACAAATGATAAATGTTGCTTTGATAGGATATGGTACTGTTAACTCAGGCTTTAGAGAGATATTTGAAGAGAAGAGAGCCGAAATAGAAGAAGCTGTAGATGATCAGATAAAGATTAAGAAGATTGTAGTCAAGCACCCAGAAAAACATGAGGATATTAAAAACCTACTGGTAGATAGGATAGAGGATATCATAGATGATGAGGAAATCGACCTGGTCATAGAGGCTACAGGTGAAGTAGGGCCTATAGAAGAAGATATAAAGAAATTATTGGAGAAAAAGAATCTCATAACATCAAATAAGGCCCTGGTATCTAAAAATTTTGAAGAATTTGAAGCCATAGCCAAAAAATACAAGAGGAAGTTTAGGTTCGATGCAGCAGTAGGGGGAGCTGTCCCTACTATAGAAAACCTCTACACTATAAGAACCCTCAATGATGTAAAGAGAGTAAGTGGGATTTTTAATGGGTCCTGTAACTTTGTCCTATCCAAGATGGAAGAAGGGATAGATTTTGATACGGCAGTCAAAGAAGCTCAAAAACTTGGCTTTGCAGAACTTGATCCATCAAATGATATAGATGGACTCGATTCAATGAGAAAGCTTAGACTTGCTGCGAGCATCCTTTTTAATAAACCTATAAAAGAAGAAAATATAGACCTGGAAGGAATAAGAAAGATTACTAACGAGGACATAGAAGAAGCCAAGGCTAATAAGCAAAGATACAAATTAATAGCCTATGGAGATGATGAGGGAACCTATAGGGTAAGACCAGAACTTGTCGATATAGACTCAAATTTTGGCAAGATAAAAGATAACGAAAATATCTTCCAAATAGAAACTTCCAATGCCAAGATCCTAACCTTTATAGGTCCTGGAGCAGGCAAGAGGGAAACAGGCTTTGCCATATTAAACGACTTTTTAAATATCTATAGGATAAGATAGTAAAAATTTAATTAGAATATCGAATTATCCGTGACCTACTCATATGTCGGCTCACGGTTTTTCTTTGGAAAAATAATTAAAAATGATTTAAAATATAAAAACTCCATTTACATTTTTAGCTAATAATGTATAATTCTTATGTGAATTTTACATAGATTTTACATGGTCTATTTAATAATTTAACATAGTTAGGAGGTGTCTAAAGTTAAAAGTAAAAGAAATATTAGAATCTTTTCACTTGTAATATCTTTGGTGGTTGTACTTTTTTTACAAGCCTTCATAAAGAATTTTTCCTTTAAGGTTATTACAAATGGTGAGATTACTATTGAAGAAAATTCATTGAATAGTGTTAATTCAGATAAATTTAAGATTAATTCGATAAAGATTGGTAATGAACTCGTTAAATTAGATGAGGCAGACATCAAGGGATGGGAGATGGCAGATAATGATAGTGGCTACCCTATCGAAACACTTGATGGTAGTGAGGAGAATTATATAAAATTTAAGCCTCCTTTTAAGCTCTTATTCCAAAAAATGACTCTTGATTTTGAAACAGGTCCCAAGTATTCAGAGGGGACTATCAGGTACCTAGATAACCATGTAACTACCATGTATGCCAATGATATAGATAAGGAGTCCTATGTTGATATATATTATCCAGGATATTTATCTGTTGGCATCCAAGTTCTTTTGGCTATCCTTGCTGTGATATTTTTTGGAGAGTTTCTATATAGGGTTATCGATAAGTTTATAAACCAAGGCTTTGACAAGGAGATGATTTTTGGCCTAGTCAAGGATTATAGCCTTAATTTTATAATCCTAGGGGTGGGGCTTTTTGTTATGTTTATAATCAAGAAAATGCTCTTGAAGGATGGATGGTTTACTATTTTTGATACTCCCTACACCTTCAATGACATTATAGCCCTCCTAGGCATGGTATTTTTGGCATCCCTAGGCCTTAAGAATATCTATAAGAATAAAAGAAAAGCGAGAACTTTATCCCTTGTAAACTGGTTTTTATTTATAATAAATCCCCTAGTAAGTTTCTATATCCTAGAAGCAGCCTACAATCCTAATTTTCAAGAAATAGAATGGGGATTTGTCCTAATTAATACCCTAATCCTATTGTTGATCCAGGTATTTTTGTATGTGATAGTAAGAAAGAAGAGGATAGTTATGTTTATCATCCTCCTCCTATCCATATCCTTTGGTATAGCCAATGACTTCCTATATATATTGAGGGATTCGCCACTTATCCCAGCCTTCCTAGGTTCACTAGGGGTTGCGGCAGATGTGGCAAAGGGAACGGTCTTGAATGTAAACCCAAGCTCCATTGAGGCCTTTGCCTATGCTATTATATGGATCTTGGTAATCCTATCAGTCAAGGAAGATAAGGTAAATCTTAAGCTAAAGACCTATGCCAAGCAAGTAGGAGGATCCCTAGTGGCCTTTACCCTTATCTTTGTCTTAAGTGTTAGTTACTTTATAAAACAAAGTGATGTTGGAGTTAGCTTATGGAGACCATCAAGGACTTACTATGTTGAGGGGGCAGTATATAGCTTTTATAGGATATTGGCCAAGCAAATCTTAACTGCTCCAGACGGCTACGACAAGGACGAAGTAGAAGAAACCCTCGAAGCCTACTACAACAAGGAAGTAGCGACCAAAGAAGGACCAAAACCAAATATAATTATGATCCAATCAGAAGCCTTGGCAGATTACTATGGCAAGGGCAATATAAAAATGAACAGAGACCCCATAGAATTCCAAAGGTCCCTTAGCGAAAATACCATTCAAGGTAATACCTATGTGTCAGTCTTAGGTGGAGGAACAGTAAACTCAGAATATGAGGCACTAACCTCTATACCTCTAACCTTCTTCCCACTAGGAGCCTATCCTTTCCAACAATATGTCAAGGAAGGCCACACATCTATAGGTAGGGTTTTGCAAGATCAGGGCTATGAAACCTTTATAACCCACCCTAACAAGCCTACCAACTACTCAAGGCAAGAGGCTTGGCCTAACCTAGGTTTCAATAACTTGGCCTTTATGCCAGACTATGACCAAACTAGGAAGAACTTTACAGGCCATGACTATTTGAAGGACTCTGTGGTATATGACTTCATTAAGGAAAAATATCAAAACAAGGGCGATAGACCTCTATTTTCCTATATAGTAACCATGCAAAACCATGGAGGCTACTTTACTAATGCCAAGGGAGCCTTAAAAATCGAGAATGATACCAAGGGAGATGACAAGGGGGCAAATGACTATATAAACTTAGTCAAATCATCTGATGATGCCTTTAGGGACTTGGTAACTTTCTTTGAAAACTATGATGAGCCAACCATAATATGCATATTTGGAGACCACCAACCTCAAAACTATGCAGGCTTTATGGACCTCATAAAGTCTGGTGGAGATTATGATAATTCAGATATCTTCTATACCCCACTAACTATCTGGGCCAACTATGATATAGAAGAAGAAAGGGATGTAAATATATCCCTAAACTACCTAGCTCCTTACCTCCTTGAGAAGGCAGGAGGGGTAAAACTTTCAGCCTACCACAAATATGCCCTAGAGATGAAGGAGGACTACCCAATCCTTACAACTAAGCAAATCTATGACAAAAAGGGTAGGGAAGTGAGTGAAGATAGTGAATTTATGGAGAGAAATAAGAAGCTAAACTCACTAATCTATTATGAAATAAAACAGGGAGATATGGCATCAAAATACTTTGATCAAGCTTCCAAATAAATAAAAGCTCTGTGTCGGGGAGATTCCCTTGGACATAGAGCTTTCTTTTTAAGAAATTTCTTTGATTAGATAATTTTTTTGGGTCAATTCCTCTATTACTTCCTTTAAGATCTCTTCGTTTTGAGCCTTTAGGGTATGGAAGTGGTAGTCTGAGGTTAGTTTTTTGAGTGGGGAGCTTTCTCCACTTTCTAGTCTTTGCAAAAATTTCTTGATATCCCTCCTAGATTTTATCTTCAAATCAGCCCTTATCTTCCCGTAGATATTGTGGTAGACAAAGACATCGACTACCTCTGCACCCAGGTCTACAATAGTTTGAAGTTCTTCTTCTATTTCCTTATCTGAATGGTAGACCTGGATAACCTTATTGGGAAGGTCATCTTTTATAAGCTTATAGCCCCTGTTGGTAGATATTATATTATTCTCTTCTGCCTTGAGGACTGCTATGTCTTGGACTATAACCTGTCTTGATAGGGAAAAATGTTTTGCAAGGTCAGATCCACTTACAGGCTTGTCGGACTCTTCTAGGATTTTGAGGATTTCAGCCTGCCTTTTCTTTACCTTGCTCATACTTACACATACCTTAAATTCTTCATTGATATATCCAAGGGATTTGCCATATAAGTTATGGCACCACTTGATAGGAAATCTACATCAAGTCCCCTGTACCTGTCTATATTTTCCTTAGTAATATTGCCAGATATTTCGATTATGGCTTTATTGCCTATAATTTGGCAGGCTTTTTTTATAGTGTCTATATCCATATTATCAAGCATTATTATATCGGCCCCCTCATCAATAGCTTCTTTGACTTGGTCAAGGCTTTCGACTTCAATTTCGATTTTTTTGACGAAGGGTTTGTAGTCTCTTGCGTAGTGGATAGCATTTTTTATGCCACCACTTGCAGCTATATGGTTATCCTTTAGCATAATTAGGTCTGAGAGATTAAACCTATGGTTCTCTCCGCCTCCGATTTTGACTGCATATTTTTCGAAGATCCTCATATTGGGTGTTGTCTTTCTAGTGTCCAAGACTTTTATATTTGGATCATTTAGCTTTGCTATGGTTTGGTGAGTGTAGGTTGCAATCCCTGACATCCTTTGGAGGTAGTTTAGGGCAACTCTTTCACCTGATAATAGGGTAGATATATTCCCGTAGACTATAGCAACTTCGCTGCCTTTTTTTACAAAATCACCATCTTCGTATTTTTTGTCTATTCTAATATTTTCATCCAATAATTCAAAACAATAGTGGAAGATATCTATCCCACAGAGGATACCGTCTTCTTTCATAATAACTGATACTGCTGCATCCCTATCTTCCCTATAGATGGCCTTGGTGGAGATATCTTCTACTGGAATATCTTCTTTTAAGGCACTAATCAAATATTGGTTGACTTCATACTTGTGAAGTTTTGCTTTTCTCATCTTCTCTAATCCTCTCTTCTATATTTTTCTTAACCTTATCAAAGTCAATACTAGACCAGGCTAGATCATAGATCCTAGGGAAATCTATCTTGCTTATATTTATTGCCTTAGCACATCTCTTGCCAAAGACTACAGACTCTAACAAGGAATTACTAGCTAGCCTATTTTGTCCGTGGACTCCTGTACAGGCTACTTCACCTACTGCATAGAGGTTTTCTATATTGGTTCTTGCATCTAGGTCAACCCTTATACCACCCATGGTATAGTGGAAGGCAGGAACTATTGGAACTAGATCTCTTCTTGGATCATATCCAAGCTCCCTTAGATGGTTGGTAATATTTGGAAATCTCTCATCTATATCTAGTTTAATAGTAGAAAAGTCTATAAATTCATATTTGACCTTTTCCCTTTTCATCTCCTCAAGGATAGCACTGCTTACCACATCTCTTGGCCTAAGCTCATCAGTGAATCTTTCTTTCTTGTGATTAAGTAAGACAGCACCTTCTCCCCTGACTGATTCTGATATCAAAAACCTCCTATCGGAATTATCTTCGTAGAGGGCGGTTGGGTGGATTTGAATATAGGAGATATCTTTTAGGTCGATACCTTTGTCTATGGCAAGGCCCACCCCATCTCCACATATATGTCTAAAGTTTGTTGTATTTTCAAATAGTCCTCCCAAGCCACCACAAGCAAGGATGGTGAAGTTGGCATAGATATTAAAATTTGTCTTGTTACTTGCACTAACCCCGTATATCTTTCCATCTCTAATCAAGAGGTCATTACACCTGGTATCTTCTAAAATTTTTATATTTGGACGGATTTTTGCTTCAGCAATCAAGGCATCCATTATAAACTTACCCGTTTGGTCTTCGCAATACCTTATTCTATTTACTGAATGGGCTCCCTCCCTTGTTAAAAGGAGATTTCCTTGGGCGTCTCTTGAGAAAGGAACCCCATATTTTTCTAAGCTGGCTATGGCAGCTCTTGATTCGTCTACCAGGGTATCGACAGCAGACCTAGTATTCTTGTAGTGACCAGCCCTTAAGGTATCTTCTATATATCTTTCTCTATCAGTCTCATCGAGGAGGGCAGATATTCCTCCTTGGGCCAGGTAGGAGTTAGAATCTTCTAGGCGTTTTTTTGTTAGCAAAATAATTTTTTTACTTTGATCTATTTCTAAGGCACTTATTAGACCAGCGACACCACTGCCTATAATTATTACATCACTTTCCATCATTTACCTAACTCAAGCATCCTTTCTAAGGGCTTTAAGGCCTTTTGCCTCAAGTCCTCATCTATTTTTACTTCGTTGAAGGGATCATCCATACAAGTTAGGAGGTCTTCCTTCTTGTGCATATTCATATTAAGGCAAGTTAGCTTGTCTAGGAAATAGAAGGTCTTATCTGGATTTAGCCTCTCTAACTCATACCTAATAGCCTTGACAGTTACTACAATAAATTCATCTGCGCTAGACTTGGAAGCTTCGTTTATGATCCCCTTGGTTGAACCTATATAGTCGCTTAGGTCTAAGACCTCTCTTTTGCATTCTGGATGTGCCAAGACTTTTGCCCTAGGATGGAGGTCCTTTAGGGCTAGGAGATCTTCCTTACTTATTTGATTGTGCCTAGGACAAGCTCCTTTATTAAAAATAAAGTTCTTATCTGGAAGCTCCTCGCTAACATAAGCTCCTAGGTTCTTATCAGGTATAAAGAAAATATTCTTTTCCTTTAGTTTCTTACATATTTTAGCGGCGTTAGAAGAAGTTACACAAACATCTGATAGGGCCTTGGTTTCGATTGTAGAATTGACATAGGTTACTACAGCCAGGTCATCATACTTATTTCTCATATCTACAATATCTTTTTCATTGGCCATATGGGCCATAGGACAATCAGCTAGCCAATTTAGGTTGTAGACCTTCTTATCTGGATTTAATGTTTTTATAGTTTCTCCCATAAAGTAAACACCAGCCATGATAATTCTCTTGTTAGTTAGCTCCCTGCCCTTTTGGGCTAGATAAAAGGAATCACCAACATAGTCTGCTAGAGCTTGGATTTCTTCATCTACATAATAATGTGCAAGGATTGCCACATCTTTTTCTTTCTTTAAAGCATTTAATTTATCAGTAAAATTCATTATGTCCCCCTTTTTACTTAGTAAAAATGATAACACAAAATATTACATCTGACAAGACAATAAAAAATAGACCATAACCTCACTAAATTGACTATGATCTTAAATAATTGATAAATACTACAAGTCTGAGTGAACTACTAGGATCAGAATCTCTCTTAATTCATTAACTTTAGATAAAAATCACTTAGGTACTTGGTGGTTTCTTTTATATCAAAGCCAGCGTTCTTTATCACTTGGGACATATCAGATCTTTCGTAAGGGAGGGCGGCATCGATGGCCTTAACCCATGGGTCTACCCCCTTATCTATAGGGATAAATTCTACAAGGTTAGTTAGTTTTGACCTCCTATCAATAGTATCAGCTAAGAGGGTCTTTAGTCCAGCTGTCTGGGCCTCTATGGAGGATATGGCCATGCCCTCATAGAGTGATGGGAGGACAAAGATATCCACTGCTTGGAGAATTTCGTTAACATTTCCGACTGAGCCCATAAAGTTTACTTTGTCGTTTAGTCCGTAGCTACTTACTTTATTTTCTATATCCTTCCTTAGTTCTCCTTCTCCTAGCAAGACTAGCCTGTATGAAGGGTCTTCTTCTACTAAGTTTTTGAAGATATCTATAAGAAAAGTGTGGTTTTTGACCTTGTTAAATCTTGCAACGTGGCCGATTACTTTTTTACCTTCTAAGTCTAGGTCTTTTCTAAATTTTGCCCTAATTCTTGGATTATGAGTGTATTTTTCTATATCTATACCATTTTTTATAACTATAAATTCTTCGCCATCATTTTTTTCATCACCGAACATCCACTTACCTGCATCATTGGAACAGGCAAAGTGGTAGTCGCTTTTTTCATAGATATTGTTATTTAATAGTCCCATTATTTGACCCTTATAACCCTTTATGTGGCGGGTGTTGTGGCTATGGGCTATGGCAATCCTACCATTAGCTCTAACAGTGCTCATTATGATAGACATGATAGATTCCTTGTGACAGTGGACTATCTTGTATTCAGGGTGATCCTTCAATAACTTATTCCAAGAACTTTTGTAGCTGACATGATTTATGAGTCGATAGGGAGCTAGCCTATAGATTTTGCCACCCATGGACCTTATTTCTTTTTCGTAAGCACCCTCTTCTTCGTGGTGGACTAGGAAGTCAAACTGGATTTTCTCCCTATCTATCTTCCTATAAATATTCATAACTAGGGTCTCTGCCCCACCCCTATTTAGGGTTCCAAAAACGTGTAGTATTCTAATTGTCATATAAATATCTCCTAATTTTGTTCTATACTTTGTATTATTGAATTGCTCATCAGATTTGTTTTATTAGATTCTGCCATAGGGCCTAGGACAAAAAAAGTAATAAAATAATCCTTGCTTTCTACTACAAATTTATCTCCATCCAATGTAAAATTAGGCATATACATCCTAGCCTTGCTTCTTACATAAGAAAGCCCGTTTTTCTCGCCAAATTCTAACTTAGATCCTGTTACAATATTTTCAGAGTAGACAAGGCCACGGTAGTCTAGGTTAAAGACATCCATGATATCCCTATCTTCCTTGTCAAATGCTATAGTGATTATTTTTGATACCATATCCCCTTCCTTTTTGACAGAGAAACTGTTTAAGTTTTCCTTACTATGGTCAAGTAGGAAGTTTTCTGGGATCTTGCTACTTATCTTACCCAGCTTGATAGACTTTGTTGCAAAGATATCCATATAGGAATCATAAGTTCTAAAGGACTTTTGGATGTCTATAGGGTCATCATCTATTCTAAAGGCTCCCGTCAAGATATCTTCCATCAAGTAAGGTGAGGCTTGGGAGAGGGAGGGGTCCTCATAGATTGTAAAGTGGATCATAGACCCAGGAGTACCTATCAGAAAATGTGTCATTTGGTACTTATCCCCTTGGCTTACAAAATAGGCACTTTCAACATTGGATAATTTGTTATTAACCACCTCACTTAGGAGTTTTTCATCTGGATTTCTCTTGTTAAGGAGTATCTTGGTCGCATCATATATGTCGCTTTCTTGGAGGATTTCCATATCCTTAACTTCCTTAAGGGAGATATAGATGCTATATGAGTCACTGTAGGGAAAGTCTATGTAGTAGGTATCCCCATCTGAAAAAACCTGGCAGCGGCTAGGAATTCTTATATTTAGTCCACTTAGCTCGATTAGCCTTCCGTAGTCAAGATTTGCTAGCTCACTTTCCCTATAGGCTTCGTCGTTTTTACTCTTGATTTCTGTAGGAAAGTCTAGACCCTGGGAAGACCTATTTAGGGAAGTATCCACTGATAGACCTAGTTTTTCCAAAGGATAGGCGAGATTTGTATTTGGATGTGTATTTGCTTCTTGGCCCATATTTATTCCACAAGATGATAGGAGAATAAGGATAGCCGCTAGTAATAAATTTTTAATCATAACTTTCCCTTTTTTTAATTGTAGTATACTACTATATATTCATATTTTATGATATAATTTAATATATGGCAATAGGGGGTGAAAGATGGCGCAAGATATGCTTGAGAAAGTCCAAGAAGCCGAACGAGAGGCTAAAGAGACTGTTGAAAAGGCAAAAATAAAGGCTCGTGAAATCGTTGATAAGTCAAGAACTGACAGCGAATCCGAGTACAAAAATATTGTTAGGGATGCAAAAGAAAAATCTCAAAAGATTTTGGATGAAGCCTATGACCTTGCTAAGCAAGAAAAACAGCCAATTATAGATGAGGCAGAGGCTTATGCTAAACAAATCAAAGAAATCGACCCAAGTCGTATCAAAGAGATTGTAAAATCCCTTAAGGAGGAGATTGTAGAAAATGGCAATAGTTAAAATGAATAAGTTTAACCTGTTAGCCTTTAAATCAGATATTTCGGATCTTCTTGATATTCTCCAAGGATTTAACTATGTACACTTTAATGACCTTAAAAGCGATGACGAAAGCATAGATGAGGTTTCAAATTCTAAAGCACTTTCTGATATAGATAGCAAGATAGACAGGGTCAATTATGCTACTGATCTTGTAAGAAGGGCAATGAGTAAGGCAGATGTCGATATTGACGATGATTTTGCTGAATACTCCCTAGAAGATGTTATCAAACAGGGAGAGAACTTTGACTTTGATCTTATTTATGATAAGTTAAGGAAACTTGCTTATGAGAAGGAAGAGCTAAATGGAGAAAAAAACGACCTAGCTAACAAGATCAAGACTCTAAGGCCTTGGCAAGATATAGGGGTCAACCTAAATGACCTATATGAGTCTGAGAGGGTTTTTGTAGAAACTGGGACTATAGCAAGTCAATTCTATGAGGATCTTAGAAAGACGATGGTCCAAAAGTCTTTGGATGAGTCCCTTGTAATGAAGGTCTATGAGGAAGATAAAACAGCCTATTTGATTTGTCTATCCACCAAGGAAGAAGAAAATGACTTTGTCGAACTTCTAAGAGAATATGGTTATAGCAGGGTTAGAGTTAATTCAAAGGGTTTTATTAAAGATCAGATACTTGATCTAAGTGAGGCTTATAAGCTTAAGGAAAAAGATCTCGGAAATGTTGAGAAAAAGATTTTAGATTTTGGAAGATACCTAAAGGATTTTAATATCTACCAGGCCTACCTACTAAATATGAGAAAAAAAGAAGAATCAAATGAATTTTTCTTAGCTACAGATCAAATGAATCTCATAGAAGGTTATATACCAAGCGATTATAATGATCAATTTGTAGCCGACCTTGATGAAGCTTTGGGGGAAAGCTATATTGTTGATATTAATGAGGCTGATAAGGACGATAGTGATGTTCCAATTATCCTCAAGAATAATAAGTTGGTTGATCCTTATGAAGAAGTTGTCAAAACTTATTCTCTACCTAAGTATAATGAACTAGATCCATCATCTGTGGTTGCAGTATTCTATACTATATTTACAGGTTTTATGATCGGGGACTTGGGTTATGGTCTGCTTGCAGTAATAGGAATATTAGCCCTATTTAAGTTAAAGAAATTCCCTAAGGAAACTGAGAAGATGCTAAGGCTATTTTTGAGGATTTCTGTATCAGCCTGTGTATTTGGCTTTATATTCGGATCAGTTTTTGGAGGAATAGTCGATGTACCATTTGGTTGGATCGATACCCAAAGTGATATAGGTACTCTTATAACCCTATCCTTGGTAATAGGAGGTATAGCACTTTTTGCTGCTCTAGGAGTCAAGGGATATATGCACTTTCGTGATGGAAAGCCTCTAGATGCTTTCTATGATGTAGGCTTTATATATATGACTGTTGGTGGAGCTATAGTGTTTTTCTTGAAGGGATCAAATATAGCTAAGTGGATAATGGTTATAGGAATAGTCGGTATATTCTTATTTGCAGGTAGAGCTGCCAAGGGTATAGGAGCAAGGCTTGGATCAGGTGCCTACGAAGTCTATGGACTTACATCTTGGATAGGTGACTTCGTATCCTTCCTAAGACTTATGGCCCTAGTTTTATCTGGAGGCTTTGTGGCTTATTCAGTAAATATAATAGTACAGATGCTAGCTGGAGCAGGCATAGGTGGTATAATAGGAGGAGTTTTAATCTTTGTAGTATTCCAACTATTTAATATGTTCCTATCTTACCTATCAGCTTATGTTCATGGGCTTAGACTTATATATGTTGAGATGTTCAATAAATTTTATGAAGGTGGCGGAGTTAAGTTCCGCGAGATGGTAGAAGATACTAAATTTGTCAAAATAATAAGAGGAGGAGACAATGAGTGAATTTTTTGTTGAAAATGGTGGTATAGTTTTTGCAGTACTAGCAATAGCTATAGCTACACTAGTAGCAGGTATGGGAAGTGCAAAGGGAACAGGTATGACAGGTGAGGCTGCAGCAGCTCTTACAGTTGAAGAACCTGAAAAGTTTGGTAAAGCTTTGATCTTACAACTTCTTCCAGGTACCCAAGGTCTATATGGATTCGTAATTGGTTTCTTTATGCTAAACATCGTAAAGAGTGGAAATGTTGATTTTGCTACAGGACTTTACTTACTAATGGCAGCCCTACCAGTTGCAATAGTTGGATACTTTTCAGCAATAAGACAAGCAAGAGTAGCAGTTGCAGGTATCAATATCCTTGCTAAAAACGAAGGTGAATTTATCAAGGGCGTTATTTATTCAGTAATGGTTGAGTTGTATGCAATTCTTGGATTCGTTATTTCCCTTCTACTTGTACTAAACATTCAATAATGTAAGGAAAAGATTATGGGTAATCTTGATTTAATCTTAGAAAGCATTATTGAAAAGGGAAAAGCTGAAGAAAAAGAAATCTTAGATACTGCACATAACAAGGCAGAAAAAATAATAAGCGAAAAAACAAGTCAAGCCAAAAAAGAAGCCGACCAAATCCTTACCAAGGCAAATGAAAGAAAAAAATCAATCCTTGCAAACGAGAAGGTATCCTCAAAGAGGATAGCAAGGGATATAGGAATAGGAGCTAAGAACCAAGTTATAGATCAAGTCATAGAGAAACTTATAGAAGAGCTTAAAAATATGGATGATGAATCCTACAAGAAATTCGTCCTAAATTCTCTAAAGGCCTATGACGGTATAAGTGGAGTCTTGATCCTCCAATATGACAAGAAAGATGCCCTTGATGAAAAGGACCTACCTAAAGGAATTAAGATAGATGAGGGTAGTGTAGACGAAGGTTTTATTATAAGGGATAAGGACGTTGAATACAATAACACCTACACATCTCTTATAAAATATAATATAGACGATATTAAGAAGACAATATCAGATAAGTTATTTAAGTGAGGTGATTAGATGAAGCAAGATGACTATATAGGCGCATCTATATCGACTCGTATTAATGAGAAAAACCTTCTAACCAGGTCTGACTTTGAAAGGCTAAATGATCTGGATACTATAGATGAGGTTTTGAACAACCTATCAGATACAATATATAGGGATTCCATAGATGAGCTTTCAAATGCCCAAGAATATGAAGAAATCCTAAAGAAAGAACTAAAAAGATCCTATGCTTTGCTAGAAGAGCTAGCACCTGATAACAAAATCCTAAATTACATGAAGGAAAAATACCACTTCCACAATCTAAAGGTCATGGTAAAGGAAATTATCCAAGGTAAGGACTACAAAAATCTTTATATGGACCTAGGTGGTCTAGACCTAGCCTTTATCAAAAAGAACTTGATCAAGGAAGAAAAGAAAGATAGCTTTGATTTTGTTCTAGGAGATAAGAAAGAAGAAGACCTACCAAGGGAAGAAAAGTATTTATCCTTTGCAAAGGTGGCTTTAGAGAAGTTTGAAGAAAGTAATAATCCCCAAGATATAGACTTGAGTCTTGATAAGGACTTTTACCAAATGAAATTAAAAGATGCCAAGGAAATGGACTCAGAGAAACTAATAGACTTCACCAGGGAAGAGGTAGATCTTACTAACCTTGTTAGCCTACTTAGGGTAAAGAGTCAGGATGAATCACTAGATCTCCTAAAGGAAAGTCTTATAGATGGGGGATTTATCAGTAGGGATAAGTTTATAGATTATTTTTCTTATGATATAAATAGGATAAGGGAAGCCATGACCAATACTAATATTGGAAAATATGTCAAGGACATCCTTAAGGATGATAGAAACATAGATGAGATGATTATGGCTCTAGAAAAAGTAATTGATGATCATTTGACTGATTTTACTATTGATAGCAAGATGGTTACCTTTGGACCAGAAGTCTTGATGAACTTCTTGATATCAAAGGAAATTGAAATCAAAAACCTCAGGATCCTCCTAGTAGCTAAGCAAAATAATCTTGACAAGGATCTTACTTTAGAAAGGCTAAGGAAGTCATATGTATGATGTAGCAGTAATAGGAGATAAGGACTCAGTACTTGCTTTTAAGGCACTTGGAGTTAAAGTTTATACAGCAATAGATGGAAATGATGCAAAAAATATAATAGAGGACTTGGCTAAAGAAAAGACTGGAGTTATCTTTATTACTGAAGAATTTGCCAAAGATATTCCATCTACCATTGATAAATATAGAGAAGAAATGGTTCCGGCAATCATCTTGATTCCATCAAACAAGGGATCAATGGGTCTTGGTCTAAAAGATATAACCAAGTCAGTTGAAAAGGCTGTCGGAGCAAATATTTTAGATTAAGGAGCTTAATTTGAATAAAGGTAAAATTACAAAAGTATCAGGACCCTTGATAGAGGCTAGCGGACTAAGTGATGCTAATATCTATGATGTGGTCGAGGTATCAAAAGATAAGCTCATCGGCGAAATAATTGAGATGAGAGGCGATGTCGCAAGTATCCAAGTCTATGAGGATACAACAGGCATTGGCCCTGGAGATGAGGTAGTATCAACAGGCCATCCCCTATCAGTTGAACTAGGACCTGGTATGCTTGAGAGGATGTATGACGGCATCCAAAGACCTCTAGAAAGACTAGAAGACTTGGCAGGAGAATTCCTAAAGAGGGGGGTAACCTCACCAGCCCTAGATAGGGAGAAGGTTTGGGAATTTAAGGCCCTTGCCAAGGTCGGTGATGAGCTTCTAGCAGGAGATATCCTAGGAGAAGTTGAAGAAACTAGCATTATAACCCATAGAATAATGCTTCCCTATGGTATCGAGGGCAGGGTCAAAGAAATAAAGTCCGGTGAATTTAAAATCGAAGATACCATTGCAATTATAGAAACCAAGGATGGGAATAAGGAAGTCTCCATGCTACAAAAATGGCCAGTTAGACAAGCCCGTCCAGTAAAAAAGAAGATTGACCCAGTAGAGATGCTTGTTACAGGTCAAAGGGTTATCGATACCTTCTTCCCAGTAGCCAAGGGGGGAACAGCAGCTATACCAGGACCATTTGGTTCAGGAAAGACAGTTATCCAACACCAAATAGCAAAATTTGCCGATGCTGACATAGTTATCTATGTAGGATGTGGTGAGCGTGGTAATGAGATGACAGACGTACTTAATGAATTCCCTGAGCTAGTTGACCCTAAGACAGGCGAATCCATAATGAAGAGGACTGTCCTTATAGCAAACACCTCCAATATGCCAGTAGCAGCCAGAGAGGCTAGTATCTATACAGGAGTAACCCTTGCTGAGTACTTTAGGGATATGGGTTACAACGTAGCTATGATGGCAGATTCAACATCTAGGTGGGCAGAGGCCCTTCGTGAGATGAGTGGACGTTTGGAAGAGATGCCTGGTGATGAAGGATATCCAGCCTACCTTGCAAGTAGGGTAGCAGACTTCTATGAAAGAGCAGGTATAGTTGAGGTTCTAGGAAGTAAGTCAGAGATAGGATCCCTTTCCCTAATCGGAGCAGTATCTCCTCCAGGTGGAGACTTATCAGAGCCAGTTACCCAAGCTACCTTGCGTATAGTAAAGGTATTCTGGGGACTAGACTATGACTTATCCTACCAAAGACACTTCCCAGCTATAAACTGGTTAACATCTTATTCCCTCTACCAAGATAAGATGGATGAATATATAGACAAGGAAGTTAATGAAGACTTCTCCAAGAATAGGAAGAGATCTATGAGCCTACTCCAACAAGAACAAGGCTTACAAGAAGTAGTTAGACTTGTAGGACGTGATGCCCTATCAGATGATGACAAGTTAAAACTTGATGTAACAAGGTCATTAAGAGAGGACTTCCTCCAACAAAACGCCTTCCACGATGTTGACTCATACTGTTCTTTGACCAAGCAAGAAAAAATGCTAGCGATTATCCTATACAACTATGATAAGTCCCTAGAAGCCCTACAAAATGGGGTAGAACTTGACAAGATCGAGAAACTTCCAGTTATAGATAAGATTACTAGGTTAAAACTAACTAGTGAAGATGAGCTAGAAAGGATTGACCAAGTCAAAGAAGAAATAGATAAGCAAATTGAAGAGCTAATAA
Source organism: Anaerococcus sp. AGMB09787 (assembly GCF_022808955.1). Lineage (GTDB taxonomy): Bacteria > Bacillota > Clostridia > Tissierellales > Peptoniphilaceae > Anaerococcus. Next base: position 68,503 of record NZ_JAKZEY010000001.1, read on the forward strand.
GGGAGGCATAATGTTAAAAGAATATAAAACAGTTTCTGAAGTAGTCGGACCCCTTATGCTCGTAGAAGGAGTCGAGGGAGTAAGCTTTGATGAGCTTGTAGATATCAAGATGCAAACAGGAGAAAGGCGTCGTGGTCGTGTTATAGAAATCGATAAGAACCGTGCCATGGTACAACTTTTCGAAGGATCTACAGGTATTAACCTTGAGTCAACCTCAGTAAGATTTTTGGGAAGGCCACTCGAACTTGGAGTATCTGAAGATATGATAGGTAGGGCCTTTAATGGACTTGGTGAGCCAATAGATGATGGCCCAAGCATCATCCCTGAAGAAAAAAGGGATGTTAATGGTGTTCCTATAAATCCTGTATCAAGGGACTACCCTTCAGAATTTATCCAAACAGGAATATCAACAATAGATGGACTAAACACCCTAGTACGTGGACAAAAACTTCCTATATTTTCTGGAAACGGACTTCCTCACAACCAACTAGCAGCCCAAATAGCTAGACAAGCTAAGGTATTATCAGATGATGAGGGCTTCGCAGTAGTATTTGCAGCTATAGGAATAACCTTCGAAGAAGCTCAATTCTTCATGAAAGACTTCCAAAAAACAGGAGCCCTAGACCGTTCAGTATTATTTATAAACCTAGCAGATGACCCAGCCATAGAGCGTCTATCTACACCAAAGATGGCCCTTACAGCTGCAGAATACTTGGCCTTTGAAAAGGATATGCAAGTACTTGTAATAATGACAGATATGACCAACTATGCCGAGGCCTTGCGTGAAGTATCAGCTGCCCGTAAGGAAGTACCTGGTAGACGTGGTTACCCAGGATACCTATATACAGACCTTTCAACTATATATGAAAGAGCAGGAAAGCTCAGAGGAAAACCAGGAACTATCACTCAAATTCCTATATTGTCTATGCCAGAAGATGATATCACCCACCCAATACCTGATCTTACAGGCTACATTACAGAGGGACAAATCATCCTCGATAGGTCACTATATAACCAAGGTATAGAACCTCCAGTATCAATCCTACCATCCTTATCAAGACTTAAAGATAAGGGTACAGGAAAGGGTAAGACTAGAGAAGATCATGCAGACACCATGAACCAAATATATGCAGCTTATGCATCAGGTGTAGATGCAAGAGAGCTTCAAAAGATCCTAGGAGATAGTGCACTATCAGATGCCGACCTAGCCTTTGCAGAATTTGCAAAAGAATTTGAGGAAAGATATATCAATCAAGGCTACTATACAAATAGGTCTATTGAAGAAACCTTAGATTTGGGATGGGACCTCCTAAAGATCCTACCTAAAAACGAGCTTAAGAGAATTGACGATAAGCTAATAGAAAAATATTTAGATTAGGAGTAACTTATGGCAAGATTAAAAGTAACGCCAACAAGGATGAATCTAAATAATCTTAAGGAAAGACTTGCCACAAGCAAGCGTGGCTATAAGCTCCTAAAAGATAAGCAAGATGAGCTTATGAGACAATTTTTGGAATTGATTAGAAAGAACAAGGAACTAAGGCAGGAAGTTGAAGAAGAGCTATCAGCATCCTTCAAAGACTTTCTCCTAGCAAGTGCCTTTATGAGTCCAGAATTTATGGAAGAGGCAGTAAGTTTTCCAACCCAAAAGGTAGGCGTTGATATAAGTATCAAAAACGTCATGAGCGTTAGAATCCCTAAAATGGAATTTAAGGTTGAAGAAAATAAAAATGCGAGTATGTTTCCTTATGGATATGCACAAACATCGGCAGGACTTGATAAGGCGATCAAGGGACTAAACCATGTAATGGATAAACTCCTAGAGCTTGCTGAAATCGAAAAGACCACCCAACTTATGGCTGACGAAATCGAATCAACCAGACGTAGGGTAAATGCCTTGGAGTATAGGACAATTCCAGACCTTGAAGAGACGATAAAATATATTAGAAGCAAACTAGAAGAAGATGAAAGAGCAACAATATCAAGACTTATGAAGGTAAAAGATATAATAGCCTAATAAGTCATAAAAGAAGGAGTATAAATGGACCACTGGCCCTATCATAGTTTAATAACTGGCCTTTTGATAATAGGATTGCTTGTCCTAAATGGAATATTTACAGCAATCCACACTAGTCTAATAACCATAAACACATCAAAATTAAAAGAAGAAAATAACCCCAATAGCAATGTCGATTCGATACTAAAAATCCTATCAGATCAAGATAGGCTAAACCAGTCCTTTGACATAGTAAATATAGTCTTATCCTTGTTTACAATAGCCTATTTTGCTAAGAGAATCAGAGAAGTAGACTTTATAGACCCCTTTTCAATAAAGACCATAACTTTTATAGGGATAATCCTATATGCTATACTCAAGGTAATCTTTGTAGATAAGATCCCTCAAAGAATTGGAGTAAGGTTTCCTATGGAAATAACTAATTTGACCCTGGGTCTCACTAGATTTATCTTGGTTATAACCAAACCCATAGTAGTATTTTCTACCTTTGTTACCAACCTTTTTATGAAGGCTTTTGGCATAGAAGCCAAGAAAATCCAGAGGGCAGTAACAGGAGAGCAAATCAGATCCATAATCCAAATAGGAGAAGACCAAGGAATCCTTAGAGAAATGGAATCAAAGATGATCTACTCCATAATGGGCTTTGATGACCTACTTGCTGAAGAAATAATGACTGCTAGAACAGATGTCTTTATGATCGACATAAACGATAGGGATAGGGAATACCTAGATGAGTTTATGAAAATTAAACACGCAAGAATACCAGTTTACCAAGACGAAGTAGACAACATCTTGGGTATAGTCTACACCAAAGACTACCTACTAGAAGCTACAAAAGTCGGAATAAGAAACGTAGACATCAACAAAATTCTAAGACCTGCCTACTTTGCTCCTGACAAGATCGAAGCAGACAAACTCTTTTCTGATCTTCAAAAAAACCACATCCACATGGCAGTTCTGATAGACGAATATGGAGGATTCTCTGGAGTAGTAACAGTAGAAGACCTAATCGAAGAAATCGTAGGGGACATAGACGATTCCTATGACAATGATACACCTGAAATCAAAGAAAATGATAAAGACGTATTTGTAGTCAAGGGCTCTGTCGCAATAAAAGACCTAAACGAAAAAATAAACATAGATATAGACGAAGACAACGAAAACTTCGACTCCCTAGGAGGCTTTATCATAGACAAACTAGGCTATGTACCAGAAGAAGGATCCAATGTCAGCTTTGAGCATAAGGGATTTGAAATAAAAATCCTCTATATAGAAGACAAAAGAATAAAAGCCGTTAGGATTAGAAAAATAAAAAACAAAAGAGAAAAAATAAATAGCGAAGAAAATCAAGAAAAAGCAGTGGACTAGGCTGCTTTTTTTCGTAAAGATACAAGTCTTGAGGTCAAAAATAATTCTGCAATAATTACTATAAGACTTATAACAATCAAGGTCATCCTCAAAGATAAAAACTTTAAAATAAAAGAGAAGATCAACAAACTCATAGAAGCGACTAGTCTTTGAAGAGTTGAATTAAATGAAACAATGGAGCTTATCCTTTCTTTAGAAACATACTTATTTAATAAATAGTTAGATAAGTATGAAATGAGCATAAAAAAGAATAAGACAACTAAGTAAAAAATTATATACAATAAATTATTATAACTTATTAGTTGTAGGGCTATAGATAATAGGGATATAAAAAATACTATATATAACTTACTCTTTTGAAAATCTTCCAGATCAATCCTATATACAAAAATATTTACTAACTGAAATATAAGATAGGAAAGATAAAAGTAATCTTCTTTAATTCCTATATCCAAAAAAATAGCCTGCCAGTAATGGAAATGAAATTGTAAATATACCTGTAAAATTATTAAAGAAAGTATAGCATATTTAGTAATTCTATTGGTTCGAACCTCTTTCAAGGAAGAAAATAAGTGCTCTTTAAAATCTGACACTCTTGATACCTTTATTTTCTCATTATCAAGACTCTTATAAAATAATGAAGCTATTATAAAGGCAAAGCATATAAGAATTAAAGAAATAATATAAATGTTTATATCTATCATCCTATACAAGAAAAATCCTATTCCGCTACCTAATATGGATCCTATAAGTCCTATATAATTACTTCTCCTAAAGAAAGTCTTGTAATAATCCTTTTTATATTCTTTAATATTATTTATAATATCGCTATCTAAGGTTCCTGTACTCAAAGCCTGTGAAAGCCCATAAGAGAACCAGCCTATACACAAAATATAAAAAGAATCAAACTTCAATATAAGGAAAAATCCCATAAACAAAAAGACTGTTGAAATCATAAAAGTTCTCTTTCGTGATACCTTATCAGAAATCACACCACTAGGAAGTTCAAAAATAAGCATAGCTAAATTATAAAAAAATTGAATAATAGCAATTTGATTAATTAAGATACCCTTATTTAACAAAATAATAGTGAGGATGGCATGGGGAAAAGTTATAGCTATAACCATTAAAATCTGAATGATGTAGTAAACTTTTATATTTTTATTTATTATGTTAATAGAATTTTGAGAAGCTTTATCCATCACAAATTTCACACCTGCCTTTTTTAATATATGCTAATGGAGATAAGTTATATATAATAAATATTACTTTAAAATAGAGCTGATGCAAAAGCTTTTATTGTTTATCCTTGATGAAACAACAAATAAATTCACATCAGATAGTGTAACGTAAGCTAATTAATTTGCACAAATGCCTAGCATATCATCCTTACCTTCTTTTTATCTAAACTATACTATAAATTAAAAAAAAACAAATAAATATAATAAATTAATTGGACTACATGCTAAATCATATGAACTTTCATTTTCCGAAAGTCCATAATGCTTGGAGATATTTTCGCATTTTAATTTCATATTGACCTCCCTATCTTATATTATTAGAGACCTAAGCATAGCTATTAAAGAGATTAGTAAAAGCAGACTTGGAATTATGATTATTTTAATTACATTTGAAGAAGAAAATGATTAAGAGTAAGTTAACCCCATAAAGTTAGACCTAATACCAGAGTTAGCATTAACCTCGGTCTGTAAATAATTTTGTGTATAAAGCTAAATCCTGATATTAGGGTAAGGGTTATGTATTTTTTATGTATCAATTCTTATCCTTTTCTATAGGAATGAGCTTGTTTTAATTTTACACAAGTTTAAATTATAATATTTTAGTCTATACTTATAAAAGCAAACCATAATACCATATAATCTTTAATGTTTCTAGGATCATAACCAGTAAATTCTTTTATTTTATTTAGCCTATATTGTATGGTATTCTTATGCATATATAAATTTTCTGATATTTTATTTATTGATCCATTGTATTTACCATATAAATTTATTAAGCTTTTATAAAATCTTAAATCTTTATTTGGTATATTCTTTAATATCATAAATGAGTATACATATATTTCTTTTGACTCTATTGAGGTTATTATTTTGCCAATATCTAGATCTTCATAAAAAGTTATCTTATTATTTGTGTATCCTCCATAGTATAAAATATTTTGTGTAAAATAGAAAAACATAATACAGGTAGCTTATTTAAAATGTTATTTGCTATTTCAGCCAATATTTAAATAAAAATATTTGACAAACGTATTCACCTAAGATATACTGTAAATGAAGACGGATATAAAGATATATTCGTAAATACGAACTAATTAGGGAGGTTAAATGTAAGGTAGATTTATTTTGAATATGGCAAGTTTATATTGATATGGTGCATTAGATAAATTGAGAAGTGCTGAGATATAGAAATTTTAAAAGGACCGATTTTCTTTTAGCCAAGCTTTTGAAATATTACAATATATCTGATAAAGTAACTGGTAATTTGTACAATTTGGAAAACGTTGGCTGCGGGTATTTTACAGCTAGCAAAGTAAATACGTAAAGTAAAAATATTGTGGACGGTTTAAAAGCTATAAGGGATTTTGATGCTGATGGAATTATGGCTAGAGCTGGTGGACCAATTATAGATACTGCCAAACTATTTCTATAATCAATGGGAACAACGAGTATGAAAAATGTTGAGGTATTTGTTGGAGAAGTGATAAGAAAAATTATGGTATTTCGATAATCGCTATTTCTACAACTGCCGGAACAGCTGAAGAAGTTGAATACCTCTAGATTTGAAGGAGATAGATAAATAGTCGACTATAAATTTTCTGGGAAAATCTCTTATGGATGTAAACCGGTACAGTCAAGGGAATCGATAATTGATGCAATCAAAGAACTTTATAGAAATTAATTTAGTATAAGTATAAATTAGGGAGGAAATTATGGATTTAAATTTAAAGGATAAGGTATTTATTATAACTGGTGGTTTCAAAGGCATAGGTAGAGCTATTTCTTTACAACTTGCAAAAGAAGGTGCAATACCAGTCGTGTTAAATAGGAAAAATGATGTAGCTGAAGAATATGAGAATACTTTAAAAGAAATAACTGATAATTATTCAATATATTATATAGATTTAAATAATACAGCACAAATCGCTCCTATTGTACAAGAGGTAGTAGATAAATATGGTAAAATCAATGGTATTGTTAATAATGCGGGAAGGAATGATAATCTAAGTTTGGAAGAAACAAGTTGGGAAGATTTTGAAAAATCAATTCATTCAAACTTAACCCATTATTATGAATTAGTCCATCAATCAGTTAAGTATTTAAAAGAGAGTAAGGGTGCGGTAGTTAATATTTCTTCTAAAACCGCTCTTACCGGACAAGGCAAAACATCAGCTTATGCAGCAGCTAAGGGTGCTATATTAGGACTTACAAGAGAATGGGCAGCTGCACTAGCAAAAGATGATGTAAGAGTAAATGCTATAGTTGTTTCTGAATCATGGACTCCACTTTATCAAGATTGGATAAAGACATTTGGTGATAAAGAAGAACAAGAAGCCAGATTAAAAGTAATAACAGATAAAATTCCTCTAGGAAAAAGAATGACGGATCCTAAAGAGATTGCGAATACCGCGGCATTCTTACTTTCTGATAGGGCATCACATACAACAGGCCAATGGGTATTTGTTGACGGAGGATATGTACACTTAGATAGAGCACTAAATTAATGGAGCGGATCGAATATAATGACTAATACAAAATATGATAAAAAAGCTAAAATAGCTATATATTTAGTAACCTTCTTATTCTTTGCTTGGGGGTTAACAATGAATCTGGTAAATGCATTGAATACTCCTATGGCAAATTATATGGAAATATCTCAAACTAAAGCGAGTTTGTTACAATTAGCCTACTATGGAGCTTACTTCTTTCTAGCTATACCGGCATCAATAGTTGCTAGAAAATTTGGCTATAAAGTTGGTATGATGATGGGTCTTTTGCTGTTTATAATAGGTGCTGTATTAACAATGCCCGCCACATACACAATGTCTTATGGTTTATTCTTGTTTGCTATGTTTGTAACGGCATCAGGAGCTGCTACATTGGAAACAAATTGTAATCCGTATATAACAAAACTAGGAGATCCTAAAAAAGAATCATTTAGACTAAATCTTGCTCAATCTTTTAACGGAGTAGGAAATATAGTCGGACCATTTATACTGGGATCTTTAATAGGAGAAACAATAGCTCCCGGACAAAGTGGATTTGAAGTGGCAAAAAGTGAATTTTTAACCGGAACCAGAACTATATACATCGGCATAGCAATAGCTATAGCAATAGTATTTTTGTTCTTCTTCTTTATAAAATTACCAAGCCCTGATAATGATGATGAACAAGTATCTAACGAATCAACACCTGTAGTTTTAAAAAGATTGTTCAATGTTAAGCACTTTAGATTAGGTGTTATTGCAGCTTTTATATTCATAGGACTTCAAGTCGTAGGAATGAGCTTATTTTCATCATATGCGATGGAATTTTGGAAAGGAATGAGTGCAGGAACGGCTACTAAATATCTATCAATAGTATCTTTACTATTTACAGTAGGAAGATTTATAACAACCCCTCTTATGAACAAGGTCTCACCTAATAAGATATTGGGAATATATATGACAATAAGTGCCATCTTAATGGGAGTCGTAAGTCTAGGATTCGGCAAATTTTCAGTAATAGCATTCATGGTTGCATATCTATTTATATCAATAGGTTTCCCAACAATCTATTCTCTATCCTTGGTTGGAATAAAGGGTAATGATGCGAAAACAGGAGCATCACTTCTTACAATGAGTATAGTTGGAGCAGCTTTAATACCAGTATTGATATCAGCAATCGGAGATAAATTAAGTTTACAAGTTGCAATGGCAATTACCGCCGTAGGATTTATATATTGTGCTTGGTATGGTTTTGTTGGATCTAAAAGGAGATAATATGGCAGAAAAATTGAAAATGATAGATACCCATTTTCATATATGGGATTTAAATAGGCAAAATTTACCTTGGTTGGATGACGTTAAAGAATTGCAAGCTAGCTTTTCTATTGACGATTATTTAAAAGCTTATGAAGACATAGATGATATAGATTTTAAGGGAGGAGTTTATGTTGAAGTTGATTCAGATAATCCTTACCTAGAAGATGAAATAATCTATGATATAAAGAAAAATAATGATAAATTATTAGGAGTTGTAGCCAGATCTGAAGTTTCGCCTTCAATGAGACTTCCTATATTTTCTATTGGAGTAAGAGAACCCCTACACGTAGATAGTTCAAAAAGAGGAAGATGCTTGGAAGATAGCTTTATTGAGGGAATAAAAGAATTAAGTGCCAATAAATTTACTTTCGATTCATGCAACAGGGTAGATGAATTGGGAGATTTAGTTAAATTAATGGAAAAAGTTCCTGATGCTAAGGTTGTCTTGAATCACCTGGGAAATGTAGAAAGTCTAAGCAGTGATTATAAGGATAATATGAAAGCATTAGCAAAATTTCCGAATCTGTATTTGAAAGTTTCAGGTTATCCAACAGGAGATAAGAAATTTGTAAAAGAACTATTACAATTTATAAAGGAGACTTTCTCAGCCGATAAATTGATGTATGCTTCAAATTGGCCTGTAATAAAGACTTATTCAAATTTAAAAGAGCACTTGAGTATATTGAGAGAAGAGTTTTACGATAATGAAGATTTCTTCTATAATAATGCTAAAAGATGCTACGGGTTATAGTGAGAAAATCTTATTTACAATAAAAATATAATAAGATAGGAGAATTTATGATTTTAAAATTTTTGAAAAAAATTCCTGCCGGAATGATGATTGTTCCAATGTTCATTTCATCACTTATAAACTCGTTTTTTCCCGATCTATTACAGATAGGTTCATTTACAACCGCTGTTTTTACAAGCGCTGGAACTTCTGCTATTCTTGGTGTGCAACTAGTTTGTATGGGGGCTCAGTTAAGAGTAAAGGAATTAGCAGAAGTTGTTAAAAGAGGCGGGGTTCTCCTTCTATCAAAATATATAATAGGAGCGATAATTGGAATTTTAATAGGTAAATTTTTTGGAAAAGAAGGTGTATTTGGTCTTACAACCTTGGCTATAATAAGTGCTATTACCAATTCCAACGGATCCATGTATTTGGCATTGAATGTTGAATATGGTGATGAAGTTGATCAGACAGCGATGAGTCTTTTGTCAATTAACGATGGACCGTTTCTAACATTGATTACTTTAGGAGCTAGTGGTTTGGCACAAATACCTATACAATCATTAATAGCTGTTATTGTTCCTATAGTCTTTGGTATGGTGATAGGTAATATAGATAAAAAAATGAGTGAATTTTTGGAACCGGGCATTGGATTACTTCTACCTTTTGTAGGAATAACTCTGGGAGCTGGTATCGATGTTAAAGGAATAGTTTCCGGTGGAGCTCCCGGTATACTTTTAGGAATAATTACAATTTGTGTAAGTGGACCTTTTGTAGTTTTGTGTGATAGGATATTTAATAAAAGGCCTGGATATGCCGGATGGGCAGTTTCATCAACAGCCGGAAACGCAATTGCAGTACCTGCAGTTGTTGCATCAATTGATCCTACCCGGGCACCTTACGTAGCAGCTGCAACTACTCAAGTAGCAGCATCTACAGTTATGACTGCTATATTTATTCCTATAATAACAGCTTGGCGGGCTAAGAAATTTGGCTCTCCAAAATATCCTTTACCGGGTCAAGATTTTAGTAAAAAAGATTGGAAGAAACAATAGGGGAGGATTTATGATAAATGCTTTAATTATAAATGAAAAAGATAATGTAATAGTAGCAATCGAACCTATAGAAAAAGGGGATGAGGTAGAGTATAAAGATCTAGATGGACAAATTAAAAAAGTTAAAGCTCTGGATAATATTAAGATATACCATAAAATTGCTATTCGTGATATAGCAAAGGATAGTACCGTTATAAAATACGGTGAACATATAGGATTTGCTCTAAGAGATATAAAAATTGGAGAACATGTCCACGACCATAATACTGAAGGTCGTCGTGAAGATCTGGAAGCTATTGAATAAGAAAGGAGACTTAGTTTATGACTAAAACTTTTTTAGGATATAAAAGAAGTGATGGAAAAGTCGGAATAAGAAATCATGTGCTTGTATTACCATGCTCTGTTTGTGCTTCAGACACAACCAGGATAATAGCCGGAAAATATGAAAACGCAGTTACATTTAATATGCAACTAGGATGTTCTCAAATTGGTAAAGATTTCGAATACACGGTAGATACAATATCAGGTTTCGCAGCAAATCCTAACATATATGCTACAGTTTTGGTATCTCTAGGATGCGAAACAGCACAAATTAAACTGGTAAAAGAAAGAATAGAAGAGAGAACTAATAAGCCTTTAAAATCTGTCGTTATACAAGAAGAAGGCGGAACTATAAAGGCTATTGAAAAAGCAAGTTCATATGTTGAAGAGTTCCTGGAAGAAGCGGATAAATTGGAAAGAGAAGAATTTCCGATATCAGAGTTAATCATGGGAACAGAATGTGGGGGTTCAGATCCTACAAGTGGACTAGCATCCAATGTACTAATCGGTAATTTGTCAGATAAAATGGTTGAAAATGGTGGTACTACAGTATTAAGTGAAACTACCGAATTCATAGGGGCTGAACATATACTGGCAAGACGAGCTAAAAATGACGAAGTTAAAAAAAGAATTTATGATATAGTTCATAGATATGAGGATCATATAAGAATCAATACTGGTGAGGAAGTAAGAGAAGGAAATCCGTCACCGGGAAATAAAGAAGGCGGTCTTACAACTCTTGAAGAGAAATCCCTTGGTTGTATACACAAGGGTGGAACGACAAGCGTAAATCAAGTTTATGATTATGCAAAAGATTTAAAGACAAAAGAAGGCTTAGTAATAATGGATACACCCGGCAATGACCCTTCATCAGTTGCGGGTATGATTGCAGGAGGATGCCAAATAGTAGTATTCTCAACGGGAAGAGGAACACCGACAGGTAATCCTATAGCACCTGTTATAAAAATTACAGGCAATAGAGAAACAGCAAAAAATATGGCTGATAACTTGGACCGGGATGCATCTCCAACTATATACGGAGAAAAATCTATGGATGAATTGGCAGACCAATATTTTGACGAATTAATTGAATTTTGTAATGGAAAATTAACAAAAGCTGAAGCATTGGGATATACTGAGCTTGCTATACAAAGGGGAGCGAATTTCGTATAAAATAAAGAATTTAGGAGGAAATATGTGTGAAATAATAGTACCGGTTGTTACGGTATTTGATGAAAATGAAAAGCCTGATTTTGAACAAAATAAAAAAGTTATAGATTTTCTGGTAGAAGGCGGAGTTGATGGAATTCTTGTTCTCGGTTCTACTGGAGAATTTACGGTCTTGGATTATGAAGACAAATTACAATTTGCAAAAGACTATTATGACTATACAAATGGTAGAGTAGATCTTTACTTTGGCAGTAATTGTCCATCATTTGAAGATACTTTGAATTTAAGTAATGAAGCTATTAAAATAGGCTACAAGGGAGTTATGGTAGTAGGTCCATATTATTATGGAACGGATGATGAAAAAATGACAATCTACTATGATAAATTGGCCAAAAATGTTGATGGTAATATTTATATATATAACTTCCCTGATAGGAGCGGTTATTCTATATCACCTGAGGCTTATAGAAAATTAGTGTTAGACAACAAAAATATAGTTGGTCTAAAAGATTCCGTTATGGAACCCCTCCATACTAATAGACTTTGCAGGGCTACTGAAAATTTAGGAACTAAAATTTATTCAGGTTACGATGACCAATTTTTGTATAATTTATCTACAGGTGGATCAGGTTGTATAGGAGCCTTATCAAACTTAGTTCCTGATATTTGGTCCGATTTGGTAAAATCAACCAGAGAAAAGGACTTCGATAGAATGTTCAAACTATCAGGATTAATCCATAAACTAATGCCTCTATATGACTTGGATAGTAACTTTGCTCATCTATTTAAAAGACTTATGGCTGTCAGAGGCGTTGATATTTCTTCCAAGTCAACATTCCCTTATGACCAATTGGATGAAAAAGTATTTGAAAAAGGTAAAAAATTATTGGAGAAAGTAATTGAAGAATACCAAGAATTAAAGTAGTGTGATATAATATACCATGAGACAGGAGGAATCATGGAAGAAAAATTGCACAACCCCACACTAAGGGTAGTTAAAATTCTTGAACTCGTTAATAACTATGAAGATGGGATTTCCTTTGCAAATATATCTAAGAAACTCTCTATTCCCAAAAGCACACTTAGTCCAATCCTAAAAACTTTAGAAAAAACAAACTTTCTCGAAAAAACAGACAAAGGATGCTATATAGCATCCTTTAAACTTTTTCAATTAGGTTTATCCTATTCCGGACGTCTTGATATTTTATCTATGATAAGAAAACAGATGGAAGTGGTAGTTAAAGAAATTGGAGAAATTGTTCAATTCGGTATTTTGGTAGATGATATGGTCTTATATTTGGAGAAGGTAAATGCCCATGATAACATCGAAATAGTAAGCTCCGTTGGCAAAAAGTTACCGGCAATAAATACCGCATTAGGTAAGGCTTTGTTATCAGAATATAATGACGATGAGATAAGAGAACAATATAAAAATTATGAATTTGTCAGCTACACAGAAAAATCAATAAAAAATGTCGATCAACTTCTTGAGCATATTTATAGGGTTAGACAACTTGGTTTTGCTACAGAAAATCAAGAATTTACTACAAATACATCTTGTATTGCAGTTCCTATTAGAGAAAATGGTGTTATAAAGGGAGCAATGTCTGCAACCTATCCTGTATTTAGAAAAACTGCAAATAAAGAAAAAGAAATTGCGAAAGTTTTGCTAGAACAAAAAGAAATAATAGAAGATATAATAAAAATACAAAATTTAAAATTGGATTTTGTAGATAGGAGAAAGCAATGAGGATATTCAATTTAAAGGTTGACTCCGGAGAGAAACTTGCAATAGAAAAAAATGACAAGCTATATTTACTTGAAGACTTGGGATACAGACTTAAGGATATGAATGAGCTTATAGATAGGGAGATCGACCTATCAAATATTGATTTTTCAAAGTCTAAGGCTTTAGACAAAACTTATAAAATCCAAAGCCCTATAGTTTTTCCCAAGCAAGATATAATTTGTTTGGGCATGAACTACTTGGATCACAAAGATGAAGTTGAGAAAGTATCAAAAGAAGATTTTTCTAAAGATGTAGATACCATATATTTTTCCAAAAGAGCAAATAGAATTTTGGGATTTGGGGACACAATTCCTTTGAATGAAAATATAACAAATCAATTTGACTATGAGGTTGAGCTTTGCCTAATAATTGGAAAAGATGCCAAAAATGTAAGTAAGAAAGAGGCATCCTCTTATATATTCGGGTTTTCCATATTCAATGACCTATCAGCCAGAGATTTACAAAGAAAATACAAGCAACGGTACTATGGAAAAAGTTTTGATTATTCTTCCGTAATGGGTCCTGCTATACTTATAAATGACGGATCATTTAATTATAATAATCTCGAATTGACTACCAGAATAAATGGTGAATTAAGGCAAAAAAACACTACAAAAAATATGATCTTGTCAGTCGAGGGCATCATAGAAGATTTATCAAAGGCAATGACCCTCAAAAAAGGCACAATAATAGCCACAGGAACACCGGCTGGTGTTGCTATGTCATCAGATTCTTTTGGATATCTATCTAAAGGTGATGAAATCCAAATGGAAATAGAAAATATAGGTGAACTTTATAATAAAATAGGCTGATTCATCATATAAGGTGAATTTAGCTTATACTTATAAAGGCAAAGTATAGAACCATATAATCATTTATTTTTCGTGGATCATAACCGGTATAATCTTTTATTTTATGAAGTCTATATTGGATTGAATTTTTGTGCATATACAAACTATCAGCTATTTTTGTTATCGAGCCATTATGAAAACCGTATAATTTTATTAGTTTTTTGTAAAATTCCAAGTCCTTATCAGGAATATTTTTTAAAATTCTATATGAAAATTCATATAAATCTTTAGAATCTATGGAAGTAATTAATCTACCTATATCAAGGTCTTCATAGAAAGTTAAATCCTTATCTGTATAAATTCCCCACATATAGGCCTTTTTTGCTTCCTCATAAAAATTGTTCGCATGCTTACAATAATAAAAACTTTTGCTTACTCCTATGTGAATTTTAAATCCTACTTTTTCTTTGATTAATTTTTCAATGTCACTTAACATTACTTTGCTTGAATCCTTATCGTGACCGATAAGAAGTATAATTAATTCATCCTGGATTAAACTAGCGTAGATTCCTAGAAACTTCATATTTATTTGTATATATTTTATTAATTTTTCCCTTTTCTCAAATTTATAATTATATGGGAATTTACTAAAAGCTAGAGTTTTAGTTGACTCATCAAATTTATCAGGTTTATAATTTAAATTTTCACTTTTATTATGGATCAAAGCCTCTATAAAATTTCTGGTATTTTCCTTTTCGAAACTTTGATTTTCTTTGATCCGTTCTTCTTTTAAAAGTATTTCGGTCATCTTTTTAATTATAGTTCCATATTTTTCTACTTCCTTTCCGCCTGAGATGCCTATGACTCCAATAACTTCATTATCGAATTCTATAGGTAGATTAATTCCGGGTCTTGATCCCTTATATTGATATCTATTTTCTATATAAATTGTCCTATTTTCCGCTACACATTTTTTGCTTGCCTCATGATAAGTGTTTATCCTGTCAGGATCTGTTGATGCTATTATGTATCCTTTATTATTCATCAGATTTATATTTTGATTTATAACGCCCTTTAGATTATAGACTATCTCTTGGGCTAAATTTTTTGATATTTTCATATAATCCCCTCTTAATTGTTACACATAACAAGAAAATTTTCAATATATTCGGTATTTTTCATAATCTATAATATTATATCTTGTTATGCAAGATGATATTATTATGGAGAAAGGAGGATATATGAAAGAATTTATTAGAAATTTAGTTACCGAGTCCATAAGATTTTGTTTACCGGATGAAGCTGTAAAAAAAGAAATTAAGAATATTCCACAAAACAAAGGTAAAAAAATTCTTATTTCGGTAGGTAAAGCGGCTTATCAAATGGCTAAAACTGCATTAGATTCAGATGTAAAGTTTGATGATGGTCTTATTATCACAAAATATGGACATTTGGGAGGTGAAATAAAGGGAATTAAATCTTTTGAAGCAGGTCACCCTATTTCCGATGAGAATACTATAAGGGCTAGTCAATATGCTTATGATTTGGTAAAGGACTTATCTAAGGATGACCTGGTAGTCATGTTAATTTCTGGTGGTGGATCAGCTTTATTTGAAATACCCTTAGTTGATTTTGAAGAAATTCAAGATATCAATAGTCAATTGTTAGAAAAGGGAGCAAATATAGTAGAGATCAACACTATCAGAAAACGATTGTCAAAAATCAAGGGTGGAAAGTTTGCTAAACTATGTGAGCCTGCCGAAGTATACAATATTATTTTATCAGATGTAGTAGGCAATAGAGGCGATATGATTGCATCAGGGCCGACATATGTAGATTATTCGACATCAAAAGAAGCTATTGCCTTGGTAGAAAAATACAATCTGAAATTATCTGATAAGGCTTACAAATGTTTGGAAAGTGAAACTGAAAAAGAACTTGACAATGTTATAACTAAAATATCCGGTTCTGTAGATGATCTGTGTTTTAAGGCTAAAGATATACTTGAAAATGAAGGTTACAAAGCTGAGATAATGACGACATCTATGGCTAATGAAGCAAGAGAAATAGGATTTTTATTAGGATCCATTGGCAGATTCAAAAGCAAAGAAAAGAGCAAACAGGCCTATATATTCGGTGGCGAAACCATAGTTCACATAAAAGGCTCGGGCAAAGGAGGTAGAAACCAAGAATTAGCTTTTGCTTCAGCTCGAGAAATTGAAGGTTTGGATAATATTACTATATTATCATATTCATCAGATGGAACCGATGGACCTACCGATGCTGCCGGAGGCTTTGTAGATGGTAATACTATGGAAAAATTAAGAAAAAAACAAGTTGATTACGACAAAATATTAGAAAATAATGATAGCTACAATGGTCTTTTAAAAATTGATCAGCTAATAAAAACCGGTCCTACCGGAACCAATGTAAATGATGTTTCTATAATACTAATAAATTAGGAGGATGTAATGGAGATTACGGTAACAAGTTTAGGTGCAATTTTAGGTCTCGTGCTTACTATAATTTTGATATTTTTAAAAATACCAGCAGTATATTCTTTAATGATCGGAGCACTATTAGGAGGGCTTATTGGAGGTGCTAGTCTTTCAGATACAATAAGTCTTATGACAGCTGGAGCAGGTTCAATGATGACCACAGTTCTAAGGATACTAGCTGCAGGAGTTTTGGCTGGAGTTTTGATAAAGTCAAAAGCAGCAGATTCGATAGCTCAAAAAATCATAGACCTATTAGGTGAGAAAAAAGCTCTTTTGTCATTATCAATAGCTACAATGATTCTTACAACTGTGGGGGTGTTTATAGATATATCTGTAATTACTGTTGCACCTATAGCACTAGCCATAGCAAATAGATTAAATATATCAAAAGCTGCTATTTTACTGGCTATGATAGGAGGAGGAAAAGCTGGAAATATAATGAGTCCGAATCCAAATGCAATAGCAGTCTCATCAGCTTTTAAAACGCCTCTTACATCTGTAATGGCATCAGGAATAATACCTGCCATATTTGGAATTATAATGACATTTTTGTTAGCTAGTTATTTGCACGATAAAGGAAGTATGGTAAACGAAGAAGAGTTGGAAATTTCAAATGATAAAGATGAATTACCTTCATTTTCAAAATCTATAGTAGGTCCTTTAGTAGCTATACTATTATTGGCTTTAAGACCGTTATTTAATATAAATATAGATCCTATGATTGCTTTACCTTTGGGAGGATTGTTTGGAGCAATTGCTATGGGAAAAGTGAAAAATCTTTTGGACTATTCTAACTATGGATTAAGCTCCATGGTCAATGTGGCTATAATTCTTATAGGAACTGGAACAATTGCAGGAATAATACAAAATTCAAGTCTAGGAAATGATATTATAGGACTTATAGAGAAACTAGGTCTTCCATTATTTATACTAGCTCCTGTTTCAGGAATACTAATGAGTGCAGCAACAGCATCTACTACTTCTGGAGCAACAGTTGCATCCGAAGTATTTGGTCCAAGTTTATTAAAATCAGACGTATCAGCTCTTGCATCAGCATCTATGCTTCATTCTGGAGCTACTGTACTGGATCACTTACCACATGGTTCATTTTTCCACGCAACAGGTGGAAGTGTAAAGATGGCCTTTAAGGAAAGGATAAAATTAATAGGATTTGAATCTCTAGTTGGATTAACAATGACAATAGTAGCAACTATCCTTTATGGTATAATTGGAATCATTTAATAAAAATTGACTATTTAATTCTATGATTCTAAAGTTTAGTTAGTTGTTAGGATAAGATCTATTGAGAGTTTAGAAAGTCTATTGAAATTTTATAATAGAGCAAAACTCAAGGTTGGCAGTGGACATATCCAGAGAAGAAAGAGAAAGATTGGAAGAAGAGTATAGAAAACTTCTTAAAAATCAAGATAAAGGTTCGAAATAAAAATACACCTTAATCTAACCTACCTATATAAAGTTTAATGGATATAGCTTTTTACTTAGTTAAGATTAAGGTGTTTTCGGTTTTTACAAAATTATCAACAATTAGTTTTTCTCAAAGTTCCATCGCTTAGTTCATACTTATCATAAGGAAAAGTTATTGAAGTCGGGATTTGATGGAAAGACATTATTATATTTTTTTCATTAAATTTATTTGTAATATATTCAAGGATTTTCTCTATTAGTTTATCATCTAGGGATGAAAAGGGGTCATCAGCTATTAGGATTCGCTATCTCTTATTATGGCACGGGCAAGGGCTACTCTTTGCCTTTGACCTCCTGACAAAAGATTGACTCTTCTTTTATGGAAACCGTCAAGTTCGAGGAGTTTAAGGATCTTCTCGCAGCGAGAATTAATTTCAGCTTTGCTAAGATTATCGTATAAGATACCTAGTTTGATATTTTCATAGACACTTTCATTTTCCAAAAGTCCATATTCTTGATAGACATAGGATATCTTTTTTCTTAAAGGTGAAGGGTCTATTTTGTTTACATTCTTGTCATCAATATAATATTTTCCCTTGAAGGATAGGTCTATAAGGGCGAGTATTTTGAGGAGAGTGTTTTTGCCTGAGCCAGATGTCCCTGTAAGGATCATTTTCTTACCCTCATCTAGAGAAAGGTTAATATTTGCTAAGACAGGCTTTTTAAATAGTCCATAATGCTTGGAGATATTTTCGCATTTTAAAATCATATTTATCTCTCTATCTAATATTTTTTAGAGACCTAAGCATAGATATAAAAGAAATTAGTAAGAGCAGGCTAGGAATAATGATATAAAATATATCCAAAGCTCCTAGTAAAAATCCAAATATTATGGTAATTAGAAAGATTAATCCATAAAATCCGATAAGGACTTTGCTGATGGCCTTACTTTCTTTGCCATTATACTCAATTAGTTTTAGGTACTTGCCCATATAGGCTAACTGATTTTTTATAGCATAATTATAAGATATCCCAAAAACCACCAAGATTGAAATAAATAGTGGATATAGGTAGGTTAGGATAAAATTATCACTAGCTAAGAATCCTTTAGTCCTTGATAGCTCATACATAGCAGATGTAGAACGTTCAAATATAAAGGATAGGGGGATTATAATTACAAGGGATACAAGGAAAAACCATATGTTTTTCTTCAAGAAATCTATAAAACTCACCTTGGTCATGCCACTATTCCTCCTTCTTCATCAGTCTTCTTGTAGGAATGATTAAAACTAATAATCTCAGCTAAGAAAAATAATCCTATATGGAAGATAAACAAAAATATAATTAGCTTATAGAGGTAGGTAAAGTCAATAATATTATCTTGCCCTTTAATGATAAAGCTTGATAGTATAAGTCCACACAGACCGCCTATTAGGCTTGCTCCCATGAAAGGAACTAAGATCTTCTTGTGGATATCCATCTTACTTGCTCCAAGGGATTGGCTAAGACTTATAAATCCTACCCTGTCATTTACATAATAGTAGATAGACATAATAACCATCAAGTAAGATGATAGAGCTAATAGACCTATAAAAAAGTATTTGGATTTTATAATATCAGGATTCTTTATAATAAGAGCTATTGGATTAACATTTAAAGTATCCTCCCTATATCCAGAACTCTTTAATTTCTCTCCTATTTTTTCCTGGATGTCTTTATTAGCTCCATCGACATAAATTTTGCTAACTAACTTGTCTTGAACCATAAAGTTTTTGTATTGATCAACTCCTTCTATATAGAGCTTGGATTGGGGATCGACCTCATAGAATTCATTGTCCTTATCTAGGTCTACTAGATTACTTCTTCTTGATGTCAATGTAATATCGTTTTCTTCGATATAATCATTTTGAGTGAAATATCTACCTGATACATTGGTATTTTCTAAGGATGGTAGGCAGTAGTTTTGAGGATCAAAAACAAATACAGTTTTTCTACCATCATCAAGACCTAAAACTCTTATATCTTTCCAAGTCGGATCTATTAAATCCAGTGGGCTAAGTTCACTAGCATCATCTCTTTGATAAAATCTATAGTTAAAAGATAGGCCAAAAGGAGTCTCTACATTATTTAACATAAAGACATATAAGTAATTAAAGCCCAGGATTGACACTATAACCATAGCGAGGGAAAGAAAGAATATAGATATAGAATTTCTTACTTTCATTAGCTTCATAATATACCTCTTATTCTTATTATATTATTATACTTAGCAAAATAAATAATGCGGTATTTAATTAAAAGAATAATTAATTAATATGGTTGCTTTTTGAAGAAGCACTATAAATTATGAAAATCTATACTAACATAAATTGATCTTAAAAGATTAAGAAATTTATAGATTTTAAGTCAATTGCAACTAATCATATCACTAATTATTTGCTATATGGGGATTTTGGGGTAATGTATTTATATAAATCAATAGATCAACTAAGATGGGGACGGATGATTTTAAATATCTTACAGAGAGAAACGGAAGCTGAGAAGTTTCGATAGGAGAATTAGACCTACCACCCCAGAGTTTTTCATATAATGTGAAACGTCAAGGCGCGATAAGCCTACTAATGAGTAAAAAATTAGGTGGAACCACGAACTTAAGATGTATCGTCCTAAAGCTAAGAGCTTTGGCATACATCTTTTTTATTTTATTAAAAGGAGAAGATATGATAAAAATTACACTACCAGATGAGTCAGTAAAAGAATATGAACAAGGTGTTTTAGTAGGAGATGTTACTAAGGATATATCTATGGGACTCTATAGGTCTGCCCTAGGGGCTGTAGTAAATGGCAAGGTTATGGGCTATCAAGAAAAGATCACAGAAGATAGTGATTTTAGAGTTGTAAAATTTGAAGATAAAGAAGGAAAAGAGATTTTCTGGCATACAACATCCCACCTAATGGCAGCAGCTATTAAAGATCTATTTCCAGATGTAAAATTTGCCATAGGCCCTGCCATAGCAGATGGATTTTACTATGATATGGACTTAGAACATAGATTTGTTCCTGAAGATTTGGAAAAGATCGAAAAAAAGATGATTGAGATTGCAAAAAAAGACCTTCCTATGGAAAGAGTCGAAGTCTCTAGAGCTGAGGCATTAGATTTATTTAATAATGATGGTCAAGATTACAAGGTTGAGCTTATAAATGACCTTCCAGAAGATAGCACTATTACCCTATATAAGATGGGGGATGTCTTTACAGATCTTTGTAGGGGACCTCACCTTACATCAACTAAGCTAATTAAGGCTGTTAAGTTAAAATCAATTGCCGGTGCTTATTGGAGGGGAGATTCTGATAGACAAATGCTCCAAAGAATTTATGGAATTTCCTTTGAAAAGGCTAAGCAATTAGAAGAATATGAAGAGCTCCAAAAGGAAATTGAGAAGAGAGACCATAGAAAGATCGGTAAGGAAATGGACCTCTTTACCTTCCATGAAGAAGGACCAGGCTTCCCATTCTTCCATCCAAATGGAATGATTTTGATGAACGAGCTTCTTGCTTGGTGGAGGGGTGTCCTAGAAGAAAATGGCTATGGAGAAATCAAGACTCCACTTATCCTAAATGAAGACCTATGGCATAGGTCAGGCCACTGGGATCACTACAAGGAAAATATGTACTTCACTAAGATAGATGAAGATGACTACGCAATAAAACCAATGAACTGCCCAGGATCTGTCCTAACTTTTGCATCCAACCAACACTCTTATAGGGACCTCCCTATTAGACTAGCAGAGTTTGGTCAAGTTCACAGGCACGAACTATCAGGTACTTTACATGGATTATTTAGAGTAAGGACTTTCACTCAAGATGATGCCCATGTTTATTGCCTGCCAAGCCAAATCAAGGACGAAGTTTATAAGATTATAGACCTAGCCGATCTTCTTTACTCAACCTTTGGCTTCAAATATAGTATAGAGCTATCTACAAGACCTGATGACTTTATGGGAGAGATAGAAGACTGGGACTTTGCAGAAGAGCAACTAAAGGCTGCCCTAGAAGAGCGTGGCATAGAATATGAGCTAAACCCTGGTGATGGAGCCTTCTATGGTCCAAAGATAGACTTCCACCTAGAAGATGCTGCCAAAAGAACTTGGCAATGTGGAACAATCCAATTAGACTTCCAGCTTCCACAAAACTTTGACTTAACTTATGTAGATGAAAATGGAGATAAGAAACGTCCAGTTATGCTCCACAGGGCCCTCCTTGGATCAATTGAGAGATTTATAGGAGTATTGACTGAACACTTCGCAGGAAGATTCCCACTATGGTTAAATCCAAAACAAGTAGAGATAATCCCTGTATCAGATAAGTTCTTAGACTTTGCCTACGACCTACAAGCAAAAATCAAGGAAGCAGGCTTTAGGGTAGAGGTTGATAGCCGTAATGAAGGAGTAGGCTACAAGATAAGGTCTGCTCAAATGATGAGGACCAACTACATGCTAGTAGTCGGAGAAAGAGAAGAAGAATCTGGCAAGCTAACCATAAGAAATAGGGACGGAGAAGAAACTAAGGATATTGCTATAGATGAATTCATTCAAAGAATATCTGACGAGAGAGATAATATGGACAAAGAGTCAACATTTTAGGTAGAAGGATGAAAGAAGTTAAAGCTTTAATCCTAGGAACAGATGACAACTCCTACTCAGTAGCTAGGAGCTACTTTGAAGCTTTTGGCGAAAAGGCTATAACAGTAGGAGCTGGCATCCTTGCTCCTTATAGGAATACAAAAATATCAACCCTTACCTACAAGAAGGGCTTCTCAAGTCATGACGACCTTTTTGTTCAAATGCTAAATGAAGAAGCAACCAAGTACCCTGACACAAAGTTCGTAATCTTTGCTCCAAATGAGATTTACTTAAATATTCTAAGGGATAACCTAGATAAGCTAGATTTTGACTTTGAACCAGCCTACAATTTTGGTGAGATTTACAAAAACTTATTTTACAAGTCAAAATTTTATGACTACCTAGAAGAAATTGGCGTAAGGTATCCAAGGACTCAGATAATCGATAGGACCAATATTGATTCCCTAAGACTAGATGGGGATATCTTTATGAAACCTGATGACTTTCCCTTACTTTATAGTCTAGAATTTGACCTAAAGCAAAAGGGCTATACCCTATCATCAAGAGCTGAGGCAATCGAAGTTCTTAACAAGATCTATGAAGCAGGCTACACTGGAGAAATGATAGTCCAAGAATTTGTCCATGGTAAAGATGGCAGTGAATATTCCCTAAATGGATATAGGTCAAGCAAGAGAGATACTTCTATGGTTCTTGCCCGTAACCTTATGAGCGATCACAGGGTTCTTACAGTAGGTAACCATATAGTTCAAGTGGATGAATCCAATGAAAAAATGTATGAAATAGCCAAGTATATAGTAGATAGCCTAGGCTATGTGGGACTATTTAATTTTGACTTTAAGGTTGATAGCCAAAGTGGGGAGATTTTTGTTTTGGAAATGAACCAAAGGCAAGGCAGAACTTTCTACTACTCAACCCTCGCTGGAGTTAACCTTATAGAGCTTGCCATAAGAGATAAGGGCTATGGGGAAAGCAGGATTATTAAACCTAGCAAGAAATTTAGACTCCTCAAGCTATCTGATAAGGTCATAGAAAAGCATATGGACAAGGACCTCTTAGATGAGTATAGGGACCCCAAAAGAGTGGCAAATTCAGCTAATCCAAATATTATGAAATATGATAAGTCCCTTGAAAGAGATATAGTAATAAATAGATATATAAAAAAGGAAGAGAAAGAAATTTTTGCCAATTAGGTCATTGCGATTTTTCTTGATAAAAGAATTTACTAGGCAAAAATAAGAAAGGCAGCTATGATTATTGAAGAAATTTCAAGAAATGAATATGACAATTATTTAAAAGACTTAGATGATTATTCCTTTTTACAAACAAGTGATATGAAGATGGCCCTTGAGAGTAATAATCGTGAGACTAGGCTCCTAGCCCTCAAGGATAAGGGGGAGATTAGGGCTGTCGGTCTTGGCTTTATAAGGAAATTCTTGACAGGAAAGAGGATTGACTTCATGGTAGGGGCAAGCTCTACTGATAAGGACTACGAATACCTCTTCTATGACAAGATGAAGGACTACGCCAAGGAGAATGACTTCCTCAAACTTGTCATAAAACTAGATGAAGACTATGCGACCTATGACCAAAATGGGGGAGAGCTTTCAGATAAGGACAGGTCATTTTTTGAAAAAATGAAGGAAGTTGGCTATATAGAAAATGACGGGTCTGTCCCAGAATATGATGGGTCTCCGGACTTCCAATTTGTAAAGGACTTGTCTGACTTTATGCCAGATGACTATGATAAGCTCCTTAAGTCCTTTAACAAAAATGCCCAAAGGCAAATAAAAAAGGGCATCGAGCTTGATATCAAGGTCCGCCCTATAGCTATAGATGAGATGGAAGACTTTAAGGCCTTGACCCTAGAAACAGCCAAGAGGCAAGGCTTTGGGGATAAGTCCCTTAATTATTATAGGACTTTCTATAAGGAATTTGGCTCAGCTACTGAGTTTTTGCAAGCTGAGATCGACCTAGATAATTCTATAGGAAAGATTAAAGAAATCCTAGTGCCTATGAAGGATAATGCCAAGAATAAGCAAAGGATAGCCTCCCTTAAGAAGGATATAGTCATGCTTGAAGACTTCAAGGAGACATCTGATAGGAATATTATTCCCCTTGCCAATATGATTCTTGTCTATGAGAAAAACCAAGCTGTGTATTTCTTGGGAGGTTCTTTGACCAAGTACCAAAAACTTCCTGGTCCCTTCATCCTCCAATATGAAGCTATGAAGCGAATTATGGAGAGGGGATTTGCGACCTACAATTTCTTTGGCATAGATGGGGTCTATGATGGTAGCGATGGGGTTTTGAGATTTAAGCAAAACTTCAATGGCTATATTGTAAGAAAAACCGGGGCCTTCATTTATTATCCAGATGAAAGGAAGGTAAAGAGGCTACAATTTTTAAAAAATGCGAAAAATAAGCTGGCATTTAAATAAATAATAGTATAATAGTTCTGTATATAATTTGAGATCAAAAATAGCGGCGGATGCCGTTATTTTTCTGTGTAATAAAGGAGCTTTAATGGAAGAAAATAAATCGCAAAAGATGGGGACTATGCCAGTTGGTAAGCTCTTATTCCAAATGAGTTTTCCGATTGGAATCTCCATGCTTGTTCAATCAATTTATAATATTGTAGATTCAATGTTTGTATCAAGGGTTTCTGAAGAGGCCTTGACAGCTGTATCCCTTGCCTTTCCAGTCCAAAATGTAATGCTCGCCTTTGCTATTGGTATAGGAGTTGGAGCAGGAGCACTTTTGGGAAGGTTCCTGGGGATGGGAGATAGTAGGAGGGTAGGTTCTGTTGCTATGCATGGTTATGCATTGGCAGGTATTATTTATGTTATATTTGCTATCCTAGGAATATTATTTTCAGATGCCTTTGCAAGAAATCAATCCCAAAGTCAAATAATCTATGAATACACCAGGGACTACCTATCTATAGTAACAGTCTTTTCTGTAGGGATGTTTTTACAATTGTTAGCAGAGAAGCTCCTCCAAGCGACTTCTCTCACCTACTACACTATGATAGTACAATCTGTGGGGGCCTTGGTTAATATGGTCTTGGACCCTATCTTAATCTTCGGTCTTTTTGGCTTTCCAAGACTTGAGGTAAAAGGAGCAGCCATAGCGACTGTCATAGGTCAAATATCTGGTGCAACCATAGGTATTATTATAAATAAGGTAAAGAATAAGGAAATTCAAATAAGGTTTCATAAGTTTAAGTTCCATGCTGATATCCTAAGGCAAATTTTCTGGATAGGACTTCCTTCCATTGTTATGACCTCGATATCATCGGTTGTAGTATTTGCACTAAATACCATCCTCCAAAGCTTCGGCCAATCAGCCATAGCAGCTTACGGGGTAATGTTTAAACTCCAGACCTTTGCTTTCTTGCCTGTCCAAGGCCTTTCAAACGGCCTAGTTTCCATAGTTTCTTACAATTATGGGGCAAGGCTTAAGGAGAGGATCAAGGATGGAATAAAAAAGGCCATAGGGGCAGGATTTATCATAGTTTTAATCGTGGTAATAATCCTCTGGCTCTTCCCAAACCAATTACTAGACCTCTTCCATGCAACAGATGCTATGAGGAGGATTGGAGTGCCTATGATAAGGATAGTATCCCTATCCTATCTAGTAGCCTCTGTTTCTATAGTTGCAGTAGGTGTCCTGCAGTCCCTAGGCAATTGGCAAAGTGCAATCTTGCAATCTGTCCTAAGACAACTACTAATCCTAGTGCCTATCTTCTACCTCCTATCTCTAACAGGAAACTTGGATATAGTATGGTGGTCATTCTTGATAGCTGAGGGCTTGGATGCCATATATTGTATATATATTTTGAAGAGAGATATTAGAAAAAAAGTAGATACCCTATAAGAAGGGGGGGGGGGCAGACTCCCCAGAGCGTCGACAAACCCACTAATAAATTGGGACTGTCGTCGCTTTTTCTATCTTTATTCTAAAATATATTGATTTTTCAAATAATATAGTAAATATTTAGTAAATGTAGGAAAATCATCCCCATCTACGTCTAATTTATCTAATAATTTTGCTAGTTGTTTCATATTTAGACATGCTAAAGTCAGTGCTAGTTTCATACTAATTTTTGCTTGTATTCAGATTTTCCTGTTTTAGCTCAGTCTGTACCATACACAATGGTCTATGTATTCTTGCCAGATATGTCTAATTATTACCTTTACCTTGCTTTTACTTTTTGGTTTTTATATCTGTTGGCGTGGGATTTTATCATAGAAGTCAACTCCTAAGAACCAACGATAGGCTATGTTTACTTCTGCTTCTCTTATTGTTTGTCTTATGCTGTTTATGTTGAAGAAGTATTGTAGGATTACAAGCTTTATTAGGACTACCGGGTCAATACTAGGTCTACCTGTTGTTTGTGAATATTAATCTTCTACTAGGTCGTATATGAAGTTAAAGTCTATTTTTCTTAATATGTAATCTTTTGGGAATAGTTGTTCTACCGATACCATTTGAACTTGTTCAGTATTATTCTTTTTGTTTTTATGTATCATAACTTCCTCCATCTTTAGTATATTTACACGCATAGATAGCTTGGTTTAAATGTTTATCGCATAGAAAAAGTAGATGAATTTGTGCTTCTCATCTACTTTGTCTACAGTATGACCTAATATATAAGGGTTTTCTATGTATTATAAGCTCATATTTTGGCTTATAAGCGATTTTAAATTCTTAGGCATATAATTATTAAGCTAGTAAATTAATTACCCTTTAAATTCACTAGCTTTTATTACTACTATTATTATATAAATGTTAATTGACCTAATTCTTCTTTTTCTTCGACTTCTAAATTCTCTTTAATGCTATTCATAATATTTTTAGCTATTCTATAAACCACATCAACAACTACTGAATTACCTGCTTGTTTATATAAATGTCCGTTCGATATTTCTGGCAATTTATAACTTCTAGGGAATCCTTGTAGGTTGAATGTTTCACGAGGAGTAAGTTTTCTGATTTTTTTACTATCATCAACAATTAATGGCACATTATGCCCACCTGTCCCCATATTAGCCGTCAGTGTAGGGCAAACTCCACTTTGGTTTTTTCTAACATATTTCCTACGCCACTGATATATGGCTTCAGAATCTGTCATTTCTTCTTTTAAAATATCATATTGCTTAAAAGATTCTTTTGTATAATAATATTTCTCATCTTGCTTTTTACTAAAATCTATAAAATCTCTTATATTTTTCGTTAAGGCAATAGGCTTTGGAAATTCAAAATTATTTAAATGTTCTTTATTTTTAAAAGCTACAACATATATCCTTTCTCTATTTTGAGCCACATTACCAAATTCCTTGGCGTTTAAAACTTTATAATCGACATAATATCCATTATTTTCAAGTGCATCTAATATTATCCTAAAAGTCTTACCTTTATCATGACTGACTAAATTTTTAACATTTTCTAAAAAAATTATATCAGCATTTATAGCTTTTGCTATTCTAAGAGTTTCAAAGAATAGATCTCCGTTTGTTTCATCTTCGAGACCTTTTCTATATCCAGCAATACTGAATGATTGACAAGGAAATCCACTTAATACAATGCTTGCTTCTTTTGGTAATTCATCTTTATTTACTTCTCTTATATCCCTGCCGTCGATATTTACCTTTGGAAAATTTAATTTATATGTTTCTCTAGCGTTTTTATCAAATTCATTTGCATATATTGTTTCAAATCCAGCTTTTTCAAAAGCTAAATCAATTCCACCAACTCCAGCAAACAAGCTTATTGCCTTGTTATTCATGTTTTATCTCCTTTTTGCAACACGCCGCAAATATAGGAGGTGCATTATTAACACGCCACATACACCTCCTATAGTGTTTTATAGATCTATAGATCCTGTATCTATAGAAAATATCTTGTCTGGCTTTAAGTTTTCTTTTTCAATAATCTGATCTATTATTGAAAAACGAGGTCTTCTACCTTGACTTCTATGATCTTTGTAGGT
The DNA here is from genome assembly GCF_022808955.1 of Anaerococcus sp. AGMB09787. Classification (GTDB taxonomy): domain Bacteria; phylum Bacillota; class Clostridia; order Tissierellales; family Peptoniphilaceae; genus Anaerococcus. The sequence goes on from NZ_JAKZEY010000001.1 coordinate 97,346, forward strand.
TTCTGTTGTGCTTACAGGTATATCATCTATTGCATCTCTACTACGTTTTAAATCGTAAATATCAAATGTCATATTATCTTGATTATACCTTACAAAAATCAAATCATCATAAAATTCAGAGGGACTAAAACTAGTTAAATCCCTATTGTAATTTGCGCTAGCTTTAACTTCTATTATACGATCGTTAGTAGGATCATATAAGTCCCCTGCTCCTTTTTCAATTATTTCGTAATCATATACATACCCTACAACTGCTTCAGATATTCCACTAGGAAAGTTTGCTTTCCTAGACTTAATCTTATTAAGAGCATCATTCAGCTTCACCCAAGCAAGATATGCTTTTTTGGTTGTTTCCCAATAATCTTCATCAATTCTTCTTGTTTTCATGTTGATTAACGCAGCGTGTTAATTACTTGCATATTACTATTAATTATTAATTAATGCAATGTCCATTATGATTTAAAAGTAAAATACTCCTTGGATTTATATACAAAGGGTAGTTCACTTTTTTATAATCATTTAATACTTTTAGTCTTTCCTCTTCAAAATCTTTCTTAACTCAGGTCCCCTTTTTTTAGTTAAAGCCGATTAATAAATAATTTAAGTACTTGGACCTTAACCTATATAGCTCTTGACCTAGGATATAGGTCAGGAGGAGGGCTATAATTAGAATGGGGATTTCATTTCCCACAATAAGGGCCTTAGTAATAATAAGCAGACTTGGGAAAAGATAGATAAAACTAGCTATGAGGACGTTGGTTAAGGAGTAAAACTTCCTTAGGTCGATGGACTTTATCAAAAGATAGGTCAAAGGGAAAAAGGCTAACAAAAATCCATAGGATATCCTAAAGTAATAGGTCAAACAAAGCTCTGCCACGAGGAGAATTATTGCTAGGACATATAGGTAGGGCTTGATACTGACTCCCCTCGCAATCCTTGCTGCCATTACAAATACTCCAAAATATAAGAAAATATCTCTATAACTTGAAAAGCTTTTTATAAAACTGATATAATCAAATAAAAAGAAGATAAGTATAGACAAAAAAGCAAAAATATTAGTAAGCTTTGAGCCGAAAATTCTCGTTAAGACAAACTCTACTAGGAAGAATATTCCTATAAAACTAATAAGGTCATAGAGTTGACCTATAACTAAGGATATATTAGCTAATAAATTTTTATTAAAACCTACTTGCCCATAAGATATAGTAAAAACTATGATAAGACTATGAAAGATGAGGGGCAAAAAGAAGATGCCCACTTTCTTAGTCTCCATAAAGGACAAATGGTAGGAAATAAAGGCTATCAAAAAGGAATTTATTAGCCTAAAAACAAAATCGTTATTAACTTTTATTAGAGGGGGCCAAAGTGGGGTAAGTAAACTTATAAGTAAAAGTATAAGGCTACACAGACTTGCCCAATTTACATTTAATTTCTTCATACAATTATCATAGCACAAATATTTAAAAAATCTAAGGACCGAGGGACATAATGGCTAGAAAAAGATCGACACAAGAAAATTTTGATCAAAGCTTTGAACAAAGAGCGAAGGCTCGTGCCGCAAGGCGAGCTGAAAGGAGAAGGAGGGAGAGAAGAAGAAAATTCCTGGCTCTAGGAATAATAATATTACTTCTGATAGTCCTTGCCTTTACCTTCTTCAAAAACTCAACTAAAAGACAAATATCAAAGATGACTGCTGCCATCAAGACTAATGATACAGCCTACCTAGAAAAGAAAATGGACAAGATGGATGAAATCATAAAAGCTCTCGGAGAGTCTTATTCGGAAGATGAGAAGGAAGTCAAAGAATTTTTGGCAAGTAATTTCAAAAACTTGACCATAGAATATGTAGGTGAAGAAAAAACTGATGGGGGCAAGGAAGTAAGTCTAGATATTAGCAATGTAAATTATATAGATATCTACGATAGCCTGGGAGCTAATCCAAGCCATAAGGTCTATATGGATAAGCTTGCAAATGAAAATAGTCCAAAGAACAAAACAAGTGTAAAGATTTTAATCAAAAAATCATTATTTAGAAATCAAATTTATGAGTCAAGGCCTTTTGTAAATGCTATTCTAGGTAAGGCCCTGGACTATACAGATAGGAAGGAGGGGCTATGATAGATAAAAAACAAGAAAATAAGAAGGGGTTTGTGGATATGAATCCCTTTATGTTTATTATCCAGACTATAGCCATTGCCTTTTTTCCACAACTTATACTGGGCTTTATCTTGGGCATTATACCAAGCACCAAGGTTCAAAATTTCTTCCTCTATGGAACTCCGGCAATGATTATTAGCCTCTATATGACAGGGGTATCCATTCTCTTTATGTATATCTTTGCCAAGAAAAAAGGCTTTAGCAAAAAAGAACTAGGTCTTAAAGGAGACAAGATCCTCTATCTCAAGGGAGCAATTATTGGCGGGGGTATGTTAAGTATTGCCGTTATCCTAGTCTTTGTCTTGGGTGGCCTTAAGATATGGGTCAATATTTCGAATATTAGTCTGGGGATTTTTATCTTATTTATAGGAGGTTGGCTCTTACAGGGCTTCCAAGAGGAGTTCCTAACCAGGTCTATCCTAATGACTTATTTTAGGGAAAAATATGATGTGAGGAAGGCGATTTTGATAAATTCCATAATCTTCTCCCTCCTTCACCTAGGAAATACTAGCTTTGGCATCATCCCTCTTATAAATATTTTCCTTATAGGGGTGGTCTTCTCCCTCTTAGTCCTAGTAAGTGATTCCATTCTAGTGCCAGGAGCGGCTCATAGCTTTTGGAATATGTTCCAAGCCAATATATTTGGTATAGCAGTATCAGGTAACGAAAAAAATCTGAACACTATCTTTATGTCAGAGCCTGTGGGAAATAAGCTAATTAGTGGTGGAGGCTTTGGTATAGAAGGATCAATAATAGTTACTATATTGGAAATTATAGCTATAGTAGTCCTCTACAAAAAATTAAAAAACTCAAAAAATTAGCATAAAAAACCAGAGCTAGTATCTAACTCTGGTGAACTTTAGGGTCAGCTTAGCTGGTCCTTTTTAATAGCTCGATACTCTACAGATATCATGAGCTATTTTTCATTATCTTGCCTTGTAGGCCCTCTTGGCTTCGTCTTGTTTATTTTTATCTATCTCGATTTTGGCCTTTACAATCTTTTTATCTGATATGCTTAGGATTGTAAGTTTGCAGCCGGCGACTTCTATGCTTATATCTTCTTCTAGCTTATCTGAAGGTATAAAGTCTAATTTTTCTATGATAAGGCCTGAGATGGTTTCGTGCTTATCTGAATATAGGAAGGTACCTAGGTGTTCATTCACATAGTCTATATCAAGGTCCCCATCAAGCACGAATTCATTATCCTTTATTTTTTTAATCTTAGGAATACTTCTATCGTATTCGTCATCAATTTCCCCTACAATCTCCTCAATTATATCCTCTATAGTAACTAGTCCAGAAAATCCTCCATATTCATCTATCAATAAGGCTAGGTGGTTCTTGCTTCTTTGTAATTCCTTTAAGAGCATATCAATTTTTTTAGTTTCTGGCACATAATAAGGTTCTTTGATGCACTTGTCGATATCTATACTTTGATAATTATTCTTGGCATATTCTACAAAGAGGTCCTTTATATAGACAGTTCCCACAATATTATCTGTAGTATCCTTGTAGATAGGAATTCTTGAATAGCCTTCTTTTAGGATTTCGTCGACCCTATCCTTATTAAATTCATCATAGTCTAGCATATAGATAGAGGTTCGTGGGGTCATTATTTGGTTGGCTACTGTATCGTCAAAGTCCATGATATTGACAATCATCTCTTCGCCAGCTGAGTTTATTACCCCTTGTTGGCTAGATAGCTTGACATACCTCTTTAACTCTTCCTCGCTTATCCTATCTTCAACATCCTCTGAGTATTTACCCAATAATTTGAGAACTATTGCTGTAGAGAAGGACAAAAACCTAACGAAAGGATAGAAAATCTTTGATGCTACTGCAACTATCTTACTTGACCTTAGGGCAACTTTTTCTGAGTCCTGGAGGGCAATCCTCTTAGGAACTAATTCTCCAAATACAAGGGTAAAGTAAGAAAGAACCAGGGTTATTATTACAAAGGCGAGGCTTTGCCCATAGGGAATGCCCATATTTTGTAAAAATTCTCCAAAGACCTTGGAAAGGCTTGTTGCTGCCGATCCTGAAGAGAAAAATCCTGCTAGGGTAATAGCGACTTGGATAGTAGATAAAAATCTATTTTGATCCTGAGTAACATACAAGAGGTTTTTGGCTCTTATATCTCCATTATCAGAAAGCTCCTTGATCTTGGCAGTGTTTACCGATACCATGGCCATTTCAGCAGATGCAAAAAAGGCATTTATGCCTGTTAGTACTACAATTAAAATAAGTTTCGGCCGTAAGGCTCCATCATCCATAATTTATCTCCTTTATTGTTAATAAGTCTTATTATACCTTAGTTTTTCTTTCCTATACAAGTCAATAAATACCAATACATCAAGATGTGATTTATAATATTATAGATAAAAAAGGCAGGGCCTAGACCTCTTATTGAAGGACATCAGCTCCCTGCCTACTTACTTATTTAATTTTAATAACCTGGCTTGCCTAAAAGCTTAAACATTTGCTTCTTGTACTCCTCAACTCCTGGTTGGTTAAATGGATTTACCCCTAGCATATAGCCTGACACTCCTACAGCTATTTCAAAGAAGTAAAAGATCTCGCCCAGGCTCTCTGCTGTGATCTTATCAAGTTCGATTCTAATATTTGGCACGCCACCCTTGACATGGGCTATGGTTGTGCCTTCCATGGCTTGCTTGTTGACAAAGCTTAAGCTCTTATCTTCTAAATAATTGAGACCATCTAAGTTGTCAGCATCTGCCTTTATACTTAGGTCGATTTCATTATCCTTAACTTCGATTACTGTTTCAAATAAGTTTCTCTTGCCCTCTTGAATCATTTGACCTAGGGAGTGGAGGTCAGTTGTATTGTTGACTGATACAGGGAAGATGCCCTTGCCATCTTTTCCTTCTGACTCTCCATAGAGTTGCTTCCACCATTCAGCTACATATTGGAGTTTTGGTTCATAATTTACCAAGACTTCTATATCCTTACCATTATTATTTAGCATATTTCTAACAGCTGCATACTTGATAGCAGGATTATCAAAAGACTTCTCTGTATAGAGGTCTTGACCCTTCTTAAAGCCTTTCATAAAGGCATCGATGTCAACTCCTGCTGCTGCTAGTGGCAAGAGTCCTACTGCTGATATTACCGAGAACCTTCCCCCTATATCATCTGGTACAACAAAGGTCTCATAGCCTTCAGCATCAGCGAGTTCCTTCAATGCGCCCTTCTTACTATCAGTAGTAGCAAAGATTCTTGCTTTAGCTTCTTCCTTGCCATACTTTTCTTCGATAGCTTCCTTTAAGAACCTAAAGGCTATGGCAGGCTCGGTTGTAGTACCGGACTTAGAAATAACATTCAAACTATAATCTACATCCTTCAAATAATCCAATAACTCAACCAAATATTCACCTGACAATTGATTGCCGGCATAGATTAACTTAACCTTCCTATCAGAAGAAAAATACTTATCAAGAGCAACATCTACTGCCTTGATTCCAAGATATGATCCACCTATACCAATAGAAACAAGGACATCAGAATTTGTCCTAATCCTCTCTGCTGCCTTCTTGATCCTATCAAACTCTTCCTTGTCATAGTCTGTTGGTCTCTCAATCCAACCCAAAAAATCATTGCCCTCTCCACTCTTAGCAATAAGAGTATCAAAAGCCTCCAAGGCCTTAGCCTCATAATCTTTAAGGCCACTCAAATCTACATTAGTAAAATCAATATTCATAACTACCTCCTATGTAATCTATTTATATTATACCCAATAAGGGCAAAAGCTAGGCTTAAAAATCACAAATGATAATGATTATATATATCAAAATTAGAATGATAAAAATATTAGAATCATTCTTGACAAAACAAAAAAGTCGTATTATAATATAGACAGATGGTAAGAAATAACAACACATATCGAAAATAGAAAAGGAGATAATACATATGACATCACTAAAAGGAACAAAAACAGCACAAAACCTTATAACATCATTCGCTGGTGAAAGCCAAGCAACAATGAGATATAGATATGCAGCAAAAGTTGCTTCAAAAGAAGGATACAAACAAATTTCTAACATCTTCGAAGAAACAGCTGCAAACGAAGTAGAACACGCTGCAAGATTCTACAAATTCTTAAAAGAAGAATTCAAACTTGAAGCAATCGAACTAAACCCAGAATATACAGCATTCCCAGTTGTATACCATGATACACTAACAAACCTAGAAGGAGCTATCGAAGGCGAAAACGAAGAAGCTGAATCAATGTACCCATCATTTGCTGAAACAGCAAAAGAAGAAGGATTTGATGAAGTAGCTAGAGTATTCACAAACATCGCTAAAGTAGAAGCAGCTCATAGAGATAGATACCAAAAACTACACGATAACGTAGAAAACGGAACAGTATTTGAAAAAGAAGAAGCTGTAATCTGGAAATGCGGAAACTGTGGATTCCTATACGAAGGAAAAACAGCACCAAAACTTTGTCCAGCTTGTAAACATGGTCAAGAATACTTCGAAATCGCAAGCTTCAATTATTAATCAATAAACTAAAGAGCCAAGATCCCTGGGGACTAATCCTGGGGATTTTTTTGTCCCTAAATTGAAGCCCTCATTTATAAAACTTAACTCAAAGTTAGCTATTAATTCTAGATAAATATGATTTCTTTCTTCTCTTTTCTTGATAATATATAAATAATATTTACACAGTATAAATTATTATTTGAATGCCCTTTTAAACATTATAAATATAATAAATCTATAACTCATATTGATATCGACGTGTTTTCAGACTCAATATGGGTTTTATTTTGCGTGGAATGTATATTTAAATAATTATTATATGTGAATGGAGGTTTTTTATGGAATACGGATATATTAGAGTGTCAAGTAAAGAGCAAAATATAGATAGACAATTAACAGCTATAAGGAAAGAAAATATAAATGAAGAAAATATTTATATAGATAAGTCCTCAGGAAAAAATTTTGATAGACGATCATATAAGAAATTATTGGAAATAATTAAACCTGGAGATATTATCTATATAAAATCAATCGACAGATTAGGAAGAAATTACGACGAAATTTTAAAACAGTGGAATTATTTAACGAAAATCAAAGAGATAGACATAGTGGTTTTAGACTTGCCTTTATTAGATACTAGAACAAATGAGACCAACCTAACAGGAAAATTCCTGGCAGATACTGTCTTACAAATATTATCTTATGTAGCTCAAATAGAAAGAGAACATATATTAAATAGACAAAAGGCAAAATTGCATTTAATAATGAAGATACACAAGGAACTAAAACTCTTGAACTTGAATTTGGAGACCTAGATGATGTTGTACCTGGAAAGTATAAATATACAATCAAAGAAACTGAGGGAAATATTGACGGAATAAGCTATGATAAGAGCGAAAAGATCTTTGAAGTAACTGTATCTATTGATGAGAACGGAGTGAAATCAGTTATAGCAGTAGAAGTAAATGGTGAAGGTAATCAAGTTGGCGAAGATGATACTAAGACAAACCTTGATTTTACAAACACTTACACTACAAATCCATTAAAAGTAACTAAAAAATTAGCAGGTAATGCTAGAAATCTTAATGATAAATTTACCTTTACTATAACTATAAACGGTGCTGAAGGAGAAACTTACAAAACTAATATACCTGGGAATGAAACAATAACATCAGGTCAAGCAGTTAACTTTGATCTTGGTCATGAAGACTCAGTTGATGTATATGGTCTATCACCAGCAGATACCTATACTGTAACAGAAGATGAAAAAGACTATACATCAGAAGGTGAGGTAGAAGATCCTACTGCTATTGGAGATACTGAAAAGAATATAATAGTAACAAATACCAAAACTCAAACAGTACCAACAGGTCTTTATGATAATATAGCTCCATTTGCCCTAGTTATAGTAGTAGCAGGTGCCTTCGCAGTTATTTACTTCAAGAGAAATAGACAAGAAGCATAAGATAGATGGGAGCACTTGGAAAGTTTTCTAAGTATTGTCAGAGATTAGTTGATATGGTAGTTGCCCTGGCCTTAGTTCTGATAATGGCCTTCTCTGTTTATTCCTTATTTAGTACCTACAAGCTCTACAAAGGAGCCTTTGTATCAGAGAAGCTACTAGCTATGAAGCCTGATCCAATCAAGCCTGAGCTTGGCTTTGCTGAGCTTAAAGCTATTAATGAAGATGTGATTGCTTGGATTAGCGTAGATGGTACAAATATCGATTATCCAGTCCTCCAAGGGGAGGATAATATGGAGTATGTCAATAAGGATGTATATGGAGATTTTGCCTTTTCAGGAGCCATATTTATGGATTATAGGAACTCAAATGATTTTACGGATGAGTATTCTCTATTGTATGGTCATCATATGGACAAGGGAGCTATGTTTGGAGATCTAAAGAAGTTTTATGACAAGGGATTTTTTGATAGTCACAAGACAGCAAGCCTTATTACAGATAAGGGAGAGTACAAGATTGACTTATTTTTGTTAGTGGAGGCTGATGCCTACGACGATATTATCTTCAATCCTGACACAACTTCTACTGATATGGCAAGGGATGATTTCGTGGCTTATCTTAGAGAAGAAAGTATAAATTCGAGAGATATAGACTTTGGAGAAAATGATAAGATCATAGGATTATCGACTTGCAAGACAACCAATACTAATGGTCGCACTATCCTCTATGGAGTAATTAGAGAGGAGGGAGTAAGTGAAGGCAAGTAGGAGAATTTTATTTATTGTATTCTTCTTGATAGGATTTATTATACCTGGTTCGGCCTTGGCTGATGATAAAGCTATAGAAGCTAATATACCTGTCGAAGTAGAATATGATGGATATGATAAAGAGGAATTTGAATTCGTTATAGAAAAATTAGATGGCTCAACAAGTTATATGCCTGAGAATACAAGTATAAGTATTGAAGATAAGGGTTCATTTGGTCCTATAGATTTTGATATACCAGGCAAATACCAATATCTTATAAAGCAAGTACCAACTGATAAGCCAATTATTACCTATGATGAAAGAGTGTATCATCTGGATATCTACCTTCAATATCTGGAAAATGGAAATAAATCTATAAGTATGGTTATATATGGTGAAAATGGGGAGAAGGTTCCAAAGATAAAGTTTGTGAACAAGAGGAAATGGTCACCAAATCCAGTAGTCCCAGACAAACCGGACAAGCCGGATCCAGAAGAACCAATTCCGGATCAACCTAAAAACAAAGAAGTAAACAAAAAGACCAATAATAGCAATCCTAAGATGGGTGTAGAGAGTGTAGGTCTTTCAATAGTTATTTTGTTAGCTTCAATACTAGCACTCTTTCTACTAACTAGAAAGAGAAGAGAGATATAGCCAAGATCCCTGGGGACTATCCCTGGGGATTTTTTTGTCTTTGGAGTATTAACCTGTATAATTTTAGTAGAAGAATTAAAGGAGATATTATGAATATTATAGTATGTAAAGATTATGATGATATGAGCAAGAAGGCTGCTGATCTTGTTATCAGCAATATGGTAGAGAAGCCTCAAATAAAGCTTGGTCTAGCTACTGGGTCTACTCCAATAGGCCTTTATCAAAACCTTATCAAGGCTAGCGATGAGGGAGAGATTTCTTTTAGGTATGCTAGGAGCGTAAACCTAGATGAGTATGTTGGCATTGATCCTACTAATGACCAATCTTACCAATATTTTATGAATGAAAATCTCTTTAATCATGTTAAGTTTGATGAAGGAGCTACCAAGCTTCCTCATGCTCCAGAAGCTGATGAGAAGTATTGTAAGGAATATGATGCCTACCTTGATGAGTTTGGTCAAAGGGATATCCAAATCCTTGGTATAGGACCAAATGGTCACCTAGCCTTCAATGAGCCAAGTGATAAGCTAAATAGGAGAACTTCTATAGTTAAGCTTAGTGAAGAAACTATCGAAGCTAATTCAAGGTTTTTTGAAAGTAGGGAAGATGTTCCAAAGTATGCTATCTCTATGGGAATGGCAGATGTCTTCAATGCAAAGACCTTGATATTACTGGCCAGTGGCAAGAATAAGCACGAAGCAGTAAAGAGACTTATAGAAGAAGATACAATCTATCCAGGACTTCCTGCAAGCTTCTTAACCCTCCACCCAAATGCCTATGTATTTGTTGATGAGGACGCTTATAGGGGATAATTTGGCCGGAGCAGCTGCTCCGGTTTTTTGGTAAAAAATTACCTCGGCATGAACCGAGGTTTTACTCTATACAGCAAGTAGGGCGCCTGGTCCTACTGGAAGGCCTATTAGCATCCAACCTATTAGCATCAAGGTCCAGATTCCTAGGAAGGATAGGGAGTAAGGTAGCATGGTTGAGATAAGGGTACCAAGGCCTTTTTCTTTATCGTATCTTTGCATGAAGATAACAATCATTGCAAAGTAGTTCATAAGTGGACTTATGATGTTGGTTGATGAGTCAGCTATCCTGTAGGCAACTTGGGTTAGCTCTGGTGATAGACCAAGTTCAAAGAACATAGGCACAAAGATAGGAGCCATGATAGCCCATTTTGCTGAGGCTGATCCTATGAAGAGGTTGATAAAGGCAGATATTAGGATAAATAGAACTATTAGAGGTATACCTGAAAGTCCTATTGATTCTAGGAATTCTGCTCCCTTTACGGATAGGATTGTACCCAGGTTGGTATAGGCAAAGAGGGATACAAATTGAGCTGCAAAGAAGGATAGGACTAGAAAACCTGCCATTGATGACATGGAGTGGGTCATAGCTTCTACTAGGTCTTTGGAATTATTAATCTTCCCTACAGTTTTACCAAAAACAAAACCTGGTATTATAAACAATAGAAAGATGGCAAAGATTAGTCCATGGGCTAGGAAGTTCTCGAGGGTCATCTCTCCATTGGCGTTGGCCTCTCTAAGGATAGCATTTTGTGGGATGGTTAAGAATCCTAAAAATACTAGGTAAATTCCTATACTAATAAGGGCGTTTCTAAGTCCCTTTTTCTCAAGGTCAGTAAGTGGTTTATCTTCTCCGACATAAGATCCCTTGTATTCTCCTAGGTTAGGTATTACGACCTTTTCTGTAACCACAGTTCCTACTAGGGTTAGAAGGAAGGTAGATACTACTAGGAAGTACCAGTTACCTGTTACATCTACTGAGTAATTGATATTGGAAGCTCTGAGGGCCTCGTTGGTTATACCAGATAGCAAGGCATCTGTTGGTCCAAATATGAGGTTGGCAGAAAATCCTCCAGATACTCCGGCAAAGGCTGCTGCAAGACCTGCTATAGGGTGCTTGCCTGCTGATGCAAAGATTAAGGCCCCTAGGGGAATTACCACTACATAACCAGCATCAGATGCTATATTTGATACAATACCTGCAAAAACTACTGCTGCTGTAAGGATTACAGATGGTACGTTTGATAGGAGCTTCTTTAGACCTGCATCAAAAAATCCAGAATATTCAGAAACACCTACTCCGAGCATGGCCACGAGGACTACTCCAAGTGGGGCAAAGGAGGTAAAGTTTCCTACCACTGATGTGAAAATGTGACGGATACCTTCTGCATTTAAGAGAGAAACTGCTGCGATTTGTGTTTCTTGTTCAGCCTTGGCATCATAATATTCTACTGATAGGCCTGCTGATGCAGAAATATGGGCAATGATAGCTAAAATAGCTATCATTATTAAAAAAATTATAGCTGGATGTGGGAGGGCGTTGCCTACTCTCTCTATCTTAGATAAAATTCCAGATGATTTTTCTTTTGGTGAATTTTTTACTTTCGACATATAAATTCCTTTCCTATAATTATATTATTGCTATTATGTATATAACAACGTTTTTATTATACCATATATGTGCATATATTCACATTTTCTGCATTAATTAAAATATGTCGGATATAAAAAAACCGGCCGAAGCCGGTAGGGTTGTGTTAGAAGGCCCAATTTCCATTTTCGAAGATTTTGAATTCTTCATCTCCCTTGTAGCCGATTATTTCTAGGTCGCTTGTTCCGACCATGAAGTCTTCGTGGATTAGGGAGTCGTTTATGCCTAGTTCTTCTCTTACTTTATCATCCTCTACGCTTGCCCCATCCTTTATGGTTGTAGGGTAGGCCTTACCTAGGGCAAAGTGGCAGGAGGCGTTTTCGTCAAAGAGTGTGTTGTAGAAGAGGATGTTGGAGTTTGATATAGGGGAGTCATATGGCACTAGGGCGATTTCTCCCAAGTTTTTTGATCCATCATCACTTTCTAGCATTTTGGCGAGTGTTTCCTTACCAACCAAGGCATCAAAGTCTACGACCTTACCATTTTCGAAGATAAAGTAAAAGTCATCGATTACTACTCCGTTGTAGACAAGGGGTTTGCTTGCTACAAGTTTACCATTTACATCATCGTATTGGGGAGAGGTGAAGACTTCTTCTGTTGGCATATTTGGTATGAACCTATCTCCCTTTGCATTACTAGATCCTGCAGACATCCAGATATGGTTTTTAGGTAGGCCTACTTCAAGGTCAGTTCCGTTGGATGACTTGTAGTGGACTTTGTCAAATTGGTGGGAGTTTAGGAAGGATGCTTTTTCATCAAGGGTATCGATATGGTTTTGCCAATTTGCTTTGGTTTCTTCCCATGATTCGCTTACCCTAGATACATCTAGGATTACTTCCCATAGTTTATTGTAGGCTTCTTCTTCTCCTAGGTCAGGGAAGACTTTTTTTGCCCATTTTTTGTTTGGTACTGATATTACTAGCCAAGATACTATGTCATTCATGGTGTATTTGACAAATTCCTTGGTTTTTTCGCTCCTTGCTTTGATGGATTCTGCGATTTTTACTTGGTCAAGGCCCTTTAGTAGGTCAGGGTCTTCTGATACTATGGAGATCCTGTTTGATTTTTTTTCTGCTATTTGGTATCTAGATTTTTCTACTTGCCAGTCAGGAACTTCATTTAGGGTTTCACCAGCTTGGTACTCATAGTTAAGTCTTGTTATCCTGTCATCTTTCCAGTCGATAGCTACTTTACGAGCTTCTTTCTTATAGGATTCTTCTGCTATAAGTCTTGCAAGTTCAGGGTTTTCTACTGGAGTTGATATTAAGACGTCTTCGTCTTTTTGTACATTAACGCCAAACTCTACTGCGAGTTTAGCAAAGTTTTCTATTCTTTTATCCATTTTTTCCTCCTTGTTATGGTATTATACTTGCTTTTTGGGTAAAAAAACACGTTTAAGTAGGATATAATAATTATAGGAGTAAAATAATACTAATATTTAAATAATTATTTAAAGGAGGATCATTTGAAAAAGAGAAGTGAAGTTGATGTCAAAGAGACATGGAAAATAGAAGATATGTATGAAAATGATGAGGCTTGCTACAAAGAAGCTGATGATTTAGCTGAAAAAGCCAAGGCCTTTGCTGAGAAATATAAAGAATTAAAGAGTGAAGATGATGTTTTTGACTCATTGGAAGAGTATTCAGATATAGCTGCCATAGCATCTACCCTATCTACCTTTGCAGGTATTTCTATGGAAGTAGATAATACTGACCAAGACCTTATCAAGAGGGATGCTGCTATTTCTGATAGGCTAGCGAGTATTTTTGCTGGACTTTCATTTTATGATGGAGCCTTGGCTAAGCTAGACCAAGAAATCTTGGAAAAGGTAGCAGATAAGCATAAGGAATATGCCTACTATATCGAAAGAATTCTAAAGAAAAAAGAGCATATTCTTGCAGATGAAACTGAAAGTGCCCTAGCTTCCCTTGCACCGACCTTCGATGCCCCATACAAAAACTATAACGATATGCGTTATGGCGATATGGAATTTGAAAATTTCACCTATGAGGGAGAAGATGTAGTGCTAAACCACAATACCTTTGAGGAGTTTTTGGAAGCAGATCCTAGGACAGATCTTAGAAGGGAAGCCTTCAAGAGATACCATGATGTCTTGAGGAAGTATCAAAATGCTAACGCTTCAATTTATAACACCCAAGTTACAAATGAGAAGAAGTTAGCAGATATTAGGGGCTATGAATCAGTCTTCCACTACCTTCTAGCTAAGCAAGACGTGGACTTTGATGTTTATGAAAAGCAACTAGATACTATAATGGAAAAGCTAGCTCCTCACATGAGAAAGTATGCTGGCATTATCAAAAAATACTATGGCCTTGATGAGATGACCTATGCTGACCTAAAGCTTGGTATAGGAACAGACGATGAGAAAGACCTAAGCATTGATAAGGCTCGTGAATACATCCTAGATGGCCTATCACCATTGGGAGAAGAATATACAAGTTACTTGGATAAGGCATTTAAAGATAGGTGGATAGACTATTCACAAAATATTGGTAAGAGAACAGGTGCCTTTTGTGCATCCCCATATAATTCTCACCCATATATAATGACCACCTACAACAATAAGATGAGCCAAGTTATGACCCTATCCCACGAACTAGGTCATGCCCTCCAAGGTATCTATTCAAATGCCAACCAAAAGTCCTTGCTAGCAGATATGTCTATGTACTTTGTAGAGTCCCCCTCAACTGCTAATGAGATTACCATGGAAAGGTACCTCTTAAATAAGGCTAGTGATAAGAAGGAAAAATTATGGGTCCTATCAACTATGATAAGCAAGACCTACTACCACAACTTCGTAACCCACTTTATGGAAGCTGTCTTCCAAAGAGATGTTTATAGGGCAATCGAGAGGGGTGAGAGCCTATCTGCCTATGACCTAAACAAGATGTTTATGGATAATCTTGAGAAATTCTGGGGAGATTCTGTAAAACTTGTTGATGGGGCAGAGCTAACCTGGATGAGACAACCTCACTACTATATGGGTCTTTACCCATACACCTATTCAGCAGGCCTTACTATAGGAACTGTTATATCAGATAGGATAGTAAATGGTAATGATGAAGACAGGAAGAGATGGCTTGATGTCCTAAAACTAGGTGGATCTATGGGACCAATTGACCTTGCCAAGGCTAGTGGAGTTGATATGACCAATACCAAGGCTCTAGAAGAAGCTATAGGCTTTATAGGCTCAATCATAGATCAAATAGACGAATTAGTTGAAGAACTTGGTTTATATAAATAAAAGTAAGGGACGGGGAGGAATCCTCGTTCTTTTTTAAGTGGGAAATTTATGCGGAATAATATTATTTTCTAGATAATGGGTATGAAGGAAATATAATCTTTAATTTAGAGCTAATAAGTTACTAGGGTTTAGCCTTATATCAGATCAAGATAAGCCTAGGAAAACTTAAGGAGGTAAAAATGAAAAAATATGATATTGTAGTTATCGGTTTTGGAAAGGCAGGCAAGACTTTTGCCAAGTTTTCGGCAGGTCTTGGTAAAAAAGTAGCCTTGGTAGAAAAATCCAAAAAGATGTATGGGGGAACTTGCATCAACCTAGCCTGCATACCTACCAAGGTCTTGGTTAAGGCTGAGAGGGAAGGCCTTAGCTATGAGGAGGCCCTTGCTAGAAAATTTGAAGTAGTCAAGGCCCTTAACAATAAAAATTACCACAACTTAGCAGATGAAGAAAATATTGATGTCATAGATGGAAGCGCCAAGTTTATTTCTAATAAGGAAATAGAAGTAACTAATGATGAGGGTCAAAGCCAGATAATAGGGGGAGATATCATCCTCATAAATACAGGCTCTTCTCCTAATAGACCTAACATTGCTGGCATAGCTAGCCCTAGGGTCTATGACTCAGCTTCCTTTATGGAACTTAGAGAAAGACCTGGCTCCCTAGTTATAATAGGTGGGGGTTATATATCTCTAGAATTTGCTTCACTTATGGCAGGCTTTGGCTCAAAGGTTACCCTACTTGCAAGATCAGAGATTTTGGATAAGGAAGATGAAGAGATAGCCAAGGAAATAATAAAGGATATGGAAGCTAAGGGTATAGAAATCATAACAGGAGCAGAAACTCAAGAGATAGTTGACCAAGATAAGTCTGCCATAGTAAGAACAAACAAGGGGGACTATGAGGCAGAGGCAGTCTTAGTCGCTGTGGGCAGACACCCTAATACCGAGGGCCTGGGCCTAGAAAATACTGACATAGAAGTCGGCTCTCATGGGGAAATCCTAGTAGATAAGAACCTAGAGACTAGTGTAGAAAATATCTATGCGGCAGGAGATGTAATAGGAGGCCTACAATTTACCTACAAGTCCCTAGATGACTTTAGGATTATAAAGAGTCAAGTTTATGGGGATAAGTCTTACAATGAAGAAAAAAGGGGAGCCATCCCTTATGCCGTATATATAAGTCCAGTCTTGGCAAGGCTAGGCCTTACTTACGAGGAGGCCAAGGATAAGGGCTACGACCCAGTAGAAAATAAGGTCCCAGTAAATCAAATCCCTCGCCACAAGATAAATAATGATCCTAGGGGCTTGTTTAAAGTGGTAGTCGACAAGGAAAGCAAATTAATCCTCGGGGCCAGCCTCTATGGAGAAAATGCAGAGGAGCTAATTAACTATATCAAGATGGCCATGGATAATGATATACCTTATACCTATATAGAAAATGCTATCTTTACCCACCCAACAATGATAGAATCTTTTAATGACCTAATGAAATTCTAGGCAAAAATATAACCGGTAGCCAGGAGAAATTTTCCTTGGAGCTACCGGTTTAATAAATTTCTTATAAATTTTTTACATAGGCCTTGGCCTTTTTGATTAGGAGGACTTTCTTGGTATTTGATACAAATTGCCTCTTAGAAAAGCAGTCGTAGGAGGCTTGTCTAATCTCATCCATTATGGCCCTATATATAAGAGATGCCGTATAGACTGGAAGTCTTGAGTCCTCATCTATATACTTGAGGTAGTCATTGAAACTATCGTAGTAGGACTCACTTAGCCTAGCAAGGTCTTCCCAAAAATTAATAAAGGCCTTATAGTCTTCTCCATCTCTCTTGCCCTCATTAAAGGCTATTAAATTTTCCTTATCTAGGCCATATTTTGCTAGAAGGTTTTTGGGGAGGTATACCCTATCCCTCTCTCTTAGGTCTTCGCCCACATCTCTTAAGATATTGGTGATTTGCATGGCGATACCGAGGTTTTCACAGGCAGTGAGGAGGTCAGGTCTCCCTAAGTCTTCTTTGTTTTTTATAATTATAGGGAGCATGGCCCTTCCAACAGAGCCTGCTACCAGGGAAGAGTAGGTTATGAGGTCATCTATACTTTCTGGCTCCCTAAAATCAAGGTCCATCTTTTGACCCTCTATCTGCATCAAAAAGGCCTGGCTATCAATTTGGTAGGCCTTTATAGTAGCCTCGTAGGCATCCCACCAAGGATAGGTATTTCTTGGATCTTTTCCCTCTGAGATTTTCAAGAGGTCATCTCTTAGGAGGTTGATTTTCTTTAGGGAGTCTTCCCTATTGAGCTCTGTGCTTTCATCTGTTATATCGTCTATGGTCCTAAAAAATCCATACAAGGCTGCCACAGCCAGGAACTTCTCTTCATCTAGCATCTTGAAGGCCTTGTAGAAACTTTTTGAATTTTCCCTTAGGATATCGACTGATATTTTGAATGATTTATCTAAATTATTTGTCATCAGTAGTAATCCTTTATGACTTCCTTGGCACAAATCCTACCACCCTCTAGGGCTATAGGAACTCCTGCCCCAGGATGGGTAGATGATCCAGTAAAGTAGAGGCCCTCGCAAGCAAGGGACTTACTTTGAGGTCGCCAGTGGTTACTTTGTCTGAGGGTTGGTTGGAGGCCAAAGGTCGCTCCCCTATAGGCAGAGAATTTCTTCTCAAAGTCATAAGGGGTGTAGACCTTCTCCTCTATGATTTTATTTCGAAGGTCAGCTAGCCCCGGTAGGTTAACTAGTTTTTCTAGGGCCTTTTCCCTAAAATAATCAACAGTTTTTTGGTCATAGTCAAATTTCTTTACTCCAAGCTCTGGGACAGGAATTAGGAGGTAGAAGGATGACTTATTATCCTTGCCTGTATTTGGGTCTAGTTTTGAAGGGATAGATAGGTAGATAGAAGGATCTTCCAAGAGGTCTCCTGCAAATATTTGTTCTAGGTTCTTATCAAGGTCCTTACTAACTACAAAGGTATGACCCGCTAGCTCATCATAGACTCCATCGACAGCCCAGTAGAAGATAAGGCAGGAACAAGAATAATCCATAGAGTCGATCTTCTTCTCGGTGTACTTGCCCTTGATGGAATCATCATCAATTAGCTCGTTCATAGTATAAGGGAAGTCGGCATTAGAAATAACTATATCAGACTCAACTATATTATCTCCTATCTTAATCCCCTTGACTTTCTTATCACTTGCCAAGATCTTTTCCACCTTGGAATTATAATGAATCTTGCCACCTAGTTCAAGAAATAGCCTTGCCATAGCCTCTGCCATGGAGTGCATCCCACCTTCTAGGGTCCACACCCCATACAAGAGTTCTATCATAGGGATGATATTGTAAAGGGATGGGCCATTAGAAGGAGATACTCCTATATAGAGGGTCTGAAAACTTAGCATCTCTTGAAGGTCTTTAGATGGAATATATTTGGCCATCATATTTTTGGCAGAATCGAAGGTCTTAAGCCTAAGGGCCTGAATAAGCATATTTGGATTGTAGATATCTCTTTTGTGCCTAAAGGGCCTTCTTATAAAATACTTGAGGGCGATCTTGTATCTTTTGTAGATATCGGCGAGGTAAGACAAAAATCCCTCATCACTTCCATCACCAAAGCCCTCTGCTATCTTCATTAGGTCAATGAGGTCAGAATTTAGCCTATAAGACCTATAGTCTTCTGCAAAATAAACATCATACATGGGATTTACTTCCCTAAATTTAATATAGTCCTTGGGATCTCTGCCTACCTTGGTAAAGACCTCTTCATAGACTTCTGGCATCATAACAAGGGTAGGGCCAACATCAAGGGGCATCCCACCTACATAAATCCTCTCCATCTTGCCACCAGGCTCACTATTTTGCTCATAAATTTCTACATCGTAGCCCCTATCGACTAGCTCGATTGCAGCCGAGAGGCCTCCCATGCCAGCTCCTATTACACTAACTTTTTTCCTATCCAAATCTACCACCTCTTAGTTAATTTATTGAAAATATTATCTGAAATCTTGCAAGACATAGCCCTATAAGATTCAATCTCATCCTTATCAAAACCATCCATTATAATGCTAAGCCATTCATCAATAGCCTCCTTAAGGGAAGGCATCATATCCAAACTTCTATCTGTTATATAGCATTCCTTTTGCCCGAGGGAAGAGTCGCTATCAATCCTATAAATCAAATCTCTCTCTTCAAGCCTTTTCATAAGCTTTGAAAGATTAGACTTATCAATCCCCGTAAAATCAATCAGCTTATATTGAAAAATCCCGGGAGCTTCATCACAAACCAGAAGAACAATCAGCTCTTGCATAGAAATATCATTCTCTTCCAAGATATCCTCCAGAATCTTCTTTCCATACCTATAAAAAATATTAATAAAACAAATAAATTCCATAAGGTCTCCTTACATATTTATATATATACTTTATCATTAGAGTTGTAAAAGACAACTACATTAACTATATATTTAACAAGTAGGCTAAAATAAATAAGCAAGCGATATGAATAAATCTCTTAGATAATAAAAGGATAATCATGAGCTAGGATAGTCTATCCTGGAAAATCTTTTTATTTGCTAGAAGATATGGTAAAATTAATATAACCATTGATAATGATTTTTATTTGAAAAGAATGTTAAGGAATTAGCAAGTAATATATCTACTGATAGGTATATATTTAAGATAAGGAGTGATAAGTATGACTTTAAAAGATATTCCAGTTGGAAAATCTGCAAAAATAAAAAAAGTCGGGGGCCATGGAGCTACCAAGAGAAGGATTATGGAAATGGGGGTTACTAGGGGAACTACCGTTCTAGTTAGGAAGAAGGCACCTCTTGGGGACCCTATCCAATTATCGCTTAGGGGCTTTGAGCTAACTATAAGAAAAGCCGATGCCGAAAATATTTTGGTAGATAGCCTATGACCTTCCAAATAGCGCTGGCAGGTAACCCCAATTCAGGCAAAACTACGCTTTTTAATTCCCTAACAGGATCCAACCAAAAGGTGGGTAACTGGCCAGGGGTTACTGTCGATAAGAAAGAAGGAAAATTAAAGGGTCATAAGGATATAGTTATTGAGGACCTACCAGGGATTTATTCCCTCTCTCCATACACAATGGAGGAGATTGTAAGTAGGAGGTACTTGATTAAAAACAAGCCTGACTTGATTGTTAACTTGGTCGATGCCTCTAACCTTATCAGAAATTTATACCTTACAAGCCAACTCTTGGAGCTTGGGATTCCGACTATTATTGCCCTAAATATGATGGATATCCTAGAAGCCAATGGCGATTATGTCGATACTAAGAGGCTGTCAGAGCTTTTGGGAGTTAGGGTAGTAGAGATAGTTGCCAATAGGGAAGGTGGTCTTGATGAGCTAAAAAAAGCCATCATTGCTGCAAGGAATGAGAAGATATATCCCCATCCTCTAACTTTTTCACATGATATGGAGAGGGGGCTTGCAGAAATTAGAAATCTCTTTGCAGAAGATCTGAATGAGGACTTTGCGAGATTTTATTCTATAAAGTGCTTTGAAAAAGACGAAGATATGATGGCAGATCTTTCTTTAAGTCCTGATAAGCTCACAAAGATAGAAGAGATAAGACAAAGATTTAGGGAGAGCTATGACGATGATGTTGAATCAATCATAATCACAGAAAGGTATGATACCCTATCTGGTATAGAGGATAATATTCTAAGACGAAAGCCAATAAAGTGGACTAAGACCGACAAGATAGATAGGATAGTAACAAGTAAGTACTTGGGCCTTCCGATTTTTGCCCTGGTTATGTTTGTTATCTACTACCTATCCATAGCGACACTTGGAACGAACGCAACCGATGCAGTCAATGGATTCTTTGAAAACATCCTAGCACCAGGAGCTGCAAATATCCTTGATGCGATTGATGTCCACCCAGCCATAGTGGGCCTTGTTAGTGATGGAATTATTGCTGGTGTGGGGGCAGTCCTTGGATTTTTGCCTCAGATGGTAGTCCTCTTTACACTCCTAAGTCTCCTTGAAGATATAGGCTATATGTCAAGGGTTGCCTTTGTCATGGATAGGATCTTTAGGAGCTTTGGACTATCTGGTAAGAGCTTTATCCCGATAATGATATCTACAGGATGTGGAGTCCCAGGGATTCAAGCATCTAGGACCATAGAAAATGACAGGGACAGAAGGATTACTATAATGACTTCTACCTTTATGCCATGCTCTGCAAAGCTTCCTGTAATAGCTATGGTAGCAGGGATATTTTTTGGAGAAAACCAGGCCTGGGTTACCTTTTCCTTCTATATGATAGGGATATTGGCAGTAATTCTTTCTGGCCTTATCCTAAAGAAGTTTAAGAGCTTTGCCTCAAGGCCAGCTCCCTTTGTAATGGAGCTACCAGAATACCACATACCAAGGCTAAAATCTGTTGTAAGGGAAGTCTACAACGAGGCGTCAGCCTATGTAAAGAGGGCAGGAACTATAATCTTATTGTCAACAATTATAATATGGTTCTTGTCAAACTTTAGCTTTAGCCTAGACTTGGTAGGAGATAGGACAGAAGATAGTATGCTTGCCCACCTAGGGTCCTTGCTTTCTTATATCTTTGCCCCACTAGGTTTTAGCTCCTGGCAGGCAGCAGTTGCTACGATTTCGGGCTTTGTTGCTAAGGAAAATGTAGTATCAACTGTAGGGGTCTTGCTAAATACAAGTGTAGATACTACAGGAACTATGAGCCTTCTAGAAGGTTTCAATATAATAATAGGAGATAGTGTAGCTGGCTATTCCTTCTTGCTCTTTAATATGCTCTGCATGCCTTGCTTTGCAGCAGTAGGAGCTATAAAGACTGAGATGAATGATATGAAGTGGACCCTTGCAACTATAGGCTACCAAATGGGCTTTGCCTATGTAATAAGCTTTATATTCTACAATATAGCGAGGTTTGTCCAAACAGGAAACTTTGGGCTTTCTACAGGCCTTGTCCTAGTCGCTATAATACTAATGGGATATTTGATATTTAGGAAGGGAAATTACCGAGAAGAATAAAGGAGATAAGATGAATATACAATCATGGATTATACTAATAGGAATACTTGCCCTTTGCTCATATATAGTTTACAATAACTTTATTAAGGATGGGGGAGATGCAGGCGCTTGCAAAAACTGCTCCCAATCAAAGAATTTAGGCAAAAAAGTAAAGAGAAAATAATTTTAGTAAGTAATCAAAGGAAAGTCGTCCCAGGTGGTCGACTTTTTTGTTCGAGTAAATAAAAAAAGAAGTTAAGACTTTCTAAATAAAAAAAATTAACTTTTAAAAGGATTTATGTAAAGTATAATTAAATTTTGGAATTTTGGGTATAATAAAAAGAAGGCGAATTTTATTTTATGGTCTGGGAGAAGGATTATAATCTAATATTAAGCCTTTTTTACATTTACTACTTAAAAAATTCTTTAAAATAATATATAATAGAAACATAGTATATAAGAGATTTTAAGATATAAGGAGAAGATAATGAGTAACGTTAGAGTTAGATTTGCACCATCACCAACTGGTTATCTTCATATAGGAGGACTAAGGACAGCCTTGTTCAACTACCTATATGCAAGACACACTGGTGGGGATATGATTTTGAGAATTGAAGATACAGATAGGACCCGTTATGTAGAAGGAGCTATAGAGAACCTCCTTGAGGCATTAAAATGGTCTGGAGTTGAGATAGATGAGGGAGTAGTCCTAGACGAAAATGGAAAAGTTAGCCAAAAGGGTGAATTTGGTCCTTACATCCAATCAGAAAGGGTTGATAAGGGAATCTATGATAAGTATATCAAGCAACTTATAGATGAGGACAAGGCTTACTATTGCTTCTGCAGCCAAGAAAGAATAGACAAGGTAAGAGAGCAACAAAAGGCTGACGGCCTTACTCCAAAGTATGATGGCCTATGCCGTTCTATCCCTAAGGAAGAGGCTCAAAGAAGGGTAGATAATGGCGAGGCCCACACAGTTAGACTAAAACTACCAGCTGATACAGACATTACCTTCAATGATAGGATAAAGGGCAAGATTACCTTCAATACTGATGACCAAGATGACCAAGTCCTTATCAAGAGAGACGGCTATCCAACCTACCACTTCGCAGTAGTAGTGGATGATCACTTGATGGGTATTACCCACGTAGTACGTGGAGATGAGTGGATATCATCAACACCAAAGCACGTTTACCTCTACCAAGCCTTTGGCTGGGAAGCACCAGAATATATCCACCTACCAACCGTTCTAAACAAGGACCACAAGAAGTATTCAAAGAGAAATGGAGATGGAATGGTAGAGGACTTCATAGAAGAAGGTTATATGCCAGAAGGTCTAATCAATTTCCTATCCCTCTTGGGTTGGTCACCTGATAGCGAAGAAGAGATTTTCACTATAGAAGAGCTAGCTAAGCAATTTGACTTTGATAGGGTTAATAAGACTGGGGCTGTATTTGACAAGAAAAAGCTTGACTGGATCAACGGCCACTATGTAAGGGAGCTTCCAGTTGAAGAGCTTGCCCAAGAGATTAAACCATATATGATAAAGTCTGGACTTATAGATGAGTCTTACCCAGATGAGAAGCTAAACCTCCTTGCTGCAACCTGGCAATCAGCCATAGACAAGTTCTCAGATGCTCCAGAGCTTGCTAAAAATTACTACCTAGCTGATAGCGATATTGACTATGATGAAGAAGCACTTGATGCTATAAAGACTGACGATGCCAAGAAACTCTTTGATGCCTTCATAGGAGAGCTTGAAGCAATAGATGAAGTAGACGAAGAATTTGCTACTTCCGTAATGAAGAAGATTCAAAAGCAAACAGGTATCAAGGGCAAGAACCTATGGTTCCCAGTAAGGGCAGCCCTCACAGGATCTGTCCATGGTCCTGAACTATCTAATGCCTTCCAAATCATGGGCAAGGCTAAGATGAAAGAAAGACTAGAATACGTAAAGGAAAACTTTTAATGAAAATTCATAACACGCTTACAAGACGAAAAGAAGAATTTACCCCTATAGAAGATGGGAAAATCAGGATGTATGTCTGTGGGCCTACTGTTTATGATTATATGCACATAGGTAATGCTAGACCCCTAGTTGTATTTGACACCTTTAGGAGATATATGACCTATAGGGGCTATGATGTAAAATATGTGGTCAACTTTACTGATGTAGACGATAAGATAATAAATAAGGCAATAGAAGAAAATATTACAACCAAGGAAGTAAGTGATAAGTATATCAAAGCCTATATGGAAGATGCTAGGGACTTAAATATCGATGAAGACAATACTATCCACCCTAGGGCAACAGAGGTTATGGATGATATAATTGCCTTTGTTAAGGGCCTAGTAGATAAGGGGGTAGCCTATGAGTCTGATGGAGATGTCTACTTTGATGTATCCAAGGCCTATGACTATGGCAAGCTTTCAGGAAAAAATATAGAGGATCTCATAAGCGGAGCTAGCAATAGACTTGATGATAAGGATAGAGCCAAGAAAAAGTCCCCAGTAGACTTCGCCCTATGGAAGAAGACCAAGCTTGATGGAGAAGTAAGCTGGCAGTCTCCTTGGGGAGAGGGTAGGCCAGGTTGGCATATAGAATGCTCAACCATGTCTAAGAAAATCCTAGGAGAAACTATAGACATCCACGCAGGTGGAGAGGACCTAGAATTTCCCCACCACGAAAATGAAATTGCCCAATCAGAAGGACTTAATGAAAAGACCTTTGCCAATTACTGGATGCACAATGGCATGATCCAAGTAGATGGAACCAAGATGAGTAAGTCCTTGGGTAACTTCTTTACCCTTCGTGATATCAAAGAAGAATACGACCTAGGAATAATTAGGTTCTACCTTTTGACAACAAACTACAGGCAACCTATAAACTTTACAAGGGAGATAATAGAGCAAGCCAAGGCCTCCCTCCAAAGACTAACCAATGCCTACTTCAAGCTAGAAGAGCTTATAGAAAATGCAGAAGATAAGGCAGAAAGCGATGAAGAAAAGGCTATGGAAAAAGACCTAGAAGCCTTTAAAGAAAGATTTATAGAAGTAATGGATGATGACCTAAACACAGCTGATGGTATAACAGTCTTATTTGATATGGCAAAATTCATCAATACCAAGCCCGATCAGGAATCAAGTAGGGAATTTCTTGAAAAAGTCTTTGCCCTCTACAAGGATCTCTTTTCTGTCCTAGGTCTTGTGGCAAAGAAGAAAGAAAACTCTGATATAGATGTAGAAACGATAGAGAGACTAATCGAAGAGAGAAATCTTGCCAAGAAGGCTAAAAATTATGACCTTGCTGATAAGATTAGAGATGACCTATCCGCTATGGGAGTTAGGATCCAAGATAGCCGTGATGGGGTCAAGTGGGAGCTTATGTAATGGATAAGATTTATGGAAGAAAGCCAATCCTAGATGCCCTAGATAGTGATATCGTCTTTGAGAAAATATATATCCTAAAACAAAATTCAAAAATCCTAGATCAAATAATAGCAAGGGCTCAAGCTAAAAATATAAAAATAGATTTTGTAGATAAGAGATTTTTTGATAATATAGATATAAACCACCAAGGTTTAATGGCAGAAGTAAAATCCTTCGAATACACAGACATAAAAGACCTAGCTAAGGCGACTAGATTGATTATCCTCGATAAGATAGAGGATCCTCATAACCTAGGGGCCATAATAAGAAGTGCAGAGAGCTTTGGCTTTGAAGGAGTGATTATTCCTGATAGGAGGTCAGCTAGTGTAAATCCTACAGTATATAAGACAAGTGCAGGGGCTATTTCCAATATGAAGGTAGCCAGGGTAAAAAACCTCACTAGGACTATAAAAGACCTCAAGGAAGAAGGATTTTGGGTTTATGGACTGGCAGGAGAAGCAGAAGAAAGCCTCCCTAATGTAGACCTAAAGGGCAAGGTTTGTCTAGTAGTAGGCAATGAAGGTAAGGGCATATCTAGACTTGTAAGGGACAATTGTGATATGCTTATTAATATACCGATACTAGGCAAGGTGAATAGTCTAAATGCATCAGTTGCTGCAGGGATAGCAATCTATGAGGTCTTGAGGCAAAATGGCTTTCACTAAAAGAAATATTACCTTTATAGATGGCTACAATGTCATCAACAAACGGCAAGAGCTTAGAGACATATCCAAAGAAAACCTCTCCCATGCCAGGGATAGCCTTATAGAAGAAATGGCAGAATACAAATCCTTGTCTGGAGAAGAAGTAACCATAGTCTTCGATGCCTATAACCTTGATAGGATAAAAGAAACTTATGAAGAAAAATATGGGATGAAGATCGTCTATACCAAGAGATTTCAAACGGCAGATAGCTATATTGAAAGGGAAGTAGCAAAGATTGACAGGCATCACAATATAAAAGTTGTAACAGATGATGCTGCAATCCAGACCCAGGCTTATGGAAGGGGAGCTTTGAGAGTTAGCTCTAATGAATTAAAACTAGAACTAGATAGACTCAGAAACAAGATAAAAAAGGTAAAGAGGGTTAACTTTAGCCAAAACCTCACCACCTTCCCAATATCAAGCGACCTGTCTCAAAAGATAGATGAGCTAAAAAGATCTTTGGAAGAAGAGGATAGGTAAATAAATTCAAAATGGGTGATAGAATGGATAAAATAAATTTAAAAGATGAACAAACTCTAGAAAAATTAAGGGAATACCTCAATGCTGATGAGCTAAGCGAAGAGGAAATATCAACTACAATTGAGGGTTTGTCCGAAGAAGAACAAGACGAATTAATAGATTATATATCAGAAGACTACGAAGAAGAATTTGACGAGGAAGATGACTTTGAGGGTGGGCTTGCTAAGAGAAATCCTGCCTCAATAAAGCCTATCAAACGCCAAGACATGATGAAGCTATCTGACCTAAGTAATGAAGAGATAGTTAGTCAATTCCAAATGGGTAACCAAAACGCCTTGGCTGCCCTAGTAGAAAAAAACCAAGGTCTTGTAAGGAGTAGGGCGTCCTACTTCTTTAGGTCCCATGGCAATGACCTAGACTTAGAAGACCTAGTCCAATCAGGCATGCTTGGTATGATAAGGGCAGCAGAGAAATTTGACCTCTCCCTTGGCTACAAGTTTACAACCTATGCCTACAAGTGGATAGATAAGGCCATAAGAAAGGCTATCAACAAAGAAGGACATACCATAAGGATTCCTGCAGGCAAGTACTTAAAGCTTAACAAGCTAAAACAAATTTTGAAGGCTAACCCTGAAGCAAGCGATGAAGAGCTTTACAAGATACTAGAAAATGAGGGCATAGACAAAAAGCAAGCAGACGACCTCTTCCTTATCAATAGAAACCAAGTCAACTCAACTTCCCTAAACATAAACCTCGATAGTGAAGACTCTACAGGAGATGAGCTAATGGATATGGTTGGTGACGAGTCAACCCCAGTAGATATGATTATCCTAGAGAAGGATATGGAAGAATTCCTTATAAAGGCCTTGGACCAACTAACAGAAAGAGAAAAGCAAATTATAATCTATAGGTATGGTCTAGATAACGAAAAACCAAAGACCCTAGAGGAGATAGGTAAGATCTACAACCTATCTAGAGAGAGGATAAGGCAAATAGAAAACCAGGCCCTAGGAAAATTAAAAGATTTTTCCGAAATGGAAGGCTAAAATACTTAAGGCTTTATACAAGTTTGTATAGGGTCTTATTTTTTTGAAAATTTAGCCAAGAAGCGAAAACTTAGGAAGGAAGGTCAAAATAATGAAAAATCTTAACTTGATGATAAAACCAGCATCAGCTACTTGTAACCTCGCTTGCAAGTACTGCTTTTACCTAGACCAGGCAAGGCATAGGGAGAAATTTACCTATGGGCTTATGAAAGATGATACCCTAGAGAGATTGGTCAAAGACGTCTTTACCGATGACTATGACTCCATAAACTTTCTCTTCCAAGGAGGGGAGCCAAGCCTTGCGGGATTTGATTTTTTTAATAACTTCCATAACTTGGTTGAAGGCTATAACAAAAACCACACTAGACTTAGCTTTGCCATCCAAACCAATGGGACTCTTCTAGATGAAAATTGGCTTAGCCTCTTTAAAAAATACAACTACCTAGTCGGCCTATCTATAGATGGCCTTGAAGAAATCCACGATAACCTAAGACTTGATAGGGAAAATAAACCTACCTTTGATAAGGCTCTTGAGGCAGTCGACCTCTTAAAGAAAAATTCAATTGACTTTAATATCCTAACTGTTGTAACAAAGTCTATGGTCCATAGGGCTAGCGAGGTATATGATTTTTATAAGAAACTTGGCATATCCTACATGCAATTTATCCCTGTAATTGACCCAATTGATGGCAAATATGAGGGGATTAGCCTAGAAGGTTATGACTATGGGGTCTTTTTGGATGAGCTTTTTAATAATTGGTATGAGGACATAAAGAAAGGGAAATTTA
The DNA here is from genome assembly GCF_022808955.1 of Anaerococcus sp. AGMB09787. GTDB lineage: Bacteria > Bacillota > Clostridia > Tissierellales > Peptoniphilaceae > Anaerococcus. The sequence continues at coordinate 126,055 of NZ_JAKZEY010000001.1, forward strand.
CATCCATTAGATTTTTTGAAAACCTACTATTGATTTTAATGGGGAGGATGCCCGAAGCCTGTGAGATGGTGGGGAGGTGTTCGGTAAATATAACTATTGAAGCTGACGGGATAATTTATCCTTGTGATTTCTATGCTAGGGATGACTTTGCCCTGGGTCGTGTTGGAGATAAAAGGATAAGTGAGATAATCTTTTCTAAAAATGCTTATAACTTTGTAAAAAAGTCCTTTGATCTAAACCTCAAGTGCAAGACTTGCCCTTACCTTATACTTTGTAGGGGAGGGTGTTTTAGGTATAGGGATGACGACGGGTTAAATAAGCTCTGCCAATCCTTTAAATATTTTTATGAGAGAAACCTTGATAGGCTCATTGACCTTAAGGAGATATTACTTAGTAAAGTCAAGTAGGACGGTGTCTAATTTTCCTAAAGATGAATTGCAAATAATAACGCGACACCTAAATCAAACTAAGTTCGTGCATAAATAAATCGAATGGAGCTTGATAATTTAGGCGTTTTCTAGGTCTAGTATTAAGCTCCATTAAGTTTTTAATTAATTCTTCGATTTAATTTTACAACCTATCCAATATTAAAATGATTTGATTTTAAATAATAAAATAAGTCTACAAAGGATAAGTTCACCTAAGGGTAATCAAAGATAGTTAAAAATCTAAATTTCAAGTATTTTCAAAAAACGTTTGCATTTTTCTTAAATAAAAGTACTATATAATTATAAAATTAAGCAAAGGAGGTACTATGTACGAACAAAAAGTAACACTAACTAATGAAATAGGTTTACATGCTAGACCAGCTTCTATCTTTATCAGACAAGCTGTCAAGTTCCCATGTGACATTACTGTTGTTAAGGCTGGTAGATCTTATAATGCTAAATCTATAATGTCAGTTCTTAGCATGAGTGCTTCTAAGGGAGATGAGTTGAACATTAGAGCAGATGGGGAAGAAGAAAAAGAAGCTGTGGATTCACTCATTGACCTAATCGAAAATAAACTATATGATTACTAGGAAGCAAGGTTAATAAGTCTTTAATATTTTAGAATACTTACATAAAACGAACTATTTATTTAGCTCGTTTTTTTATTTTTCAAGGGGTACACTGTAAAGAGGGAGGGTTTGATAATCCCTAGTAAAAGAGTATACTTTACTTAGAATTTGTTAAATTTTTATGCAAAAAGAGGTTAAAATGGATAATTTATTAAAAGTTGAAGATCTTCATGTCAAAGTAGGAGATAGGGAGATTTTAAAGGGAATAGATTTAGTAGTAAACAAGGGTGAAGTTCACGTTATCATGGGATCTAACGGGTCCGGAAAGTCAACCTTGATGAATACTATTATGGCAAACCCTGTATATAAAGTTTCCCAAGGTAAGATTTACTTTGAGGATGAAGATATAACAGAAGAGAGTGTAGATAAGAGAGCTAGAAGGGGGATCTTTATGTCCTTCCAAAGTCCTGATGAGATTCCAGGGGTTAAGTTAAATGATTTCTTGAGGATTTCTAAGGAGCAAGTAGAGGGCAAGAAACCATCAATATTAGCTTTTAATAAGCAATTACAAAGAGAGATGGAAGATCTTAATCTTTCAGAAGATTATGCTCAAAGATATGTAAACGTAGGTTTTTCAGGTGGTGAGAGGAAAAAAAGCGAGATCTTGCAAATGAAGATCCTAGATCCTAAGCTTGCCCTCCTTGATGAAACTGATTCAGGTCTTGATGTCGACGCAGTAAGAATTGTAAGTAATGGAATTAGAGATTTCTTAGAAAATGAAGAGAAATCAGTAATTATTATAACCCACCATAGGGAATTGCTTCAAAATATTAAGGCTGACTATGTTCATATCCTAAAAGACGGCAAGATCCTTCAAACAGGTGATGACAGTCTAATGGATAAGATTGAAAAAGAAGGATACGAGTGGGTATAAGATGAAAGAAATTAATATAGAGAATCAGCTAAAGGAGCTAGATAGGGGCTACTACGACTTCTTTAATGACTTTGAATATGCAGATATTACCGATAAGGGTATTGATGCACAAATTGTAAATGAGATTTCAGATAAGAAAAATGAACCGGACTGGATGCGTAGGAGAAGGCTAAAGTCCCTTGCTATCTATGAGAAATTAGAAAACCCAAGTTGGGGACCTGACCTATCTGAGCTTGATATGAAAGATATAACAACCTATGTTAAGCCTAAGACTGACAAGAAGTCATCCTGGGAGGCCTTACCTGAAGAAATCAAGGATACTTTTGATAGGCTTGGGATACCAAAGGCTGAGCAAGAGTCCTTGGCAGGGGTAGGTGCCCAATATGATAGTGAGGAAGTCTACCACTCTATCCAAAAACACTTGTCAGACCAAGGGGTAATATTTGAGGATTTCTCCAGTGCTGTCAGAAACCATGAGGATATAGTGAAGGCTTACTTCCAAAAGTCTATCCCACCAACCCTCCACAAGTATGCTGCCCTCCATGGGGCTGTATGGTCAGGTGGTTCACTAATCTATGTTCCAGAAGGAGTTGAGGTAGATATTCCCCTCCAATCCTACTATAGGTTAAATGCACCTGGAGCAGGTCAATTTGAACATACTATGATTATAGCTGAAGATAATGCCAAGGTTCATTTCATCGAAGGATGTAGTGCCCCAAGGTATAACGTAGTCAACCTCCATGCAGGTTCTGTTGAAATCTTTGTAGGGAAAAACGCTGAAGTAAGGTTCTCAACTATAGAAAATTGGTCAAGGAATATGTACAACCTAAACACAAAGAGGGCCATAGTCCAAGAGGGTGGTAAGGTAATCTGGGTTTCAGGATCCTTTGGATCCAAGGTATCCATGCTTTATCCAACATCAGTCTTGGTAGGAGAAGGAGCAAGTGCCGAATATACAGGAATCACTTTTGCATCAAATGGCCAATACATTGACAATGGTTGCTCTATGATTCACCTTGCACCAAATACCTATTCAACAGCCTTAACCAAGTCAATTACTGCAGGAACAGGCAAGTCTATGACTAGGTCCTTAGTTCAAATGAAGAAAAAGGCTGCTGGCTCTAAGTCTACTGTAGACTGTGAAAATCTTATGATTTCAGAAGAGAGCCAATCAGATACAATTCCTGTTCTAGATATTAGAAATGATGATGTCGACTGTGGACATGAGGCAAAGATCGGATCAATCGATCAAGGTCAAATCTTCTACCTAATGACAAGAGGAATACCAGAAGATGAGGCAAAATCAATGATAGTAAGAGGTTTTGCAGAGCCTATATCAAGAGAGTTGCCACTAGAGTATGCAGTTGAGATGAATAGACTTATAGATATGGAACTTGAAGGAGCAAACGGCTGATGGCAAGAATTAACGAAATGAGAATGCCTACCTGGGCACACCTTGGCCTAAACTTTTTGGATAAGGAAGACCTTGCTTTGGAGAAGAAATCCTACTTCAAAGAGTCTAAGGCAGAAAAAATAGCTGAAGTAGAGGAAGCTTTTTCTCCTTATAGGGTAGGTCTATCAGATGAAATAAACGCAGAAAACGAAAAGTACAATAACTATGCCCTAACCTACAATATAGAAGGAACAAGGGATACAGAAATAATTAATCTAGAGCTAAACAAGGATTATGACACCCTAGTTTCATCTATCCAAATAAATGCAAATGAAGGATCCAAGTCATCCTTTATAGTGTCAATCTTTGATGATAGGGAAGCTAATGTCTTTTTAAACTCAAAGATAAGGCTTAACCTAAAGAAAAATTCTCAGGTAAAACTTATCCTCGTAACAAACCTTGGCTATGGGGCCATAAACCTAAATTCTATAGGCTCAGTCCTAGAAGAAGAAGCCTACCTAGATCTTGCTTATATAGAGGTTGGAGCAGGCAAGTCCCTAGTCAACATTGATAATATCTTAAAGGGAAATAGGAGTAAGCTTGTAGTTGATGGGGCCTACTTTAAGGAAAAAGAGGACTTCCTAGACCTATTAGTAACTAATGAACACTATGGAGAAGATACTGACTCTTCTTGCTACTTCAATGGAGCCTTAAAGGATGAGGCAGTCAAAAACTTCAAAGGGGTAGTAGACCTTAGAAGGGGCTGCCATAAGGCCAATGGAAAAATTGGAGATTACTCAATGATGTTATCAGATAGTGTAATCAACAAGTCAGCCCCAATCCTCCTAAATGAAGAGAAGGAAGTAGAGGGTAACCACGCAGCAAGTGTTGGTAGGCTAAACAAGGATATGCTATTTTACATTATGACCAGGGGATTTAGCAAGAAACAAGCTGAGGCAATGATGCTAGAAGCAAACTTCTCCCCTGCCATAGACAAGATAGAAGATGATGAGCTTAGAGAACAAATTAAAACTAAGGTTCACAAGATGAACACAAGGGACTAATATGGACGTAGAAGAAATTAGAAAAGACTTTGCCTACCTAGATGCGAATAGAGTTGGCAAGGATATAATTTACCTAGATAGCGCAGCTACAAGTCAAAAACCAAATTATGTAATAGATAGGGTAAATAATTACTATAGGTATGAAAATGCCAATCCTCACAGGGGAGCCCATTATCTAAGTTGGAAGGCAACAGAAGAATACGAAAATACCCGTGAAGTGGTTAGGGACTTTATTGGAGCAAGGTCTAATAATGAAATAGTCTTTACCAAAAACTCCACAGAATCTCTAAATCTCCTTGCCTATTCCTATGGTTTAAAGAATTTAAAGTCGGGTGATGAGATACTAATTACTATCCTAGAACACCACGCAAACCTAGTTCCTTGGCAAATGGTTGCTAAGAAAACTGGAGCTAAACTAGTTTATGCCTACCTAAATAGTGATTACTCCCTAGACTATGAAGACCTAAGGGCAAAGATTGGGGAAAACACCAAAATCGTATCAATAACAGGGGCATCCAATATAACAGGAGAGCTTATAGATATCAAAAAAGTAGTAGGCTGGGCCCATGAGCAAAATGCCATAGCCATAGTAGATGGCGCTCAACTTATTCCCCATGTCAAGGTCGATGTAAGTGATATAGACTGTGATTTTCTAGTTTTTTCTGGTCACAAGATGTTCTCGCCTATGGGAATAGGGATACTCTATGGAAAATATGACCTATTAGAAGACCTCGATCCCTTCAATTTGGGTGGAGATATGATAGAATATGTATATGAGCAAGAATCTACCTTCCAAAAGCCTCCTATCAAGTTTGAAGCAGGTACACAAAATGTCGGTGGAGTTATAGGACTAAGGGCTGCCATAGAATATACTAACAAGCTTGGTATGGATAATATTTATGCCTATGAGCATGACCTATGCCACTATGCCTATTCTCTAATAAAGGATATAGACCATATAAAAATTTTCTATCCACAAAAGGCTAAGACAGGCTCTGTCCTATCATTTACCTTTGATGATATCCACCCTCATGATATAGCCTCTATACTTGATAGCAAGGGGATAGGAGTAAGGAGTGGTCACCACTGCGCCATGCCCCTCCACAAGTACCTGGGAATAAGTGCAACAGCCAGGGCTTCATTTTCAATCTATAATACCAGGGAAGAAGTAGAAAAATTTGCCCAAGAATTAAAAAACGTAAGGAAGGTGATGGGTCTATAATGGATATGGAAGAAATTTATAGTCAAATTATTTTAGATCATTCTAGAAACCAAGAAAATAAGCATGAAATCGAAGATGCAGATATAACTGAGCCAGGTCACAATCCTTCTTGTGGGGATGAGATAGTCCTTCAACTAAAGCTCGATGGAGACAAGATAGTAGATGCTGCCTTCACTGGTGAGGGATGTGCTATAAGCCAAGCAGCTACATCAGTTATGTGTGATGTAATAATAGGAAAAACCAAGGAAGAAGCCAAGAAACTTGCAGATATCTATGTCAGAATGATAAAAAGAGAAGATGTAAGCGATGAGGAATATGACCTCTTGGAAGATGCTGTAGCCTTCAAGAACATCCAAAATATGCCTCAAAGGGTTAAATGTGCTCTCCTTTCTTGGAAAACACTAGATCAAACAATCTAAGATGGATAAGAAAAAATTAGAAGGCTTGGAATTTTTGACCAGCCTTGTTACAGCTATCCTCCTTTTTATCCTGGGAGGACTTCAGATATCAAAGGGGAACAAATTTTCCTTTTTGATAGTAGGGGCTGCGATACTGATGGCAGCCAATTCCTATGTAAAATACAAGAAATATAAAGATTAAAATCGACAGATTGATGGACAGAAGCGATTATAACTCCTGCCCATCATTTTTTATGCAGATTTTAATATTCCAAAGGAAGAAAGAATAATAAGAACCATGGCTATAGGAACTACATACTTCAGCATAAAGTAATAGACCTTGAAAAAGGATGCCTTGATTTTGCCGTGGTTGGTAAGCTCATCCTTCAAATATTCCCTCTTATAGAACCAACCCAAAAAGATTATTTCTATAAATGAAGCTATAGTTAGCATATAGTTTGATGTTAGCTTATCTACAAAATCAAAAAATGACAAGCCTCCTATTTGGATGGAGAAGGTATCTCCAAGGGATAGGGAAGATATAATGGAAACCACAAAGGCACAAACTCCTATTCCTATGGCCGCCTTATTTCTTGATAAGTTCATAGAATCAATGCCAAAGGCTGTTAGAGTTTCTAAAAGCGATATGGTAGATGTCAAGGCTGCAAGGGCTAAGAGCAAGAAGAAGGCTACCCCAAACAAATATCCACCTGGCATCAATGGGAAGACATTAGGAAGAGTAACAAAGACTAGTCCTGGACCCTCACCTGGGTTTAGCCCAAAGGTAAAGACTGAAGTAAATATCGCTATACCTGCTATAAGGGCGATGGTTGTATCACAGATAGATATAAGCAAGGAACTCTTTCCTATATTTTCATCATCCTTGGCATAGGACCCATAAGTTATCATAATACCAACACCAAGGGATAGGGTAAAGAAGGAATGGCCCAAGGCTGCCAAAAAGCCCTCCATGGTAAAGTTGGAGAAATCTGGATAGAACAAGAACCTAAGTCCATCCATCCCGCCTTCGAGTGTTAGTCCCCTTATGCCAAGAACTAGTACTATAAAAAATAAAACGGGGATGGCAAACTTCGATACCTTCTCAACACCTGAAGCAACTCCAGACTTTACTATAAATATAGTTACAAATAAAAATACAAAAGTCCATACAATAGGCTTAATAGGTGATGAGGTAAAACTTGTAAACATGGTCTCGATCACCTGAGGACTACTTCCACTAAATTGGTTGGTTATGCTCTTTATTAGATACTCTAGGGACCAACCGGCAACAACCGAATAAAAACCCAAAATTAAAAATGAAGCGATAACAGAAATAAGTCCTGATATATACCGTTTTTTGCCTGGAGCAAGCTTCTTAAAAGAATCCACACTATCGCTCCTCGCCCTACGACCTATGACCATCTCACTAATGAGGATGGGAAGACCTATAAAAACCAAAATACTAATATAAACCAAGAGGAAAGCTCCTCCTCCATTAGTACCGACTATATAGGGAAACCTCCATATATTACCAAGGCCTACCGCACTACCAACAGCAGCCATCAACATCCCAAAGCTACTGTTAAAACCTCTCCTTTCCATATAACCTCCTAAAACTAATAAAAATAAAAAAAAATTCAAATTTATAAAATCACATTGAAAATTATACTACCAAATTTATATTTGTAAACTAAGAGATATCAAAAATTATAAATAAAAGTAATGATTATATACCACTAATTTTCTATCCTAATGAATCAAAACAATCTGCTATGGCTTATGTAAGTATGGTGGATTTTCTATTAGTAAGAAATTCAAGAATATTATAGTAAAATAATAGAGGAGTTTTTAATAGGAGGTTAAAGTGAATAAAGAAAATATTTTGGAAACGGAGAGTATTCCTCGTTTATTGGCAAAATTTGCTATACCGTCTGTTATAGCTATGGTTGTAAGTGCTTTTTATAATATAGTAGACCAATTTTTTATAGGAAATAGTGTAGGATTTTTAGGAAATGCGGCAACTAATGTATCATTTCCTTTGGTAACTTTATGCGTTTCCGTATCATTACTTATAGGGATAGGTGGATCTGCAAATTTTAATTTGAATATGGGAATGAAGAGAGAAAGAGAAGCTAAAAAATATATAGTGAATTCTTTCTTTATGATTTTTATCATAAGTCTAAGTATAACGATTTTAGTAAGGATTTTTCTATCTAATATGCTTCGTATTTTCGGGGCTACAGATGAAATAATGGATTATGCTATAAGTTATACTTCTATAACTTCGTACGGATTTATTTTTCTTATAATTACAAATGCTGGTACTGCACTAATCAGGGCTGACGGATCTCCAGGATATTCAATGTTTGCAAGTGTTATCGGTGGAATTATTAACCTTATCTTGGATCCTATTTTTATTTTTGGCTTTGATATGGGAGTAGAGGGGGCAGCTATAGCGACAGTTGCTGGGCAAATTATTTCAGCCTTGTTTGTTATAGGCTATTGCTTCCATTTTAAGACTGTAAAGATAGGGCTTGATGATTTTAAAATCGCCATCTCCTATATGGGAAATATTGCAAAACTTGGCCTAGCACCATTTTTTAATCAGATAGCTATTCTTTTTGTACAAATAGTCATCAATAATTCCTATGTTCATTATGGACCTTTGAGTCCTTATGGAGCAGAAATACCCCTAGCTGTTGTAGGGATTGGCATGAAGTTGAATATGATATTCTTCTCCTGTGCTATCGGTATATCCCAAGGTATGCAGCCAATTGTTAGCTATAATTATGGTGCCAAGGAATATGAAAGGGTCAAGAAGACCTACCTAATAAGTACCATGGTAGCTAGCATCATACTCTTTGTAGCTTTCTTGATGTTTCAATTAATACCTAATAAATTATTGGGTCTATTTGGTGGAGGAGATGAGAAATATTTTGAGTTTGGCAGAATCTTCTTTAGAGTATTCTTGATGATGACTTTTATAAATGGAGTTCAAGCCATAAGTTCAAGTTTATTCACATCCATAGGTAAGCCCCACAAGGGTATCCTAGTATCCTTATCAAGGCAGTTGATTTTCTTCGTACCATTGGCCCTAATTTTGCCAAGGTTCTTTGGGATCTATGGAATAATTTTTACTGGTCCGATAGCTGATTTTCTAGCCTTTATAATATCTGTCTTATTAGTTAGGGCAGAATTTAAGGACTTAAATAGGAGAAAACTTAAGGGAATATAAAAACAAAAGGCTCCCTGGAAGATAGCTTGTTTAAATAGCCTATCAACCAGGAATCCCTTTTTAATTATTATGAAGTAAATTAACGGTCAAAGTTTATTTCGCAAACATTGTTATTGCGCTTATCACCTTCGAATTTAACAAATTCTACTTCGCTTTCGTCAATTACCTTAGTTGGCACACCAACGCTTCCGCTTTCTTTTACAATATCATAAGCTGAAAGTGTGTCCCTATATTTTAGAAATCTTTTAAGATTTGCCATTGATTCGTTGATATTAACAAATTCAATACCCTCATATTTTTCTGGGTTAGCTTTTCTATCTTCTATAAATGGTTCGCAATGTGGACACTTGTCACTAACAAAAAATTCAACTTTTTTACTCATTTTATCCTCCTATAATATACATAAGTAAACTTTAGATTATCTTCGTAAAGAGGCTCAGACTCCTTATAGACCTCCCAGCTTGGATCTTCATCAAAATTGTGGAGGTAGGTATCGGCTTCCCTAATAGAGTCAATCTTTGTAATAATAGCCTCATCACAGTAGGGGAGCAAGAGTTCTATTATCTCATTTCCACCTATGACATAGGCCTCCTTGGGTGAATTATCCACATAAGTCAAGAGGTCATATAGGTCATTAAAAACCACAATCCTATCTTCCTTGTAGGACTTGTCCCTGGTGAGGACAAGATTTTCTCTCTTAGGAAGGGGCCATCCTATTGATTCATAGGTCTTCCTACCCATTATGCATAGGGAGCCTAGAGTCTCCTCCTTGAAATGTAAGAGGTCCTTCTTTAGATGAAAGAGCATATCTCCATCCAGTCCTATTCCCCAATTGTTATCAACTGCTAAAATAATCTTCATGTTATACTCCTACCTTATATACTTACCCCCTTTAAAGATTTTAAAGCAAAAAATTATTGGTAGGGGTTTTGAAAATGTTTGTAAAAGTTCTTAAATGACTATTGACAAAAGTCCTTTTTAGTTTTATTATTATGATTAAGGGAGATTTATCATTGCACTATCTCCAAAATCAAGGGGATTACTTTATATTTTATCCTCAAGAAATCGTTTATAATAATATTCAACAGGAGGGAATTATGAATATTAAAAAAATTTCAAGATTTGCCCTAATGGCAGCCCTTTCTTTGGGTCTAACAGCTTGTGCTGGTGGCAGCAATGAAGGAGCAAATACTGAAGAAGCAACTAGTACTCCAGCAGAAAACGCTAGCACAGAATCAGCAGATACCAAGGAAACTTCTTCTAGTGGAGATAGCAAGAAAATAGCTGTACTCTTGTATAATGGATCTGATACTTATATAGCTTCAGTACGTCAAGCTCTTGAAAAAATAGACGAAGCTGATGATTCTATTGAACTTGTTTTCCAAGATGGGCAAAATAACCAAGGAACTCAAACTGACCAAATTAACAACATTACAGCTCAAGGCGTAGATGGTATCTTGCTAAACATAGTAGATATCTCAGCAGCCCCAACAGCTATGGATACCATCAAGGCATCAGGTATCCCTACAACTTTCTTCAACAGGGATATGACTGAATCACTTAGCGAAGAAGACCTAGATAATTTTATGTTCATAGGAACAAATGCTCCAGAAGCAGGTGTTATGCAAGGTGAAATTATTAGCAAGCTTTGGGAAGAAGGTAAGATGGACAGAAATGGTAACGGAGTCCTAGATTACGTTATGCTAAATGGTGGACTTGATAACCCAGAAGCTAAGGCTCGTACAGAATATAGTGTAAAAACTATAGAAGAAGCTGGCATTGAAGTTAATGAAGTAGCCTTCCAAGATGCGAAATGGAGTACAGACCAAGCTAAGACAGCTATGGATACTTGGCTACAAACCAACCAAGATAACATTGATGCAGTTATATCTAATAACGATGATATGGCAATTGGTGCAATCTCAGCCCTACAAGCAGTTGGTCTAAACACAGGATCTTCTGAAGATAATATGGTTGTAGTTGGAGTAGACGCAACAGACCTTGCAGTAGCAGAAATCGACAAGGGAACTATGTCAGGTACTGTTAAACAAGACGCTGAAGGCATGGCTAAGGCTCTGATTGACACAATGAAAAATAAACTAGAAAATGGCGACTTTGTAGAAGGAACAGACTACAAACTTGCAGAAGACAACAAGTCTATAAGAATTGACTATCAAGTTTATACAGGTAAATAAGCTAATTTGTAGGGGGAGATGATTCCCCCCTTCATTTTAAAAAAGAGGAAATTATGAGTAATTTATTAGAAATGAGGGGTATTACCAAGACCTTCCCTGGAGTTAAGGCCCTAGATAAGGTAGATTTCACCTTAAAAAGAGGCACAGTCCATGCTTTAATGGGAGAAAATGGTGCGGGTAAGTCAACTCTTATGAAATGTTTATTTGGTATCTACAAGCAAGATAGCGGAGATATCTATATAGACGGGGAGAAGGTTTCCTATAAGGATACCAAAGATGCCTTGGATTCTGGAGTTGCCATGGTTCACCAAGAGCTTAACCAAGTTTCTATGAGGTCTGTGGCAGAAAACATAATGCTTGGCCGTTTCCCTAGTAAGTACGGCTTGGTTGACTCAAAGAAGATGAATAAAGAAACCCAAGACCTATTTGATAGACTAGGACTTGACTTTGACCCCAAAAAAATCATCGGAAAATATTCAGTTGCCGAAAGACAACTTATAGAAATAGCCAAGGCAGTATCCTACGATGCCAAAATCCTAGTACTAGATGAGCCTACCAGCTCACTTACAGAAAATGAAGTAGAGAAGCTTTTTGAAATTATTAATAGGTTGAGAAATGAGGGAGTAGGAATAATCTACATATCCCACAAGATGGAAGAAATCCTATCCATATCTGATTATGTAACAGTAATGCGTGATGGTAAATTCATCACAGAAAGAGAGGCAGCTGATCTTACCAAGGACGAAATCATAAGACTTATGGTAGGTAGGGAGCTAAAGGATGAGAATTTCCATACTGACAAGTATATCAGAGATGAAATAATGCTTGAAGTTAAGAACCTCACAGGAAGATACCAACCTACTATAAAGGACGTTAGCTTTTCTGTAAAAAAAGGAGAGGTTCTGGGCATAGCAGGCCTAGTAGGATCTAGGAGGACAGAGCTAGTCGAAACAATCTTTGGCCTTAGAGAAAAAGAAGCAGGCGAAATTTTGGTAAATGGAAAGGTTGTTAGTAACAAGAACCCAGCAGAGGCTATCAAAAACGGCTTTGCCCTAGTAACAGAAGAACGTAGGGCTACAGGTATAATTCCATATGCTGATATAAGATTTAACTCAACCATAGCTAATCTAAAGAAATATAGCAAAAACGGAATAGTTAATGATAAGCTCCTAAAGGAAAGTACCAACAAGGTAATAGACTCTATGAAGGTCAAGACCCCTAACCAAAGGGCAAAGATTATGAACCTATCAGGTGGTAACCAACAAAAGGTTATTATAGGTAGGTGGCTCCTTACAGATCCATCCATCTTGCTTCTAGATGAACCAACCCGTGGTATAGACGTAGGGGCAAAGTATGAGATCTATAGGCTAATAACAGAGCTTGCATCTACAGGAAAATCAGTTTTGTTCATATCTTCAGAGATGGCAGAACTACAAATGGTATGTAACAGGATCATGGTTATGAGTAATGGCAGGCTTGCAGGAATAGAAGAAAACGATCAAAACCTTACCCAAGAAAAAATCATGGCTTTACAAGCAAAATACGTATAGGTGAAAAAATGGAAACACAAACTAAGAAATCATTTAATTTTAAGGAATTTATATTAAATAATGCCTTGATCATAATAATTGGTCTCTTGATTTTGGGAATTATTATTGTTGATCCGACATTTATTACAAATCCAAGAAATATAATCAATATTTTATCACAAACATCAACCAGACTATTTATAGCCCTTGGAACTGGAGGACTCTTGATACTCGCTGGTACTGACCTTTCTGCTGGTAGGATTGTAGGATTTACTGCAGCTGTGGCAGGAGCCTTGCTCCAAAGTCCAGACTTTACTCAAAAGTTCTTCCCTAACATAAAGAATCCTTCAATATTTGCAGGACTCTTTGTTGCAATAGCTATAGGTGCCTTGTGTGGTGCTATCAATGGTTTTGGAGTTGCCTACCTAAGACTCCATGCCTTCATAGCATCTCTTGGTGTTCAACTAGCGATCTTTGGTATCTTGCAAATATTTATAGCATCTAACCCTTTCGGACCTCAACCTATAGGAGGCTTTGCTGACAAGTATGCTAATATAGTAAGGGGAGGATTCAAGATCCCAGGAACTGACCTCCAATTTCCTTACCTAATAATCTATGCTGCCATAGCATCAGTTGTTATGTGGTTTATTTGGAACAAGACAGTCCTAGGTAAAAATATGTTTGCCGTAGGTGGTAACCCAGAAGCAGCAGAAGTATCAGGTATCAATGTCAAGAAAACTATAATGATAGTATTTCTAATATCAGGTATCATGTACGGACTATCAGGATTCTTGGAAGGCCCTAGACTAGGATCAGTAACATCAACCACAGGAGAATCCTACGACCTCGATGCCATAGAAGCCTGCCTCATAGGTGGTGTATCCTTCTCAGGCGGTATAGGAACAATACCAGGCATCGTCCTAGGTTCTATAATCCTTCAAGTAATAAACTACGGACTACTATACATAGGCCTTAACTCCTATGTACAAATCATCATCAAGGGTATACTAATCATCTTAACCGTTGCCCTAGATACAAGAAAGAGAATAAAGAAAAAATAAGGGAGATAACCATGGCAAAAAAAATATTTCTAGGAGTAGATGGCGGCGGAACAAAAACTGCCTTCCTCCTAGACCTAGACGGACAAAGATTTGAATCAAAACAAAAAACTATACATCCAAAACAAGTTAGCAAAGAAGAATTCTTTGAAACAATGAAAGCAGGAGTAGGAGAAGTATGTAAAGAAGCGGGCATCAGCCCATCAGACATAGCCTACACCTTCGTAGCAGCGCCAGGTTATGGCCAATACCCAGATACAGAAGCCTACATCCATGAGGGCATCAAAGAAGCAGTCCAATCTGATAGATTTAGAGTTGATAACGACTGCGTAAACGGTTGGGCAGGATCATTAAACGCCAATCCTGGCATTAACCTAGTCCTAGGAACAGGCCAAATAGGCTATGGAGTTGACCAAGAAGGCAAGTCTATGAGATCAGGTGGCTGGGGACCACTTTTAGGAGATGAAGGTAGTGGCTACTATATAGGACTCAAATTCCTAAACATCTTTACAAAAATGAGCGATGGTCGTTATGAAAAAACTGACCTTTATCAAATGATTAAAGACCGTATGAGAATAAATGACGATATGGAAGTAATAGACAAGGCAGAGAAAATGAGAAGAGATGAGATAGCAGACCTATCAAAACTTCTCGGAGAAGCCATTGACAAGGACGAAAAATACTCAAAAGAAATCCTTGATGATATAGCTACAGAAGGAGCCCTAGTAATAGACTCCATAATAGCTGGACTAAACTTCAGTGGGGAAGTAGAAGTATCCTACTCGGGTGGAATCTTTAACCTAGGTAAGATACTAATCGAAAAAATCGAAGAAAAATCTGCTAACCAAATCAAAATCAAAGATCCATACACTAATCCTTCTGAAGGTTCACTAATCCTTGCCAAAAAATTCTATAATGAACAATAGAAGAGCTGCCCTAGGTGGCTCTTTTACTATGGGCTTTCCTAAAATGTTTAACTTAGGTCATCATGGGTAAGTAAATAAAGAATACAGATATAAAGAAAAAAGGAGACACTATGAAAAAAATAGCAGTATTAGTAGAAGCATTATTCGAAGAAAGCGAATTAATATACCCATACTATAGACTAAGAGAAGACTTTGAAGTAGTCCTAGTAGGAAGCGAAAAAGACAAAGAATATCCATCAAAGGCAGGATATCTAGTAAAATCAGACATCTCAAGCAAAGAAGCCAATCCAGATGACTTCGATGGAGCCTATATACCAGGAGGATACTCACCAGATGGCATGAGAAAACACCGAGAAACAGTAGATTTCATCAAAAACCTCCACGACCAACAAAAACCTGTAGCAGCAATTTGCCACGGCCCATGGGTTCTAGCAGATGCAGGCATACTTGATGGCAAAAAAGCAACATCAACCCCAACTATAAAACATGATATCATAAACGCTGGAGCAAAATGGGAAGATAGCGAAGTCGTAGTAGACGACAAAATAATAACAAGTAGGTCTCCACAAGACCTCCCAGCCCACGTAAAAGCCTTTGTAGAAGAGCTAAACAAATAGAAAACCAATGAGCGGGTTTAGGCACTCGCTTTTTCTATGTGCAAAAAGTAAAATATTATTTTGACAAAATTATTTAATATATTGTATAATAATCTCGAAATGAAAATATCATATATTCTTAGTAAATATAAAATGCTAACCATATAAAATTTGGAGGAAAAAATGGTAAATAGAATAGTACTAAACAAAATCTCATATCATGGTAAAGGAGCTATAAAAGAAATAGTTGGAGAAATAAATAACCAAGGCTACAAAAAAGTCTTTGTAGCAACAGATCCTGACCTTATCAAATTCAACGTTTCCACAAAGGTAACAGATTTATTAGATCAAAACTCAATAGCTTACGAAGTATACTCAGACATAAAACCAAATCCAACAATAGAAAACGTACAAAATGGTGTAGAAGCCTTTAAAAAATCTGGAGCTGACTGTATCGTAGCAATTGGTGGTGGATCATCAATAGACACATCAAAAGCTATTGGAATAATAATAGCTAATCCTGAATTTGAAGATGTAAGAAGCCTAGAAGGAGAAGCAGAAACCAAAAATGCTAGTGTACCAATAATTGCCGTACCTACAACAGCTGGTACTGCTGCAGAAGTTACAATAAACTATGTAATAACAGATACTGAAAAAGAAAGAAAATTCGTCTGTGCAGATCCTAATGATATACCACTAATTGCGGTAGTAGATCCTGACATGATGTCATCCATGCCAAAAGGACTTACAGCAGCAACAGGAATGGATGCTCTAACTCACGCTATCGAAGGATATATAACAAAAGGTGCCTGGGAAATGACAGATATGTTCCACCTAGAAGCAATTAGACTTATATCAGAAAACCTTAGAGGTGCAGTAAATAACGAACAAAAAGGAAGAGAAGGAATGGCTCTTGCCCAATATATAGCCGGTATGGGATTCTCAAATGTGGGACTTGGTATCGACCATTCAATGGCTCACACCCTATCTGCTCACTATGATGTAGCACATGGAGTAGCCTGTGCAATGTTCTTGCCAATAGTAATGGAATTTAACCGTGACTATACTGGAGAAAGATACAAAGAAATTGCTAGAGCAATGGGAGTAGATGGAGTTGATCAAATGAAGCAAGACCAATACCGTCAAGCAGCAATAGATGCAGTTGAAAAACTATCAATAGATGTAGGAATCCCAACCAAACTAGACAAAATAAAAGAAGAAGATCTAGATACACTAGCAACAGATGCCCTAAACGATGCTTGCTATGGAGGAAACCCACGTGAAGCCACAAAAGAAGAAGTAATAGCAATGTTTAGGAAATTGATGGACTAAGGAAAAAATATAAAATAATATTGGTGATGTTAATAAGATTATAATTTTCTTTTCAACATCACCATAGTTATTTAATTATAAAATCGAAAATTGTGTATTTCATGTAATGAAGCGAATCTATTGAACATTATATCAAAAATTAAAAAACTATATAATATAGATAGTTTTAATACGCTACATTTTCCAAGATGAAAAATATTCTAATTCAGAGTCAAGTTTTCCTTCAGTTTTACTTTTGCTAAGAATGTATGAAAGTGAAAATATTATTATATCATTAATAAATAGTTCACCTATGTGAGATTCTGTACCATGAAATTGGTTATATTTGACTAGATAATTATTGCCAGAAAATATACAATAATCCGATTGCTTAGCTAATGGAGAAGAAATATCGGATGTTATTGCAAAACTTTTTAAATTTTTATTATTAGCAATTTCTGATGATTGTAACACTGATTTAGATAGCCCTGAGTTACTAATTGAAATAAAAATATCATTATCCTCACCGTTAATAATATAATTTATAATTTTTTCAGATACTTGAGATGTAAAAGCTCTAAAACCAAGTCTATTAAGTCTAAACTCTAGGTCGTTAGCTATAGGAATAGTATTTCCTGCTGCATCAATATAAATATTATTTGATGTTTGAATTGATTTAATTAATTTTTCAATAGAATTTAAATTTTCTTCGTAATTAATAGACTCAAATGTTGAAAACCTTTTAGATTTAATAAATTCTATCGGATTATTAATATTCTCGTTATTTTTGTGATTACTTCCAATATCTTTCATTAGTAGTAATTTCATTTGATAAAATCCTTTAAACCCTAAATGCTGGCACATCCTAACAACTGTAGCCTCGCTAACTTTTGAGATTTTAGATAAATCACTAACATTCATATTTACAGATTTATTAGGGTTATTAAGAATAAAATCTGCAACTTTTTTTTCAGCAGAATATAGATCGCTATATTTATCTCGTATGGTATCTAGAACTTTTTTATTTAACAGACTCATATTATCCTCACTTTATTGTATAGATAATATACTTTTTAAAAAAAAGTTGGCAAGGATTTGACAAAATAAAAAAAAACGGTACATCTTTCATATAAGAAATAAAATTTCATAAAATTCTTTTTTGGCGCGTTAAAAAGAAATATTATTACATTGGAGGTAGATTTTATGCTAGTAAATATGAAACAAATTTTGAAAGTAGCTAAAGAAAACGATTTTGCAGTGCCTGCTTTTAATATATCCTCAGCTCCTATGTTTAATGGAGTTATGGAAAAGTGTGAGCAATTGAATTCTCCAGTCATTATAGCAATACATCCAGATGAATTATCATTTATAGGTGATAGTTTCGTAGAAATGATTAAGGATAGAGCGAATAAATCAAAATTACCTGTTGTATTACACTTAGACCATGGTTCTACTAAAGAGCAAATATTGCGAGCAATTAGAGATGGATTTACATCAGTTATGATTGACGCTAGTTTATTAAGCTTTGAAGAAAATATAAAATTAACAAAAGAAATAATTTCTATGTCAAGACCTCTTAATGTTTCTGTAGAAGCAGAATTAGGAACTATAGGACAAGATAAAGAAAGTGTAGAGGGTGGTGCAGATGAAATTATTTATACTAACCCAAAAGATGCCAAGGATTTTGTAGAACAAACAGATTGTGATACTTTAGCTATTGCTATAGGAACTGCTCATGGATTATATCCAGAAGGTTTTGAACCTAAATTAAGAATAAATATTTTAAAAGAAATTAAACAATTAGTTGATATTCCTTTAGTTTTACATGGCGGATCAGGTAATCCAGATAGTGAGATAAGTGAAGCAGTAAGAAATGGTATAAATAAAGTTAATATTTCTTCAGATATTAAAGCGGCTTTTTATAAGGAGTGCAGAGAAGTATTGACTGACAAAGGGGTTAGAGAACCAAATGTAATATATCCTAGATGTATTAAAAAAATGCAAGAAGTTATTGAACATAAGATAAAATTATTTAGATCTGATGATAAATTAAAATTATATTAGGAGAAAAAAATTGGATTTACGAGATGTATTAAAAGAGGAATTAATTCTTCTCAACCTTAATAGTAAAAATAAAGAAGAAGCACTTGAAGAAATGGCTAATACTTTATATGACAATAATTATATAAAAGATTCGAAAGATTTTTTAGAAGATGTCTATAAAAGAGAAAGTTTAGGAGAGACGGGGATAGGAAATTATATTGCTATTCCTCATGGTCAAAGTAATAGTGTTGTTAAAACTACATTATGCATATCAAAACTTAATAATACGATAGAATGGGAAAGTTTAGATGGTAATGGTGTAAAAATGATAATTATGTTTGTTGTTGAAAACAATAATGAATTTGCTGGAAATCATCTAAAACTTTTATCAGAAGTGGCTAAAAAATTAGCTAATGAAGAAACTTTAAAAAAATTGTTAAGTTCTAAAACTAAAAAAGATATCATAGAATGTTTTATTTAGGAGGAAGATGGTTTTGAAGATAGTAGGTGTTTGTGCATGTGTAGCAGGAATAGCTCATACATATATTGCACAAGAAAAATTAATAGAAGCAGCAAAAAATCGAGGACATAAAATAAAAACAGAAACACAGGGTGTTATTGGTATAGAGAATGAATTATCTCAAGAAGATATAGACTCTTCTGATGTAGTGATTTTAGCAGTAGATGTAAGCATTTTAAAGAGAGATAGATTTGATAATAAAAAAGTTGTTGAAGTGCCAACAAGATTAGTTATAAATTCAGCAGATAAAATAATACAAAAAATCGAAAAAATGATTATGGAGTAAAACATGAAAAATATAAATTTTAGAAAGCATTTAATGACCGCTATAGCATTTATGATTCCTTATGTTGCTTCAACCGGTATGTTAATGGTAATAGGAAATTTACTTGGTGGTAGTGTTATAGAACTTACTGGAGAAACGATTTCTATTCCGAATTTATTTAGTACATTAGGAGCAACGGCTCTTGGATTTATTCCTATAATTATATCTACAGGAATATCATATTCTATAGCAAATAGAGCGGGTATAGCCCCAGGCTTTACTATGGGATTATTGTGTAAATTTAACGGATATGGATTTTTAGGTGGAATAGTAACAGGATTTTTAGTAGGATTTTTGACTAGTTTTATTTTAAAAACAGCAAAATTACCAAAATGGTTACAAGGATTGTTGCCACAGCTTATATTACCACTCATAGTTACAATAGTTACTGGATTAGTAATGCAATATGCAGTTGGTATACCAATAATAGCATTAACAAATTTTATAAACAACTTATTAGAGAGTATGAGAAATAACCAGGGTCAATCAGTCTTGTTCGGAGCTTTGGTAGGAGTACTATCTTCAATAGATTATGGAGGTCCAATTAATAAAGTTGTATTCACTTTTGGTGCTGGAGCCTTGAGTGAAGGTTATGGTGGTATAATTGCAAATTTAATTCAAGCGAGCATGATAGCACCTTTTGGTTTAACAATAGGATACTTTATCTCTAAATTAAGAGGTAAGAGTTCTTTATTTTCAAATAAAGAAGTTGATTCTTTAAAGACAGCGTTTGTAATGGGATGCTTCCAAATAACAGAAGGATCATTTCCAATAATATTAAATGATCTAATAAGAATAACAATTTGCACTGGTATAGGCTCAGCTGTAAGTGGAGCTTTAATAGGTTATTGGGGAGTAGAATCAAGTGTTCCTTCAGGAGGTTTAATAGCAATGCCAGGATTCAATAATCCTTTCTTATGGCTTTTAGCATTAATAATAGGATCGTTAGTTTTTGCGATAGTATTGCAATTTTTAAAAAGGGACTCAAAAAAGATGAATACATTACCTACTGAAGATATTAAATCTATTGAAGAAGATGAAATAGAAAATTTAACGTTCAGTTAAGTAAATAAAATAAAATCATGTATGTAATATACAAGGATAAATTTATCTTTGTATATTCTTTTACAATTAATATAAGAGGAATAGAACAAAGGAGATATTATGAAAAGATCTGAAATAAATAATGCTATAAAAGATATGGAAGAATTTTTAGAGGAGGCACATATAACTTTACCTCCATTTTCCGAATGGACTCCTGATGATTGGAAAAATATTAGTGATGAATATGATGAAATTAGAAGTAATAAATTAGGATGGGACATTACTGATGCGGGATTAAATAATTTTGAAAAAGTAGGTTTTTCTTTATTTACCTGTAGAAATGGTAATAGTAATCCCAAATTCAATAGTACACATAATAAGGTTTATGCAGAAAAAGTAATTATGATAAAAGAAGAACAAACTTTCCCTTTTCATTTCCATTGGAATAAATCAGAAGATATAATTAATAGGTATGGAGGGGTGCTTCAGATAACAGTTTATAATGATGATGGTGATGGTGGACTTTCAGATCAAAGAGTTTTGGTGGATTCTGATGGTAGAAAATATTATGTTGAGCCTGGAACTACAATAGAATTAAAACCAGGCGAAAGCATTACTTTGTGGCCTCATCAATATCATAAATTTTCTGTAAAACAAGGTACAGGATCAGTTTTAGTTGGAGAAGTTTCTAAATGCAATGATGATGATAATGATAACAGATTCTATGAAGATGTTGGTAGATTCCCCGAAATAGAGGAAGATGAAGCACCATATAGGTTGTTATGTAACGAGTATCCTGAAGCGAAGTGATAAAAGTGAATTTTATCGGAATAGATTTAGGAACATCATCTATAAAGGTTATTTTGTATGATGAAAAGTTCAGAATTATAGGTGCCCAAACCAGCTCATATGATATTATTGAGCCTCAAAATGGTTGGGGAGAACAAAATCCTTCTGACTGGATAGATGCCTTAAACACTGTTCTTTTGAATCTAAAGGATGATTATCCTAATCAGATGAAAGTAGTAAAGAGTATAGGTCTTACTGGTCAGATGCATGGACTTGTAATGCTTGATCAAAATAGCAAGGTTTTAAGAAATGCTATTTTGTGGCTAGATCAAAGAAGTAGTGATGAGGTTGTAGAAATTACTGAAAAATTAGGTTATGACTATATAATCAAAACGACTGCTAATCCTATATCTTCAGGATTTACTTTAGCCAAACTTCAATGGGTAAGAAATAATGAAAAAGATTTGTTTGATAAGTGTAATAAGATCTTACTACCTAAGGATTATATTAGATTTTATTTAACAGGGGACTTCGCAACAGATGTATCAGATGCTAGTGGAATGCAAATGTTAAATATAAAAAATAGATGCTGGGATAAAGATCTATTGGAAAAAATGGAAATACCTTACTCACTTCTACCTAAGGTATATGAGTCTTGTAAAGTAACGGGGTATTTAAAGGAAGATATAGCATTAAAGTATGGATTTTCGGCTAAGGTTAGCATAGTCGCTGGAGCAGGAGATAATGCAGCTGCAGCCATAGGGTGTGGTGTTATAGAAGACGGGGATGCCTTTACAACTATTGGAACGAGTGGTGTAGTTTTTGCTCATACATCAAATATGGTTATTGATAATCAAGGTAGATATCATACTTTTTGTGCCGCTATACCAAATGAATGGCACGTAATGGGAGTAACTCAAGCTGCTGGGCTTTCTCTTGAATGGCTAAAGAGAAATCTTTACCCAAATGAAGACTTAGAAAAGGTAAATAAAGATGTTGATGAAGTTGAGATAGGATCAAATAAGCTAGTATATTTGCCTTATCTAATGGGAGAAAGATCACCACACTTGGATCCTTATGCTAGGGGAACCCTAATAGGATTAACCAATACTCATAGTAGGAAAGAGATATCAAGGTCAATATTTGAAGGAGTTTCATTCTCCTTGAGAGATTGTCTAGATGCTATGAGAGAAACTGCTAATGTTAATATTAAAGAAATGGCATTAACAGGAGGAGGAAGTAAGAGTAAAATCCTTTGCCAAATGATAAGTGATAATTTTAAGTTGGATACTTATACTTTAAAAGAGGGATCAGGTACAACATTAGGAGCTGCTATATTGGCATCTGTAGGATCAAGAAGATATAAGGATATAAAAAGTGCAGTTAATATTGCAATAAAAAATGATAAAAAATATATGTACAATCGAGGTTATCATGAAGAATATAGTAAATACTATGATATCTATAGAAGCACCTATAAATCTTTAAAAGATGTTTATAAGAAATTGCAGGAGCTATAATACGAAAGAATTTACTATAGAGAATGATTATCTAAGTATTACACTAATCGATTATGGGGCAAGGATTAAAGAAATTTATTCTAAAAAATATAAGAGAAATATTGTCCTTAATTATGAAAGTAATGAAAAGTACTTAGAAGATAAGAATTTCTATGGTGCTACAATAGGACCAAACGCTAATAGAATAAAAAACGCTGAATTTGTAATAGATGGAGAGAAAATGATTTGGGAGAAAAATGATGGAAACTCTAATCTTCATTCTGGGAAATATGGTTTTGATAGAAAATATTGGACTGAGGAAATAATTAACAATGATCTAATAGTTTTGAGCCTTTATAAAGCCGACCCCTTCTTAAGCGATGTGAAGGCTCAATTTAGACTTAATTCTAATAAAGTAGAAATAAAATATATTTCTAATTCAGCTAAGAAATCTATTATGAACATCACTAATCATACTTATTTTAATTTGAGCGATGATGATACTATGGATAACCATCAGTTTACGATTTATAGTTCAAAATATACTCCTTTTGATGAAGAAAAAATTCCTATTGGATCTATTGACAGCGTTAATCAGACAGAATTTGACCTTAGAAAGGATAGCTATTTAAGTGATATGATGAAGAAATTTAAAAATTCTTCTATCGGAACTTATGGCTATGATATAAATTACATCAGTGATTCTAAGGATAAAGATATAATTAAACTTGCCCGAGTCTCACATGAGAATATTGTCCTAAATATTTATTCTGACCAAGAAGCCTTTCAATTTTATACAGGGAGCAATATCATTGAAAGTGAGGTTAGCAAAGCTAGAAAAGGCTTTTGTATAGAGCCTCAATTTATACCTAATAGCGTGAATTCTAGGATAAATAAGATAGTAAAGGATAGGAAAGAATTGTTTGAGTTAAATATAGTATATGAGATTGTTTGATTCCAGTTTTATATTTTTAAGGAGTAGGTTATGAAGTTTTTTCTAGACACAGCGAATGTTGATGAGATTAGAAGAATTAACGATTTGGGGCTATGTGATGGGGTTACTACTAATCCTTCTCTTATCAATAAGGAGGGGAGGGATTTTAAGGAAGTTATTTCTGAGATAGCATCTTTTGTCGAGGGTCCGATATCAGCTGAGGTTACTTCTTATGACTATGAGTCCATGGTCAAGGAGGCACGAGATCTTAGTAAGTGGGCAGATAATATTGTTGTCAAAATCCCCATGACTGAAGATGGACTAAGGGCAATTAATATCCTATCCAAGGAAGGCGTTAGGACAAATTGTACATTGATTTTCTCCTTGTCCCAAGCTCTTATGGCCATGAAGGCTGGGGCAAGTTATGTTTCTCCTTTTATGGGAAGGATTGATGATATGGGGGAAGACGGAGCGAGGCTAGTTTATGATATAAGGACTATAATAGATACCTATGGCTTCGATTGTGAGATTATAGCGGCATCTATTAGAAGTATCAAGAATTTCGAAGATGCAGCTCTTGCTGGTGCCCATATAGCGACAGTTCCTGGCAATCTTTTTGAAAAGCTATGGTCCCATGTTTTGACCGACCAAGGCATCGATAAGTTTAAGAAAGATTGGGAGGCTTTTGAAGGAAAATAATTTTGAGATCTGTAGCTTCGGCTATGGGTCTTTTTCCTTAAAAATAAAACGATTTATAGTAAAGTATAAGTAGAAGATTTAAAAAGGAGATTTCATGTTTACTAATAACGATCAATTAGCAGTTAATGCAATTAGGGCTTTATCAATTGCCCAAATCGAAAAGGCTAATAGTGGCCACCCTGGTCTACCTATGGGTGCTGCTCCTATGGCTTATGTTTTGTTTAATAAAGTTTTGAAGGCTAATCCTGAAAACCCTGATTGGTTTAATAGGGATAGGTTTGTTTTGTCAGCAGGTCATGGTTCTGCCATGCTTTATTCTCTCTTGCACCTAGCAGGCTATGACCTATCTATTGATGAACTAAAGAATTTTAGACAAGTAGGATCTAAGGCTCCAGGTCATCCTGAGAGGGGAGTTACACCAGGGGTTGAGGTTGTAACAGGTCCTTTGGGCCAAGGAATAGGTCAAGCTGTAGGTCTTGCTTTAGCTGAAAAGCACCTAGGAGGTCTATATAACAAGGAAAATTATAATATTATAAACCACTACACCTATGCCCTATGTGGGGATGGGGACTTGATGGAAGGTATTTCCTATGAAGCAATGAGCTTTGCAGGTCATCTAAACCTTAACAAGCTAATCGTTCTTTATGATTCAAATAATATTTCCCTTGATGGAGACCTATCAGATTCTTTCTCTGAAAATATTGAAATGAGGGCAAAGGCTCTTAACTGGAATTATCTAAGGGTTGAAGACGGCAATAATCTCGAAGATATTTATGAGGCTATAGAAAAGGCCAAGGAAAATAAGGAAGGGCCAAGCCTAATCGAAATTAAAACTATTATAGGCTATGGTTCAGCAAATCAAGGCACTAACAAGGTTCATGGAGCGCCAATCGGAGCAGATGACTTCAAGGCAGCCAAGAAAGTTTATGGCTGGGAAGCCAAGGACTTCGAAGTCCCTGAAGAAGTCTACGATGCCTTTAGACAAGGAGTTCTAGCCAAGGGTAAGGAAGAAGAAAAAGCTTGGGAAGAACTTTTAGCATCTTATAAAGAATCCTATGCTGATGACTACGAAGAACTAATGATGGGAATTAATAGAAAATTACCTGAGAACTTTATGGATCAAATTAAATCCTATGATTCTTCCATGAAGGATATAGCAACCAGGTCATCAAGTGGAGAGATAATCCAAGAGATTGCCAAACTTACAAGAAACTTCTGGGGTGGAAGTGCTGACCTATCTTCATCTAACAAAACTAATATAAGTGGTGAAGATGCTATGACAGATCAAAATCCAGTAGGTCGTAATGTAGCCTATGGAGTTCGTGAATTTGCCATGGCTGCTATAGGAAATGGAATTATGGCCCATGGAGGTTCCTTCCACTATGTATCTACTTTCTTTGTCTTCATAGACTACCTAAAACCAGCCTTAAGACTATCTGCCCTAGGTAAGCTTCCACTAACCTATGTTATGACCCATGATAGTGTAGCTGTAGGAGAAGATGGTCCAACCCATGAGCCAATCGAACAACTTGCCATGGTAAGATCAATTCCAAATGCTATCCTTATTAGGCCAGCAGATGCCAATGAAACAAGGCTTGCTTGGAAGATAGCCCTAGAGAGTAAGGAAAGCCCAGTAGTTCTAGCCCTAACCCGTCAAAATGTAAGAAATCTAGAAGAAACAGAGCAAGTAGAAGGAATTGAAAAGGGTGCCTACATCATAAAAGATGCAGAAAACCCTGACCTAATCCTAATAGGAACAGGATCAGAAGTAGCCCTAGCCCTAGATACTTCTAAGGCCCTAGAAGCAGACGGCAAAAAAGTAAGAGTTGTATCCATGCCATCCATGGAACTATTTAGGTCCCAAGACGAGTCCTACAAGGCAAAAATCCTCCCACAAAATGTAAGAAAGGTATCCATAGAAATGGCATCTAGCTTCGGTTGGGGAGAATGGACAGGATCAAATGGTCTAAACATAGCTATCGATAGGTTTGGCATCTCAGGCAAGGGAGATGAAGTAATCGAAGAACTAGGCTTCAGTGTCGAAGCCATCAAAGAAAGAATCGAAAGGAAGTTTTTTAATTAAAAATCCTAGGCTAAGCCAACAAAATTAATAGATGCCAAGTGAAAAATATAATAATTTTATGGATGCTGTCCTAAAACTAAGGGGTGGCATCCTTTTATTATCATTACCAATACTTCGCCTCCTAATTTTGGGAATCAAAAAAGCACCTACCTTTCGATAGGTGCTAAACATTCTATTTAATTAAATCAGACTGAGATCCAGTCCTTACGAGTGATAAAACCAAAATGTCATCAAACTTCTCATAGATTAGAAAAAAGTCTGGTTCTACATGGCATTCTCGAGTCCACTTATAGTTTCCATTTAATAAATGGTCTCTATATTCTTCATCTAGTCTTTCAGCCTTAGCAATTTTGCCTACAAGTTCGAATAGCTTATCAATATCTTTTCCTTGTTTTTTAGCTTATTTTAGGTCTTTTTTAAATTTTTGGTAAATTTTATTTTATACTTCAAGAGCCTTCCTCAAATCATCATATTATCATAGAATTATAGACTATTATCCGTAGCTATTCTTCTTCCTACATCTATAGATTCTATAGTTTCCTTGATTGGGAAATTTAGTTTTAATTTAAAAGAGGTGCCATTTTCTCTAATTGTAGCCATAGTTAATCTCCTTTGCTTAAAGAATATTACAATATTGAGGCGTTGTAAACACAGTGTTCTTACAATAGCCCCGTCAATCTTTATTTATTGCTTTTTGATCTTAGGTCCCTATAGGTGTAAGGGCTTAGCATAAGGAGGATTGGGAATATTTCTAGTCTTCCCATTAGCATGGCTATGGTTAGGGATATCTTTGATAGGAGGCCTATTTCTGCGAAGCTTCCCAGAGGACCAAATTCTCCTATACCAGGGCCTACATTGTTGAAGGTGGTTGCTACTGCTGTGAAGGCTGATTGGAAGTCATTTACATCAAGGGCAACTATTAGGATAAGGACTACAAAGATTAGGATAAAAAGTGCAAAGTACTTGCCAACTGATGTCTCGGTTTCTTCGTCCACTCTTTTTTTATCGAGTCTAGTCATGGTTATTCTCCTAGGATGGAGGGATTGCCTTACTTGGTTGATACCACGTTTTACCAATATTATAACTCTCGATACTTTGAGTCCTCCTGCAGTAGATCCTGCACATCCTCCAATAAACATCAAGAATATTAATATCAGTCTTGAAAATAGGGGCCAAGTGCCAAAGTCAGCTGATACAAAACCTGTCGTTGTCATAACTGAAGTTACGGCAAAGAAGGAGTTTGATAGGGCGTAGGACTTATCTGCATAGCTTGAGAAGATATTTAGGAAGATAAGGAGGCTCGCTCCAATTGTGATTCCTAGGTAGACTCTAAGCTCTTCACTATCAGTTCCCTCTCTTAGGGTTCTAAAGATAGAATAGTAGTAGACATTGAAGTTTACCCCAAAGGCAAACATGGCTATGGACAAAACTATTTCTATATATCTTGAATTATAATAGCCGATAGATAGGTCTCGGTTACCAAAGCCACCCGTTCCTGCAGTACTCATAGCATGGATCAAGGAGTCAAATAGGCTCATTCCACCAAACAAGAGAAAGACTACAGTTACTAGTGTCATTATTAGGTAAATTATATAGAGGGCCCTGGCTGTATCTGATAGCTTGGATGTTATCTTACCAAAGGTTGGTCCTGGGACTTCTGCTTGCATTATGAGCGATGAGTTCCTGTTGGTCTTTGGTAGAATTGCCAGGGTAAAGACCAAGATTCCCATACCTCCTACTAGGTGGGAGAGGGATCTCCAAAATATTATAGAATTAGGCAGGGACTCTACACTTCTTGCAACTGTTGCTCCTGTTGTGGTAAAGCCTGATACCATCTCAAAGATAGCATCTATGGGAGTATTGTATTCTTCTGGGGTCATTAGTAGAGGCAAGGACCCGAATAAGGAGAAGATAATCCAACCAGCAGCAACTATAAACATAGCTTCCTTTAGGTAAAAATCTCCACTACTATCGCCCTTTTTTTGAAGGTACTTGCCTAGTCCAAATGAAATTAATATGGGCAAGCTAAAGGATAAGACATCTATCATATTTTCCCTGTAGATGAGGGAGACTATAAGGGGTAGGCACATAAGACCTGCCAAGATTACTAGCAATTTTCCTAGAGTATATTTTATAATACCTGTATTCATTCTTCCTCCAATATATTATCAATTTCAGAGAAATCCTTGTTGGTTGTCATAACTAGGACCCTATCGCCGATCTTGATAGTAGAATTACCGTTGGCTATGGAAATCTTGCCATAAGGGCCATCCTTGATGTAGGCTACTAGGGTGTTCTTCTTTATAGGAAGGTCCTTTAATTTTTTGCCTATAATCTTGCTATCTTCTATGATATTAAATTCTATAGCCTCTACATTTTCATCTTCTAGTCTGTATAGGTTTTTGATGGAAAAGCCGTTAGCATTTTCCTTGCTTCTAACTAGTCTTAGGACAAAGTCGCTGGCAGCACGCTTACTGGTAATGGCATCGTCAATATTTAGTAGGCCGGTAATCTTAAGAAGCTTGGTATTATCTACCTTGGTTATTATATTACTGATACCCAGTCTCTTGGCTAGAAGGGAGATGAGAATATTCTCTTCGTCAGTTGGAGTAAGGGCGATTACTGCATCGTAGGATGTAACCCTCTCTTCTGTAAGGACATCAGGATTTGCTCCGTCAGTATTGATAACTACAGCCTTTGGGAAGGCCTCTTGGATAGAAATTGCAGTTTCCTTGTTAATCTCCATAATGGTAACTTCAAAATTTCTCTCTAGTAACAAATTGGTAAGGTAGTAGGAAATCCTGGATGCCCCTATGATCATTACTTTTTTTATAGACCCCTCATCTCCTACTTCAGACTTATAAATCCTACTAAGGACTGATTTATTTGCTGCAATATGGACAAACTCACCTTCTTTAAGAACATGATTACCTGCGGGGATAAATATATTGTCCTTGTACCTTGCTATACAAATTAGTGCATCCTTGAGGTAGCCTTCCATAGAAAGTTGCATCAAGGACTTATTTAGCATAGCGGAGTCTTTCTTGATCTCAAGCTGGATCATATTAACTGCACCATGGAAGAAGGAATCTACGCTGTGGGACTTAGGGTATTTGAGGGTCCTTTGAATTTCCTTGGCAGCATAGTATTCAGGATTGATAATATTATCAACGCCCATGGATGATCTCATGAATTCGACATCATTGGTATATTTTGGTTCCCTTACCCTGGCTATGGTATATCTAGCACCAAGGTTCTTGGCCATAACTGAGGCTATAATATTGATGTCATCTTCTAGGGTAAGGGCTACGAAGATATCGCAGTTTTTGATATTAGCTTCCTTTAAGATTTTAGGATCGGTTCCATCTCCCAAAATTCCCATCACATCATTTACAGCTAGTAGTCTATCTAATATATCTTTATCTTTTTCTATAACTAGGATATTGTGGTCTTCTTCGGCCAGTTGGCTTGTTAGGTAGGAGCCTATTATACCTGCACCGACTATAATTATATTCATACTTCCCCCTATGTCTTGAATACCTTGATTATAGCACATAAAGTCCTTTATTTAAAGTGCTTAAAAACTCATATATAGTATATTAAAAATCAAATACTTAGCCAGTTAGAAATTCTTTGCTAAGAAAGCCTTTTTTTGTACAATATTACTAAGGAGGACTTATGATATTTGAAAATGATGACTTACTTATTTTACAAACAAGATCCGTACAGGACTTTAAAATAGATGAAAGCAATATTAGCTCCTACGCTTATAGGGGAGATAAGCTTATTATTAAATATGGAATATCAAATAAGAAACCTTATCCTATAGATATAAATATAAGGACTAGCGATTTTTTATCCAACAATCTTATAATTAAACAAGATAGGCTAGAAGTTAGAACAATTAAGAAGGTAAGGGGACATATAGGGAGATCTTTTAGCAAAGATGGAGATAAGAATTTCCCTAAAATAGAAGCTTTCGACCTAATAGAATATGAAAATTCACTAAGGCTTGAGGGAGAGTCTATAAATTATTTTTATCTTTATATTACAACATCCTTAGAAGACAAAGGGGTATATAAAGGAAGTCTTTTTATAGATTATCTAAATAAGAGCTTAAAAGTGGACTTATCCTTTGAAATCTTACCAATAGATAAGACTAGAGCAGATTTTGATTTAAATCTTTGGCAGTACCCATACTCTGAGGCTAGGTATTATGAAATCTCTGATGAAAATTTTTTTAAGGAAGACCACAAGGAAATTTTAAGCGAAGTTTTTAATTTATATAAGGCTTATAGGGGAGATACCCTAACTACAAGTATAATCGATGAGCCTTGGGACCATCAGACTTATGATCCATATCCATCTATGGTAAGGATAAGTCATGAGGACTTAAGCTTTAATTATGAACATTTTGATTCTTATGTAAATTTAGGGATAGATAAGTTTAAGAAAATATATGCTTTTTCTCTCATACCTTGGGACAAAGAAGGCTTTGATAGGGATTTTTGGCATAAGTTCTTAAGAGATTTTATAGCTCATCTCGATTCAAAAAATCTCTTTGATAGAACCTACATAGCAATTGATGAGAGGAAAGTAGGTCAAGTAAAAGAAGCTTTAGATTTTTTGCAACCATATAAGAATAAAGATGGGAAAAGTTTTAAAGTTGCCTACCAAACATCCTTTGATAAGAAAAATATTAGCCTATATAACAAGGTTGATGAAATCTCCTTTGACTTGCCAAGTATAAATTACGATTGCCTATCTTATGTTAAAGAAAGAAAAGAAGTTGGCCTATATACTAGCTTATATATTTGTTGCGGTATATATCCAAATACCTTTATCTATTCAGATTCATATGAGGCGATATTTGTAATTATTTATGCTTACTTAAATGGCTTTGATGGCTTCCTCAGGTGGGCCTTGGACGCTTATGTAAAAGATCCTAGGTCAGACTTATCTTTTTATTATTTTGAGTCGGGGGATACTTCCCTTATCTATCCTAGCAAGGATATAAAGAAAGATAAGAGACCAGCAAGCTCTGTTAGGCTTGAGTCTTTGGCAGAGGGTCTAGAAATAATAGACAAGATAGATTTTTTAAAGAAGAATTTAAAGGAAAAAGATAGGCAAGATTTTATCTCACAATTTGGAGCCTTTACTATACCAGAATCATTTGAAAATGAATATAAGGCCAGGATAAGTGATGATAGGGCAAGGTCTATGATAATAAAAGATGTCACAGCTATGAAAGAGTTAATCTATAAGTATAGCAAAATTTATTTGGAAGGTAGAAGATGGGTATAATAGAGGATACTTTAAAGGATAAGAGATATACAGATATAAGACTTGGAAGTGATTCAACTAGAGAATTTTCTAATGGGAATACCCTGCCCTTGGTAGGAAGCCCCCATGGCAATAATTATCTAACTTTAAAAAGTAGAGAAGATTCTTCTTTTTTCTTTAATCCAAATGATAGGAGACTTCTTTGCTTAAGATTAACCCACCAGCCAAGTCCTTGGATGGGAGATTTTTCTTATCTAGAAATATTACCCTTCTCAGAAAATGAATATGTAAGATACGAGGTGGGAGAGTCTATCTTGAGGCCGAATTTTTCTATTTTAAATTATGAAAATGGAGATAAGCTAACTTTTAGCGGATATGAAGAATCTTTTATCATAAGTCTAAATAGCAAGGCTAATGGCAAGATTAGACTAGGAGCCGAGGGTCTTAGTTTAGAAAAAAAGGGAAATTATATCTATGGCAAAGTAATAAATTTTACAGAGTGTGAAGATGATAAGCTAACCATGTATATTAAAATGAGCTTGGATAAAAATTTCGATTTAAAAAAAGAGGGAGATGGTTATTATATCCTAACTTCTAGTAAAAATTTAAAGCTAAAAGCTGCTACATCTTTCATATCAAATAAGATGGCAGCCTATAATTATTACAAAAGCCCAGATAACCTAGAAGAGATGATTACTGCGAGTAAAAAGGCTTGGGATAAGTATTTTGATATATTTAAGATAGAAAATAAGGCGTACAGTGATAACTTCTCCAAATATGATCCCTATAATAGAGAAGACCAAGTGAAGTTTTTTTACCACTGTGTATATAGGGCATTTTTGTTCCCTATGAAATTTTATGAAGTGGATGAGACTGGTAAGGCCTACCACTATAATACCAAGGATAGGAAAGTATATGAGGGAAAATATTTTACTAATATCGGTTTCTGGGATGGACAAAAAACTCTCTTTCCACTTTTAAGCCTTATAGCTAAGAAAGATTTAGAAGATATTTTGGAAGGGATTTTAAATTTCTACAAGGAAACAACTTATCTTCCTAAGTGGCTATCACCTGATGAAAGAGGTATGATGCCAGGAACTTTAGTTGATAATATTATAGCAGATAGCTTATCTAAGGGTATCGGACTTGACAAGGCAAGGGACTTTTTGTCTGCCATGATAGAGACTTCAAACAAAGAAGATCCTAAGGGAAAATATGGAAGGTTAGCCAGCAAAATCTTTAGGGACCTAGGATACATACCTAGTAATTACTATGAATCAGTAAATCAAAGTCTAGATAATTGCCTTTCTGATTATTCTATATCAGTAGTGTGTGATATCTTAGGCGAAGATGAGATAAGGGATAGGTATAGGGATTATTCCCATACTTGGACTAAGCTTTTTGATAAAAAAACTAAGTTTTTACTAGCCAAGGATAAGGATGGGAATTTTCAAAAAGATTTTGATCCTCTAGCCTGGGGCTCTCCTTATACAGAAGGCTCAGCCTACCAAAATTCTTATAATACCTACAATGATTATGATAAATTAATAGAACTTTTTACTTCAAAAGAAGCTTTTGAAAGAAGACTTGATAGGCTATCAAATATGGACTCGGCCTATAAAGTAGGAGCCTACAAGGAAGATATCCATGAGATGGTCGAAATGAAGGATTCTCATTTTGGGCAAATGTCAATTTATAACCAACCATCTTTCCACCTTCCTTATATGTATAATTTGGTGGGTAAGGCTTGGAAGAGCCAATACCTAGTGAAAAATTTACTGTTAAATTATTTTTCTTATGACTTTAGAGCCTTTCCTGGTGATGAGGATAATGGGTCTATGGCAGCTTGGTATATCTTATCAGCTATGGGAATTTACCCACTAAGTCCTGGAAGTGGCTTCTATGAGCTTGGTATAGGCCTTTTTGACAAGATGGAGGTTAATCTTTATAATGACAATAAGTTAACAATAAGGGTAGAAGAAAACTATCCTCATAAGAAATTTGTGGGTAGTATAAGCCTAGATGGTAAAAAATATAGGCAAACTAGGATAAGTCATAAGGATTTAATAAAATCAAGAGAACTTAAATTTAGCTTAAATCTTCTACCTGAAATAAGAGAGGATGGTCATGAAAATAAATAGTGAAATTAGGAAAGTAGAATATGTAGGCGTAGGTCAGAGGTCATATGACTTTGACCACTTGTGGCAATTTTCTTTAGGGGATGCTCCAGGATTTTTTGAAACGGCTTTTGATGATTCATCTTGGCAAGATATCGATTTACCCCATGATTATTCTATAAGTAGACCCTACTGCGAGGCTGGAGAAGCTCAAAGTGCTTATAAACTTGGAGGGGTGGGACTTTATAGGAAAAAATTCATAGTAGGTGAGGCGAAAAGATATATTTTATATTTTGATGGAATCTACTGTGATAGCGATTTTTATATAAATGGTAAATATCTAGGCAGTCATCACCATGGTTATACACCAATTGCTTTTGATATAAGCTCCTACTTGTATATAGATAAGCCCAACACCTTAGCTATTAGGGTTGATAACCCCGTTCCTACTTCAAGGTGGTATTCAGGCTCTGGTATCTATAGGTCTGCTAAACTTATAATAACAGAAGATTTGGCCTTTGACCTTTATGGCTTAAGGATAGACACTTCTAATTTAGAAGATAGAGATTCTGAAGTTAGCATAAAAATTTCAAGTAAGATAATAAACAAATCACCTATAAGACGAGAATTTACTATAAGTCATGACCTATATTTTGAAGATAAGTTCATTAAATCTTACGAAAGTGACAAACTTATAATTGATAATAATCTAACAAAAAAATTCATCCAAGAATTTAAAATTTCTTATCCTAAGCTTTGGGATGTGGATAATCCTAATTTATATAGGCTGGTATCTTCTATAAAAGAAAAGGATAAAGTCCTAGATACCATACAAACTCCTTATGGCTTTAGATATTATAAATTTGATAAGGATACTGGCTTTAGTCTAAATGGTGAAAATATGAAGTTAAAGGCAGTATGTCTCCATCATGATAATGGGGCTTTGGGGGCTAGAGACTTCTACCGAGCAAGCGAAAGAAAGCTTAATATCCTAAAAGATATGGGAACAAACGCTATTAGGGTAACTCACAATCCAGCTTCAAGAAAATTTATAGACCTTGCTAATAGGCTAGGCTTCCTTCTTATAGAAGAAATATTTGATGGTTGGATTTTAGATAAAAATAATGATTATAACGATTATTCTAGGTTCTTCGATAAAAAAATTGGTCAAAGTCAGCTTATGTTTTCAAGTGAAGATATGACCTGGGCCCAATATGATTTAAGGGAAACTCTAAAAAGAGACTATAATGATCCATCAATTATAGCCTATTCTTTAGGAAATGAAATCTTGTGTGGAACTAACCAGGCCAAAAGGTCTATATATCCAAATATTCTAGAAGATCTATTGACTTTCTCTAAACAGATTGATAAGAATAGGATCTTGACCTTGGGAGATAATAGCCTAAGAGATGGCTATGATCCGATATTTGTCAAGATGGAAGATTATCTAACTAAAGAAGGGGCTATTGTTGGCCTTAATTATTGTAATGGTGCTAAGTATGATAAAATTCATAAGGATCATCCTGACTGGATTTTATGGCAATCCGAATCAGTATCCTCTGTAAACTCTAGAGCAACCTATGATAGGATAGATGGGGATTTATCTGAAGACATGAGATTAACTTCTTTTGATAAGTCTACTGTAGGCTGGGGAGACTATGCGAGCGAGGCTTGGTATGATGTTATTAAAAGGGACTTTGTTGCAGGAGAGGCTGTATGGACAGGATTTGATTATCTAGGAGAGCCAACACCATACAATGGAATAACCAGGGGGTATTTTTATGGGAGCCCTGCTCCTAGGTCTTCTTTCTTTGGAATAATTGATTTAGCAGGCTTTGCCAAGGACTCATATTATTTTTATAGGTCCCAATGGAATGATAAGGATATAACAACACATATTCTTCCTAGCTATAACAAAGAGGATATGGAAAAAATAGGGGGAGATATTCCTATTACAGTCTATACAAATGCCCATCAGGTAGAACTTATTTTCATTGATGAAAAGGGAAAAGAGAAGTCTTTGGGAAAACAAAGCCTAGAAGAAATTAAAACTAAGGCAGGCCATACTTATAGGAAAGTTTGTGGAAAAAAAGGATATGAATCTTTAGTTATGACCTGGGAAATTCCTTTTAAAGAAGGGGCAATAAAGGCCATATCCTATGATAATGATGGCCATGTAATAAAAAATACTATAGGAAGAAATTTTATAACAAGTATCAAAGATGCTCCTAGACTTAGCTTAAGTCCTTATTATGAAAATATGGGAGATGGCTATGATAATATTAACTTTATAAGCATTGATATAGTAGATACTAGGGGGGATATACTCGATAGCAGGGATGATGAAATTCATATAGAAGTTTCGCCAAATGCGGAGATACTAGCCCTTGATAATGGCTTACAAAGCGATTTTAGTGATTTTTTGACAGACCATAAGAAAGCCTATGGAGGAAGACTTTTGCTTGTAGTAAGGGCCTTGAAGTCAGGACCTATAGAGATTACTGCAAAAAACAAAGACCTTGGAGAAACTAGGATAAACTTAGAAAATTCATTTAAAAAGAAGATAGGAACATATGATAAAGTAGAAGGGCCTAGCTTACTTAAGAATAAAATATTAAATAATTTAAAGGATAGGTCATATAGGTTAGAAGCTTTGAATTTAACCAAAAATATTTACCCTTATGAGGATTTGATTTTACCTAAGCAAACTTCTCTTATAGACAATAAGGGTCAAATATTGCCTACAGGATCGAAAGTTTTTTATGATAATTTTTCTATAGATGAGCTTTGGGAAAAAGGAGAGCTTAATATAAGAGCTCATGTAGAAGACTTTAATTTAAAACTTCCTCTTACATTAAAACTCAAAGTTATAGAAGAAACTTACAAAAAAGGTGCCTATATAGAAGATTTTGCTTTGGGGAAAAGATTAGAAGAGGGTGAGATTGTTTATTATTTTGACACCCAACAGCTAATCGGTGATATAGAAATCCTTAGTCAAGACCAAGTATATAGGTTTTTTATATCAGAAGATGATTCCTCTTATCGTGAAATTTTCTATAAAAATAAAATGACCCTTGAAGAAAAAACAATTTATGAATTTAACCAATTTAAGGCGACTTTTATAAAAATTGTAGGAGATATGAGTAAAATAGATAATTTAAAGATACGATCTATCAAGCTAACATCGACTGTATCAGAAACCACCGACCTTTCTTCTATTAGGATAAATGGAAAAGAGCTAAGAAAAGATTTGCTAGAAGAAGATTCTATAGAAATAAAAGAAGTTATAAATGATTATCAAATAGAAGAAAAAGACGGAGCTATTGCAACTAGCATTAGAAGTGAAAAGGACTTATATATATTTATAATCTCTGAAAATATGAAAAATATTAGAAAGATTACAATCAAGGGAAGATAAAGTATCTAATAAAGTTAATAAAAAATTTGAAAAAATCGACCCGGCTTTGTATAATAAAAACAAGAAAAAGCTTTTCATGAAGGAGGGCAGAAGGAGTTTATATGAATATAAAAGTACCATACGACAAAACTTATCAAGAAACTGAAATCGATGATAGTAGAATTTTAGGGATTTTAACCAGTCACTTGGAAGAGTACACCCCAACAGATGACCAAGCGACTCTTGTAAAAAAGGCCATGGAGAACCCTATCGAATCTCCTAAACTAAAAGATCTTGCTGTTGGCAAGGACAAGGTAGTTATATTAATAAGCGACCATACTAGGCCAGTACCAAGCAAGTTTATCTTGCCTCCTATGCTAGAAGAAATTAGAGAAGGAAACCCTGATGCTGACATTACCCTATTAGTTGCAACAGGTTGCCACAGAAATTCTTCTAAGGAAGAGCTAGTTAACAAGCTTGGAGAAGAAATATATAATAATGAAAATATCTATATCCACGACTGTGATGACGAGTCAATGCTAGTTACCCTTGACGAAAAACTTCCTTCAGGTGGAGATATAGTTGTAAATAAACTAGCAGCAGAAGCTGATCTCCTAGTAGCAGAGGGCTTTATAGAACCTCACTTCTTTGCAGGATTTTCTGGTGGAAGAAAGAGCGTGTTCCCAGGATGTTGTTCAAGAAAGGCAGTAATGTATAACCACAATGCAGAGTTTATCAATAGCCAATACGCAAGAACTGGTAACCTTGATAATAATCCTATCCACGTAGACATGGTAGCAGCTGCCAAGGCCCTAGGTCTTGAATATATCGTAAATGTAGTAATAAATTCTGAAAAGAAAATAATCTATGCAGTAGCAGGTGACCTTGAAAAGGCCCACCAAGTAGGTACAGATTGGCTAAAGGATAAGGCAGGCGTTGACAAGAAAGAAGCAGACATAGTTATCACATCCAACGGTGGCTATCCACTAGATCAAAACATCTATCAAACTGTAAAATCTATGACTGCAGCAGAAGCCAGCCTCAAAGATGGCGGTGTAATCATAGTAGCTAGTAAGGCTGGAGATGGTACAGGTGGAGATGCTTTCTACAATGCCTTCATAGAAGAGCCAGATGTAGAAAAACTCTACCAAAAATTCTTAGACACTCCAAAAATCGAAACTATTCCTGATCAATGGGAATCACAAATCCTATGTAGAATTCTCCTAAAGGCTAAGGCAGTAATCTTTGTATCAGATTACGATAGCAAGATCCTAGAAGATTTCCACTTCATTCCAGCTAAGAGCCTAGATGAAGCTATGGAAAAGGCAGATGAAATAATGGGTAAGGACTCAATAGTTACAGTAATACCTGATGGAATAGCTGTAATAGTTAAATAAAAAAGACTAGTAATGGGCTGGTAGAAAGATCCGAGTGGATTCTACTGGTCCATTTTTCTAGTCTTATAAATTCTTACTTAATAAAGACGTCAAGGTCTACAAAGACAGGCATACCATCTTCGTAAACTTGGTCAACTTCTCCTTGGATTAGGGGAAGAGTATAAGAAATCATATTAGCTTCTAGGGTCTCAAAATCCTTAAGCCAAGCCTCTGGGATCTTCATCTCCTTGTTGGCTATGGTTGATGGCTTAACCTCTGTATAGAAAACTTCATAAGGATCGCTTGACTTTCTTCTCAAAACTGGAACCAAATCAGTCCTATCCCTACCAAGCTTCATAGCCCTATAGCCAAGATTAAAGGCCTCATCAGCATCAACCCTACTAATAATAGCAGAAGTCCTTTGAGGGATATTTAATTCAACACAACGGGACTTGATGCCGAGATTATTTCTGATATAATCAGCAAGCCTTATACCGACACCACTTACTATAGGATGGGCAAAACCGTCTTTGGCATGGTCAAACATAATCTTGTCAAGGGCAAGATCCCTATCCCTAAAGCCTTCAGCTAGGGCGATAATAAGATTATTCTCATGAGCTAATTTCTCACTTATCTCATCCATCATCTCATCTATAGACTTATCCATCTCAGGAAGATAGACCAAATTTACAAG
The DNA here is from genome assembly GCF_022808955.1 of Anaerococcus sp. AGMB09787. Classification (GTDB taxonomy): domain Bacteria; phylum Bacillota; class Clostridia; order Tissierellales; family Peptoniphilaceae; genus Anaerococcus. Next base: position 165,719 of record NZ_JAKZEY010000001.1, read on the forward strand.
GTCTTTTGGGTAATCATAATTGGCTACTAGAGAAGATCCAGCCAGCCAGCCTGCATGGCGGCCCATAATTTCAACGACTGTGACAGATTTAAGATCATAAATATCCACATCAGTCCTCAAGGTCCTTAGAGTAGTGGCAATAAACTTGGCAGCAGAAGGAAAACCTGGAGAATGATCCATCCCATTAAGATCATTGTCAATAGTCTTAGGGCAACCTACAACATTAATCCCTGTAATAGCCTTCTCCTCCATATAAGAATTAAGCTTGGTAACAGTATCCATAGAGTCATTACCACCTATATAAACAAAGGTATCAATATTTAGTGACTTTAGATTAGCAAAAATCTTCTCGTAAGATGGATCATCAAAATCATCAGCCAACTTATACCTACAAGATCCCAGGATAGAAGAAGGCCTAGACTTTAGCCTATCAATAATCCCATCAAACTTATCCTTATCAACTTCCCTAAAATCGACCTTCAAAATTCCCTCAATTCCATGGAGACTAAGGTAAATATGCTCATAACCAAAATCAATAGCCGCCTTAATAGCACCAGCTAATGATGAATTAATAACAGAAGTAGGCCCACCAGATTGGGCAATAATACAATTCACAAAATCCCTCCTTATATTTTATATCATTAATAGTATACAAAAGATATGGATATTTGCAATGTATAAGATAGTGGATAGATATTGCTTAAAATAATATAATAAAATTCCTAACAAGTGATATATAGAAGTTAAGGAAAATGTTTGTGTTGAGGTTTCATAAGAATTTATTATACTTATTATTAAGGGTGATTATATGATTGAGACAAGAATTAAGGAAATATTTGATTTTCTAACAAGTGACTATGGCTTTCATACATCACAAGAAATTGGAGATAATTTAGAACTTAGTTCAAAGACCATTCAAAAAGAAATAGGGATTTTAAATTCCTACATAAAAGATAAGGGGGCGATAGTAAAATCAGAAACAGGAAAAGGTTATATATTTAAGATATACGATGAGGATATGTTCAAAGAATTCCTGAAACACGACTGGTTCAAATACGCATATTTTCATCAAGAAAATCCTAATAAAGAATTTAGAATAGAGAGTATATTAAAACTCCTTCTGTTTTCTAATTCTTATATTAAGCAACAAGAATTAGCGGATATGTTTTATGTTTCACTTTCTCAAATCAATAAAGATATAAAAAAAGTAAGAAAGCTTCTAAGTGAATATAATATAAAACTTATTAGTAAACCCTACTATGGAATGAAAATATCTGGTGATGAGAAAGCCATAAGACTTGCAATAAGAAATGAAATAGGAGAAGACGCAGAGATTTTTGCTAAGGATGAGGATGAGGACCTTTTTTATAAGATACAAGATATAATTTCTAATATAAAATTTCCAGAATCCTATTATCTACCCTATGTTAACTTCAAAAACCTAGTAATCCATATTTATATATCCATACTTAGAATAAGAGATGGTAAATTTATTAAAATATCCGAGGATATATCAAATAGGATAATAACTTATGATGAATTTAATATAGCAAAAATTGTGGTAGATGAATTAAGTAAAAATATTGATGTAGAATTTCCTAGAGATGAAATTCTCTACTTAACAATGCATTTGATTACAAAAAATGCCGTAACCAACTATGAGAAAGTTTCTCCTGAAGTATCATCTCTAGCTCAAAAAATGATTGATGAAGTCTACAAGGTTACAAAATATGATTTTAGGTCTAACATTGATTTGTTTTTTGCCCTATCCTTGCATTTGGGTCCCTTGATTGAGAGGCTGCGTTATGGCATGCCAATGAAAAATCCGATTATGGATGATATCAAAAACAATCAAATAGCCTTTATGTTGGCAACAATAGCAAGTAGACCTTTAACTAAGATTTACAAATCCAACCTTCCAGATGATGAAATTGGCTACCTAGCCCTTCATTTTGCATCAGCTATGGAAAGTCCACTAAATGAAAAGAGGAACATCCTAGTAGTATGCGGCTCTGGCAATTCCTCAGCTCAAATAATGAAGACCCAGATAGAAAAAAAGTATAAAGATCAAATCAACAAACTAACCCTCATTGATTTAAATAATATCGATAAGGTAGACCTTGATAGCTTTGACTTTATTGTGTCATCTGTTGACATAAAAGCTAATACAAGTACAGCTATCGTCTATGTAGATGTAATATTTAAACAAAGAGACTTCGACAACATTGATAGTATTATTAATGAAAATGCTAGGAGAGAAATTGATAAAATATTTGAAAATTCTATCTTTATCAAAGACTGTAATTTAGAAAACAAAGAAAAGACTTTAGAATTCATAGCAGAAATAGCATCGAGCAAAGCCAACTTGGATGCTGGAGAAATACTAAAACAATTTAGAGAAAGAGAAAAAATGTCCTTTACAGCCTATAACAACGTGGCTTTACCACATATCCTAAACAATGTAGATACGGACAGCTTTTCAATAGTATTAATTCCTAAAAATCCTATAGACTGGCAAGCCGAAAAGGTAAGCTTGATCTACTCCTTATTTGTAGGAGATGAAATTGGAGAAATGAATGCTTATTATGAAAAATTAGGAGAATTCTTAAATAAAGATAGTCAAGTAGAAAAAGCTAAAAAATCAAAAAATATAGAAGAGTTTAAGAGAATATTTTTGGGAGGATAAGAAGATGGATAGTGAAAAACTATATGAAATTGCTTTTCAGATAATAGTTCATGCTGGAGAATCCAGAAGTCTATCAAGTGAAGCAATGGATAAGGCTGAAAAATATGATTTTGAAGGAGCTAAGGAATCTTTAGATAAGGCAAATGAAGAATTCTTAGCTTGCCATCAAATTCAAACAGATTTACTAACAGCAGAAGCTAATAGAGAAAAGAATGAAATAAATATAATCCTAATTCACGCCCAAGATCACCTAACAATGGCTATAACAGCAATGGAAAATGCTAAGAGATTTATGAACTTATATGAGAAATTAAGTAAGATGGAGGGAAAGTAATGAGAAAAGTTATTTTAATATGTAATGCAGGAATGTCAAGTTCCTTGATGGCTAAAAAAGTAAGTGAAAGTTTAGAAAAAGAAGGAATTGATATCAAGGTTGATGCAACAACAAGTGGAAATAGCGAAAATATTTTTACTTCTGATACTTATGAAATGATATTAGTTAGCCCCCAAATAAGGATGTTGTATGATGACTATAAAAAAAGAGCAGATGAAACAGGTAAAAAGATAGCTCAAATACCATTTAATGCTTATGCGCCAACACCTATGGGAGTTAAGAATATGCAGGATATAATAACTGAAAATATTTAATTAGGATATATAAATGAATAAGAAATTTATGTGGGGAAATTCAACATCTTCAATGCAAACTGAAGGTGGATACAATATTGATGGTAAAGGAAAATCTGTTTATGATATAAGAGAGGCCACTGAAAATACAAGTGATTGGAAGGTGGCTATTGATGAATATAACAGATACCAAGAAGATATAGAATTAATGAAAGAAATGGGAGTAAATGCCTATAGATTTCAAGTATCATGGTCAAGAGTTTTGTCAGATGGATTTGGTAAAATAAATGAAAAGGGATTACAATTTTATGATAGGTTGATAAATTGTTTAATAGAGAATCACATAGAGCCTATTATTTGTTTATACCATTTTGATATGCCGTTAAAACTTAGTGAAGAATATAACGGATTTTCATCAAAAGAAGTGGTGGATTATTTCTTTAAATTTGCAAAAATTGTAATTGATAGATATCATGAGAAAGTTAAATATTGGATAACTTTCAATGAACATAACTTATATTCTACAACTGGTGCTTTTCTTATAGCTAGAAGTAATAAAGAGGAAAATTTAACCAATTTATATCAAATACAATTCAATACTTTTCTTGCTCATGCAAAGGTAGAAAAATATATACACGAAAAATATGAAGATCTTAAAATTGGTGGAATGTTAGCCTACTCTACTTTTTATCCAAGTTCTTCAAAACCAGAGGACACTTATTTAAGAAATATTTACGATGATTTTTCAAATAAATTGTATTTAGATATTTTTAATGGCAAGGGATATTTAAAAACATTCGATAAATACTTAGAAAATCGTGAAGTAATTTTAGATAAGTCAGACGATGAAATAGAGTTGATAAACGGAATGAAAAGTGACTTCATTGCTTTTTCTTACTATCAATCTCAAACTATAAAATATATGGGACATGATTATGATCCTTTTGACACTTCATCTATGGTTGATAATCAATATCTTGATAGAAGTGAGTGGAATTGGGAAATTGATCCTGATGGTCTATTAATATCTATGCTTGATATATATAATAGATGCAACCTTCCTTTATTTATTTTTGAAAATGGAATTGGTATTAGAGAAGAATACAAGGAAGGTGAGCTGATAGAGGATGATTTAAGAATTAGTTACCACAAATCTCATATAGAAGCTATGCTAAAGGCTATGGATATGGGAGTAGAGTGCATAGGATATTTAGGATGGGGACTCATTGATATATTATCTTCATCTGGAAATATGGAAAAGAGATATGGCACTGTGTATGTAAATAGGGGAAACCATGATTTGAGAGATCTAAAGAGGATAAAAAAGAAAAGCTTTAATTATATAAAGCAAGTATATGAATCTAACGGAAAGGACCTAGAAATAAGATGACAAATACAAAATCAAAATCATTTACTGATAAATTTACAGAAATATCAATGAGGTTTGGTTCTCAAGTTCATTTGAGATCACTAAGAGATGCTTTTGCTATAATGCTACCTTTGTTTATTTTAGCAGGAATCGCAGTTTTGGTAAACTCAGTTATTTTACCTAAAATTTTAAATGAAGCACAAATACAAGTAGCTCAGTATTGGGCTATATCAATTCAAAATGCAACGTTAAATATGTCTGGATTACTAATTTGTGGTTTGGTAGGATACACTTTGTCTACAAATAAGAATTTTGAACATAAGATTGCTGCTTCTATGATTTCTATTGCTGCACTTATAGTTATGATGCCGCAAGTAATAGATGTAACAGGAATAAATCAAGAAAACATTCAAGCTTCTGGATTATTGTCCTATACAAACTTAGGAACTACAGGAATGTTCGGTGGGATTATAATAGGACTTTTGGCAACAGAAGTATTCATAAGGTTATCTAATACTAAGCAACTTAAGATAAATATAGGAGGAGATGTTCCACCAGCCGTAAATAACTCATTCAATAACTTAATACCTTCTATATTAACTCTACTTATATTTTCTTTGGTATCTTTTGCTTTATTTGCCCTATTTGATAAGGATTTAATTACTTTAATAGCAACAATTATCCAAGAGCCATTAAGAAAAATAAATACTTCTCTTTTAGGTACACTACTTATATATAGTACCGGTAATTTCTTGTTCACCCTTGGAATCCACCAAACAGTAGTTAATGGTACAATACTTGATCCTTTACTTTTAGTAAATATGAATGAAAATATGGCGGCTGCAAGTAGCGGTCAAGAGATACCACACATTATCAATGGAACATTTGTACCTACTTTTGGAATGATAGGTGGAACAGGATCAACTATATGCTTATTAATTGCTTTATTTATCTTTTTTAGAAAAAATAAACAATATAGACAAATAGCAGGGCTTTCTGTTTTACCAGGAATATTCAATATAAATGAACCTGTAATATTTGGTTTCCCAATTGTATTTAACTTACCTATGATGATTCCGTTTGTATTAACACCAGTTATGGGAATTGTAATAGCTTATATAGCGACTGCAATAGGGTTTATTAACAAGGTAACCGTTATGGTTCCTTGGACAACGCCACCTTTATTAAATGCTTATCTAGCTACTGGAGCTGATATAAGAGCGGTATTAGTTCAGCTAGTAATAATAATTTTGGGAGTATTGTTGTACTTACCATTTATAAAGATAAGTGCAAAAGCTCTTGAAAAACAAGCGAAAATAGATGCTTAATTAATTTTGAAAGTTAAATTCTAATAACTTCAATAGCGTGACTGTTAGAATTTAACTTTTTATTTATTTAGGAGGAAGTAATGACTTTTAGAGAAGATTTCTTGTGGGGAGGGGCTACTGCTGCCAATCAATGCGAGGGAGCTTATGATGTTGATGGTAGGGGGCTGGCCAATGTAGATTTATGTCCAGTTGGCCCTGACAGGCAAGAAATTATTATTGGTAGGAAGAAAATGTTTGATTTTGATGATGAACATTTTTACCCAGCAAAAGAGTCTATAGATATGTATAATAGGTACAAAGGAGATATAGCCTTATTTGCTGAAATGGGCTTTAAGGTATATAGGTTTTCTATAGCTTGGACTAGGATATTTCCAAATGGAGATGAGGAAGCTCCTAACGAAAAAGGTTTGAGTTTTTATGAAGATTTGATAGATGAATGTTTAAAGTACAATATTGAACCTTTGATTACTATAACTCACTTTGACTTCCCTATGCATCTTGTAAAAGAATATGGTGGATGGAGAAATAGGAAGGTGGTAGACTTCTATCAAAATCTAGTAAGAGCTATATTTGAAAGATTTAAGGGCAAGGTTAAATATTATCTCACATTTAATGAGATTAATGTTATTTTGGCAGCATCCTTTATGGGAGCAGGTCTATATTTTGAAGATGGAGAGGATGTAGAGAAGGTAAGAGCACAAGCTATCCATAATGAACTTATGGCTAGTGCCTATGCTACAAAGATTGCCCATGAGATTGATCCGGATATTAAAGTAGGTTGTATGTTAGCAGCTGGAGAATATTATCCTGCTAGTATGAAACCTGAGGACATATTTGCAGCCCAAAAGGCAAATAGAGACAACTACTTCTTCGTTGATGTTCAAGCAAGAGGCTACTATCCAAACTATAAATTAAAAGAATATGAAAGACTTGGTATAATGCCTGAAATGAAAGAAGAAGACGCAAAAATATTAAGAGAAAATACTGTTGACTTTATATCTTTTTCATATTATACAACAAGGGCTATAGGCGCTGATGCTACAAATTATGATGAAGCTAATCTGATTAAAACTATTGAAAATCCTTACTTGGAAAAAACTGAGTGGGGATGGCAAGTTGACCCTCTAGGTTTTAGAATAACAATGAATGAAATATATGATAGGTATCAAAAACCATTGTTTGTTGTGGAAAATGGTCTTGGAGCCAAGGATAATCCTGATGAGAATGGCTATGTTGAAGATGACTATAGGATCGATTATCTAAGAGATCACATCAAGGCTATGAAAGATGCTGTAGATCTTGATGGGGTTGACTTACTAGGATATACTACTTGGGGTCCTATAGATCTAGTTTCAGCTGGTACTGGTGAAATGAGCAAAAGATACGGGTTCATATACGTAGATCGTGATGATTATGGTAAGGGAAGTCTAGCAAGGTCCAAGAAAAAATCATTTTATTGGTATAAGAAGGTAATAGCTAGTAATGGAGAAGATCTTGACTGATATCGGACCAAGGCTAAAATTTAAATAATTATTATTGAAATAACTCTGAGGTTTAATTGTCTTTGCCTCGGGGCTATTTTTCCTTGCAGATTTTTTAATTTAAGTAGATTGGATAGTATAGAAAGTTTGGGAAGGTTTGAGTGAAGGTTTTTAGGAATTTGTCTAGTACTGTTGATATGACTGAGGGGGATGTTGGGGGGGGATCTTCATAACTTTTGTAAATTCTATTATTATCGGTCTTGCTCTTGGATCTGGGATTGTTTTTTCTGGGTTTTATGGGGTAAAGGATAGAGATAGTCTTATAAAGCCGATTTATGAGTTTTTTCTAATAGGTCTTGTAAGTTTGACCGTATCTCTTGGTGGCTTTATTTTGACGGATGAAATTCTTAGAATTATGGCTTTACCTAGTGGAATTTTTGATGATGCAGATCTTTATACTAAGCCGATTTTTGAGGCCTTTGCCGTTGCTGTGAAGATTGATACTATCGCCTATGTACCGGCCCAGGATTTTGGTAATGCCTTTTCTACTTTTATTATCCAAGATTATGGGGCGAAGAAGTTTGCTAGGATCAATGGTGGAATAAGGAAGGCCTTCAAGTATGTAACTTTTATCTGCCTTCCGATATCTCTTTTGGTTTTTGCCTTTGCGCCAAGTCTGATGGGACTTTTCGTAGAGGCTAATGCCCTTGATGTTATTAATATGGGGACTTCATATCTAAGAATAGAGGGGGCCTTTTATGTCCTAATTGGCTTCTTGTTTTTGTTTTATGGACTTTATAGGGGCCTTGGGAGGCCATCTATCTCCATTGTCTTGACCATTATTAGTCTTGGGACTAGGGTTCTTTTGTCCTATGGCCTTGCTCCAAGGATTGGGGTTCTTGCCATCTGGACTTCTATTCCAATTGGTTGGCTTTTGGCTGATATAGTGGGGCTCTTCCTTATGAAGAAGTTTAGTCCAAGATAAATTTTTCTAAATAGTAGGCTATGCCGTCCTCATCGTTCGATAGGGTGATGTAGTCTGCTATTTTTTTGATTGGTTCTATTGCATTTCCCATAGCTACTCCTGTACCTGCCATTTCAATCATAGAGGCATCGTTCATTTCGTCTCCGAAAGCTATTATGTTTTCTGGTGCGATGGATAAGTGCTCAGCTATTTCTATAAGGCTCTTGCCCTTGCTGAGGCCCTTGGGCATGACTTCATAATAGAACCTTGATGATTTGACTTGTTCTGTTATGTCACCGAATTTATGGTAAATTTTCTGAGCGACTTGGTCAATTTTGTCAGGGTCCTTGGCAAAGAGGAATTTGTTTGGAGCAAAGTCCAAGATTTTAGCTAGATCTTCTTCAACTACTAGGTTAAGGCCTAGGTATCTGGCTTCTTCTACTGCGTACTCTCCTGCTTTTCTAGTGTAAATATTATCCATGTGGGGGATCATGATTTCTATATCTAGGTCCTTGGTAAAGTCGATTATTTCTAGGGCAAGGTCCCTATCTAAGCTATGGGAGACTAGGGTTTTCTTGCTCTTGTAGTCGGTAATCATTCCTCCGTTGAAGTTTGATAGGAGACCTCCATATTTTTCAAATTCTAGGTCATTGGCAAGGTCTATGACTCCTGCTGTAGGTCTACCAGAAACTATGGCGACCTTGTGGCCTTCTTTCATAGCTTGTATAAGACTGTCTTTAGTTCTATGGGTAATTTCTTTCTTGGTGTTGATGAGGGTTCCGTCAACGTCTAATCCTATAAGTTTCATTTATTGTCCTATAATTTTTTCTCTTATATAGTGGGCTATTCCATCTTGGTCGTTGGTAAGGGTGATGTTATCTGCGACTTCCTTGATAATTTCACTGGCATTACCCATGGCGATCCCTCTACCTGCTGCCTTTATCATTTCTATGTCGTTTATTTCATCACCGAAGGCTATGGTGTCCTCGTGGTCTATCCCGTAGTAATCTGCGATCTCTAGGAGGGACCTACCCTTGTTTATCCCCTTTGGCATGATGTCTAGGAATTGGGGCATGGACCTTATTGGATTTACTAGGTCTTTATATTTGTCGATGAAGATTTTGGACTGAGTTTCCATGATGTGAGGGGCCTTGGAAAAGAGGATCTTGTTAACACCAAAGTCTATGGACTTACTAAGGTCTGGCACAAGTTCGACTTCCATCTTGTTCTTTTTTCTAAGGAAATCTAGGGAGTAGGTGTCTTCCTTTTCTACCAAGATTTTCCCGTCCTTATTTATTATTAGGTCAAGACCCAAGTCCTTGCCATAATCTATCATCTCTTGGGCCAGGTCCCTATCCAAGTAGTGGTTGATGATTGATTTTTTATTTTTCATATCGTAGACGTTGGCGCCGTTGGATGATGAGATTAGCCCACCAAGTTTGTCAAAGTCGAGTGCTTTGCCTATATGCTTGCAGGCGTGGTAGTCCCTTCCGCTAATAATTACGACCTTGCAATCTTGCTTTCTTGCATCAATCAAGGCTTCCTTGGTGGAGTCTGTCAATTCATTTTTGCTATTTAAAAGTGTACCGTCTAGGTCAACTGCTATTAATTTCATAGTTTCCTTTGTTTATATAAATATTATAAAAACCAGGAGTCAACCTGGTTTAAATTTAATTAGATGAAACCTTCAAGAGGTCTTCTTGGTGGCTTATTGGTCCGAATTTTACAGCTTCTATATCTAGACCATCTGTATTGGTTATTATAACTGGTGATTGGGTTTCCTTGCCTGAATTTTTGATATCATCAATATTAAATTCGATAAGGAGGTCCCCCTTCTTGACTGGACTATTGATAGTAGTCTTGCTTGTGAAAGGCTTGCCTTGAAGCTCAACTGTATCTAGGCCTATGTGGATTAAAATCTCAAGACCAGAATCAGATGTAATACCAATAGCATGTCCTGTTTCAGCTATCATTGATACCTTGCCATCTACTGGAGCAAATACCTTGCCAAGACTTGGAATGATCATAACTCCCTTGCCCACAATCTCTTGGGCAAATACTCCATCAGCACATTCCTTTATATCCCTTACTTCACCATCTATAGGTGCCACGATTGTTTCTTCTATATGTCTTTCTGTTTCGACTACTTGGTTTTCTTCGTCCTTTGATCCAGAAAAAGCATTCTTAACTTTATCAAATATTGACATAATACCTCCTACACTTTATCTTTACTTATATTTAAACTATACCCTTTTTGGGACAAGTCCTAGCTAAGGAAAAGATTAATAGTCGTAACATATGTTACAGACTAAAGCTTATTATTTTTATAAAATAAAGGAAAGAAAAGAAAAGGAGTAAATAATGTTTTGTTATCAATGTCAAGAAACAGCAAATAATAAAGGATGTACCAAGAGGGGAGTTTGTGGCAAGGACGAAGTTACTGCCAATATTCAAGACCTTTTAATATATGTTAGCAAGGGCCTAAGCGAGGTCATAAATAAGTCTAATGATATCGAAGATAAATATTACGATAGGATTTCTAACAACCTATTTATATCTATAACTAATGCAAACTTTGATAAGGATTTTATCCTAGAAGCAGTTAAAGAAACCATTAGGATGAAAGAAGACTTGCTAGGAAAAAATAACCTTGGTAACCTATCAGAAGGTGCTAATTTTAATTCTGCGGATGATGAGGAGCTAATGAAAAAAGCCATAGAGGTTGGCATATTAAATATAATAAAGGAAGATGAGAGAAGCCTAAAAGAACTAATAACCTATGGGCTAAAGGGGATGGCAGCCTATAACCACCACGCCAATGTCTTGGGTTATAGGGATAGAAGCATAGATGAATTCATTACTAAGAGCCTAGAAGCAACCACCAAAAACTTATCCTTAGATGAGTTAATAGATTTAGTGTTAGAAACAGGATCCTTTGGTATAAAGGCCATGGAATTACTTGATAAGGCGAACAGAGAATCTTTTGGTAGTCCGGAGATAACAGAAGTAAACTATGGAGTAGGGGATAAGCCGGGAATACTGATATCAGGCCATGACCTAAAAGATATGAGGACCTTGCTAGAACAAAGTAAGGATGCTGGTATAGAAATCTATACCCACTCAGAGATGCTCCCTGCCAACTATTACCCTGAATTCAAAAAGTATGACCACCTCCATGGCAACTACGGCAATAGTTGGTGGAAGCAAAATGAAGAATTCGAACACTTTAATGGGCCGATCCTAATGACAACCAATTGCATAATTCCAATGAAGTCAACAAATACCTACAGGGATAGGATGTTTACAACAGGAAATGCAGGCTATCCAGGAGTAGTCCATATTAGTGAAGATGAGGATGGTAACAAGGACTTTAGTCAAATAATTGAACTTGCAAAGACTTGCAAGGCCCCAGATAAGCTTGAAGATATAAAAGTAGTAGGAGGCTTTGCCCACGAACAAACATTGGCCTTGGCAGATAAAATTGTCAGGGAGGTCAAGGCTGGCAATATCAAAAAATTTGTTGTAATGGCTGGCTGTGATGGAAGAAATAAAGATAGGTCCTACTACACAGACTTTGCCAAGGCCCTACCAAAAGACTATGTAATTCTTACTGCAGGCTGTGCAAAATACAGGTACAACAAGCTAGGTCTTGGGGATATAAATGGAATACCAAGGGTCCTAGATGCAGGTCAATGTAACGATTCATATTCCCTAGTGCAAATCGCCATAGCCCTAAAAGACGCCTTTGGCCTAGATGATATAAATGACCTGCCAATAGAATACAACATAGCCTGGTACGAACAAAAGGCAGTCATAGTCCTACTAAGCCTATTAAGCCTTGGAGTAAAAAACATTCACCTAGGACCAAGCCTACCTGCCTTCCTATCAGATACAGTAGTAAAATTTTTGGTAGATAACTTTAACTTAAGCCCAAACAAAAGTGTCGATGAGGACTTAAAAGAGATGTGTAATTAATTTAGTAGAGAGAAATTTAAAAGATATTAGATAGACCAATGCCTAACCTTTAATTAAAGGAGTGGGCTTGGTCTTTTTTTGACCTATCTCCTTAGAAATATAATAATATGTCCTCGTTTAAAAAATCCTGTATAATATTAACAAGGAGCTAGTATGGATCTTAGGGAAATTGACTTATTTAAAAATTTATCAGAAGAAGACTTGGTGAGATTAAGCAAAGATGTGAGCTTTGAAGAGAGGACCTACAAAAAGGGCGAGACCATCTTTAACTGGGGAGATATAACAAAAGACCTTTTTTACTTGCGTGAAGGGAAGATTGCTATTTATAATATAGATTCTAAGGGCAAGAGATTTATCTTGGAAAGCTTGGATAAGCCTATGGTATTTGGAGAAATATATGTCTACCTAAACTTACCCTTTGACTTCTATGGAGAGGCGATGGTTGATAGCAAGATTATAATCATTAGGGATTTTAAAAAGATTATCGAGGCTAGTCCTAGGACTTTGCTTTTAGATTTTATTGACCTTTTGGCAAGAAAGACCCTAAGCTTATCCAAGAAAAACCAAATAAGCTCTTCTCAAAGTCTCAGACAAAAAATTTCCAAGGTCCTCCTTGAAAATGAAATTAATAACAAGGTAGACCTTACTATGACCAGGGAAGAGCTAGCAGATTATCTATCTGTAACTAGACCTTCCTTATCAAGAGAACTATCCAATATGGTCGATAGTGATTTGATAGAGATAGATGGTAGGAATATTTATATTATAAATAAGGAAGAGATTATAAAGCAACTTTAAAAGCCCCCAGAATATTAACTTTGAAGTTAAGGTTCTAAGGGGCTATAAAAATTTGAGATTCACAAATTATCTAGCTAGGTTAATTGTGGTTAAATAACTATTAAAAAATCCCAGATATCACTTGGGCAATCCACCATCCAGCTTGGTGGCCGGTAGCATAAAGGATTATGCCATCAATTAATATAGAGCATAAGGGCATCAATATGAGGAATAAAATTATAGATTTTTTTGATTTAAATTCAGCCATTATATCCTTCTTTCTATAAATATGGACAATGCCATACATCGTGTGGGCTGTTTTTTACACATCCAGAAGCATCTATTCCATAAGAAGTTCCATCGTTATTGATAAAGACTTTTTCTACATTACTTTTAGCCCGCTTCATAGCTTCAGATGCCCACCAACCTGCACTATGACCTGTAGTAGTAATAATAGCACCGTCAACTATATAACCTACTACAATTCCACTAACAAATAATAAGATTCCAGTAGCAGAATAAGTACTTATATCCTTATAAAGCTTTTCTCTTTGAAAAATGTAAGTTTCATCAGCATCTGTATTCGTATTTAAAGATAAAGATGTTTCTTGTAAATTAATAGTATTTACTTCGGAATCTGCATACGTAATACCACTAAAAAATGGTAAAATAAATGTGAATACAAGAGCGAGCGTAAAAATCTTTTTATATATAGTTTTCATCATAAATTCTCCTTTCCATTGACTTAATAAGTACCTTAACATCTGATTCTAAAACAATTTATTTGCCTCCTAACTTCTATCTAATAAATATTACTATGTCTTTATAATTATAATATTATAAAAACGTTTTTTTGTCAAGTTAATACTTTGAATATTTTGAAAATATATAGACTTTAGTTTTAATGTAATTTTATATGTGATTTCTATTTTTTATAAAGTAATAATCAAAATAAAAAAATTTAAAAAGCCCTTGATTTAATCTTCTTTTTGTTGTATTATATATAAGTGCTGTGAAGTGAGATGTTGCTTATGCTTTAAGGCCAAGGGCATAAGGAAACTTTCACCAAGCGAGCTTAGGAATGATCCTGAGCGGTTTCCAAATAATATCAAACACCCGGACGGGTGGAAAGAAAGAGAGAGGGAAAATGGCTGAACAAAAGATTAGAATTAGACTAAGAGCATATGATCATGAAGTTATCGATAGCTCAGCAGAGAAAATCGTAGAAGCGGTTAAGAGATCCGGAGCCAAAGTAAGTGGACCAATCCCATTACCAACAGAAATTGAAAGAATCACAATTCTTAGGGCGGTTCACAAATACAAGGACTCAAGAGAACAGTTTGAACAAAGAACACATAAGAGATTAATCGACATCATAGGACCTAATGCAAAGACATTAGACGCACTAAAGAAGTTAAACTTACCTGCAGGTGTCGATATCGAAATTAAGCTATAACTGTAATTAGGATGATTGACGATAATTGGTTATTAAGGAATAATCAAGAATCAATCCGCTGTAATTAAGGAGGTACTCAATGAAGAGTATATTTACAACAAAAGTAGGCATGACTCAAGTCATCGACGAAGATGGAGTTATTACTCCTGTAACTGTCCTAAAGGCCGACGAAAATGTTATAGTTCAAGTCAAAACAGTAGAAACTGATGGCTATAACGCAATCCAAGTTGGATATATGGACAAGAAAGAAAAGAATGTTAAGAAACCTGTTAGAGAACACTTTAAAAAAGCAGGCGCTACAACAAAGAGATTCCTAAGAGAGATTAATCTAGGAGATGAAGCTCCAGAATTTAATCTTGGAGATAAGCTTTCAGTAGACCAATTTGAAGCTGGTGAGCTAGTAGATGTTGTTGCAACATCAAAGGGTAAGGGAACTCAAGGTGCTATCAAAAGATGGAACTACGGAAGAGGACCTCAAGGCCACGGTTCAAAATCACACAGGGTTGCAGGTGCAAGATCTGCGGGATCTGATCCAGCTAGAGTTTTCAAAGGTAGAAAAGGTTCAGGAAAGATGGGTAACGAAAGAGTTACTGTTCAAAACATCGAGGTTATCAAGGTAAGTACTGAAGATAACTACATCTTAGTTAAGGGTGGAGTTCCAGGACCTAAGGGCGGACTTGTTGAAGTTAAACAAGCCATCAAAGCCTAATTAAGGAGGAATAAATGCCTAAAGTAGATATTTTAAATATTAAAGGAGAAAATGTTGGTTCACTAGAGCTTAACGAAACTCTATTTAATACATCTATCAGTGAACAAGCTGTATATGAAGTTGTTAAAAACCAACTAGCAAATAAAAGACAAGGTACACAATCTGCCAAGACTCGTTCAGAAGTACGTGGTGGTGGACGTAAACCATTTAGACAAAAAGGAACAGGACGTGCTCGTCAAGGTTCAATCAGAGCTCCTCACTACACAGGCGGTGGAGTTGTATTTGCACCAAAGCCAAGAGACTATAGCTACAAACTTCCTAAGAAGTTAAAAAGAAAAGCTCTTTATTCAGTTCTTACATCAAAGGTAAATGATAATGAACTAATTGTTGTAGATAGTCTAGCACTAGAAAACAACAAGACTAAAGAAGCAGCTACTGCCCTAAAGGCCCTAGGAGCTGATAGAACAGCTTATGTAGTAACAGCTGAAAATGATAATCTTGTTTACAGAGCTTTTAGAAACATCGAGGGTGTTGACGTATCAAGCGCAAGTCTAATCAATGTTTATGACCTAATAAGACATGACAAGTTAGTAATTACACAAGATGCAGTTGCTAAACTTGAGGAGGTATTTAACTAATGAAATCACCTTACGAAATTATCAAAAGACCAATAATCACAGAAAAAAGTATGGAAATGCTTGATGAGAACAAATATACTTTTGAAGTAGACAAGAATGCAAACAAACCTGAAATCAAAGCTGCAATAGAGGCTATATTTGATGGGGTTAAGGTTAAAACAGTTAGAACAATGAACCTTACTGGAAAATCTGTTAGAACAAGATATGGATATGGTAAAAGACCTGACTGGAAAAAAGCAATTGTTACCTTGACAGATGACAGTGCAGAAATTGAATACTTCGACGGACTATAAGGAGGGTTTAAATGGGTATTAGAAAATTAAAACCATCTTCAAACGGTCATAGAAATATGTCTGTTTCAACTTTCGAAGAAATAACAAAGACAAAACCTGAAAAATCTCTTACAGTTGCTCTAAAAAGCAAGGGTGGAAGAAATAACACTGGTAGAACAACAGTAAGATTCCGTGGTGGCGGAGTTAAAAGAAAATATAGAATAATAGACTTTAAAAGAGATAAGGATAACATTCCAGCTAGGGTAAAAAGTATAGAATACGATCCAAACAGAAGTGCAAACATTGCTTTACTAGCCTACAATGACGGTGAAAAGAGATACATCCTTGCACCTAAGGGACTTAATGTTGGAGATGTAGTAGAGTCAGGACCAAACGCGGATATTAAACCAGGTAATGCTCTAGAACTTAAAGACATCCCAGTAGGTACAATAGTTCATAACATCGAACTTAAAGCAGGAAGAGGAGCTCTTCTAGTAAGGAGTGCAGGTACAGGAGCACAACTTATGGCTAAGGAAGGCAAATTTGCTACACTAAGACTTCCTTCAGGCGAAATGAGACTAGTTCACCTTAACTGTAAAGCTACAATAGGATATGTTGGAAACAGCGAACACGAACTTATAAGAATAGGTAAGGCTGGTAAGAGTAGATACCTAGGAAGAAGACCTCACGTAAGAGGATCTGTAATGAACCCTGTTGACCATCCACATGGTGGTGGTGAAGGAAGAGCACCAATAGGTAGACCAAGCCCAATGACACCATGGGGTAAGAAAGCTATGGGTGTTAAGACAAGAAACACTAAAAAACAATCTGAAGCTTACATTGTAAGAAGAAGAAACGAAAAATAGGGGGATATAATGGCAAGATCAGTTAAAAAAGGACCATTTGTCGATGATCATTTAATGAAAAAAATTGATGAATTAAATGAAAAAAATGAAAAAAAAGTTATAAGAACATGGTCAAGACGTTCTACAATATTCCCAGAATTTGTAGAGCATACAATAGCAGTACACGACGGAAGAAAACATGTTCCAATATATATAACAGAAGATATGGTAGGACACAAACTTGGTGAGTTCGTACCAACAAGAACCTTCAGGGGCCACGCTAAAAAGGCTACTGAAATGAAAAGCAAATTACGTTAGGAGTAAGATATGGAAGTTAAAGCAGAAGCTAAATATCAAAGAATATCTCCTCTTAAAGTCCACTTCATAGCAAGAGAGATCAGGGGCAAGCAAGTTGACGAAGCACTTAACATCTTAAGATTTACTAACAAAAAAGGTGCTAGACTTCTTGAAGAAGTACTCAAGAGTGCCATTGCCAATGCTGAAAACAACAATGGACTTGACAGAAATGATCTATATGTTAAGAAAGCATACGCTAACGATGCTCCAACAATGAAAAGATACAGACCAAAGGCTAAGGGAGCAGCTTATCCAATATTGAAGAGATCAAGCCATATCGGTGTAGTGCTACAAGATATAGAAATTACGGAGGAATAAGATGGGCCAAAAAGTAAACCCAAAGGGATATAGAGTAGGTGTTATCAAGGACTGGGATTCAAAATGGTTCGCAGACAAGAAAAATTTCTCAGATCTATTAGTAGAAGACTATAACATCAGAAAAATAATCAAAAAAGACATGTATGATGCAGGAATTGCAGACATAGAAATTGAAAGAGCAGTAAACAACCTAAAGGTTACTATCTTTACAGGAAAACCTGGTATGGTAATTGGAAAGGGTGGCTCAGGAGTTGAAGAACTAAAGGCAAAACTTGAAAAAGCTGCCCCAGGTAAGAGGATCATCATCAATGTTGAAGAGATTAAATATCAAGACCTTTCAGCTCAACTAGTTGCAGAAAATATTGCAAGCCAACTAGAAAACAGAGTAGCTTTTAGACGTGCTATGAAGCAATCAATCCAAAGAACAATGAGAGCTGGAGCTAAGGGAATCAAGACTATGGTATCAGGTAGACTTGGTGGAGCTGATATGGCTAGAAGCGAAGGATATTCTGAAGGTACAATTCCATTACAAACACTAAGAGCAAACATTGACTACGGATTTGCAGAAGCTGACACAGAATATGGAAAGATCGGTTGTAAAGTTTGGATCTACAAGGGCGAAGTTCTTCCAGGAGAAAAAGCTGAGAGAGAACCGAAAATGAAACAACCAAGAAACAATAACAGAAGAAGAAGAAATAATAGACGTCCAAATAACAAAAATAAATAAGGATGACACTAGTTTAAAGAATTAGGAGAGAAATTTTTATGTTAATGCCTAAAAGAGTTAAATATCGTAGACAACATAGAGGCAGAATGAAGGGATTTGCACAAAAGGGCAACCAACTATCATATGGTGAATATGGATTACAATCACTAGAATCAAGTTGGATGACAGCAAATCAAATCGAGGCTGCACGTCGTGCGATGACAAGATATATCAAAAGAGGCGGAAATATTTGGATCAAAGTATTTCCAGACAAGCCAGTTTCAAAGAAACCGGCAGAAGTAAGAATGGGATCTGGTAAAGGTGCTCCAGAATATTGGGTAGCAGTAGTAAAGCCAGGTAGAGTATTATTTGAGATGAGTGGTGTTAGTGAAGAAGTTGCAAGAGAGGCTATGAGACTTGCTGCACAAAAACTTCCAGTTAAAACTAAATTCATCAAAAGACTTGAAGTTAACGCTACGGAGGAATAATGATGAGACCAGCAGAAATCAGAAATTTATCAGACCAAGATTTAGATAAAAAATTATATGATTTACAAAGTGAGCTTTTCAATCTTCGTTTCAGACTTGCAACCGGCCAATTAGAAAATCCGGCTGCCATAGGAAATGTTAAAAAAGACATTGCTAGGGTAAAGACAATCCAAACAGAAAGAAAGCTTAATATAAATAGGGAGGCTTAAACTTCATGGAAAGAAATAGAAGAAAAGTAGAAAAAGGAGTTGTAGTATCTGATTCTATGGATAAAACTATAACAGTTTTAGTAGAAAATAAGATCCAACACCCTGTTTACAAGAAAAGAATCAATAGAAGCAAAAAATACAAAGCTCATGATGAAAACAATGAGGCTAAGCTTGGCGATACAGTAGTAATCATGGAAACAAGACCTCTATCAAAGACTAAAAGATGGAGACTAGTACGTATCGATCAAGCAGCAGAAATTATCTAACAGATATAGGAGATTATTATGATACAACAAGAAACTCGTATGAGAGTTGCAGATAACTCCGGAGCAAGAGAACTATCAGTAATAAAAGTTCTTGGTGGAGCTGGAAGAAGATATGCTAACATAGGTGATGTGGTAGTTTGTTCAGTAAAAAGTGCAACACCCGGCGGAGCGGTAAAAAAAGGTTCTGTAGTAAAAGCTGTAATCGTTAGAAGCAAAAGAGGCCTAAAGAGAATAGATGGATCAAAAATATGCTTTGATGAAAATGCAGCAGTAATAGTAAAAGATGATAAGACACCTGTTGGTACAAGAATCTTCGGACCGGTAACAAGAGAGCTAAGATCAGAAGGATTCATGAGAATCATTTCACTTGCACCGGAAGTATTATAGGAGGATTAAATGCATATTAAAAAAGGCGATAAAGTCCAAGTAATATCAGGTGAGTATAAAGGACACGTTGGAGAAGTAATCAAGGCTTTCCCAAAGGAAAATAGAGTAATAGTTGAAGGTGCAAATATCGGTACTAAACACCAAAAGGCAACTCAAATGGGTGGAGAAAGTGGAAGAATCGAAAGAGAAATGCCACTAGACGCTTCAAAAGTTCTACTATATTCAGAAGAACTAAGCCGTGGTGTTAGAACTAGAGTAGAAGTTATAGACGGCAAAAAAGTTCGTGTATCAACTAAAAGCGATGAAAAATTCGACTAGTTCAAAGGAGATATCATGACAAGTAGATTAAAAGAAAAATATAAAAACGAAGTTGTTGGAAAACTAATCGAACAATTTAACTATAAAAATGTTATGGAAGTTCCAAAACTTGAAAAAATTGTTATCAACGTTGGTTTGGGAGAAGCAAAAGATAACAAAAATATCTTAAATGCTGCCAAAGAAGAACTTGCTCTTATAACAGGTCAATATCCAATCGAACTTAAAGCAAAGAAGTCAGTTGCTAACTTCAAACTAAGAGAAGGACAAACAATTGGTACAAAGGTAACACTAAGAGGCGAAAAAATGTATGACTTCTTAGATAAGTTAATATCAATATCTCTTCCAAGAGTTAGGGACTTCAGAGGAATCAATCCAAACAGTTTTGATGGACGTGGAAACTATTCACTAGGTATCAAAGAACAATTGATCTTCCCTGAGATTAAATATGATAATGTAGACTTCCTTCATGGTATGGATATCAGTATAGTAACAACAGCTAAAACTGACGAAGAAGCAAAAGCATTCTTAACACTATTGGGAATGCCATTTAGAAAGTAAAGGAGCAAAAATGGCTAAGAAGTCACTAAAAGCTAAACAACAAAGAAAACAAAAATTCTCAACCAGAGAATACAATAGATGTAAACTTTGTGGAAGACCACACGGCTACTTGAAAAAATATGGAATCTGCCGTATTTGCTTTAGAGAACTTGCAAATGAAGGTAAAATTCCAGGAGTTAAAAAAGCAAGCTGGTAATTAAGGGGGAAATATTATGATGACAGATCCAATTGCGGATATGCTAACAAGAATTAGAAATGCAAATAAGGCAAACCATACAAAAATTAGCCTACCATCTTCTAATGAGAAAAAAGCTATTGCCCAAATTCTGCTTGATGAAGGCTTCATTTCTGGATTTGATGTAGAAGAAGACGGCAAACAAGGCATACTTACAATAGATTTAAAAGTTACTGAGAGTGGTGAAAAAGTAATTACAGGACTTAGAAGAATTTCTAAACCAGGACTTAGAGTTTACGTTAAAGCAAATGAAGTACCAAAGGTATTAGACGGACTTGGAACTGCGATTATTTCAACATCAAAAGGACTATTAACTGACCGCGCTGCAAGAAGTGAAAATGTGGGTGGCGAAGTTATTTGTTACGTATGGTAAGGAGTTATAAATGTCAAGAATAGGAAAACTTCCAATTGAAATACCTTCTGGAGTAACAGTACAAATAGACGGTCTAAAGGTAAGCGTTAAGGGACCAAAGGGAGAAGACAGCCTAAGGGTTTCAAAAAATGTAGAATTAGAGTTAAATGATAATGAACTTTTAGTAAAGATTCCAGAAAACTATACAAAAGCTCAAAACATTGACCATGGTCTATATAGATCACTAATTAATAATATAGTAATTGGTGTATCAGAAGGATATAGTAAGACACTTCAAATCGAAGGTACTGGATATAGAGCATCAAAACAAGGTAAAAACCTAGTAATGAACCTAGGATATTCACACCAAGTTACAATGGCAGATCCAGAAGGAATCGAGGTTGAAGTACCAAATGATAGAACAATAGTAGTTAAGGGAATTAACAAACAATTAGTTGGTCAACATGCTGCAAACATCAGAAACTGGAGAAAACCTGAACCATACAAGGGTAAGGGTATCAGATATGAAAACGAGCATGTAAGACGTAAAGAAGGTAAAACAGGTAAGTAGGAGATAGTAAATGGCTAAGAAAAACAAAAGAGATAGACTATTAACTCGTAAAAAGAGAGTTAGAGCTAAAATAAGCGGAACTCCTCAAAAACCAAGACTAAGCGTTTTTAAATCAAACACAAACATCTACGCACAACTTATCGATGATGTAAACGGAGTAACACTTGCTAGTGCAAACACCCTACAAGATAAGGTAAATGGTGGAGAAAAATTAAGCGCAAATGTTGAAGCTGCTCAAAAAGTTGGACAAGCAATCGCTAAAGAAGGACTTGAAAAGGGTATTGAAGAAGTAGTATTTGATAGAAACGGATACCTATACCACGGAAAAGTACAAGCTTTGGCTGATGCAGCTAGAGAAGCTGGTCTTAAATTTTAGTTGGGGAGGTTATAGATGGAATATTTATTAAGAAGTGAAGTAGAAAAACTAAACCTCGAAGATAGTGTAGTAGCTATAAACAGAGTTGCGAAAACTGTAAAAGGTGGACGTAACATGAGATTTTCAGCCCTAGTGGTTGTTGGAAACTCAGAAGGTGTTGTTGGAATCGGAACAGGAAAGGCTACAGAAGTACCTGAAGCTATAAGAAAAGCAACAGAAGATGCTAAAAAACATATGGTAAGAGTACCAATAGTTGGAACAACTGTTCCTCACAGAATCACAGGACATAAGGGAAGCGGTCATGTTCTTCTAATGCCTGCTACAGAGGGTACAGGAATTATAGCTGGTGGTCCAGTACGTGCTATATGCGAACTAGCAGGATTCAAAGATATTAGAGCAAAGAATCTTGGATCAAACAACCCAAGAAATATAATAAATGCAGTGATGAACGCATTTACAAATATGAAAACTGTTGAGGAAGTTGCAAAACTTCGTGGTAAATCGGTAGAAGAATTCGATTATTAAGGAGAGTAATGATGGCAAAGATTGAAATCACATTAAAAAGATCTTTTATCGGTAGAAAAGATGATCAAATCGCAACAGCAAAAGCTCTTGGCCTAAGAAAAATCGGTCAAAAAGTAGAAAAAGAAGACAGCGAAGCAATCAGAGGAATGATCAAGAAAATTTCCTTTATGGTTGATGTAAACGAACTAGACTAAGAGGTGTAAGATGAAATTACATGATTTACAACCTAAAGTAGCTTTAAAAAAGCCAAAGAGAAAAGGTAGAGGTCCAGGAAGCGGAAACGGTACAAGAGCCGGCCGTGGACAAGACGGACAAAACTCAAGAAGTGGTGGAGGTACAAGACCAGGATTCGAAGGTGGTCAAATGCCTTTATATAGAAGACTACCTAAGAGAGGATTCAAAAATTTCAATAGAAAATACTACGAAACATTAAATGTTTGTGATTTGGAAATCTTTGAAGAAGGTAGTGAAATAACACCAGAACTATTATTTGAAAACAAGATCCTAAACAAAAACAAGGCAAAAGCTGGAGTTAAAATTTTAGGAGATGGAGAACTTAACAAAAAATATACAGTAAAAGCTCATAAATTCACAAAGTCAGCTGTTGAAAAAATAGAAGCAGCAGGCGGTAGCGTAGAAGTAATCGAAACAAAAAAATGGGTAAAACCAGATAAAAAAAACTGAATTAAGGTGAGCCATGCTAGAAACAATTAAAAAGGCAGCAAAGGAAAAGGAAGTAAGAAAGAGATTTTACTTTACTATTCTAATGCTAGTAGTATATAGATTAGGAAATAATATTCCGATACCATTTATTGATACTCAAGCCCTAGCAAATGCATATCAAAATATTGAGGGAACCTTGGTTGACTACCTAAATATGCTAACTGGTGGTGGTCTATCAACCCTTTCAATATTTGCCCTAGGAATCCAACCTTACATTACATCTTCAATTGTAATGCAGTTACTTACTGTTGTAATTCCGAGACTTGAAGAATTATCAAGAGAAGGTGAACAAGGTAGACGACAAATTCAAAGATATACAAGATATGTTACAATAGCCCTTGCTATCTTCCAAGCAGTAGCAATAACCAACGGTCTATATGGAGCAGCTCTATCAAATGCTACACTTTTCCAAAAGATTGTAATGAACATTGTGCTAATTGGTGGAACAATGCTAGTAACATGGATGGGTGAAACCATAACTGAGAAAGGACTTGGTAATGGTACATCACTTATCATCTTTATGGGAATTATAGCATCATTCCCTAAAACAATAGCTAGGTGGAAGACTGGAGTCCACTACAATACAACTAGCCTATTAGCAATAGCAATCATGGCACTAATAATAGTAGCTATAGTTGTAGCGGTAGTATTTATATCAGAAGGCGAAAGAAAGATACCAATCCAATATGCAAAAAGAGTAGTTGGAAGAAAAATGTACGGTGGCCAATCAACTCATATTCCAATTAAGGTAAATATGAGTGGAGTAATGCCAATAGTATTTGCATCAGCGGTACTTGCTATTCCATCAACAATTTCATTGTTCTTTGGTGGAAATGGTAAAGGATCTGTGATGACATTCTTTAACGATACTACCTTTGGTTTTATCTTATATTTAATAATACAAAGTGTATTGATATTAGTATTTGCATACTTCTATAATCAAATCCAATTTAACACTGTTGAATATGCTAAGCAACTACAACAAAACGGTGGTTTTGTTCCAGGAATAAGATCAGGTAAGCCAACCAGCGAATTCTTAGCAAATGTATCAACAAAGATTACATTTATAGGATCCATTGCCCTTGCCTTACTAACAATTATTCCTTCAATTGCATCAAGACTATTAAGCCTTGACATATCATTCGGTGGTTCATCAGTGATCATCGTAGTAGGTGTAATAATTGAAACTATTAAACAACTTGAAGCGATGATGACAATGAAGCAATATAAAGGATTCTTAAATAGGTAGGATAATGAATATTATTTTATTAGGCCCTCCTGGAGCTGGGAAGGGTACACTAGCAAATAAAATCAAAGAAAACAAAAATGCTGTTCAAATTGCAACCGGAGATATCTTCAGATATAACATCTCAAATGAAACTGAACTTGGCCTAAGGGCTAAAGAATATATGGACAAGGGAGATTTGGTACCGGATGAGCTTACAGTTGATCTGGTATGGGATGCGTTTGACAAAATAGAAAAAAATAATAGTCAGGACAATATTGTACTATTTGATGGTTTTCCAAGAACAATTGACCAAGCCAGTGCCTTAGATAAAGGCATGGAAGAAAGAGGTCAGCAAATCGACCATGTTGTATATTTTGATATAGACGAAGAGATTCTTATCCATAGAATAACTGGAAGGAGAGTATGCCCAAACTGTGGAGCCACCTTCCACATCGAAAATAATCCTCCAAAACTTGAAGGTATTTGCGATGTATGTGGAACTAAGCTTATTCAAAGAAATGACGATAATGAAGAAACTGTAAAAAACAGGATCGACATTTACAAGAGTCAAACATCCGTACTTATTGATTATTACAAGGATAAAGGTATATTAATAAGTATTGACGGCGCAAATTCTCCTGAAGAAGTTTTCGAAGAATTTTGTGATAAATTAGGAGTTTAATTCTAATTTATGAAGATAAAAATACTGCGATAGAATCTTAACAGATTATATTTGTAGGTCATGTTGATATAAGACAATTTAAAAAATGGCGTTCAATAGACAAAAATTATAAAAAGGAGGGGTTCTATCGATGTCAAAAAAAGATGCTATAGAAGTTACAGGAGTTGTTGTTGAAGCACTGCCAAATGCAATTTTTAAAGTAGAGCTTGAAAATGGTCATCAAATCCAAGCCCATATTTCAGGCAAGCTTCGTATGAACAGCATTAGGATACTAGAAGGAGATAGAGTAACTGTAGAACTATCTCCATATGATCTTAGCCAAGGTAGAATAACCTGGAGAAAGAAGTAGGAGAAATATGAAAGTTAGAGCATCAGTTAAAAAAATGTGTGATAAATGCAAAATTATCAAAAGAAATGGTAAAGTAATGGTAATTTGCGAAAATCCAAAACATAAACAAAGACAAGGTTAGAGGAGGGTTAAATGCCAAGAATAGCTGGTATAGATTTACCTAGAGAAAAAAGAGCAGAGATCGGCCTTACTTATATCTATGGAATAGGTCGTTCAACTGCAAATGAAATACTAAAAAACACAGGAATCAACCCTGATACAAAAATGAAAGATCTTACAGAAGATGAACTAGGTAAGATTCGTGATGAACTAAACAAATACACCATAGAAGGTGACCTAAGACGTGAAGTATCAATGAACATCAGAGCTCTTAGAGAAATCGGATCATACAGAGGACTTAGACACAAAAACAATCTTCCAGTAAGAGGACAAAACACAAAGAACAATGCTAGAACCAGAAAGAGCAGAAAGGGTTAAGGTAGTAAATGGCACAAAAAGGAAAAAGCACTTCTAGAAGAAGAAGAGTTAAGAAAAATGTTGAACGTGGCCAAGCTCACATTAACTCAACATTTAACAATACAATGGTTACACTAACAGACATGAAAGGAAATGCAATATCTTGGGCATCTGCAGGACAACTAGGTTTTAGAGGTAGCAGAAAGTCAACTCCATTCGCAGCAAGCGAAGCTGCAGAAGAAGCTGCAAAAAAAGCTATCGACCAAGGACTAAAAACTGTAGAAGTATACGTAAAGGGACCTGGTTCAGGAAGAGAATCAGCTATCAGAAGTCTACAAGCTGCAGGACTAGAAGTTACAATGATCAAAGACGTAACACCTATTCCACACAACGGATGTAGACCACCAAAGAGAAGAAGAGTTTAATAAGGAGAGATTATGGCAGTATCAAAAGATCCAGTATACAAAAAAGCAAGAGCTTTAGGAATTTCTCCAGCCTACCTAGGTTATACAGGAGAGAGCAAGAGAGCTCTTCCAAACAGAAGGGCAAAACTTTCTGAATACGGCTTACAACAAAGAGAAAAACAAAAAGCTAAATTCATCTACGGAGTAAGCGAAAAACAATTTAGAGGTTACTACGACAAGGCAACAAAAATGAGGGGTCAAACAGGTGAGCAACTTATAATCCTTTGCGAAAGAAGACTAGATAACATTGCTTTTAGATCAGGTCTTGCTAGAACAAGAAGAGAAGCTCGTCAAATAGTAACTCATGGACACCTAACAGTAAATGGTAAACAAGTAGACATCCCATCATACCTAATAGAAGAGGGAGATGTAATAGAAGTACGTGAAAAATCAAAAACTAGCCCACTATTCAAAGCTATCAAAGAAGTAAATGCTTCATTTGGCGTTGTTGAATGGTTAAGTACAGATTTAGAAAAGCTAAAAGTAACAGTAGATAGATTCCCAACTAGAGAAGATATCGACATTCCTGTTGAAGAACGTATGATCGTTGAGTTCTACTCTAATTAGGTAGAAACTAAGTTAGAACTAAGGAGTTACCATGATCGAAAAACTAGATACAAGTATACAAATTTTGGATATAAAAGAAGAAGAAAACTACGGAAAATTTGCTTTATATCCACTCGAGAGAGGATATGGTACAACCATTGGAAACAGTATGAGAAGGGTGCTCTTATCATCCTTACCCGGTTCTAGCGTATCAAAAATACTTATAGAAGGAGTCCTACACGAATTCTCTACAATAAGTGGAGTAGTAGAAGACGTACCTGAAATAGTTCTAAATATTAAAGGTCTAAATCTAGTAAAACACACCGAAGACGATATAACACTATTTTTAGATATAGAAGGACCTAAGATAGTTACAGCTAAGGATATCAAATCCGATGCAGAAATCGAAATAGCAAACCCTGACCACTATATAGCTACAGTTAACGAAAAATCCAAACTATTCATAGCTATGGATGTTACAGATGGAAGGGGATACAGGATAAGCGAAGAAAACAAAAAAGAAAGTGATCCAATAGGGGCTATAGCAATAGACTCATCATTTACACCAGTAGAAAAGGTAAACTTCACAGTAGAAAATACCAGAGTTGGTGAAAGGACTGACTACGATAAACTAATACTTGAAGTATGGACAAATGGAACAATTAGTCCTCAAGAAGCCCTAAGCCAAGGAGCTTCAATCCTAATCGAAGACTTTGCCTTCTTCAAAGAACTACCAAACCAAAAGTTCCCACCTGAGGAAGAACAAGTTGAAAAAGAAATAGAAGAAACTGAAGAAGTAAATGAAGATCTAGACATGACTATAGAAGAACTAGACATCTCATTAAGATCATTCAACTGTCTAAAAAGAGCAGGAATGCACACAGTCGGTGATATAACAAAAGTAAGCGAATCAGACCTTAAATCAATTAAAAACTTCGGTAAGAAATCACTAACAGAAGTCAAAGAAAAACTTGCCGAATTAGGATTAAGTCTAAAGGACGAATAGGAGGAAAGTATGGCCCAAAAAAGAAAACT
Source organism: Anaerococcus sp. AGMB09787 (assembly GCF_022808955.1). Taxonomy (GTDB): domain Bacteria; phylum Bacillota; class Clostridia; order Tissierellales; family Peptoniphilaceae; genus Anaerococcus. The sequence goes on from NZ_JAKZEY010000001.1 coordinate 193,995, forward strand.
TGGTAGAAGAAGTGACCATAGAGATGCTATGCTTAGAAATCTTGTGCAATCATTATTTGATAATGGTAGAATCGAAACTACTGTAACTAGAGCTAAAGAAGCACAAAAAATGGCTGACAAAATGATTACACTTGGTAAAAAGAACACTCTACACACTAGAAGACAAGCAGCAGCATACCTATACAAACCATCTACACTTCAAAAACTATTTAACGAAATAGCACCAGAATACGAAGAAAGAAATGGTGGATACACAAGAGTACTAAAACTCGGACCAAGAAGAGGCGACGGCTCAGAAAGAGCTATCCTTGAATTAGTTTAATAACAAGTCCATGACGCGGCGATGGACTCAAATCTATTTATTTAGATTATAATTTAAATAAATCCCATTGAGGGAATAAGGCGTAGGCATTACAAGTGTCTGCGCTTTTTTAGTGGTTAGTATTTAAATCTATATCTTTTATCTAAAAGAAGTTTACATATATATTTATATTTTATACTATGACAAAAAATATTTGAAAACTCACTTATAAAATAGATTGCTATAAAAAATATAAAGGAGGTTTTAAGATGAACAATGATATAATTAATACATATGAAACACCAGAGGCGGAAGTTATGGCGGAATGGAACAAGTCATACTAATATCTGTTATTTAACGGATATTAGTATTAAATACAAATGTAGAACTACTCTCGGATGAGAATATTAATAATATCATTAATATTGAAGGAATAAATAAAAAAAATTTTATACTTCCTGTAAGTCTTGATGGCCTTAAGGATAGAGGATTTGGTAAAATTAAAAACGATTGGATGTAAGAAGTGCTAATGATGCATTCGATATAATTATTTATAATTCAAATGGTATTATTTTATTAGTAGTCTATTCGAGTTTCGGTGTCCTTATTTGTAATGTAGACTATGCATCTGGAAAGTAAAAGTATATTCCTTTTTTTTTCAACTTCTTTATAGCAGGCAAATCCATTTCATCTATCAGATGTAAATGTCTTTATAGCATCTTTTGGTAATGTTTTAGTTAATTTATTAATTACTCCTATCCTAATTATTAATCTTTATATTGAAATTTATGGTAAACATATAAAATAAATAAACTATTGACAATCCATGAAATCGTTATATAATAATGTCATATAGAATTTACATATTCACAGATTCCATAAATAATTACAGGAAGAAGTAGTTTATGAACGAGATAACTTGTACTACTAGTAACGTTGTTATGCTATTGTGTGGATGTGTAATTGGTTCTTGTGGAAATACTGTTACACCAGATTAAATTATATAATAATGAGCAAGTAAATGCAGCTGATAGAAGCGATAGTTATGATTACTTGGTAGATAATTATTTTTCTAGTAAAAAAGAAAATGATAATAAAGAGATTTCTTTTAATTTAAATAACATTAAAAATGTACAATTAAAAATATCTAATACTTGTAATATGTCTTGTGACTATTTTTATGCTAACAAAGGAAATTGTGGTAAAAATGATAGTTTGATGAATATTGATGTTACTAACAAAGCTATCGATTTTATAAATAATAATTTAGTAAATGTAGAAAAAGTATCTTTTTTTGGAGGAGAATTATTATTAAATTATGAAAGTATATCTATGTTTTTACATAAACTTAGAAATAAAGATACTATGTACTCAACAGTTACAAATGGAACATTATTAAATAAAAATTTATTGAATTGATTAAGGAATTTAATTTAAAAATAATTGTGAGTTTAGATGTTAACAGAAGGATACATGATTATCATAGAAAGTTTAATAATGGTGGAGGAACTTTTGACACCATTTATAATAATTTGAATGAGTTGTCAAATTATGGTATATTTCCAACTATGATTGAGGGAGTATATACTAGAAATTCCGAATCAACTTTAACAAAAAGACAGATATCTGAATATCTATATAATAAATTTAAGCCAAAATTCATAGGGATTAGTAATGTAACAACTGAAATTAATGAATATAAGCCTAAAATTTTAGAAGATCATTCAGAAGATTATGTAGATTTTATATTTAAAAAAATAGAAAATGAAGAATATTTTTTTGTTTCTGATGTATATATAATTATAACTATGATTATGGAAAGAAAGAAAAGTTATTATTTTTGTGGTGCGGGTATAAATTCTATTTTTATAAATGAATCGGGTGATATTTATCCATGTCAATTATTTGACGAAAATAAACTATATTATATGGGAAATATTTATAATGATAATTTTGAAAAATATTTCTTAGCTAATAATAGATTAGAACTAATGAATAAGAATATATTATATAAGTGCAATTCTTGTATTTGTAAATTTTGGTGTACTAGTTGTATAGGAAATCAAGATGAAGTAAATAGGATTAAATGTAGCTCTAAAACTACTAATTGCTTTGGAACACAGAAAATAACAGAGCTTACGCTTAATAAATTTACAGAAATTATAAATGAAGCTAGATTTGAAGCGTTCGGAGATAACATGGAGAATATATTATATGGAGAGGAATAACCTATTTAATTTAATAATTTATACAATTGTTAGTTTTCTTGCAGCTTTTTTCACTATAAGATTATCTTATATATCTGGTGATATAATCAATAGGATTATTGGAGGTGTAATTCTAGAAGGGATAGGTCTTTATATATTGGCTGTTATTATCCTTATATTTTTATACATAGTGGCAACCACCCTTAAGGCCTATGTTAAGAATTATATTACATCTTATAATCTTAATAATTTAAGAAATAAGTTATACAGGACCATAATGGGTCTTGATCCAAATTCCTATAATAATAAAGGTGGGTCTTACTACCATAATCTTACCTATACCGATATGGAAACATTGAGGAAGTATTATTTCTTGCCTAAACTTAGTCTTATAGATAATGGAATTTTGCTTATAATAGCCTGTCTTGGAATTTTTGCTATCCATCCTATATTTTTACTTATTGCCCTAATTTCAACCTTTATTCCCTACATAATACCTAAGTTATATTCGAAGAAACTAAAGGAAAGGAATAAGGCTGTCTCAGAAAAAAGCGAAAGTTTTATAGGCTTTGCCAAGGAAGCCATCCTTGGTTTAAATGTAATCAGAGATTTTTCCCTAGAGGATAAGAAGATTGATGAGTTTGACCAAGCAAATTCTGATAAGTTAGAAGCAGAAAATGCCTTGACCTATACACAAAATCTCCTTGGAGCATCCTACATCTTTACAGGCTTTTTTATGTATGCCTTTGTACTAGGGTGTGGAGTTATCCTCAATATCAAGGGTCTTATAAATGTTGGCGATATTATGGTTGCATCTCAATTAACTAATAATATAAGAAGACCTATTATTGCTCTAATTGATAATAAGATGAAGTTATCGTCTACTAAGCCTATAAGGGATAAGGTAAGTCAGCTTTTAGATAAAAGGATTATCGAAGATAATAAAGATATGCCGGTATTTAGGCAAATAAAAATCAGGAACCTATCTTTTTCTTATGATGGAAAAACAAAGATACTAGACGGGGTTAATCTGGACTTAGACCTTGGGAAAAAATACCTCCTTGTAGGCGAGTCTGGATCTGGAAAATCTACTTTCCTAAAGATTTTAAGTAAGGAGAATAGTACATATGATGGAAGAATTGACCTAGGAGGAGTCGATTTAAAAGATATTGGATCAAGAGGCTGGAATAAGGTATCTTCCTATTTGAGTCAAGATGTCTATATTTTTGAAAGAGCACTTTCTTTTAATATAGCCCTAGATGAAAACTATGATAGGGATAAGCTAAATAGAGCTATTTATAAGGCGGGTTTGGATAATTTTGTAGAAGAGCTTGAAGAAGGCTATGATACCATAATCAAGGAATCAGCTACTAATATTTCAGGAGGGGAGAAGAAACGAATAGGACTTGGTCGAATTTTTTACAAGGATCCGTCAATACTTCTTTTGGATGAGCCTTTCTCAGCCTTAGATAAGCAAATAGCCCAAAATTTAGATGATATGCTTGTTAATTTATCCGATAAGACAGTTTTAAATATATCCCATACCTAAGATAAAAGGACTATAAAATCCTATGACTATGTGATTAGCTTCAAAGATTGTGATGCAAGGCTAATAGAAGCTAAAGACTTTGCCCTAGGAAATGAAGGAGGTCTATAATGAAACTTTCAAAAAATAAATACTATTACCTAGCCTTATGCTTCATTAGCCTATATAGCTTGTTTAACATCTTCGTAGCATTTTCCTTTGGAGAAATCTTAAACTTAGTAAAGACTAGTAATTATGACAAGTTCCTAGCCATTATCCTAAAGGCCTTGCTTGTTATCTTACTTCTTGCCATAAGTTTTTATTATAAGGAAAAATTTAAGAGAAAGTATCTGGCAGGAGAGGTTTATAATCTTTCAAATAGGGTATTTACCTCTACTATACTAAGTAGGTCTGAGCAAAACTCTGGTAAGGTTATTTCCCCTACTTACAAACGATATTGTCCTATCAGTCACATCAAGGATAAATCTGACCTTTGTAGTGGTAGAAAATATAATCCTACTCACCTTTGCCATCCTAGCCCTACTTAGTCAAAGGCTTAGTCTATCATTGGTAGTTATACTTGCAGCTCTTATATTGGTCAACTTTCCCAAATTATTCAAGGGGTATTTGTCTAAATATAGGAAGATTCAGACAGAAAACTTATCGAAATTTAATAATTTCATATCCAATAGTCTAGGAGGATTTGCGACAATCAAGGACTTTTCTGCAGAGGCTGCCTTCCTAAAAGATATTGGTAAGTATGGCAAAGAATTTGAAAAATCAATGGTTAGTTCCAAGTTATCAATCAACTTAGCCAATAATATTCAATATGGATTTTCCTTCCTAATTCAGATTATGATCATATTATTAGCAGGGGTCTTGATACATTTAGGTTACTTGGAGATAGGAAGTATCCTTATAGTCGGCCAACTCCTTTCTTTTGTAAGTGAGCCAATCGAGGAGATAGTTAATGCCAAAAATGAAGATCTTGCCAATGACTTAATAATAAAAAATTTAGGAGAAGTAGAAAATAAGGTAGAAGCTGATGGGACAATTGATAAGAATAGCCTAGAAGAAAAAATTGAACTCAAAAATATATCTTTAAATTTTTCATCCAAACAAATCTTTGATAAGGTAAATCTAACCCTAGTAAAGGGCAAAAAATACGCTCTTATGGGGAAGTCAGGATCTGGTAAGTCCACCCTCTTTAAGCTAATTAAGGGAGAGATTAAGGTAGATAAGGGGAAAGTCCTTATAGATGGAGTAGACATCAACGACATTACTAGGGAGTCCAAGAAAAATATTTTCCAAGCAATAGGACAAGATACTTTTTTATTTAATGGGACGATTAGACATAATATATTCTTATATGATAACTTTAGCGAGGATAAGTATAGAGAAATCCTCCAAAGAGTTAATATGAGAGCTACCATAGAGGCCCTAGCTGAAAAAGATATGACTATAATAGGAGAAAAATCCCAAGACCTATCAGGAGGTCAAAGGCAGAGGATCCAAGTTGCGAGAGGGCTTATAAGGGATAAAGATGTCTACCTATTTGATGAAGTAACTGCAAACCTTGATGAGGGAAATGCAAATTTACTAGAAGATACCATAAAAAATCTAGACAAAACAGTTATAGCCATTAGACATAGAATAGACCCTAGCCTAAGAAACTATGATTACATAATCTACCTAGATAAGAAAAAACTAGAGTTTATGGACTACCAAGACTTTATAGACAAGTACCAATAAAGATTGCTCATAAACTTGTAAGTAAAATATATAAAGATTAGATCACTTGATTAGTTTTATTCCAGATGGGAAATATATGACTGGTTAAGTGATTTTATTTTTAGCTAGATTAACTTCTATATTTTATTTCGTTTTAAGTAGCTAGGAGCTAGATTTCTATTATTTTAGTGGGGTATAAGGTGGCTCTACTATAATATACAGATATTTTGATACTTAAACTATATTTGTAAATATTATGATTGATTATTAAATGCCTAAATGATATAGTTAATATAATGAATGGTAAGGGGGCGGATATGATAGAGCCTTGTGGTAATCGTCAAAATTTAGCTAACAATTTTAATTTTTATATTTTGAATTCTATGGACGATTGGGTGAGGGTTGTCGATACCTCGGGTGAGACCGTCTTTATTAATGATTCTTTTAGGAAGGCTGTTAGTTCATCTAAGTCCCTTAAGTCCTATGTTAGTCAAAGTACTTCTTATCTTAATACAGCCCGTATCGATTCTATGAAAAAGACTACCATGATTGAAGAGAAGCTCATCGATGATAGGTATTATTCTATCAAGACTTCCCCTATCTACAAGGATAATTTGTTTGTAGGGCTTGTGGAGGTCTATAGGGATATTACCAGGGAGAGCCTGCTAAAGATTGAGCTTTTTAATAAGAATAGGAACATGGTTGAGGATGTTAGGTTTGTTAGGATGATCCAGTCTAATATTTTGCCTAAGAGTAAGACCTACGGCAAAATTGACCTAAAGAGTATTTACCTACCTACAGATGATGTTTCGGGAGATTTCTTTGATATATTTAAGATAGATGAGAGTAGGTATGCCTTGTATATAGCAGATATTATGGGTCATGGGGTCAAGGCTTCGATTATGACTATGTTTATCAAGGTAACTATGAATGCTATTTTGGATAAGCACCCTCATTACTCGCCTTCTGAGGTTTTGTTTAAGTTAAGGGAGAAGTTTAAGGGACTTGGCATGTTATCATCCCAGTATTTTACCTCATGGTTTTCTATTTTTGACCTAGATAAGAATACCCTAACTTTTTCAAATGCAGGCCACAATTGCCCACCGATTTATTATTCTAAGAGGAAGGATACTTGTGAGTACCTCCTAGCCAATGGCAGGATGATATCAAATATTATAGAGCCTGATTCTTATGATGAGAAAATGGTTAAGTTATCAGACGGAGATAAGATTTTGCTCTTTTCTGATGGGGCTATTGAGTCAAAGAATAAGGAAGGAATAGAGTATGGCCTGGAGAATTTGAGGATGAAGTTTTCTCGATGTTTAGACCTTAATCCAATTTTAGAAGACATAAAGAACTTTAGTCAGGGCAAGCAGGAAGATGATATAAGTCTTGTCCAAGTAAATTTTAAGGAGAATATATGAGCAAATTAAACCAATTTATTGACCACACAATTTTGTATGCAGATGCTAGGAAGGCTGACATCAAGAAGTTAGTTGATGAAGCAAGTGACTATGATTTTTATAGTGTTTGTGTAAATTCATCCTATGTGAAGGATATTAAAGAATATAATAGTGATGTTAGAATTGCAGCGGTTGTAGGCTTCCCTCTTGGAGCTATGGCTACTAGGGCCAAGGCATTTGAAGCAAAGTGTGCCATAGAAGATGGTGCAAGTGAGATCGATATGGTTATTGAGATAGGCCGACTCAAAGATGGAGACTATGATTATGTAAGAGATGATATAAAGGCAGTAAAAGATGCTATAGGAGATAAGGTCCTAAAGGTAATTATCGAAACAAGCCTCCTAAGCGATGAAGAAAAGGTAAAAGCATGCGAGCTATCTGAAGAAGCTGGGGCTGACTTTGTTAAGACTTCAACAGGTTTTTCTACAGGGGGAGCCAAGGTGGAAGATGTTAAATTAATGAAAGAAACAGTAGGAGATAGGCTAAAAGTTAAAGCAAGTGGTGGAATCCACACTAGAGAAGAAGCCCTAGCCCTAATTGAAGCAGGAGCTGATAGGATAGGGGCAAGTAAATCCATTGATATTTGTAAGGAGTAAGTATGGCAAATGATGTAATGATCCAATCTTTCGAATGGGATACAGATGGATCTGGTGACTTTTACAAGAAGTTGACCAAGGATGCTAAGAAGTTAAAGGAAAATGGAATTGATGGCATCTGGCTTCCACCTATGACCAAGGGAGGATCTGATATGGACGTAGGCTATGGGGTCTACGACCTATGGGACCTAGGAGAATTTGACCAAAAGGGCACAGTTAGAACCAAGTATGGTACAAAAGAAGAGCTTCTTGAGGCTATAGCTGCTCTAGAAGATGCTGGTATAAAATGCTATGCCGATGTAGTCCTAAACCACAAGGGTAATGCCGATTTCAAGGAAACCTTCAAGGCAGTTATGGTTGATCAAAATAATAGGAGTAAAGATGTTGAGGGGGAGAAGGATATAGAAGCTTGGACAGGCTTTGACTTTAGTGGTAGGAATGGCAAATATTCAGACATGGTATGGCACTACTACCACTTTTCGGGTGTAGACTATGATGTTAAGTCTGATACCTCAGCTATCTTTAGAATAGTTGGAGATGGCAAGTACTGGGATGATGACGTGTCAGGAGAAAAGGGTAACTTCGACTACCTTATGTATTGCGATATAGACCATGACCACCCAGAAGTAAGGGAAGAAATCTTCAAGTGGGTTGATTGGTTTATAGATGAAACTAAGGTCAGTGGCTTTAGGTATGATGCCCTTAAGCACATATCATCAGACTTTATCAGGGACTTAACCAACCATATCATAAATGAGAAGGGAGAAGAAAACTTCTACCTATTCGGAGAATTCTGGCAATACAACAAGGAGGAGATAGCCGATTACCTAGAGAAAACAGATTACAAAATAGACCTATTTGATGTGCCTCTCCACTTCCACATGAGTGAGGCAAGTAAGTCCATGGGTAACTATGATATGAGAAAGATCTTTGATAACACCATGGTATCTGACTTCCCATCAAAATGTGTAACCTTTGTAGATAACCACGATTCTCAACCAGGCCAATCATTGGAGAGTTGGGTTGAAGTATGGTTTAAAGAAATAGCTTATGCTCTAATCCTCTTTAGGAAGGATGGCTATCCTTGTATCTTTGCAGGTGACTACTATGGTCTAAATGGAGAAGTGAAAACAGATCCTATGTATGATACCCTAAACGATATGATGCAAATTAGGAAAAAATATAACTACGGCAACCAAGACGACTACTTCGATGATCCTGCTGTAATAGGATGGGTCAGAAGGGGAGACGAGGAGCACCCACCACTAGCAGTTTTGATATCCATAAAGGATGCAGCAGAAAAACAAATGCACGTGGGTCCAGACTTTAAAGGCAAGACCTTCGTAGACCTATCAGGTAAAAACGAAGAAATAACGATAGATGATGATGGAAATGGAGTATTTACAGTAGGCCCAGGCTCAGTAACCTATTGGTCTATCAAAGAAGATTAATGAAATATTATGCAGTTAAAAAGGGCAGAAATCCTGGGATATATAGGTCTTGGGAGGCCTGCCAAAAAGAAGTAAGTGGCTACCCTGGGGCAATCTTTAAGTCCTTTACAAATGAAAAAGATGCCCTAGCCTTTATGGAAGACAGGGAAGAAGAAACTGAAGAACTCAGCCCAGACTCAGCCATAGCCTATGTAGATGGCTCTTACAATGCAAAAGAGAAAACCTATGGGGCTGGGGTAGTCTTTATAGAAGAAGATGGACAAAGTGAGCATTACAAGACATATAATGATGACTACTATGTTCACAGAAATGTAGCAGGAGAAGTAAGGGCGAGCGAGCTTGCTATAAATATAGCCATAGAAAAAGCTAAAAAATCTATAACTATTTACCACGATTATCAAGGTATTGCGTCACGGGCCAATAAAGAATGGAAAGCCAACAATGATCTTACCAAATCATATGCAAAGTTTGTAGAAGAAAAAAGAAAAAAACTTAGCATTCATTTCGTTAAAGTAAAGGGACATTCTAATGATAAGAATAACGATATGGCAGATATATTGGCAAAAAAAGCGGCTAAGTTAAAATATTGATTTAAAAAGCTGATTAGCAACTCAATATGCTAATCAGCTTTTTATAGGATGATTTTTAAGTGAATTATTGTTTAATTGTTTTAAAACTAGTTTGCTGTTTGGAAATCGATAAAATCGAGTTCTCTTATATAACTTTCTCTTTCCTTTATCTTTTTTCTAACAAAGATACATATAAATATAACTATGATTGCGGCTACAATATAAGATACAGTATAGCCTTCAATTCCAAATAATTTATCAAGTTTAAATCCTATATCAGCATGGAGTATAAAACTTGAAACTACGAAAGCATAGAACATTCCTGGAATTAAGGATATCCAATAATTCTTTCCATGAGTTCCTAAATATATAGAAATCATAATTAAACCGAATACTGCAACCAGTTGGTTGGTAAAGGCGAAATATCTCCAAAGAATATTAAATCCTGAAGGGTTTATTTTTGCCCAGTATAATATAGCTACTGCAGGTATAAATAGAACTGCTGATAAGCCTATCCTTTTGGTTATTTTTGATTGGTCTATATTAAATTGTTCTGAAAGCATTAATCTTAAAGATCTGAAAGCAGTATCTCCACTTGTTATAGGAAGAACGATTACTCCAATTATTGCAATTAAGCCACCAAAATCGCCCATGAAATGCCTTGCCACTTCACTTACCATTATAGTTGTAGGTGTTTTAAGGTCACTACCTTGATTAAAAAGAATCATAGCACCTGCGGCCCAGCACATAGCTATAAAGCCTTCTACTATCATCATATTATAGAAAGTCTTTACACCATCTTTTTCAGATTTTACAGTCCTTGAAATCATTGTAGCTTGAGTTGCGTGAAATCCTGAAAGAATACCGCAAGCTACAGTTATAAAAAAGACGGGTATAAATGACAAACCGTCAGGATGTACTGACAAAAACGCACCTTCTGTCATAGCATGTAGATCCCTTCCGCCATTAGCAAGGACTCCAACAAATATACCGATAGCTGATATAATTAAAAAAGCTCCAAAAATCGGATAAATTTTACCTATAATTGCATCAATAGGGAAAATTGTAGCAACTATGTAATAAAGTAATATGCCAGCATAAACGAACCAAATAATGCCAGAGTTAATGTCCATACCCATTATATCATTAACAATTAAGTCTCCTGGTGTATAAATAAATACTGCACCGACTAAAAGCATCAATACACAAGTAACTACAAAATATATTTTTTTAGTTCCAGATCCTACATATTTTTCTATAAGTTTTGGAACTTGGCCACCATCGTTTCTCATAGAAATCATACCAGCAAAATAATCGTGTAAGGATCCAGCTAATACACAACCTACGGGGATTGTTATAAAAGCAATAGGTCCAAATAAAATGCCTTGAATTGGTCCAAATATAGGTCCAGTTCCTGCAATATTCAATAACTCAACAAGCTGGTTTTTCCAACTTTTCATAACTACAAAGTCAACTCCGTCCGCTTTTTTAACGGCAGGTGTTTCTCTATCATCAGGTCCGAATACTTTTTCGCAATATTTGCCATAAAAATATCCCCCAATTAATAGAATCAATATACCAATAATAAATAATATCATAAAACTCTCCTCCCTTTAATTGATATTTTATAAATTTATCTGATAATTACCTTTTTAAAAAATTCTACTTATCTAATAATTTGATATCTATCTATAATAAATTTAGAAGATCTTCTTGTAGATTTTTTTAATATACTAAGCTTTAAGCATCTTAAAATAAATCTAAATTAATTTAAAATTATGATTTTTGTTTCATATCCTCCTCCTTAAATTTCGCTAAAAAACCCCTCATCTTTTCTACAATTAAGTAGAAGAGACGAAGGGCAATAGAATATTTATTATACCTTCTCCGCGGTACCACTCTTCTTCATCAAACGATGCTCTCTATTCATCTAATGAATAACCCTATAACGGGAGTTCCCGTCTCCACCTACTAAAAGTTCAATGTGCTGCTCCATGGCTAGTTCTAAGATATGTCCTGACATTTTTCACCGACCAATGTCTCTCTTTATAGGCTAAATAACTTATAATATTCCATTTCTTAGCGTTTATTATTTCTATTATAATTTCAAAATATACAAATGTCAATAGCAATTTCGCTAAAATTATGGATTTTTGTGAATTTACTTTACTATATATTTATAATTATACTTCGATGCAAAAAAATGGTTTTTTTTTATTAATAAAAAATTATTTTTATAAGACGAAAAAAGTGTTATAATAAATTAAAATAATAAATATAAGGAGACAATAATGAGTCAAAAATTAAATATATTGGAAAATGTTAGAAGTTCATATAAGGATGCATGTGATTTATTAGGATTGGATCAAGCAGTGTATGAGATTTTAAAAGATCCTGAAAGAATTATAGAAGTTTCTATACCAATAAAAATGGACGATGGATCTAGCAAAGTTTTTAAAGCTTATAGGTCTGCCCATAGTTCAGCCCTCGGACCTTCCAAGGGAGGAGTAAGATTTGATAAAAATGTGAACGCTGATGAAGTCAAAGCTCTATCGATGATGATGAGTATAAAAACTGCCTTATTAGATCTTCCTTTGGGAGGAGGAAAAGGTGGTATTACAGTCGATCCCAAAAAATTAAGTGAGAGAGAGCTTGAGAGCTTATCTCGTGGTTATGTAAGAGCTATAAATAATTATCTAGGATCAAGAATTGATGTACCAGCTCCTGATGTAAACACTAACGGAAAGATTATGGGCTATTTTGTAGATGAGTATATGCAATTAAATGCTTCAAAACAAGATATAGCTACATTTACAGGCAAACCTCTTGAATTAGGTGGATCACTTGGAAGAGATCAAGCCACAGGTTATGGGGTTGCTTTAGCTGTAAAGTATGCTTATAAAAGGAAAGGGGATAATTTATTAAACAAGACTTTTGCAATTCAAGGATTCGGAAATGTAGGCTATTTTACTGCCAAATATTTGTGTGAATTCGGAGCTAAATTGCTTGCTGTAAATGCTAGTGATTCAAGTGCTAAGTCAGGCTCATCTGCAATTTATTGTGAAGATGGTTTTGATCCTGATGAATTAAAAGATATAAGAAGAGAAAAGGCAACGGTACTTGCATATGACAAGGCTACTAAGATTTCAAATGAAGAATTTTTTGCCTTAGATGTAGATATCATAGTTCCTGCGGCTATGGAAAATGTTATAACTGAAGAAATAGCAAAAACCGTTAAGGCCAAAGTTATAGCTGAAGGAGCAAACGGACCTACTACATTAAAAGCTGCAAATTATTTAGAAGGTAAAGATATATTAATAATTCCTGATATTTTGGCAAATTCAGGAGGAGTATTAGTTAGTCATTACGAATGGATACAAAATCAAATTGGCTATTATTTATCTTATGAAATGATTAAGAAAAAAGAGAAAGAAGATATGCTAAAAGTCTTTGAACAAGTCTTTGATTTTGCAGAAAATAACAAGGTTAACCTAAGAAAGGCGTCTTTTATGAAAGCCGTAGCTAAAATAGCTCAAGCTTTGAAATATAGAGGAAGGTACTGATACTTACAATTATCTTTATTAGTATCGATTAATTGATTTTTTAGTATTTTAAAATTATACATTTATACTATAAATTTGAAAAATGGTAATAAAAGGGGAATTATGGAATTTGAATTTATAAGAAGAGATAAGATGAAAGAAAAACCAAAAGACAACTTAGGATTTGGTAAATATTTTACTGATTATATGTTTGTAATGGAATATAACGAAATAGAAGGGTGGCATAATAAAAGAATTATGCCTTATGGAGATATAACAATAGATCCTGCAACTATGGTTTTACACTATGCTCAAGAAACCTTCGAAGGATTGAAAGCTTATAGGGGAAAAGATGGAAACATATATTTATTCAGACCTTATATGAATGCAAAAAGATTTCAAAATTCTAATGAGAGAATGTGCATGCCTATAATTGATGAGGACCTTTTTGTGGGGGCTATAAAGGAACTTATTAAAGTTGAAAGAGATTGGATACCTTCGGGAGATGGAGAAAGTCTTTATATAAGACCTTTTATGTTTACTAATGAAAGTTCCCTAGGAGTTCACGTAGCGGATACATATAAGTTCATGATAATCTTAACTCCTGTTGGTGCTTATTATCCTCAAGGTGTTAACCCTATAAAAATATATGTAGAAGATAAATTTGTTAGGGCAAGTGTCGGAGGTACAGGTTATGTAAAATGCGGTGGTAATTATGCTGCAAGTCTTGTTGGGCAAAAGAAAGCAGAATCACTAGGATACACTCAAGTTTTGTGGTTAGACGGTGTTCATAGAAAATATGTAGAAGAAGTTGGTTCAATGAATGTTATGTTCCTTATAGATGATACCATTGTAACAGCACCTATTGATGGAACTGTACTTCCAGGGGTTACAAGAGATTCTATATTGACTCTATTAAAAGATATGGGATATAAAATAGAAGAAAGACATATGTCAATAGATGAATTGATGGAGGCAGGTCATACAGGTCGACTAAAAGAAGCTTTCGGCACAGGAACTGCAGCAGTTATATCACCTATTGGAGAGCTTTATTATAAGGGAGACAAAGTTACAATTAACAATTTCGAAACAGGAGATTTGACTCATAAACTATATGAAACTTTAACAGGCATACAATGGGCAAAGATAGATGATAAATATAATTGGAGAGAAAGAGTACTCTAGGAGAAAAATTTGACCACAGTAAACTTAACAAATTATAGTGTAGATAATCGATCTTATCCAGAACTTAAAGATATATGTATAGATGACAAAATTAAAACTGTTGTAATAATAGGTGGTCAAAAAGCTATGAATGCTGCCAATAGGCTAATTAAGGAAAGTCTTGAAGGCTCCACTATAAAAATACTAGGAGAATTTATCTATGGCAAAGATTCGACTAATTCTAATATAGAAATTCTCCAAAATGAAAAATCTATAAGAGAAGCCGATATAATATTTGGGGTAGGTGGAGGAAAAGCCATTGATACGGCAAAAGTTGTAGCTGATAGGCTTAATAAGAATATATATACATTTCCTACAATTTGTTCAAACTGCTCTTCAGCAACTGCTATCGCTGTTGTATATAATGATGATGGTTCACTTTCACATTATGAAGATAAGATCAGGGCACCTAAGCACGTATTTATAAATACTGATATACTTGCAAATGCTCCAGAAAAGTATATGTGGGCAGGAATTGGTGATGGGATAAGCAAAGAACCCGAAGTATTATATGCCATGAAAAATGCTAAGCTTAATCACATAGGAAAACTTGCAAAGGCAATAGCTTCATCATGTCAAGATACTTTTATCGAATACGGAAAGAAAGCCATAAAAGACTGTCAAAATAACATTAATTCAGAAGCAATAGAGGAAGTTGCAATGGATATATTTATAAATACAGGCAATGTTTCCAATTTAACAAATAGAGAAGAGTTTTATTTTAATTCTTCATTGGCTCATGCTTTTTACAATGCGACTTGTGCTGTAAAAAGAAGCGGTGAATTTTTACATGGTCAAGTTGTTGCTTTCGGAGTGATGGTACTACATGCCTATGCAGGTAATGATAAAAAACTTAAAAAGATAGCTGAATTTAATAAAGAGGTAAAATTACCTACAAAACTTTCAGATATCAATTTAAACTACAATGATCTTGATATCATAGCTGATGAAGCAATGAAAACAAATGAGTGGAAAAAGGCTTTGGAAGAATTTTCGAGAGAAAAATTTATAGATTCTATAAAAAAAGCTGATCAATATGGTAGATCATTGAAGGTTGATTAAATAAGACGATTTTAAGAAAAATTTAAACTTATACGATTCCAATAACTATTGTGTAAGCAATGAAGTGATATCTTTGTAGAGTAAATATAAAATATTTTCATGTTCTATTAAATATTTACTATTCAGATTATTTTGATATGGTTATTGGGAGATTATTATATAATAATCTCCCAATAACTTAATTTATTAATAGTAGTACAATTTATGTTATAATAGTAAAAAAGAAGGAGATGAAAATGGAATTTACACCTATACCACTAGCAGATAAGAGATTTTTTAATTATATATTTTTGGGCATATTAGCAGATAAGAAGCCTGTCGTGGCTATGTTTGATACCAGGGGCAATACCCTAATACCAGAAAAGCTTGCCAAGGACTTAGATCTAAAATTCATAGATGATAAGTTTATTGACGAAGAAAAAGGATTTAGAAGGGCGATACTAGCTAGTATGAAGCTCGGAAATCTAAAGTTAGAAGAAGTCCCAGTCCTAGTTTGTAAGGATGAGGTAATTGACCTAGGAGTCGATCCAGTGGGCAATATTTTCCCAGCTGATATGGTCTTGGGATGGAATGTCATAAGCCAATTTGTCTTTAGGGGAGATCTAAGAAAGGGAAAATTTGAAGTGCAAAGCTCAGACTTCAAGAAGCCTAGCCAGAAGCAAAGGCTCAATCAACCAGTCTTTAACATAGTTTTTAACGACAAATCCTACAAGGCAGCCCTAGATACGTCAAGGCCCCTAACTATAATTTCAGAAAAGATAGCCAAGGATATGGAAGTTAAGAACGAGAACGTGGCCTCAACTATCAAGATGCTAGGCCTAGATAAAGAAGAAGTGGTTTATGAGAGCAAGTTTACCTTCAAAATAGATGATGAAGAGGTCAAAATCCCTACTACCCAAGTAGAAAAAGAACTAAACGATAAGGATATCCAAGTAGTATTTGGGGCAGATTTCCTTAGACTTACTTCTTGGTCCCTCTACAACCCTATGGGCTATGTTAGAGCAAGAAACTAGGAGGAGATTATGAATTTAATTATATATTTTACAGGAACAGGCAATACCCTCCACGCAGGGAAAATCCTCGCTCACGAACTAGGAGATACCACCTTCTTTAGGATTAGCAAAAATATGGACAAGGCAAAGGTTAGAGAGCTAATAAATGAAGCTGCTAGCATAGGAATCCTTGCCCCAGTCTATGCTGGAACTCTTCCATATATGGTAAGTGACTTCTTGAAAGTAACAAGCTTTCCCCAAGACACCTACATCTATTCCCTCCTAACCTGTGCAGGTTCCGAGCTTTCAGCCCATACCGATGTAGAGCTTTGCCTAGAAGAAACAAGCAAGCGTAAGGTAGATAACAACTTTACTCTAACCTATCCATCCAACTTCCAAACCCATATGGCTCCAAAAGATGACCAAACAATAAAAAAAGTCGTAGGGGATGCAGAAGATGAACTAAAGAAAATAGCTAGCATTATAGAAAAAAGAGAAAAGGAAGCAATCAAGGTTAAGAAGTTTATGGCAGCT
Organism: Anaerococcus sp. AGMB09787; assembly: GCF_022808955.1. Classification (GTDB taxonomy): domain Bacteria; phylum Bacillota; class Clostridia; order Tissierellales; family Peptoniphilaceae; genus Anaerococcus. The sequence goes on from NZ_JAKZEY010000001.1 coordinate 211,192, forward strand.
ATCTCTAGGGCAAGCCTCAAGATTTTTGTTAAAAAAAATACTGACAAGAACTTCTATTCAGATGACAAGTGCATATCCTGTGGTATCTGCCAAAAGGTCTGCCCAGCAGCAAACATTGATCTAGTAGAAAGCAAGCCAAGATGGAAAAATTCTTGTGAATCCTGCATGGCCTGCATCAACCTTTGCCCAGTAAAGGCCATCCAATACAAGGAAAAGACCAAGACCTGGGGTAGGTATTCTAACCCAGAAATCAACACAAACGAACTAAAAATAAATTAGCGAAAACTATTGACGGAGATTAAAAATATTGGTCTTATTAAAAGTTATGGAAAGCCAAGGCCATAAACAATTTATTCGACGTTAAAAAAGATTTGACGGATTCGGATAACGGAGTTATAATCTAAATAATAAAACAGAAGAGGGGTGGATTTTGAAAGAAGTTCATATACTAAACTCACTAGAAGAAGTAAATATAATAAGTGATCCTATTAGGCTAAAGATAATCTTGACCCTTGGCACTAGTCCCAAGACTGCCCAAGACCTATCCGATGCCCTAGGGGTGAGCCGTTCAAAAATCCACTATCACCTAAAGATACTAGAGCAAAATGGGATGATAGAGGTAGTGGACACAGAGCTTATAAATGGGATTACCCAAAAATATTTTTTGCCTGTGGCAAGGGCCTTTATACCAAGCAGCGAAATATTTAATAAAAACCTAGAAGAAAAGATATTATCCTTCAAAATTCCAGATGATTCCTTCCCTGCCTTCGAAAAAGAAATGAAGGCTTTGATAGAAAAATATGGAAAGGATGAAGGAGAATCCTACCAGCTACAAATTTATAAACTATCATAAAAGGGATTCTTGCATAATAAAGATTCTCAAAGCTTAGAAAAGAAAAGGAGGGCTAGTCTCCTCAAGCCGACGGGCTAGTCTTCCCGAGCCGACGGGCTAGTCTTCCCGAGCCGACGGGCTGTCTCCCCGAGCCGACGGGCTGTCTCCCCGAGCCGACGGGCTTGTCTCCCAAAAGTTAAGTTAATTTCTAAGGAAGTAGATTTTTGTATTTTTGCAAGAGTCCCCTAAAATATCCTCAACAGTCAAAATTATCAAAACGTTAAATAAAAGGAGTATGTTAAAAATGATTAAAAACAAAGATTTCAACCTACTATTATTAGGTAGGCTCATAACCAACTTTGGAGATAGTCTCTATGCCATAGCCGCAACCCTCTTGGTCTACAAGATGAGTGGGTCAACCATCTATTCTGGTATAACCCTCTTTCTAACTTCATCGACGGCCCTTGTCCAATTACTACTAAGTCCTATCCTAGATAAGATTAATATGAAGAAGTTCCTAGTCCTAACTCAACTTATCCAAGCGGGCCTTATCCTAATAATCCCTGCCCTCTACTACTTTTATAGGCTCAGAGTCTACCATATTATGGCCATCATGCCTATTATCGCCCTCATTAACCAGCTGGTCTACCCAGGGCAGATGTCCCTTCTCCCTAAGATTTTACCAGAAGCTGACCTGGTCAAGGGCAATTCTTTGATGAATATGGCCTACCAGGGGTCAAATGCAATCTTTGATAGCCTGGCGGGCTTTCTTATCTCAGTCTTTGGCTTTATGACTGCCTTCTTCGCTGATAGCCTAAGCTTTGTCATAACAGGAATCCTCTTTGCTCTTCTTTCTAAGAACCTTAGCCAAGCTAGTGTAAGAAGTGAGGGTGATTTGATAAGAAAGCACCTTAGGGGCCTTAAGGAAGGACTGGCTTTATTTAAAGATACGAGGATCTTTGCCCTTCTTTTGGGGATTGTCTTTATCAACTTCTCAGCAAGCTCCATTATGGCAGTCCTACCTGCCTTCTCCAAGGAAGAAATATTCTATAGCCTCATGCTTGCCGCCATGGGAGGGGGAGTCCTTGTTGGATCTTTACTTGCAGGTATCGAAAAAATTAAAGCCATCCCCCTAGGTAAGTTATACACCTACGGGATGGGGATAGTGGGACTTATGTGGATAGGAATTTCCTTCTCATCATCAAACTTAGCCCTAGGGGTTACTCTCTACGGACTAGGTTGGTTGGTGGTCGGCATAGTCAACGTCTACGCCCAAACCATGGTCCAAGTCCTAGTTCCAAGAGACAAACTAGGCTCCGCCATGGGCACCATGGTAGGAATATCAACCCTAATGGCACCCCTAGGCGCCCTCCTGGGAGGATTTATGGGAGAATACTTATCAAGCCCAAGAACAATCCTCCTAGCAAGCACAATCATCCTCCTAGTAGCCATCTACTGGGTAGCAAATAAAAATATAAGAAAATTACCAGCAGTTAACAAGGTGGGCGACCTTGGATGATTTTCTGACTCAAATAAAAATATTTTTACCAAACCAAAAGGTTATTTAAAAATAATTCCTTTATGGAAGAAATTCTAAATAGCCTTGCTTTTATATTTTTCACAACCTTTATATTGTGGGATATAGGTCTAAGGGAGATATTTTTACAATTATTATAAATGCTTTTATCCTACTTAGCCATAGATTTATTTAAAAAAATAATAGCTTAGAAGAAAAGCAAAAAATATAGCCTTGGGGGATCTCCAGGGCTTTTTTAGTGAGTTAAGAAAGGCTACTGCTTTGAGGAAAATATTAAATTTACAAGACAAAGAGTGATATAATATAAATAAATATAAAAAGGATAAGACTACCTATAAACACACAAAGGATAGATATGGAAGAGAAGTTAATGGATTTTAATTCCTATGCAATTAGGTCAACACTAAAGAGAATTTTAAAAGATAAATCCACAAAAAAAAATATAATTTGGGCGACTAATACCTATAAAAATTTAGGTCCAGCCTTTGATGATAAAAATGAAATATCATATAAGCTTATTAAAAATGGTTTTGTAATCAAGCCTAGAACATCCAAAAGCAATGAAGATCAGCTAGAAAGAACCAAGCAAAAAGCTGAAGTCTTTACCCCTTCTTGGATAGTTAACCATATGAATAACATCTGTGATGAGCAATGGTTTGGTAGAAAAAACGTTTTTAATACAGAAAAAGAAAATAGCTGGGAACCTATCGAGGATAAAATAAGCTTTCCTATAGGGAAAACATGGAAGGACTATATTGATTCTACTAGACTTGAAATCACTTGTGGTGAAGCTCCCTTCCTTGTTTCAAGATATGACGTGGCTACGGGAGAATATATATCCCCGACTATATTAAGGATAGGAGTCCTAGATAGGAAGCTAAGGATAGTAAATGAAAATACACAAACAAAAGAAGATTGGATAAAGTGGGCTATAAGAGCTGTGGAGTCCTGCTATGGCTACGAATACCAAGGAGATAACCTCCTTCTAGCTAGGATAAATATCTTGCTAAGCTTTGCAGAGTACTTTGAAGAAAGATGGGGAGAAAAAGTGGCAAATCCTATCCTTCTAAAGCTATCCAACATCATCTCTTGGAACCTATGGCAGATGGATGGGTTGACAGACACAGTTCCTTTTGGTGCTCCCTTTGAAGAAGCTCATCAGATAAACATATTTGAATTAGGAAAAAAAGAAGATAAAGAGAAGGAAGCCACCTACTGTAGGATATATGATTGGAGAGCAAATAAATCGGTTAAATTCATGGACTTAAAGGAGAAGTAAAATGAAAAAATTTGATTTTGTAATAGGGAATCCACCTTACCAAGATACTTTTATTGGAGATAGTACACAAGCTCCTCCAGTTTATCACTTATTTGTTGAAGAAGCTAAAGAAATTTCTGATAAAATTTTGCTAATAACACCTGCAAGATTTTTATTTAATGCTGGTGCAACTCCAAAAGCTTGGAATGAAAAAATGTTAAACTATGATCATATAAAAGTTATGAAATATGAACAAAAGTCTGCAAGTATTTTCCCAAATACTGATATTAAGGGTGGAGTTACAATTTTTTATATAGACAAATTAAAAAAGTACAACCCAATAAAAGTCTTTACATCCTTTAATGAGCTTAATTCTATCATACAAAAAATGAATAGATTTAATTATCAATCTTTGTCTACCATAATGTATGGACAAAATACGTATAAATTTTCAGAAAAAGTCCATGAAGATTACAAGGATATAGAAGAAAAATTGAGCAAAGGTCACAAATATGATTTAACAACAAGTATTTTTGATAAATTACCAGAGATATTTTTAGATGATGTTGACAATAAAGAAGATTATATGCAAATAATTGGAAGAAGTAATGGTAAAAGAGTCTATAAATGGATTAAAAGAGCTTATATTAGACCCAACGATACCCTCCTCAAGTACAAGGTAATCTTGCCGTCAGCAAATGGGTCAGGGGCTATAGGGGAGGTTTTAAGCACACCCCTAATCGGGGAACCCCTAATCGGGTATACACAAACCTTTAGTAGCATTGGACTTTTTGAAAGTTATGAAGAATGTGAACACTGTTTAAAATATATAAAAGGAAAATTTGCTAGAGTTTTATTAGGTATATTAAAAGTTACTCAACATAATCCACCAGTAAAATGGAAATATGTTCCCCTTCAAGACTTTACAGAATCTTCTGATATAGATTGGTCTAAGTCAATTTCAGAAATAGATAGGCAATTATATAAAAAATATGGCCTTGATGAAAAAGAGATTTCCTTTATAGAAGAAAAAGTTCAGGAGATGGAATAATGGCAAAGATTAATTTAAACACAGCCAAGGAAGTTATTCCTCAATGCTATGCCTATACTACTCCAGGGGTTACTTATCACGATAGCTGGACTAAGAAAGGAGAAGTAAAATGAAAAAATTTGATTTTGTAATAGGGAATCCACCTTACCAGGATACTTTTATTGGAGATAGTACACAAGCTCCTCCAGTTTATCACTTATTTGTTGAAGAAGCTAAAGAAATTTCTGATAAAATTTTGCTAATAACACCTGCAAGATTTTTATTTAATGCTGGTGCAACTCCAAAAGCTTGGAATGAAAAAATGTTAAACTATGATCATATAAAAGTTATGAAATATGAACAAAAGTCTGCGAGTATTTTCCCAAATACTGATATTAAGGGTGGAGTTACAATTTTTTATATAGACAAATTAAAAAAGTACAACCCAATAAAAGTCTTTACATCCTTTAATGAGCTTAATTCTATCATACAAAAAATGAATAGATTTAATTATCAATCTTTGTCTACCATAATGTATGGACAAAATACGTATAAATTTTCAGAAAAAGTCCATGAAGATTACAAGGATATAGAAGAAAAATTGAGCAAAGGTCACAAATATGATTTAACAACAAGTATTTTTGATAAATTACCAGAGATATTTTTAGATGATGTTGACAATAAAGAAGATTATATGCAAATAATTGGAAGAAGTAATGGTAAAAGAGTCTATAAATGGATTAAAAGAGCTTATATTAGGCCCAACGATACCCTCCTCAAGTATAAGGTTATTCTTCCAAAATCCAATGGATCAGGGGCTATAGGGGAGGTTTTAAGCACACCCCTAATCGGGGAACCCCTAATCGGGTATACTCAAACTTTTATAAGCATAGGATTATTTGATAACTATATTGAGACTGAGAATTGTTTAAAATATATAAAGACAAAATTTGCAAGAACTATGCTGGGGGTTTTGAAAATAACTCAAGACAACCCTCCTGCTAAATGGAAATATGTCCCCCTTCAAGACTTTACAGAATCTTCTGATATAGATCGGTCTAAGTCAATTCCTGAAATAGATAGGCAGTTATATAAAAAATATGGCTTAAATGAAGAAGAAATTTCCTTTATAGAAGAAAAAGTTCAGGAGATGGAATAATGGCAAAGATTAATTTAAACACAGCCAAGGAAGTTATTCCTCAATGCTATGCCTATATTACTCCTGAAGTCCCTAAGCATAATGGATGGACCAAGATAGGCTATACAGAAAGGGATGTAGAAACAAGGATAAAGGAACAAACTCATACAGTAGGTATCAAGCCTGTATTAAAATGGCACAAAAACGCCACTTTTGAGGGGACTAATGAAACTTTTACTGATAAGGACTTTCATGGATATTTGGCTAAATTAGGAATAGAGAGAGATGATCATACTGAGTGGTTTAAGATAGATCCAGATGATGCTAAATTAAAATTTAATGATTTTAGGGAAAATAGAGGAATAATAGAGGTAAGTCAAGATCCTCTTTTGTATAAACTTAGAGGGGAGCAAGAAGAAGCAGTAAGAAAAACTATAGAATATTTTTCTAGCCACAAAAATGGAGAATTTTTGTGGAACGCCAAGCCAAGATTTGGAAAAACTTTATCAACTTATGATTTGTGTATAAAAATGGGTTTGTCCAATATTTTGGTAGTTACTAATAGACCTGCCATAGCTAACTCATGGTATGAGGATTATGTGAAGTTTGTTGGTCCTAAGTCAGGCTATTATTTTGTAAGCCATATCGATTCTCTAAAGGATAGGACTTATGTCCTCGATAGGAGTCAATACTTAGATAAGGCTATAGAAGATGAAAATCTTAGGGGTTGTATAGAATTTGTTAGCCTCCAAGATATAAAGGGTTCTAAGTATTTTGGTGGAGATGTTAATAATGACAAGCTTAGGGAACTAAGTGGAGATTTGGATAAAAATGGCAAGCAAATAGGTATGATCTGGGATATCCTAGTAATAGATGAGGCCCATGAGGGAGTAGATACCTTTAAGACTGACCTAGCCTTTAAATATATAAAGAGAAGGCACACCTTACACTTATCAGGTACTCCTTTTAAGGCTTTGGCAAGGGATAAGTTTGCTGAGGATGCTATATATAATTGGACTTATGCTGATGAGCAAAGGGCAAAGAAGGATTGGGATAGGTCAAGTGAAGAAGAAAACCCTTATGAAGTATTACCTAAATTAAATTTATATACTTATCAAATGTCTGAGCTTATAAGAGAAAAGGTTGAATCAGGGATAGCTATTGATGGGGAAGGTGAAGAATATGCTTTTGACTTAAATGAGTTTTTCTCAACTAAGGAATCTGGAAAGTTTGTATATGAAAAGGATGTAGATAAGTTTTTGGATGCTTTAGTTAGTCAGGAGAAGTTTCCATTTTCTACAGAAGATTTGAGAAGGGAGATAAAACATTCTTTTTGGATTTTAAATAGGGTAGATAGTGCAAAGGAATTGGCTAGGAAATTAAATCAACACCCAGTATTTAAGGAATATAATATAATCCTTGCTGCAGGAGATGGAAGACTAGACAATGATGATGAAAATAAGAAAGCCTATGACGAAGTAGTGGAAGCTATTAAGAAATATGATAAGACTATTACTTTATCTGTTGGTCAGCTGACTACAGGAATTACAATTCCAGAATGGACAGCAGTTCTTATGCTAAACAATATGAAGAGTCCTGCCCTTTATATGCAGGCTGCCTTTAGGTCTCAAAATCCATGTTTATTTTATGAAAATGGGAAGTCTTTTAGAAAGAAGAATGCCTATGTGTTTGATTTTGATCCAGCAAGAACCCTTACTATATTTGAAGAGTTTGCCAATGACCTCCTATCAGATACCTCTGGTGGGCGAGGTGATAGCGAAACTAGGAAAAAACATGTAAGAGAGCTTTTAAATTTCTTCCCTGTTTATGGAGAGGACAAAGACGGGGAGATGATCTTGTTAGATGCAGAGAAGGTTCTTAGCATACCAAGAAAAATTCATGCTAGTGAGGTAGTAAACCGAGGCTTTATATCTAACTTTTTATTTGCAAATATTGGCAATATATTTTCTGCTCCTCTTGAAGTTAGGGATATATTAAATAAAGTAAAAACCGCAGATGAGGGTAAGAAGATAAAGAATGTAGAAGTGGAAGATGATACACCGGATGAGTTAAACCTAAATGCTGATAATGAAGTCGAGATTTCAGAAGAGCAAATCATTGGTAGGGCAACTGATATATTTGGTGATAAGATATATGGTGTAATAGAGGAAGGCTTGGCAGAAAAGATAGATGAAGTTCAAAGCACTCCTACTAGAAAGAATAATGAAATAAAAAAATTAAAAGAAGAGCTAAGTAAGCCAATAACTGAAGTTTTTATCAAAGAAACACAAGCAAGCTATGGGGATAATTTAAGCAAGTCTACTCAAAGACATTTGCAAAGAAACTTAAAGAAGTCAACTGATAGGGTGATAGAGGAAGAATATGGAAGCTGGATAAAAGAAAATAACAAGCACGAAGATAGCAGAAATGAAGAGTTAGATAAGGCGAAAACTGGCAGTGAAGTAACTGAAATCAATAAGAGGTATGACAAAGAAGCTGAAAAAAATAAATTAGATTTTTATCAAAGGATAAAAGAAAGATTAGAATCTAGAGAATTTATTGAAGATGTTGGTAAAGACGTAGTTGAAGTTGTAGAAACAGATAATAAAAATGAGAAAAAAAAGCTCATTGAAGATTCTGTTAGAGAGCATTTGAGAGGATTTTCAAGGACTATCCCATCTTTCTTGATGGCCTATGGAGATTATGATACAAACCTTAATGACTTTGATAAAATTGTTCCAGCAGACGTATTCAAAGAAGTTACAAGTATTACACTAGATGAATTCAGATTTTTACGTGACGGTGGAGATTATATTGATAGTGTAAGTGGTGAAAGTAAATATTTTGAAGGCCATCTCTTTGATGAAATAGTCTTTAACGACTCAGTCAAGGAATTCCTTAATAAGAAAAAAGATCTATCTAACTACTTTGATGAGGGTGTTAAGAGAGATATTTTTGATTATATTCCACCACAAAAGACCAACCAAATCTATACTCCTAAAAAGGTTGTTGTAGAGATGGTAGACTTATTAGAAAAGGAAAATCCGGGTTGCTTTGACGATCCTGATAAGACTTTTATAGATTTGTATATGAAGTCTGGTCTATATATTGCTGAAATTGTTAAAAGACTTTATAGAAGTGATAGGATGAAAGAGCTTTACTCAAATGATGAGGATAGGCTAAATCATATTTTTGAAAAGCAGGTCTACGGACTAGCCCCTACTGAAATTATCTATCAAATCGCCCTTCATTTTGTTCTAGGATTTACGGATAAGATAAAAATAAATAAGCATAATCTTAGAAAGTTAGATTCATTAAAGTGTATCCAAGAAGGAATATTGGAAGATAAGTTAGATGAGCTATTTGGCTAATAGGATGCTAGAGATCGCCTTAGGGATAGGGCGATCTTTTTTGTGAAAATTTATCTTAAAGAATAGATTTTATATAAAAACCAAGCTCTAGATTAAATCTCTAAGGCCTTATAGTAATTAAAATGACCAGCCTTTCTCAAGTAATGTAGAGCTAGGCTGGTCATATTTTTTATTTTTCAAGAAACCTGCTTAGGAATTCTCGGGTTCTGTCGTGTTTTGGATTGGTGAAGATTTCTTTTGGGCTGCCATCTTCTAGGATAATGCCTTGGTTCATAAAGAGGACTCTGGTTGATACGTCTCTTGCGAAGTCCATCTCATGGGTTACCACTATCATGGTCATGCCGGATTTGGCGAGTTTTCTCATTACGTCTAGGACTTCACCTACTGTTTCTGGGTCTAGGGCGCTGGTTGGCTCATCGAAGAGGAGGACGTCTGGATCCATGCACAAGGCTCTGGCTATGGCTACTCTTTGTTTTTGACCACCTGATATTTGGGAAGGCTTGGCATTGACGTAGTTTTGCATATTTACGGATTCTAGGTGCCTTCTTGACCTTTCTTCGGCTTCTTTTTTTGACTTGCCTAGGACTTTAATTTGGCCTAGTATACAGTTTTCTAGTACTGTTTTGTTGGCAAAGAGGTTGAAGTTTTGGAAAACCATACCGACTCTTGATCTGAAGTGTCTCCTGTCATATTTTGGCTCTAGGATGTTTGCTCCTCTGTAGAGGATCTTGCCACCGCTTGGTTCTTCTAGGAGGTTGATACATCTAAGGAGGGTTGATTTTCCTGATCCAGATGAGCCGATAATGGTTACTACTTCTCCTTCATCTACGCTCATATTGATGTCTTTTAGGACTAGGTTATCTCCAAATTTTTTCTCTAGGTTTTCGATTTTTATTATTTCAGACATTTTTTGCTCCTGTTGATGATTCCATTACAAAGTCAGTATCGTTAAATTTCTTTTCTAGGTATAAGAGGATTCTAGTTATACTGAAGGTTAGGACAAAGTAGATTACTGCTGTAATTAGGTAGGTTGGGAAGTATTGGTATGTTGATCCTGCTACTGATTTTGACATAAAGAATAGTTCTGTAACGGATATTACGTTTAGGACAGAGGTATCCTTGATGTTGATTACGAACTCATTACCTAGTGATGGTAGAATGGTTAGTATGGTTTGTGGCAAGATAACGTGGACCATTGTTTGAAATTCGCTAAGTCCTATGGCCTTGCAGGCTTCAAATTGTCCCTTGTCTATTGAATTTATTCCTCCTCTTACTACTTCTGATAGGTAGGCTCCTGTGTTGATGGATACTATGAGAAGGGCAGCAAACATAGTTGATAGGTCTATGTCAAGGTATTGTTTGAGACCGTAAAATATTATTACGGCTTGGACCATCATTGGAGTTCCCCTAAATATTTCTACATAGGCTACTAGGATAAATTTAACTAGCTTGTGGAGGGATCTTATTATTATGTTTGAGTGAGGATTTACTTCGCTTTTTCTAATGATGGCGACTATTAGTCCTATGAGAAAACCTAGGAGGGTTGATATTATAGCTATTATTAGAGTATTTACTAGTCCTCTAATGAAAAGTGTTGAGTAGGTAGCCCAGATATCTTTTACTTCTTGGAAGAAGCCTACTTCTGCTTCCTCTTCGTCTGAGGTGAGGGCTGTCATCTCTGCCATTATTTTTTCTTGTTCACTATCTATGTCTATATCTTCTAGGATGGCGTTTACTTTATCTGTAAGGTCTGAGTTTTTTCTAAGACCTACACCAACAGTTGTGTCTGAGTCTGATGTTTCAAAGCCATTTGCCTCATCAAAGGTAATGTAGGTTAGGTTCTTGTTGGCGCTGACTGCGGCTTGGGCTCCTGCTTCTTCTGATATATAGCCATCGATTGTTCCAGCATTGGTTGCTGCTATCATGGTTGGGAAGGAGTCCATGGCTTCTTGTTTTTCTACTCCTTTCATTTGGTCGATTACATCCACGTGGAAGGTGCCGAGTTGGCCAGTTATCTTGGCCCCTTCGAAGTCGTTTATGGACTTGGCATTGACATAGGGACTGTCTTTGGGAACTACAACTACCATCTTTGCCCTATAATATGGTATGGAAAAGTCGATTTGCTCTAGTCTTTCATCTGTTGGACTCATGCCTGCAATTATTGCATCGATCTTGCCACTAGTTAGGGCAGGGATTAGGCCGTCCCATTCGATTTTGTAAATCTCTAGCTTCTTGCCTAGGCCATCTGCTATTTTTTGAGCAAATTGGACATCGTAACCGTTGGCATATTCTCCAGTGGAGTTTGCTACTGGGTAGGCTCCATTTTCATCTGTTACGACAGAGAAGTTGAAGGGAGCGTAGTTGACCTCCATACCTACCTTGAGGGTATCACTATCATCTGCCGCATATACCCTAAGGATGGGAGATAGGATTAGGGCAAGGACAGTTAAGATTTTTAATAATTTCTTCATATATTTTCCTTTCTTATATTTCTTTGATAATAGACTTAAAAAAGCCCCTAGCTCCCAAAAGGAACTAAGGGCGAAATTCGCGTTACCACCTTAATTTAACTAGCTCTCACAAGCTAGAACTCAGCAAGTACTTACATACTCTCTCGCTATAACGTGCAAGCCACGTTGCCAGATCAATTATCCCCAGCAAAACTCCAAGTCTTTATTCACTAAAGTTCAAAATCTCCATTTCCACCAGCTAGGATTCTCTATCTAATGAGCTCTTTAGTTACTCTTCTTATCAAAGTTGCTGTTAATATTCTACAAGGAAAAGTAGAATTGTCAAGACCAATAAGTCCTGTTAAAGATATGGAAATCGTTAGAAAAACGCATATAATTATATAATAAATTAAGATTATTTATTTTTAAAGGAGATATTTGTGCAAAAGAGAACTATTAATTTAGATAAATTTAAAATAAAGACCCACGAGGGAACCAATATAAAGAAAGTCATAGCAGTTATGAGTGGTAAGGGTGGAGTAGGTAAAAGCTCTGTTTCATCCCTTATAGCATCATCCCTTAACAAGAAGGGCTACAAGGTTGCCCTCTTCGATGCAGATATAACTGGTCCATCTATAGCCCAAGCCTTTGGTATCAATGAGCCAGTAAGGGGGACCAAGGAGGGACTCATGTATCCAGCAGAAACAGACCTCGGAATAAAAATTATGTCAGTCAATATGATTTTGAAGGAAAAAACTGACCCAGTTGTTTGGAGATCATCTATAGTTACCCAAGTCATCAAGCAATTCTATACAGATGTAGATTGGGGAGATATAGACTACATGGTAGTAGATATGCCTCCAGGAACTGCTGATGTCCCACTTACAGTCTTCCAATCCCTACCAATAGATGGAGTTGTCGCTGTGGCTACTCCCCAAGGCCTAGTAGAGATGGTTGTAGAAAAATCTCTAAAGATGGCTAAGATGATGGGTAAAAACCTCATAGGTATCGTAGAAAATATGTCCTACTTCGAATGCCCAGACTGTGGCAGCCGTCATGAGATCTTTGGCAAGTCAAATATAGAAGAAGTTGCTAGCAAATACAATCTAGATACCCTAGTCAAACTTCCAATCGACCCAAGTATTTCAGAAAAAATCGACCAAGGTAGGGCAGAAGATATAAATATAGACCAACTAGATCCAATAATTACAAAAATCGAGGAGTTATAATGAAAAAGAAAATCCTAGCAGGACTTATGTCCGCTGCCTTCATCCTACCAAGCCTTACATTAGCAAGTGGGATAGATGAAAGCAAAAACGACCTAGTCTATGGAGTGGCCCTTAGTGATAGCCAAAGGCAAGACGTAGATAAGGCTCTAGGGGCCAAGGGAGATGAAAATATCCTAAGTGTAAATGGGTCAGACCTAGAAAAATACCTAGGCTATTCTACTGCTGATTCCAATATGATATCATCAGTATATGTAAAAAGAGATGTAAAGGATAAGGGGATAGGGGTTAGCATAAAGACCCCTGCCAATATTACCGAGATTACTGAGAGCCAATATGCCAATGCAGCCATAACTGCCGGCATAACCGATGCAGACATCATAGTTGTATCTATCAAGCCTGTAACAGGAGAATCTGCCCTAGTAGGTGTCTACAAGGCAGAAGAAGCCAGGGGTAAGGAACTTGATACCAATAGAACTCAAGTAGCTCAAAAAGAGCTAGAGGCAGTAAGTGAAGTAGCCAAGGAAAATGAAGGTAAAGAAAATTTTGATGGAGAAAAACTAGACACAGTCATCATAGAAGTTAAGCAAAAACTTGCAGAACACAAGGAAAATGAGGGGGAGAAGGCTGATCCAAGCCAAATAGTGACCTACATTAAGGATGCCTTGGCAGATGTTGATATGGGAGATATTCTCTCCAATAACAATATAGAAATCCTTGTTAACTACTTCGAATCTTACCAAGAGACTTCAGCTATCGACTCAGAAGAAGTTAAGGAAAACCTAAAGGCCTTAGCCACTGACCTATCTGAAAAGGCCAATAAATTTTACCAAGACAACAAGGAAACAATTGATGAGATAGGGAAGGAAGTCCAAGAATCAGGAATCTTAGAAAAGTTAGCTAACTTCTTTCAGTCAATCATAAATTCAATAATGGAGGCTTTTTCATCAAACGAAAATGATCCTTCAAATTAAGTAATAAAAGAGGGACCTCACTGGGTCCCTTAAAATTTTCTTATTCTACTAGGATCTTTGATATATCTTTGGTGGATCCCATCACCTATTACCTTATTTTCGGTATAGACCTTGACCTTGAAGGTTAGCTTCTTGCCTTCGATTTCTATGAGCTCGCTATCGCACTTGATAACTGCACCTATCTTGGCACTGGCTAGGTGGTCGATGTTAAAGGACATCCCTACTGTTGTTTCATTGTCCTTAAGGTAGGGAGCGACTAGCTTTCTTGAAGTTTCCTCCATAAAGGCAATCATGAAGGGTGAAGCTAGGACATCTACTCCCTTATTACCAAAAAGTTCTGCACTATCCTTATCTCTTACTGTTTTTTCTTGAGTTTTTGTAATACCTATTTGTAATTTTTTCATAACTATCCTTATAAATGAAGAACTCTATTCAAATATTCTTTTTATAACAAATGGAGTATCGTAGATTGGGCTTACTATAACTCCTTGACCAGGATTTGCGGCATGGACCATATTGCCAAAGCCATCTGCTATGGCTACATGGTAGATATCATCATAAGATGATCCAAAGAAGATCAAATCTCCTGCCTTCTCTTCACCTAGCTTAACATCTTCCCCATAAGCTGCTTGCATCTTGGCACTATGAGGTAGGTTTAGACCATACTTTGCGAAAACTTCTAGGACAAGACCTGAGCAATCTATACCATTAGTCTTGGATGTACCTCCAAATACATAAGGACTTCCTACATATTCTACGGCATCATTGTAAATGCTTGCTCCAATATCATTAGAAGGGTCATCAATTATATCTCCATTGTCATCTACTAGGTAGGTTACATAGATTTCTTCATACTCTATTACATCTTCGGCTTGTCTTTCTGCTTCTTTTTGTCTTAATAAACTTTCGTTTATTTTTTGGTATTCTTTTTTAATTTTTTCTATTTCTTCCTTATCTTCCTTACTTAGGTCAAGAGATGATAGTTTTACATAACCTTCTTCATTTATGTCCTTATCCTTGCCCTCATCATCTAGAAACTTGTTGACTGTCCTATTGTAGCGTTTTTTGCTCCTATATGCTACCTTTACAAAATCGCTATCCTTATCAAAGTCCAAGATAGTAAGGGAAGTGCCCTTGCCAAGTTCATCCTCTGTTAGGTTCAAGCTATCAGAATCAGGATTTTCTTTGAGATTGCTAGGGCTTATTAGCTTGGCATCCCTTAGTCTAAAGAACCAAGACTTTCCTATATAGGCGTCCTTGTCTTCGTAGGATATTTGGTACCAATCCTTATCTTCATCTTTGATTTCTATGGGATTAAAGTCTTCGATTACCCCATAAATTTCTGCATCATTGGCCTTATCGGCTCTGATATAAACACCGCTCGTATTTTCTTTATTTAATATAACCTCATCAGCTAGAGATGGTAGGGGGCCAACTAGAGCCATACTTATAAAAAATGCTGATGATAGGCTTAAGAGTCTCTTTTTATTTTTCATTTTACCTTCCTATAACAAAACTATTTATATTATACCATATCTTTAGCTTTGTAGGAATTAAAAATTTTCATAAAATTCGTATGCAAAGTCTACCAGTTTTCTTGAGTAATCATTACGAAGGTAGGAAGGATCTAGGCGGTTAATCCTAACCCTGTCAAGTCCATCGCTATCCTTAAAGAGCTTAGCAAGCCTTGTGGCCCTTGGCCATTTACTTTCATCCTTCACGAACTCTCTTATGATATCATCCATTAGCTTATCATTTATAGAATGGGCTGTTATAACAGCTTGGAGGATGTTCTGGTCTTTTTTCTTAGTCCTTGCGTATTTTATATTACGAGTTGCTGCACGTCTGCCATGGTCTGTGTCCCATCCATCATTTACCCTCATGGTATCATGGAGGCTTGCGGCATCCCTTAGGATATCGGTATCAGCCTCATCAAGGTCATAGGCAAAGGAAAGAAGAAGGGTAAAAAATATAACTCTCTCAATATGGGCCTTGCCATGAACCTTGGAATCATAAAGGATATCTTCATTCAAAGTTTGGTAGGTGTCAACTAACATGTCAAAATATGGTGAAGCCATAAAGTCTTCATAAAAATCATATTTTCTGATCCGATTTTCATTTTTTAATATATCAATAACTCTCATATTTACTCCTCACTATAATTTTACGCTTGTTAATTGTAAATTTAAATGAGAAAAGGCTTTCTATTTATTATTTTTAAAATCGTTTCATAGAGTATGATATAAGGGAGGTAGATTATGTTATTAAATAAAGAATTGATTGATGAAAAAATAAGAATAGCTATTGAAAATAGCAAAAAATACATAGGCAAGGGGGAGGTCCCTTCATATATACCTGAGCTTTTGAATGTGGATAGGGACAACTTTGCCTTTTGCCTGGTGGGTACGACTGGAGATATTTTTACCTATGGGGATGATGAGATTGTCTTCTCCCTCCAATCCATATCTAAGATTTTGACACTAATCTTGGCACTTTCGGATACTACTCCAGCCTACCTGTATTCTAAGGTTGGATCTGAGCCTACTTCTTATGAGTTTAATTCCCTTATACCAATAGGGGATAAGGCTGCCAATCCCTTTATAAATGCAGGAGCCATTACAACTTCTTCTATGATTTTGGGAAGTGATAATGAGGAGAAATTTGATAGGATCTTAGGGCTATTTAGGTCTATGTCAGAATTTGAAGGGACAAAGATGGATGAAGGAATTTATACATCGGAGATAGCTACAGCAGATAGGAATAAGGCAATAGCCTATTATCTAAAGTCCAAGGGGATTTTTGACCAAAACCCAGATGAGGTATTAGACCTTTATATCAAGGCCTGCTCCATTGGAACAAATATAGAGGGCCTAGCGATGATGGGGGCAGTCCTTGCCAACAAGGGGATAGGAATAAAGACTAGGGAGATGATTGTACCAGAAAATATTGTCCAAATTGTAGTTAGCCAAATGGCATCTTGTGGGATGTATGAAAATAGCGGAGCCTACCTAATGAATGTAGGGATTCCTTCCAAGTCTGGAGTATCGGGAGCCATAGTGGGAGTAGTGCCGGAGGTTTGCTCCCTTGCAGTCTATAGCCCTAGGCTTGATAAGACAGGTAACTCTGTAAGGGGCAAGGGCCTCTTTAAAATAATATCCCAAGACCTGGGACTAAATATTTTTGTCTAGGACCTATTTGACCTAACCTTGATATATTCATAAAAGACTACAAGGAATAAAAATAAGTATAGGGGACAGAAGGCCCAGAAGGCAAAGGTGAGGGAAGTAGTCTTCACCAGATTTCCGGCAAGAGCTAGGAAAAACGGTGATATAAAGCTTCCTATATTACAACCTATAAAGATTAGATTATTTACTATCCTATTGGTCGTTCCCCTAGAAAATCTCGAAGCCTCTGCAAAAAGGTAAGGAAAGCATAGGGACTGACTAAAGGAAATTATTAGCATGGATAGGATAAAGATATACATCTTATCAGCTGATAGGGCAATAAAAATATTGGCCACTAGGTAGAGGATTAGACCTAGAAAGAGGGTCTTTTCCCTAAGGATATTATTGATATAGCCGAACAAAAATCCAGATACCATACCAACTATAGGGAGGATTAGCATATAGGCATTTATATTGGCATCTAGCCCTAAGTTCATGGTTATTATGCTAGGAAGTCTAACCAAGATTGCGTTTATATTCATAATCATAATTCCAGCAAAGCATACATAAAAGAATATTTGCTTGTTCATACGAAATTTGCTTCTTTCTTTTTTGATACCAACGTCAGGTACATAATAGGTAAAAAAGAAAAAGACAATGATGGCTAGGCAATATGCCAGGTAGCCATAGACCCATTCAAACTTAATAAGAAATCCTGCCACAAGTAATAGGAGGATTTGACCGATAAATTCCATAGAATTTCTGATTCCCATTAGGCTAGAGAGCTTTTCACCCTCATACAAGGCACTTATGTAGTTGGCAGAATGGCCATTAAAAAGTCCAAGCCCTGCACCTAAAATTATCCTAGATACAAAGATTGAAGAGTAGTTTGTAACTATGACTGGGATAAGACCTGATATAAATACCATGATGAGTCCGATTTGAACTGATTTTTTCATGCCCAAGATACGGGTTACAGACTCGCTTAGTGCTATGGTAATGACAGCTGCTATGGATGATAGGGTTATAAGAAATTCTGAAGTTTCCCTAGAGATGCCGAGGTCCCTTTGCATAAAGGGAAAGGTACCCGATATGGCAGAGTTAGTTGCTAGAAAAAGTGCTATAGAAAGGATAGCAAGTCCAGTTAATTTTTTATTTCTATAAGATTTCATAAATCTTAACCTCCCAACATAATCATCATACTAGCAAAACTATACCATTTTGTAAGAAAATGAGCTAATTATTAACTATTATTTACAAAACAAGGAAATACTTGACTTTTTCCTAGTGCTAGCTCTTATAATAATAGGAAGGAGAAAGAATGAAAAAGACTTTAGTTAAAACTTATTTGAGATACTTATTACCTACAATTGCAACTATGATTTTATACTCAACCTATACCATGGTCGATGGGATATTTGTCGGCCAAGGAGTAGGAGCGACGGGCATCACAGCTGTCAATATTTCTATGCCCTATGTAAATTTTATCTTTGCTATTTCTATTTTAATATCCATAGGGTCGCTGAATTTAGTAACTTACCAGCTGGGTAAGGGGGATAAGAAAAAGGCAGACGAGATATTTTCGATAGCCTTTGCTATATCTCTAATAGCATCCCTGGTTATAGCCATCCCTAGCCTTATTTTTATAGATAAGCTAGTAATTTTCCTTGGAGCAAGCCCAGAAGTTAAGACTCTGGTTATTGATTACCTATCTGTAATCCTAATCTTGGCTCCCTTTTATGTAGTGGCATATTTATTTGAAATTATGGTCAAGGCTGATGGGAGGCCTTTCTTGGCTACAGGCTTTATGGCCCTATCGGCTCTGACCAATATAGTCCTAGACTATATCTTTATCTTTAAATTTAATATGGGGGTAAGGGGAGCAGCTATAGCTACAGGGATAGCCCAACTACTTCCTGCCCTTGCCTACCTAGCCTACTTTGTATCTCCCCTTTCTAGACTTAAGTTTAGGATCTTTACCTTTAAGGCCTATATTGCAAAGGAGATAATTTCTTATGGCCTACCGGGAGCCTTAAATGAGCTATCTCCTGGCTTTATTACCCTATTATTTAATAATGTCATAGGTAGACTTTATGGGATAAGGGGCCTTGATGCCTACACAATAATGTCCTATGTTATGGTCTTTGTTGTAAATATAATAATCGGAATAAACCAAGCCAGCCTCTAATTTCCTTTAATTTTGGTAGGGAATCTTATAAAGATGTCCTAAGACTTAGAAAATATATGGTAAGAAGTGCCTTTATCCTATCAGCCCTTATGTTTGTGGTCATTTACCTAAGACCAAAGCTCTTCATAGATTTATTTATAGGGGACTACGATGGGGACTTTTTGGTCTTTACTAGTAAAAATTTAAGGACCTTTTCCATAGCTTTCTTGATAATGGCCTACAATATTGTAAATGCGAGCTTCATGAGTGCTGTAAAAAATACGACCTACGACTTTTATATCACAATCCTAAGGGGCTACGTTATTATAGGCCTACTAATCTTTAGCCTGCCATGGATTTTCTCCAAGGAGATTGTCTGGCATATCCTTACAATTTCTGAGCTACTAACCCTCTTTGTAACAATATTTCTTGTTAGGAAGGAAGAAGGGGAGATAAAAAAATTTCTTGCGAGAGAGGAGAGGCTTAAAAAAAGACAAAAAAATAACCCCCTCGATTCTTAGAAGGTCTAAGAAAAGAGGGGAAGCCTTAGTAATACTTATCTAGCATCTACATCCTTATATTCTTCTGATTCGTCAAATTTCTTAACAGCGTAGGAGCAAACAGGGAAGATCTTCTTTCCTTCTTCTCTTGCTTTTTCTACTACTGTGTCCACAAGCTTAGCAGCAAGGCCTTGGCCACCATATTCTCTAGCAACTACTGTGTGGGTTATAACGTAATCGCCATCCCTATCTTCGTATTGGCAGAAGCCGATTTTCTTTTCTCCATCAAAGGCTTGTGCTTCATTTTCGTTTTCGTTTAATCTAATTTTTATATCCATTTTATCACCTCACTAATCTTATACCCAAAAATATATATCCTAGTCTTTTTCGTTGTTAGATTGCCTGGAATATGTTATAATTATATAAGGAGGATTATATGAAAAGAGAGTACAAATTATCATCACTTATCCTAGTTATGATCTTGGCAAGTGTTTTGACAATGATAACAAGCTGGTTATTCTTTGCCATAGCAGGCAATAGTCTAATAATGACCTTTGTCGGTCAAATTTTGTTAATGATCTTATCCCTTATCTTTCAATTTGCCCTTAGCAGCGGACTTTTGAGAAATAGGATGGGGAGCGTGGGAGAATATCTAAATCAAGTTAATTACATAAATGGTAAGATAATCTTGATAAATATTATTGTTCAAATAGTTATTACCTTTATAGTTACCCTAGTAACTAGCTTTGGTGGAGCCTTTTTATTTATTGCAATGGTTGAGGCTCAACCTACTACAGGCACCTTTGTTGCTATCTTAGTTGCCTTACTTATAGTTGCCTTTATTTTAATATACAACCTATTGATATCCTATTCTAACTTCTATATGGCAGACTTTTTAGTTGATTCTTATAGGAATATAGGTATCTTTGAGGCTATCAAGAATATCTTTAGGATAGGTAAAGACCTTATGGGTAAGACCTTTATGGTTTACTTAAAGGCTGCTATAATTCCTATAGTTTTGTTAATTATTATGATATTATTAGGAAGGTCTAACTTCGGAATGGGAGCTGCCTTTCTCTTTACCTTGATTATAATTGCTATGCTAATTTATAGCCTAGTAATAGGGGGAATTGTCCTAGCTAGGATGTCTGACTTATATATTGATTATATGGAAGTCAATAGGAGCAAATACCTCAAATAATATGGGTTATATTCCTTATAGGATTTGACAATACCTAATATTTGTGGTATTATAAACAAGTCGATTTAAAGTTTCTTTTATGAAGCTTTCGATTAGGTCGCTAATCCCGGGAGCGATCATTACAAGTGCCGGGACGAGTACAGCCGCCACCTACTAAGAGCGGTTTCCAAATATAGTAGGCGAAATATTTATAGGAGGAATTTTATGAAACATCAAAAAACTTACACTGCAACTCCTGATTCATTCGAGAGAAAATGGTATGTAGTTGATGCCGAAGGAATGGTATTAGGTAGACTAGCAAGCCAAGTTGCAGCAGTACTTAGAGGAAAGAACAAACCTACATTTACTCCACACATTGATACTGGAGACTATGTAATAGTAATTAATGCTGAAAAAGTCATCCTTACAGGTAACAAAGAAGACCAAAAAGAATATCAAAGATATTCAGGCTATGCCGGTGGTCAAAAGATTACAAAGTATAAGGATATGAAGGAAAAACATCCTGAAAGAATCATAACTCACGCAGTAGAAGGTATGCTTCCAAAGAACAAATTAGGAAGAGCTATGGCTAAGAAGCTTAGAGTTTATGTTGGATCTGATCATAAACATGAAGCACAAATGCCAGAAGTACTAGAGTTAAATTAAGGAGGACTAAATGGCAGATATAATTCAAGCAACAGGTAGAAGAAAGACTTCTGTAGCTCGTGCTACAATGGTATCAGGCAGTGGAAATATCCTAGTAAATGGTAAGAACCTAGAAGATTACTTTAGTTTTGACAACCTAGTAGTAATTGCGAAATCACCACTAGCTTTAACAGAAAACCTAAACAACTACGATATAAAAATTAACGTACAAGGTGGCGGCTATACAGGACAAGCTGGAGCTATAAGACACGCTATAGCAAGAGCCCTCCTAATCGCAAACCCTGACTATAGACAAGCTCTAAAGAGAGCGGGATTCCTAACAAGAGATTCTCGTAAGAAAGAAAGGAAGAAGGCAGGTCTTAAAAAGGCTAGAAAATCTTCACAATTCTCAAAGAGATAATCTTATGGATACAAAACACATTCCTTTCGGGGTTTGTGTTTTTTTATTTTGGAGAAAGTATGAACAAAATTAATTACAACCTAAAAATGGAAGAGATAATAAAAGAAAATAGAAAAAAGGGACTAAGGCCGACCCTCCTCCTCCAAGTCTGCTGTGCCCCATGCTCTACTGCAGTTCTTGATAGGATAAAGGATGACTTTGAGATTGATATGTTTTACTACAATCCAAACATCTACCCCTATGAGGAATTAAACAAGAGATGTGAGACCCTAAGAGACCTAAAGGAAGAAATGGGTCTTGGTGGAGAGATTATTTTTCCAGAAAACAAGAAGGAAGACTTTGCTGATGTTGCAAGACTTAGGTCCAAAGACAAAGAGGGGGGCAGGGCCTGCTATGAGTGCTATAAGCTTAGACTTGAGGAGACAGCAGCCTATGCCAAGGATAAGGGCTATGATTACTTTACAACCACCCTTTCTATATCTCCCTATAAGAATAGCACTTGGATTAATGAGATAGGGGAAGACCTTGAGGAAAAATACGGGGTCAACTACCTCTATGCTGACTTTAAGAAAAAGAATGGCTACAAAAAATCCATCGATCTTTCAAAAGAATACGGCCTATATAGGCAAGACTATTGTGGGTGTATCTTTTCCTACAGGGAGATGGAAGAGAAAAAGAGCCAAGAAAAAAATTAAGTTATAAATTTAAATATTTGGGTAATATCTATTATAGGAGATGGATATGAAAGATTTACTTTTTATTAGAAAAATAGAAGCCGATAAGGGTATCGATGAAGTCTATCCAATAACATTTGAACTTGGTGGAACTTTTGAGAAAGATGCGGCAATTAAAATTTTTAATAAGCTAGAGGATATGAAGGTAATTGAATCCAATAGGTTTACTATAAGGGGTAATTCTTTGACGATTTATATCCAGGCCCAAAATATTAACAAAGTTGTTGAACTATTAATAAAGGAGGGAATCAATATATATGGCATCTATGTCGTATATGGAGATTCATTTTAAAAGGAGAGAAAAATGGACAATAGAATTTTAGACTTAATCAATGAACAAATGAACTTTGAATACGAATCAGCTTACATCTACAAGGCTATGGCAGCTTATACAGATGACCTAGACCTTGATGGATTCACAAATTGGCTAGATAACCAATCAATCGAAGAAATCTACCATGGTGAAGGAATGAAAGACTTCTTACAATCAGTAGGTTACAAACCAGTTTATACAACAATGGAAGCTCCAAAGGCTGAATACGAAAACGTACTTGACCTAGTTAAAACTGCCTTTGCCCATGAGCAAGAAGTTACTAGAAGAATCCACAACATAGCTAAAGAAGCTAATGGTGTTGATGAGAGAATTAGATCATTTATCCAATGGTATATAGATGAACAAGTTGAAGAAGAAGAAAACTTCTCAAAACTTATCACAAGACTTGAAAGAATCGGGGACAACTGGGGTGCTATGTATGTACTAGACCATGAACTAGGACTTAGACCAGCTCCACAAAAACCAGTTATAGGCTAGTAAAATGAAAACAATAGCAGGTAATAATCTCAGAGCAGTAATTAACGAAGAGGGAGCTTATCTAGAAAAATTAACTTTTGGAGATAAACAAGTCTTCTTTGATAAAACTGACATCACAAGAGAAGATAAAACTAAAGTTAGGGGAGGTATGCACACTTGTGCACCTAACTTCTCAGATGATAAGACCTTGAATGAACTTCCTACCCATGGCTTTGCCAGGGATTTGACCTGGGAAGTTTTGGAAGAAGGGGAAGATAAGCTATCACTAGGACTTAAGGGCGTAGGCTCTTATGAAAATGTATCCTTTAGGATAGACTACAAGATCGAAGATGATAGACTAAATACCAAACTTGCTATAAAAAATGAAGGAGGCGAAGAAAAAATAATAGCACCTGCCTTCCACCCATACTTTAATACCAATTATGATGAGCTAAGTGTAGAAGGTTATGAGATCGATAAGGAAGAACTCCCTAATTCTATCTTTATAGAAACTGCTGATTTGAGCTTTAAGACAAGTGATTTTGCTATAGATATAGTAGGAAAAGAAAATGTAGGGATCTATACAATTTGGACAGATTTTTGGGATAATTACCTATGCCTTGAGCCTACCTACAATGCAAGAGCCTTTGCTGATGAGAGCCTGGAAGCATATAAGCTTAAAGCTAATGAAAGCTTTGTTCAAGATTTTGATATTATAATAAAAGAACTTTAAAATATTGAAATCAGATTTGAAGATATGAAAAATATATTTGCAAATACTTAAGATACATGTATAATAGTATTAAGAAAGAGAGGCTGTATTATGTTATTCGGAGCTATGATCTTAATATTAACTTTTGTATTTGGATTTAGTATTTTTAAATTTGTAGGAAAAGTAGGATTTAGTATCGGAAAGTTGCTTTTATTTTTAATATTCCTACCAGTAGTTTTACTAGTAGGTACTATAATCTTTGGCTTTGCAGCTATTCCTTTTGGATTAATATTAGGAATAGGAGGCCTAATTATAGGGCTAATATGGGGGCTAATTAAACTCGCCTTTGGTCTAATACCTATACTTTTAGTAGGTGGAGGAATATATTTTTTGGTAAAGCACTTTAAATCAGATTATGAAATTTGGTAAAAAAATAAGGGTCTAGTATGAACTAGACTCTTTTTATGTGCCTCTATTTAATTTAGTACATATTTTTCTATCGCTTCTCCCACAGCTCCCTCTTCATTGGTAGCTTCTGCCACATGAGTCGCTGATTCTTTTACTTGGAGGTGGGCGTTGGCTACTGCTACAGATGTGCCTGCTGTCTCTAGCATGGCTACGTCATTGTAGTTATCTCCAATAGCCAAGGTATCTTCTATGTCTATATCATAGATCTTACAAACTTTCTTTAGGGCCTCACCTTTATTTACTCCCTTGGCATTGATTTCCATAAACATATCTGATGAATAAGATATTTCTAGGTCGTAGTTAGTGAGGTAGGCTATATCTATTTCTAGACCTTGGAGGAAGTTCATATCTCTGCTTTTGATTATTACCTTGAGGATTATATCATCTTTGAGAAATTCAATATTAGTATCCTTAAGGGGAGTGATTTGATTTTCTGCGAAACTATCCCTATCAAGGTTTATAGCGTATTTGTTGTCAATAGTATAAATATAACAGGTCAAATTATTAAAGGCTGCGAAGTCTAGGATTGTCTTGGCATAGTCATATTTTAGGCCAAGGGCCTCCACTATTTCCTTGGTTTGAAGGTTCATAATAACAGCCCCATTACAGCAAATAGCGTAGCGGTTCTCAAACTGAAGGCCAGCCTTTTCTGGTATATCAAAAAGCTCGTAGGTACCTCTTCCAGTGGCGAGGATAACTATAATTCCAAGGTCTTGGGCCTTTTTAATAGCGGCTACGTTACGACTAGGGACATTTTTCTGGCTATCTACTAGGGTTTCATCAACATCTGATGCTATTAACTTAATCATTTCCATTCCTTTTATTAACTAAATCTGGGACAAAATAATCATCTTTAATTAGAGATAAATTTTATATTTTACTTTTAAAATTTTTCTATTAGGGTATATTATACTAATAAGAGTTAAATTTTTAAAGCATGATAAAGTTTACATGAAGGAGGCTTTATGAAAGGTAAAGTTATATCTGTAATAAGATTCTTCTTAGTTATAGTTATTGTTGTCTGCCTTGCAATTTTAGGTAAGAGAGGCTATGACTATTGGACAAATATACAAAATAACAAGCACATACAAGGACTCATAGAGGAGAGTCAAAACGAACCTCCAACAGTAGCCAAGGCTGAAGAGGAGGGAGATAGCAAATTTGAGAAGCTTGAGAAGCAAAACCTCTATCTTCTAGAGAAGTTTAAGGAAGAGAACTCTGATGTAGTGGGTATTATTGAGATACCTGGCACCAAGATCAAATATCCTATTCTTCATGCCGTAGATAATGATTTTTATCTAAGAAGGGGACTAAATAAGGAATATGACCTTGCTGGATCTATATTTATGGATACCAACAACGAGATGGATTTTTCTGATGATAACACAGTAATATATGGCCACCACTTGGAGCTTGATACAATGTTTACATCTCTGGAAAATTATAGAGACCAGGAATATGCAGAAAATCATAGGACAATATATATAACAACAGATGAAGGACTAATGGAATATGAGGTCTTCTCAGCTTACGGTATTCCTTCAGACTATGACTATAGGAGTCTAGATTTTGCCTACGATTCTGACAAGATTGATTATTTTAATACCCTAAAGTCAAATAGCGAAGTTTCCTTGCATATGTCTAAGGAATTTAGTGCCGATGATAAGATTATAACCTTATCAACATGCGAATATGATTATTGGGATCAAAGACTTGCCATTCAAGCGGTGAGGGTTAATTAGTGAATAGGTATATTAATAGAGAAAAAAGAGACTTGGCTTTGAGGGAGACTCCTTTAGGTCTTGAGCTTAGGGAGAACTCTTTTAAGCCGCGTCATATTTTTGAATGCGGACAGTGCTTTAATTTTAATTATGAAGAAGATGGATCCTATACGGCAGTTTTCTTGGGAAAGATTATAAATCTACTAGAAAAAGAAGACCATGTCCTAATTAGGAATGTGGATAGAGAAACTTTCTATGAGATATTTTATGACTACTTTGACCTAGGAGTAGACTATGAAAAAATCAAAAAAGAGGTCTCAATAGACACAACTCTCGAAAGAGCTACCGACTATGGCTATGGTATAAGAATATTAAACCAAGAATTATTTGAGACAGTTATCTCCTTTATAATATCAGCCAACAACCAAATTCCTAGGATAAAAAAGGCAGTAAGGATTATTTCTGAGAGGTATGGGACATATATAGGAGACTTTATGGGTAGGTCCTACTATTCCTTCCCAGATGCTCAAGTATTAAAGGATGCAAGGCCAGAAGACCTTAGGGAATATGCTAGGGTAGGCTTTAGGGATAAGAGGATAGTTGATGCTAGCCAAATGATCTATGATGGAGCCTTGGACTTTGATTGGGATAGTCTATCAACCCTTGAGATCCGTAAGAAACTAATAGAGCTTCCAGGAGTAGGCCCAAAGGTAGCTGATTGCATATTGCTCTTTGCCTTCCATAGGAGGGAGACCTTCCCTGTGGATGTATGGATCAAAAGGGTAATGGAGACCCTCTTTATCAAAAAAGAAGTTCCCAAAAAAGAAGTAGAGTCCTATGCCAGGGCTTATTTTAAGGACCTAGCAGGCTATGCTCAGCAATACCTTTTTTACTATGGTAGGGAAGAAAAAATTGGCAAGTAAGACATTTTATAGGTCTTTTTAGTACCATAAATAGTGTAAGAAAGAAAGTG
>NZ_JAKZEY010000010.1 GCF_022808955.1 Anaerococcus sp. AGMB09787
TCCTTTAGGAATATTATATTTATCAGCTACTTTCCTTATTCCTCCTATTTCTCCTGAAAGATATTCTAGTACTAATTTTATTTTTAATCCTTTTGTGTATTTTGGCATACAAAAACCCCTCCATCCGTATTCCGGATTTTGGGGTTTAGGTCACAAATGCTGGATATGATTATTATGCTGTTCAGAAAAGAGTGAACCAACTATTATAACGCTATAGTGAAATAAGAAACCCATATGATAATTAAGAAATCAAAGAAACTATTATTGACATTATCGATAATAAAAGTTATACTACAGTATCATAACTTTTAATTAAAAAGAGGTATTATTTATGGGTAATAACATAAAAACTATAAGAAAGCAGAAAAATATGACACAAAATGATTTAGCAAAAGCAGTTGGAGTAACTAGACAATATATAGGTGATATTGAAAATTTAAAAAAAATGCCAACTATAAAAGTTGCTTTTGATTGTGCAAAAGCTCTAGATGTTGAAGTTAAAGATTTATTTTATTATTTATAATTCCAATTGTCGTCATATAATAAAATTAATATTGATGTATAGAAATTTTAATGAAAATGTAATTAATGCTATCTTATATACAAGTTTGTATAATTCACTTTATTTACTTGAAAATAAAGCGTGTCCCTTGATTAGTGTATGATTCAAGGGTTTTTAACATGTAAAAAAAGATTTTTAAACTTAACTGAGAACATAGAGAAAAGCATGGGAAAAAGATTCTCTATACTTAAATGAAACTATAGTTGCATTATTCTAAGAAGTATTATATAATATTCGTAGAGGAGTGGAAGTGACTAGATAAAAATCAGACGTTTGTATTAAAAATTTTATTTTTGATCTATCTATTTTTATCAGTGTAGTTGATTATATTTAAATTTAATTTATTTTAAGCTGATGTAGGAAAGGTTAATTTGGTATATTCTAGTTATGATAACGTTATTAGGGGTGATATTAATTACGAAAATATGATTTTCTTGAAGATTATATTATTGAGAACAACTATTGTAAAATACTAGGAAAACTTTTGCTATAGATGGAAGATATTTTTTCTATGACTTAGAAACTGGAAAAATTTCAGAATGTTTTCTAGATGAATATAAAATGCTAAAAGATTTGCTAAGACTCAAAGATTTAAATCAGCTGGAGTCTTTATTTTCAAAGTTTGAAAATGAAAAATACAGTATATAAGTAAGTTAGAACGATGGATTTCAATTTCATCGTTGCAAGAGACAATATAATGAACCGAAGAATTAGACGAATGTTGTAGTAAAGTTTTTTAAAAAAGCAAGGTTTAGTATTAGCTGGATATTGAGGTCTTATCAAAAGACTTTAATATAAATCAAACAAAAAGGAGGAACGGAAATGATTAAAGCAATTAATGAAGTAGCAGAAAAAGGTTATTGGGCAGATGCGAATGCTGGAAACTCAAATATTGATTCAAAGGATATATGTGAATTCTGTGACACTCGTGACAGTTGCACTCTGTGTGATTCAGAATGGTGTTGGCCTTTAATTAAAGACTGGGTGTAAACAATAATTAGCATTATGAAACTAATTATTTGAGTAACCGAATATAGGAGAGAAATCCTCTCCTATATTTTTATGGTATGACGGGCATGTTCTAATGCTGGGGTGAAAATCCCTACAGAGCGTAGTTACCGACGAATCTAATAGCGACTTGCAAGTTTTAGATGGCGACATCTAGGAGAGAAGAAGCAATAGCGAAATCGTGGCTTGACGAACAGGAACAGAATACAAGGCGTAACAGGTGGGCAAGCTAGCCATAGATAGCAAAGACCCAAAAGGTAACCGTAAACCCAAGGCGTAAATTCTGCAATTAAACGATGAAAGTATTGGAACTTATCCCGTGAGGTCTCACTAGCGAAATAGTAGTAACAACGAATAGTGAGAAGTCAGCAGAATCCATAGTAGCGAAGAAGTTTCTGTAATGGAAATGGAGCGAAGGGAGGAACGATATTTATTGTAATATTTGAAAAGGATGCACTATGACTTGATGGAACACAAGTAATGACGTATTCATTCTTCAAGGTTCAGATACAAAAAGAATAAAGTTAAATAGATACATCAGTAATAAATAATATGATACAAGAAAATATTGAACCGCCGTATGCAGAACGGTACGTACTGGTGGTGTGAGATGGGCTATGAATTAACCCCTACTCGATTTCTATTCTAATAAATTAAACTATATAGGAGTTATGATATGAAAACATTAAAAGTGAAAACTCATAGACTCATTAAAAATAACGGTAAAAATTATATTTTTATATCTGATACAGCATCTCTGTTTGAAATAGATGACTATGTTAAGAATATGATTAATGAGTCAGATGCATTATTTGCTTACGATAGCGATTCTGAAAAAGATCAGGAAATTATGCAAATTTTGGATAAAGCAGGATTTTTTTCTGATTCTTTTAAAGAGCCAGATTGGAAATCTAAAATTAATAAGTCACAACCTTCAGCATTAGTTTTAATGTTATCTCAGGATTGCAATCTGAGATGTAATTATTGTTATGCAGGTGATGGAAAATATTGCAACAAAGGTCTAATGAAAGAATCTACTGCTAAAATGGCGATTGATTATGCTTTTGATAACTTTACCGCAGACAAAATATCAATCATTTTGTTTGGAGGAGAACCTCTTTTAAACAAAAATTTATTTAAATTTTGCGTGGAGTATTCTAAGAAAAAAGCTGAGAAGTTAGGGAAGGAAGTAGGTTTTAGTACTACTACAAATGCAACTCTTTTAAATACGGAGATTGCTAAATTTATAATCGAGAATAAATTCAGTGTAACCATCAGCATAGATGGTGATGCAAAAACACATAATCGAAATAGATTCTATGCTAATAAAAAGGGAACATATGATGATGTAGTGTATAATGTAAAAAACTATTTGGGATTTAAAAATGTAGCTGCAAGAGCGACTCTTACAAAATACAATCCAAAAATAAAAGATGTATACGAGCATCTTTATGGATTGGGATTTAGATCGATTCATATCTCCCCATCCATTGAATTTATGGATAAAGATGCTTATGATAAGTTAATTATTAGTTACTTGGAACTTATTGATACCTTTGAGAAGAAACTTAAGTCAAAAGACTATGATTATTGCTTAAGGATGTCAAATATTATGGCATTTCTTAACAGATTGAGTAGAGGTGGACTTAGAAGAAAGTTTTGTGGGGCATGCAATAATATGCTGACAGTCGATATTGACGGCTCATTCCATGGATGCCATAGATTTGTTGCTGTACCAGAATTAAGTTACGGAAATATTATGAATCATAATGTTATTGAAGATGATAGAAAAAATGGGATGCTTGAAGCTCTGATACAAACTCATGATACGGTTTGCCGAGAGTGTTGGATATCAGGTATATGTGGAGGCGGATGTCCTGCAGAGAATATGTCTTCGAATAAAGATTTAAAAAGACCTTATGTTTTA
The DNA here is from genome assembly GCF_022808955.1 of Anaerococcus sp. AGMB09787. Lineage (GTDB taxonomy): Bacteria > Bacillota > Clostridia > Tissierellales > Peptoniphilaceae > Anaerococcus. The sequence goes on from NZ_JAKZEY010000010.1 coordinate 3,498, forward strand.
ACGTGCAATTATTTGAAAAGTATTATGCCTAGAATAATAGAACTATATATCGGATTAAGCAGTGAGGATAAGCGAATTTTCTTTTATTATGAAAAACAGTAGGTCTTCTAATATGTATAGTACAATATTAAAAACGATAAAATGAAATTGGCTGTATAGTGATGAGTATGATTATGAAACAGATATATCTGCAATATTTTATGGCATAAATAGAAGAGATAAATATTCGAGAATCATTAAAGTACATAAGTATGATAATGAAAGTAATAGAACTAATGTAAAATTTAATATAGTGAATAATTCACTATATAATAGAATTAAATATATAAACCAGAGCTCTATTGATAAACTAAGTGAAAATATAGAAAACTATAATAGTATGTCCAGTGTAATTCTAGATTTAAGGAATTGTATAGGTGGCAATTTTATGCAAATAATTTGCATGATGGATGTTTTTTATAGAAGATTTAAATTTAGTCTTATAAAAAAGAGGTACAGACTTGTCTTCTAAAAATCATGATAACAAATTTTCTAGAATTGTACTATTAGTTGGGAGAGGAATTATTTCTGCAGCAGAGCTTGTAACAGGAATAGGATTGAACAATAATAAAAAAGTTGTTATAGGTATTGAAAGCACCTTTGGTAAAAATACTGTTCAAAAAAACTTTGCATTTGGAAGATAATACTATATATGAACTTAGCGTTTCAGAATTTGAATTTGAGAGCATCATATCTAGTGGAAATGGTTTTAACCCAAATATAATAGTTAATAAATTTATTTAGGGAGACTATATAGAATTAAATGATATTTAAAATTATTGTATTTCTGACATTAGTATTAATATTGTGAAAGATGTGTGGATTTAAATTTTATAACTACGGGATTTGGAGGAAGAAATATGATTAGACTAGAAAACGTTAGCAAATCATACAACGATAAGATGATTTTGGAAAATATTAATTTTGAAGTTGAACAGGGAGATCGAGTAGTTATCTTAGGGAAGAGTGGTAGTGGTAAGACAACGCTATTAAATATTATAGCAACGATAGATTCTAATTATTCTGGGAATGTTTATCTTTTTAATAACTATTTAAGTAAATTAAAAAATTCTGATATAGCTAAGTTGCGTAGAGATCAATTAGGGTTTATCTTTCAAGATTTTGGACTATTAGAGAATTTTAATATTGAAGAAAACATATTATTACCAAGTAGAAGTGCTGGAAAGGATATTAAAAAGGATGAATATTTTAACAAACTTATAGATGTGTTAAATATCGAGAATTTATTAAAAAGGTACCCATCAGAATTATCTGGTGGAGAAAAGCAGAGAGCTGCTATTGCAAGAGCGATTATAAAAAAACCAAAATTAGTGGTAGCTGATGAAATTACATCTGCACTTGATATTTATACATCTAAGGAGCTTATTATCTATCTGGATGATGTCGTTACAAAATTTAATATAACTTTATTAATGGTAACACATGATCTTGAAGTTGCTAGAGTATGTAATAAAGTATATTTTATTAGACATGGACATCTTATAGAATTAGATAATTTAAACAGTGCAGAAAAACTATTTTATCAAGAGAGTAATGAGGGATAATATGATAGGGCAAGGAGGTAATAAAAATTATCATTATATGTTTAGTATGTCGTTAATTTTTATGTTCTTTTATGCTGTCTTAATTTTGAGCAATAGTGAAGGAATATACGAATTGGCAGAGAATATGGAAAATATGAAAGTATTCTTTTCAGTCATATTTGTTGTTTCATTTCTTGTAACAATTAAATTTGCCATTGATGGAATAACACAAGTCATTATAGGGGAAAGAGAAAAATTAGGTATATATTCTTTAGCTGGAAATAGAATTACCTTTTTGGCTCGTATGGTAAACGTCAATTTATTAGAAAGTTTTTTTATTGCATCAATTATCGGTGTGATTTTAGGTACTATATATAGTCATTGTATTGTCATACTTTTAGAATTAATATTTGAAATATCTAATATAGAGATAGATATAATAGGATTTAAAACTTTTACGGAGTATATTTTACTGCTGTTTATGATTTTGTGTACTAACTATTTGGTTGCATGCATTATTTTAAAGAGAAAGGATGTCAAGGATTTAATATATTATGAAAATATTTTAAAGGTTGAAGATTCGATTTTAAGAGACAACAATCTTTTTAGGTACTCTGTTATTACAGCTGGAATACTAGCTTTAACAGTTTCTTTTATTTTTTTAATTATAAAGAATATACAATATGACATTACAATATATTATATTATGGCGAGCTTAATATCTTGTTCTTTTCTTATATATAGATTGACTAAGATAATTATTTTGATAAGATTAAATAAAAATGTAAAATTTTCATCTAAAAGTTTTTTTAAATATGTTTTTTCACAAGAAGTTATACGAAATTGGAAAAAATATTACAGAAACCAGTGCTTATCAACGACGATTCTTTGTTTATCCTGCTTATTTTTATTTGGTTCATTGACGATTGGATATTCATATAAAGAAAATATAGCTAAAGAAGCTCCGTTTGATCTGGCTGTATCAGTAGATGCCAAGAGTGTCGACTTTAGTAATGTGAAAGATAAAATTGATCTTAACAACGTAAATTATAAAATTGAATACAAGGTATACTCAAACGAAGATTTAAAAAAATATAATTTACCTACACAGTGTATAAAATTAAGCGATTATAACTATTTACGTAAAATGTTGAATAAAGAGCCAATCAATTTATCTGATTACCAATACTTAGTGCAAGTAGAGGATATGGTTATTGAAAAAAGGATAAAGGATGAAGTTCAAAATACTCAAATTAGCATCAATAACAAAGACTTTTATATGGCTGAAAGTATTCAAAATTTTCCATTTCTACAATCTAATATAAATGGAAAATTTGAGTTATTAATATTTAATGATGAAGTAATTAATGACATGCGACTTCCTGTAAAGAGGAATGTTATGATGGTAAGTTTCAAAAATCAGCCGAAAGCTCAATTAAAAAATGAACTATATAAGACTTTAAATTCTTCAAATAATTTAGTCATGGATAATGAAAAAGAGCATATAACAATTAAAGTTGTCTTGAAAGAGTGGAGCAGACTAAATGGTCTGGTTGGTTTATCTATATTAACTATTTTTGGTATTTTTCTGTCGTCGATTTTGATATTGATCGCTATTAATAATATCGCTTTTTATAGCATTAAAAATTTAGACAAAATCTATATAGAAAATAAAATATATTTTGATTTAGGATGGAGTCTTGAACAGATTAGTCAATATAATGCGTTTAGGAACAAGGCGTTCTTTATAAATGCTACCGAAATGATATTGCTAAGTTTGGTTACTGGGACTGTATCAATGTATTATTTTACAAATCAATATTTAGATAATGATATGTACATATTTGCATTTGCTACGATTTCATTGTTATTATATTTGTTAATCATGTTTGTATATAATATAAGTCTAAATAGAATTTTATGTAACAAAATATATGAGTAGAGTAGGGAGTAGCTAATGTTTGTTGATATAATAAAAGAATTTAAAAAATTTAAAAAAGAGCAAATATTATGCTTTTTGTTTTCCTTTATAAATATCGCATTAATGTTATTGCTCCCATATACTTTAAAAATGATAGTTGATAAAGGTATAGCTGCTAAAAATCAAGAAGTCTTATTAACTTGGACTGCTTTGTATATTATTATGGTCTTTTTTCAACATATTTTTGAGTATTTAGCTAATATAAATAGGGTTAAATTAAAGAAAGAGTATTTGATAAATAAAAGGACGCTTATACTAAACAGAATTAAGAATATTCAAGGGAACGTTCTAAAAGACTACAGCACGGGTAAGATAATTAATATCATTAGTGATGATTTAGAACAAATAGGAGCATCATTTACAACTATCTTTTTTGAACTTTTTAAAAATGTTTTAATGGGTTCTATAGCGGCTATATTTTTATTTAGAATGAACACTCTACTTTTTATGGCTGTTATACTATTACAGCTTGTGATAGTATCTATTAACAATAAGCTATCTCGTAAAGTGCAAGATAAGACAAAAGTTTTTATTAAACAAAAAGATACAAATAAACAGGTTTTATATGATTTTATTAGCGATATTGAAAATATTGTATTATCAAATGAATGTGAATATTATGCTAAGCGTTCATTGAAAGAGGAGATATGTACACAAAATAAATTTATTGATGCTATGAATTTATCATTTTTAAATGCGTTTTCTGGAAAATTTGTTAGTGCTATTTCACAGATTATTATTTGGTTTATTGGTGGGATTCTCGTTATAAAATCACTTATGTCATTTGGAGAAATTATAGCTTTTATGTCGTATTCTTCTATGCTTTTAGGACCTATTTTAGGATTAACTAATATGAATTATGAAATTAGGTCTACTCTCATTTCTTTAGAGAGAGTAAACAATTTTGAACTTGCACTAGATAATTCCATAAATGCAAAAGAACAAATTCATACTGTTGAAACAATTGATTATAATAGTGTTAAGTTCAACTATGGTGAGTCAAAAAATATACTAAATAATATAAACTTACATTTTCAAAAAGGAAAAAAATACGGTATCATTGGGAAAAGTGGTACAGGAAAAACTACTCTATTGAAGCTTCTATTAGGGCTTTGGAATGCAGAAGATGGAGAACTTAGAGTGAATAATATAAATATAAAATATATAGATAAATTTTCGATAAGAGATAGAATTTCACTTGTCACACAAGAAATTATTATCCCTAAAGTCAGCATTAAATCATATCTAACGCTTGATAATAATGTTGAAGAAAGAATAATCTATAAAGTTTTGGATGATGTTAATTTACTCAGTAAAATAAATCAATTAGATAACGGAATTAATTCGGTTATAGGATCAGAGTTTTCTATGTCAGTTGGAGAAAAACAAAGATTATGTTTGGCAAAGGCATTACTTAAAGATAAGGATGTATTGATATTAGACGAGTTTACATCTAATATGGATATGGTTAATGAAGAAGAAATTATTAAGAATATTGTTACTAAATTCAATAACAAAATAATCATAGTAATTACACATAGATTTAAAGTTTTAGAATATTGCGATATTGTTTATGAAAGTAAAGGAGATTATTTTGATATGATTTCATATAAATAATAAATTAATAGGAGATGTTCATCCTATGTGTAAGATTATTTTAGTTAAAACTTGGATAATAAAATTAAGCTAGACATATTGAAATGATCAAAATTAAAGATTTAAGCAAGCATACAAGCATATTAGAATCTTGTATGCTTATTTTTTACTCAAAATTACCCAACTTGTCCTAAGGAATATAGAGGAAAGAAAATTAAGGTTAAAAATAGATCTGATTTCTTTGCCTGTGATATAGGAGGTGGAATATGAAAGTAAAAAGCTTGAAAGGGAAAAGAAGTTGTAAGGACTGAATACACTGAAAGGGATTTAAAGGCAGAGCTTAATTTCTATCTATCGGATAAATTCATCCAAGATCTATTTCTATTAAACGAAATCAGCCTTGAAGAATATAGAAAAATTAGAAGAGAAAATATTAAAAAATTAAGATCTATTCTTTCATCATTATGCTTCTTGTAGATAAATACATCTTGATAGATTTTATGGAACAAACTAAGCGGACTTCATATAAATTTGTAATCATGCCACTTATACTTGTAAATTTAGTAAATATAATTATTGCGATAATATCTACTGGCAAATTTTATCAAAAGCATAGCCAAAATAGTCTTGTAGATAGAATAAGAAGTTTAGAATAAAAATTTATAAATAATTTAAAAAAGCTATAAGGGTCTGTAAATAATTTTACTTTTCTTCTTGACTTTTGTTAGCAGGTTTTTATGGAGATTTTTGTCAAAATATTAATTTAAAGATTCAAATTAATAAAGGAAATATACAAATTTAATCATTTATTTGTTACTAAGAAAAATGGAGTAATTTATTATTGAATTGTTATTGATTCAAAATTAGTTTAACTGTTAAATTTAATTTTATTGCTCACGGAATAAAAGGCAGTAAAATAATGATAATGTTAGTTTTTAATTATCATGAATTTAGAAGAAGTTTAATTTATAAGAGATTATATGCATAACATATATAATATCAGACGATTAAACTAAGTTAGGTGGTTTACATGGTATCAAATGAAAAAATAATCTTGAGTTTAATGATACTTTTCTTTGTCTATTCAATTTTGGGATAGATTATGGAAGTAGTTTTGAAGTTTATTAAATATGGACGATTTATGAACAGGGGATTTTTGATAGGTCCATAGTGTCCTATTTATGGTGTAGGAGTTGTTTTGATTACAATTGTTAACTATCTTTTAGCTCCTGTAGAATCCTCCTATGGTACAACTTTCTTAATCTCCTTTATATTTTGTGGAATTTTGGAATATGTAACTTCAATATATTTTGAAAGGAAATATCATGCAAGATGGCGGGATTATTCTAACAAACCTATGAACTTAAATGGAAGAGTTTGGATTGGAAATCTAGTAGCATTTGGTCTTGGAGGCACGATTGTGACTAGAATATTGAATCCGTTTTTCTTCAAATATATTAATAGAGTGTCTACAAATGTTTTAGTCATTATTGTTTTTATTATGTTTATAGTTTTTATTACAGATATTATTGTATCGCACTTTATTATGAATATTCTTAAAGTTAACGTTGAACAAAGTAATTCAGATAAGAGTGAAGAGATAGCGGAGAAAGTCAGATATTTGCTGGAAAATAAATCTGTACTACATAGAAGGTTAATAAATGCATATCCTGAGTTGATATTTAGGACTAATAAAGTAAAAGAAAGGCTTGAAAGAGTAAAGAGGGATAGTGAACAATTTATAAAGGAAAATGAAGGAAGACTAAGCGAGCTTAATTTAAACGTCAAAGAAAAGTTTTTCCCTGAAAACCTCAAGTTATTAATTGATAGTCAAAAAGATATAATACATATTCAAGATAGATTGATAAAGGCTCTTATAAATGATGAAATCTCTGAAAATGATATGGAAAAGTATATAAAAGAAATTGATGACAAGAAAAAATATTAAATAATAAATATGAATAAACTTTTAGACGTTTTATAATTAAACTAATATAATAATTTAGAATCATATAAAATATTTTATAGTTGTTTATTGAACTTGCATAAAAAGCTGCTATAGTATTATAGGCTTGAGTAACAATTTACAAATCGAGTAGGAATATCACAAGTTTTAAAAAAAGAAACTGAGATGGATTTATACTTTTGTTGTTTTAACTATATCTCAAATCTTTTTGTGATTTTCAATAGACTTATTAATTATTAAGGATTTTAAATGACAGGTAATAAAATAGTTAAGTTTTTGCCGCAAGTTATTACTGTGCTGGCAGGATCGATATCTCTAATTTTGCATACATTATTTATTAAAGTAGAATTAATTCCTTTTGTCCAAGTTATAGCCAGTGGTTGTGTAGTTATGATTTTACCTAAATTAGAATTTATGGCAGAAAAAAATTCACTTTGGTTTTTAAATTTAGTTTATGCATTTTTTATTGTTTTAGCAGTCGATTTGGGCTCCGTATTAGGTTTTTATGACTTATTTTTGTGGCGGGATACTGTGATGCACGGAGCTTTTGGTTTTATTTGTAGTGTTAGTATTTATATATTATTTTTGAAAGATAGCTATGATTTGAAGAATCGGAGTAGATTATTGCTTATATTTCTTGCTACAATGGGTTGTGGATCCTTGTGGGAAATATTTGAATTTTCTGTTGATAATATTTTGGGAATGGACACTCAAAGAGTGGGCGAATCGATAGCACTGGGTAAAACTCCGGTTTATGATACAATGGTAGATATAATTATTACTATTGCTGGATTTATCGTTTTTGTGCTGATATATTCGCTTTATAAAAGAAAATTGAAAAAGTAAAACCACATATAGTGCCTATAATGTTTTTATAATTGTATTTTATAAATGTTGATCAGCCATATTTTTGGTAAATTTGTCAGACTAAAATAGAGCCAATTATTCTAAAATAGATTTATTGGCTCTAATGGTATATAAGTTTTTATAAGAATTAACTTACTTATTTTAAAATTATTTATTAAGATCTAAGTTAACATGCTATTTAAATAGCTCATTGTACAAAGCGTTTATAGCATTTTCTTCGTATTTTTTATTTACAAAGACAAAGATTGAATTGTTGGTTGCCCCGTGGATTATTGATTCTAATTTTATTTTTTTCTCATAGAATACCTTGGATATTTTATAAAGGGTCTCGACCATAATATCTTTGAGTCCTTCTCCTACTATGGCTATGGCAGAGATATTATCCTTTACTTCAAATTCATCGAAATTAAAGTTTGACTTTATAGTGTTTATTATTGTTTGCATTTGAAATTCGCTTGTTATATATTTTTTTCTAATGATAATTGATAGGGAGTCAATTCCTGTTGGGATATGTTCTACAGAAATATGTTGGTGTTCAAAGATATCGAGCAATTTTTTCATATAACCTATTTCCTTATTCATCAGATACTCCGTAATGCTGAAGGATATGAAGTCGCCGACATTTGATATACCTACTATTGGATTTTGGTCTATATTATCCCTATTCCCTTCTATGATGGTGCCACCATTGTTGGGATCGTTGGTGTTTTTGATTTGTATTTTTATATCCTCTGACAAGAGGGGTGTTACTGCATCATCTTGGAAGATCTCGAATCCATTGTAGGATAGCTCTCTCATTTCTCTGTAGGTAATATTGGTGATAGGCCTAGGAGAAGCTATCAATTTAGGGTTGGCTGCGTAGATATAGTTCATGTCTGTGAAGTTTTCGTAGATATCACAGGCAAGTCCCCTAGCAAGGATAGAACCAGTTAGGTCAGACCCACCCCTCTTAAAGGTTATAATTCTTTCTTGTGGGGTATAGGCATAAAATCCTGGTACTATAAATAGGGTATCCTCATCCTTAAATTTCTTTAAATTATCATAGGTCTCATCTGAGATTATGGATTCACTAAGGGTTTGCTCGGCAATAATTCCAGCTTCCTTAGGGGATAGGTAGCGACACTTGATGCCAAGGGATTTGATGTAGGAAGCGATAAGTCTAGCATTGAAGTCTTCCCCACAAGCCTTGATGGCATTTTCCATGTAGAAGTGATCATCAATTTCTCTAAGATTTTTTTCAAGGATTTCTCTAAAAGTGTCTAGTAGGGACTCATCTATCCCTAGATCTTTGATAATTTCTTCATACCTTGCTAAGATAGTCTTTATTGTGTCCTTGAATTTTGGGTCGGAATTTATATATTCCTGGCATAGTTCTATAAGTAAATCTGTTACTTTGATATCAGAATCAAACCTCTTTCCTGGTGCAGATACTGCTACCGCTACTATATCTTTATCATCCAAAATAATATTGCATACTTTTTTTATTTGTGTGGCATTAGCTACAGAAGATCCACCAAATTTTGCTATTTTTCTCATTCTAAACCTTTCTCTTAATTTAATTCTAATTTTGTTTATTATTATACATTAATTCTTATAATTCAAAAGTCCATGCAAAAATTATTTTAGAATTGTTGAAAATCAAAGGATTATTAAAGATAAAAAGCACTCTCTTTTGCGATATGAGAAAAGTTGGTTAAATATTAAAAAAATATTTGACATCTATTTACTTTAGCGTAAATTGGTATAGACAATTTAACAATGTAGTCAAGAGGTCGCGGTTATGATGAGTAAAGCTTGAAAGGCATAACCGCCGAAATGCCATGAGGTGTTGGTTGTATTTAGAATATGGATACAACTGTCAACAAGAGCGTGCCAATTCTTGTTGGAGGACTTACTATGTTGGGGCGAAGGGAATCATGGGCCTTTTGCTCATGATTTTTTTGTATTTGGAGGTCAAATGTTAAAAAATAATTTTGAAAATCAAGAAGGAATTTTGTCAATTGGAGGGGTCAGCGTAGAGGATCTTGCTGATAAGTACCAAACTCCCCTTTATATATATGATCAGAAGTTGTTAAAGGAAACTATAGAAACTTTTATAGGAAATTTTAAGTCACAGGTCTTTGACACAGAAGTAGTCTATGCCACCAAGGCCTTTTCTAACCTCTATGTCCTTGGTCTTATGAAGGGCTATGACATGTACTTCGATTGTGTCTCCAAGGAAGAAATCTTTGTTGCCCTATCAGCTGGGGTAGAAGCTCAAAGGATCCACTTCCATGGCAACAACAAAACCAGAGAAGAACTATCCTATGCAGTAGATAAGGAAATAGGGCTAATAATCATAGATTCACTTGATGAGTATCATCTCTTAGATGAGCTCTTGGCAGAGAAAAATAAAAAGGTCGACGCCTTGCTTAGGATAAATCCTGATGTAAAGACTGATACCCATAAGTTTATTCAAACATCCAATGCTGATTCCAAGTTTGGTGTAAATATCAGGGATGGCGCTATGAGAGATTTGATAGGGGAGATAGTGGGAAATCCTAGGATTAACTTACTAGGCTTCCATGCCCATATAGGTAGCCAGGTAAAAAACGCAGGATTTTTTGAAGAAGAAGCTAGCATCTTACTAGACTTTACTAGGCAAATGGAAAAAGCCTTCAACTATAAATTTACCCATATCAACTTTGGTGGAGGTTTTGGTAGCAAGGAAAGTATAGAAGATGAAGACCTAGACTTGGGAGAATTTTTGAGAAATTTCGTAAAGGTTATAGAAAATCTCATAAGCAAGCACGACCTAGCTATCACAAATGTGGGAATAGAGCCAGGAAGGTCCATGATATCAAAGGCGGGATCAATTCTTTATAGGGTTGGTTCAAGAAAGAAAACCCTGGAGGGCTTGCCCCTAGTCTTTGTAGATGGAGGAATGAGTGATAATATCCGTCCTAGCCTCTATGGAGCCAAGTATTCAGCAATCATCGCCAACAAGTTAAATGAAGAAACGACCAAAGCCTATAGGGTAGGCGGTAAACTCTGTGAATCTGGAGATATTTTGGTAGAGGATGTTAAACTTCCAAGTCCAGAGAGGGATGATTTGTTGTTAATCCCTTATGCAGGGGCCTACACTTATTCAATGAGTTCAAATTATAATAAGTTGCCAAGGCCTGCTGTGGTATTTGTAGAAGATGGAAGGGATTATCTTGCAGTAAAAAGACAATCCTTTAAAGATTTAATAATTAACGATGTAAAATTTGAGGAGAAATAATATGGAAAATGTAAATGTAGCAGTAGTAGGAGCAACGGGAGTCGTTGGTAGGAAGATAATAGAAGTTTTGGAAGAAAGAAATTTCCCAGTAAATAATTTGGTAGCTCTGGCAAGTCGAAAATCTGCAGGAACTACTATAAAATTTAGGGGAGACGATGTAGAAGTAAGGGAGCTTGATGAGAATTCCTTTGATAGTGGCATAGACATAGCCTTATTTTCTGCAGGTGGCTCAATATCAGAAAATTATATTCCAATTGCTATTTCGAAAAATGTAAGGTGTGTCGACAACTCATCATTTTATAGGATGCACGAGGATGTTTGCTTGGTAGTACCAGAAATCAATAGCCAAGAGATTACCAAGGATACTATGCTAATAGCCAACCCTAACTGCTCAACCATCCAATCAGTCCTTGCTATAAAGCCAATCTTAGATAATTTTGAGATAAAAAGAATTGTTTATAATACCTACCAAGCTGTATCAGGTGGCGGAAAAAAGGCCCTAGATGACCTCCATAACCAAACAAATAATAAGTGGAAGTATAAGATTTTTAACAATGTCCTTCCTCAAATCGATGACTTCACAGATAATGGCTACACCAAAGAAGAGATGAAGATGATAAATGAAACTAGAAAAATCTTTGGTGATGATAGTCTAAAAATAACAGCAACAACAGCCAGGGTTCCAGTAGAAAATTCCCATGCCGTATCAATCAACCTTGAACTAGACAGGGACTTCGACTTAGATGAAATCAAAGCTCTCCTAGCTAAGCAAGATGGGGTAAGCCTTGTAGATGATATAGAAAATGAAGTATATCCACTTCCTACAGAAGCTACAGGTCACGATGATGTATTTGTAGGAAGGGTAAGGAGAGACTACTCAATAGAGCATGGTCTAAACCTATGGTGTGTAGCAGATAATATTAGAAAGGGAGCAGCTACCAACGCTGTCCAAAACGCAGAACTTTTATTGGAGGTATAAATGTTATTTGAAGGAAGTGGAGTTGCTATAATTACTCCTTTTAATGATGATGGTTCAGTTAACTATGATGAGTATGAAAGCCTACTAGACTTTCACTTGGCAAATGGAACAGACGCTATTATTGCCCTAGGTACTACTTCTGAGGCTGCCTGCCTTAGTGAAGAAGAAAAAGTAAAGCTCGTTGATATTACTGTCAAGAAGGTAAATGGCCAAATTCCTCTAATAGTAGGAACTGGTTCAAACAATACCTATGCTGCAGCTGAATTTTCAAAAAAGATATCAGACATAGATGGAGTAGATGGTCTCTTGGTAGTAACTCCATATTATAACAAGGCAAACAAGGAAGGACTTTATAGGCACTTCGAATATATAGCCAACAATTCGACAAAGCCAATTATTCTGTACAATGTCCCATCAAGAACAAATGTAAATATCGATATAGACACCCTAGAAAGGCTAGCTAAAATCGACAATATAGTTGGTATCAAGGACGCAACAGGAGATCTTGCCTATACTACAAGCATCAGGTCAAGGCTTGGAGATGACTTTGCCATCTATTCTGGAAATGATGATTTAATCGTCCCTATGCTTAGCCTTGGGGCAAAGGGAGTTATATCAGTCCTCGCAAATATTTTACCAAAGGAAGTTCATGATATGTGTGAATATGGACTAAGGGGCGACTTCGCTAGTGCTGCTAAGCTCCAAATCAAGCTCTATGACTTGACCAAGGCTTTGTTTAATGAAGTAAATCCAGTCTGTGTGAAGTATGCTGCTTCCCTCCTAAACCTATGCAAAAACAAGCTAAGACTTCCTCTTAGTGAAGCAAGTGATGAAAGTAGGGACCTTATAGAAAAAGCATTGGAGGAGCTAAATGATTAGAATATTACTATCCGGTGCTACTGGCGCCATGGGAAATGTTATAAGAAATATAGTAGATACTTCTGATGAATACGAGATAGTGGCAGGCTTTGCTGATGCGGCTACAGAGGGGGAAGGCTTCAAAATCTATCAAAACATAGAAGATATAAATGAAAAAGCAGACCTTATTATAGACTTCTCATCAAAAGCGACCCTAGGCCCTATACTAAAATACGCCCTAGATAAGAATTTGCCCCTAGTGCTAGCATCTACTGGCTACGATGAAGAGGATCTTGATGCAATAGATACGGCAAGTCACGAAATTCCTATAGTCCAAGCAGGCAACTTTTCCCTTGGAGTAAATGTTATGGTCTATATAAGCAAATTATTAGCTGAGCTTTTAGAAGGCTTTGATATAGAAATAGTCGAAGCCCACCACAATAAGAAAAAGGACGCCCCATCAGGCACTGCCAATATGCTATTTGATGCAGTGAATGAAGGACGAGGTGGAAAACTTCAAAAGGTCTATGGTAGAAGTGGCTTTACTGATAAGAGAGATCCAAATGAAGTAGGTATCCATTCACTAAGGGCAGGCACTATTAGTGGGGACCACGAAGTGATCTTTGCAGGAGATGATGAACTTGTAAAAATCTCCCACCACGCAGCCAGCAAAAAAATTTTTGCACTAGGAGCCCTTAAAGCTGCTAAATATATAATAAAGCAAAAACCGGGACTAATTGATATAAATGAAATTTTGAATATAGGAGAATAGAATGATAAGAATTGGCATAGTAGGTTATGGTAACTTAGGTAAGTCAGCAGAAAAAATAATTGATAATACTCCTGATATGGAGTTAAAGGGAATCTTCTCCAGAAGAGATATCGAAGGAGATAGGTTCTATAGGCTAGAAGATATCCTCGACTACAAGGATGATATAGATGTCCTCATCCTCTGTGGTTCATCTGATAAGGATATAATGGAGCAAGGTCCAGAGCTAATAGCAAACTTCAATACAGTTGATAGCTTCGATACCCACAAAAATATTTACGATTATTTTAACCTTATGGATAAAAAGGCTAAGGAAAATAAAAAATCAGCCTTGATAGCGACTGGATGGGACCCAGGTCTATTTTCCCTAGTGAGGACTATAAGCGAATCTGTCTTAGCAGATGGCAATACCTACACCTTCTGGGGCAAGGGCATAAGCCAAGGCCACTCTGCAGCCGTTAGAAATATTGAGGGAATAGCAGATGTTGCCCAATACACCATCCCAAAGCATGACTTTATAGAAGAAGTTAAAGCAGGCAATAATCCAGAATTCACTCCAGAAGCAGCCCATACTAGGGAGGTCTTTGCTGTAGCTGAAGAAGGCTATGACCCAGCTGAGCTAGAAAAAAAGATAAAAGAAATTCCAAACTATTTTGATAAATACGAAACCACCGTTCACTTCATTAGCCAAGAAGAACTAAATGAAAACCACAAGGGTATGCCTCATGGTGGCAGGGTCATAAGGTCTGGCAAGTCACCTAATGGCTTCCAATCAAATGTAGAATTTGCCCTAGACCTTGAGAACAACCCTGATTTTACAGCAGCTGTAGATGTAGCCTATGCTAGGGCAATCTATAGGCTAAACAAGGAAGAAAGATATGGAGCCTTTACCATATTAGATGTAGCTCCATCCTACCTATCTCTTAAGGACAGAGACAGCCTATTAAAAGAAAACATATAATATTGACTTGCTGGATTAATTTCTGGCAAGTTTTTTATTGGGAATAGTCCTCATATCAAGCCAAGAATTCTCCCATAGGGTATAATGAAATAAAAATATACAAGAGGTGTATCATGACCCTGCAACAACTTAGATATATAATAGCCATAGCCGAAGAAGGATCCATATCCAAGGCCAGTAAGAAGCTAATAGTAAGTCAGCCGTCAATCTCAAAGGCTGTCTTTGATCTAGAAAATGAACTTAATATCAAGATTTTTAATAGGACCAATAGGGGAGTTAGCCTTACAGAAGAGGGAGAAGAATTCCTTTCTTATTCTAGGTCTGTCATCGAGCAGGCTGATTTTTTGGAGTCTAAATATAAAAATGAGGGAGGAACCAAGAGGGTATTTTCTATATCTAGCCAACACTATGCCTTTGTTGTAAATGCTTTTGTATTATTAGTTAAAGAATTTGGTAAGAGGGAATATGACTTTTCCTTGAGAGAAACTACTACCTATCAGATTATAGAAGATGTCAAGAAAATAAGGAGTCAGATAGGGATTATGTACCTTTCAAATTTTAATAGGAATATCCTACTAAGGATCCTAGAAAAGGAAGGTCTTATCTTTAATACAATCTTTAAGGCCAAGCCCCATATCTTTATTTCGAGAAACCACCCCCTTGCCAAGAAGGACGAGATATCCCTGGAGGATCTTTCTGATTATCCGAGGCTTTCTTTTGAACAAGATGTAAATAATTCCTTTTACTTCTCTGAAGAGCTATTTCCAACAGAATCCAGTCCCAAAAATATCTATGTAACAGATAGAGCTTCGATTTTTAATCTAATAATTGGACTCGATGGCTATACCATATCTTCAGGAGTCTTGTCAGAAGACCTTAATGGTAGCGAAATAGTTGTAAGGGCCCTCAAGGCAGAAGAAGATATGGATATAGGCTATATTACCCTAAAGAACAGGCCCCTGGACCCAGTGTCCAAGAGGTATATAGAATTTTTGAAGGGCTATATAGATAATTTTAAACCATCAAATCTGCTATAGAAAAAAACTATAACAGTTCATAGAAAACAAGTATTAACACCTTTAGGCTTAATTGTTTTATAATATAAGAAAATAATTAAGCTATTTTTTTATGCTAATAAAGGAGAATACAATGAAAACATCAATAATAGGATTTCCTAGAATTGGAGAAAATAGAGAACTAAAATTTGCAACAGAAAAATATTTTAAGAATAAAATATCTTTTGAAGAACTAGAAGAAACAGCCAAAGAAATTAGGAAAAGTGCCTGGACTAAACAAAAAGAGTCAGGCCTTGACTATATTGTATCTAACGACTTTTCTTACTATGACTTGTTCTTAGATGCAGCTGTAACCTTTAATATCATTCCAAAAAGATATAGGGAATTAAACCTTGACCCAATAGATACCTACTTTGCTATGGCAAGGGGTTACCAAAAGGATGACCTTGATGTAAAGGCCCTATCCATGAAAAAATGGTTCAATACCAACTACCACTACATGGTTGCAGAAATCGAAGACGATACAGAGATTAAATTAAATTCAACCAAGGCCTTTGATGAGTACAAGGAAGCAAGGAAGCTTGGAATTGAAACTAAGTCTACTATAGTAGGACCTTTTACCCTACTAAAATTAATAGACTACAAGGGAGATAAGGGAATAGATGACTTCAAGAATGACCTTGTGGCAGCCTATATAGAATATATATCTAAGTTTAACGACCTAGGCCTCAAAGTCCTTCAATTTGAAGAGCCTTATATAGTAAAAGACCTTGATAGTGATGATATAGCGTTATTTAAGGAAGTCTACAGGGAGATTTTATCTAATAAAAAAGACATCAAGGTTCTTCTACAAACCTACTTTGGTGATGTGAGGGATATCTATGAGGACCTCCAAGATTTAGACTTTGATGGTATAGGACTAGACTTTATTGAGGGAAGAAAAACTCTTGAATTAATAGAAAAATATGGCTTTGCTGAAGACAAGGTATTATTTGCAGGCCTCATCAATGGTAAAAATATTTGGAGAAATTCCTACAAGAAAACCCTAGAAGTCCTAGATGGACTAAAAACCAAGGGAATTAACTGCGTACTATCAACTTCTTCATCATTATTGCATGTACCATACACAATTACAAATGAAGATGAATTAGATGAAAAATATAAAAAACACTTTGCCTTTGCCTATGAAAAGTTAGAAGAGCTAGAAGAGATAAAGACAATAGCTGATACAGACTACGAAAATGAAGAAATCTTCAAGAGAAACCAAGACCTCCTAGCTAATAGGGAAGACTATTTAGACGAGTCAGTAAGGGAGAGGGTTGCATCAATTGACGATTCAATCTTTACAAGGATTGATTCCTTTGAAAAGAGAGAAGAAGTTCAAGCAGAAGAATTTGACCTTCCACTATTCCCAACTACAACTATTGGATCCTTCCCACAAACTGCTAATGTTAAGAGAAATAGGAAGAGATTTAAGACTGGCGAAATCACCAAGGAAGAATACGAAGACTTTAACCTCCAAAAGATTAAGGAATGTATAGCCCTCCAAGAAGAGATTGGCCTTGATGTCCTAGTACATGGAGAATTTGAAAGAAATGACATGGTAGAGTACTTTGGTGAACACCTATCAGGTTATTTATTTACCAAAAAGGCTTGGGTTCAATCTTATGGTACTAGATGTGTTAAGCCACCTATAATTTGGGGAGATGTTAAGAGAAATGAACCTATTACAGTTAAGTGGTCAACCTATGCCCAATCCCTAACAGGCAAACCAGTTAAGGGAATGCTTACAGGTCCTGTTACTATCCTAAACTGGTCCTTCCCAAGAGAAGATATATCAATCCAAGAATCAACTTACCAAATAGCCCTCGCCATCCGCGATGAGGTATTGGACCTAGAAGCAGCTGGTATCAGAGTAATCCAAATAGATGAGGCTGCCCTAAGGGAAAAATTACCACTAAGAAAGACTGACTGGTATAGTGAATACTTAGACTGGGCAATACCTGCCTTTAGGATAGTACACTCTGGCTGCAAGGCTTCTACCCAAATCCACACTCATATGTGCTATTCTGAATTTGGAGATATAATCAAGGCCATTGATAACATGGATGCTGACATAATAAGCTTTGAAGCATCAAGGTCTAACCTAAAGATTCTTGACTTCCTAAAAGAAAATAACTTTAAAACTCATGTAGGTCCAGGAGTTTATGATATCCACTCACCTAGAGTGCCAAGTGTAGAAGAAATAACAACAAGCCTTAGAAAGATGATACAAAAACTAGACTATAAGAAACTATGGGTAAATCCAGACTGTGGTCTAAAGACAAGGGGAGAAGAAGAAACTGTAAAGGCCCTAAAGAACCTAGTAGAAGCAAGCTTGGAGTTAAGGAATGAATACCAAGGAAAAAACTAAAGATAGGGTAGTACTAAGCTTTGAAGTCTTCCCTCCAAAGAAGACTTCTCCCATTAGCTCAATCTATGAAACTCTAGATAAACTTATCGAACTAAAACCAGATTCCATATCAGTAACCTACGGGGCAGCTGGCAATGATACTAGTGCTAGGACCTTTGAAATCGCAGGCCAAATCAAGGAAAGGGGAGTAGATTCTGTAGCCCACCTCATATCAATAGGACTCACCAAGGAAGACCTCCTCAAAAAACTTGAGCTACTAAAGGAAAAAAACGTCAACACTATCCTAGCCCTAAGGGGAGATAAACCAGACTTTCCTTATCCAAAGGGGGACTTTGAACACGCTTCAGACCTAGTGGCAGCCATCAAGGAAAATAGCGACTTCCACGTAATAGGAGCTGCCTATCCAGAAGGCCACTTGGAATGCCCTAGCCTAGTTGATGATATAAAAAACCTCAAGAAAAAGGTCGATGCAGGTTGTGATAGCCTCATAACTCAACTATTCTTTGATAATGAAGACTTCTATAAGTTTAGAGATATGTGCGACCTTGCTGGAATCAATGTACCAATAGAAGCAGGAATCATGCCTGTAGTAAACAAAAGGCAAATCGAAAAAATGGTATCCCTTAACAACATAAGGGTCCCTAAGAAATTTATGAAAATCATGAACAGCTACGAAAATGACAAGATAGCCATGAGGGATGCAGGAATAGCCTATGCAGTTGACCAAATAGTTGACCTAGTATCATCAGGAGCATATGGCATCCACCTCTACACAATGAATAACCCTTACGTAGCAGAAAAAATCTTCGAAGCAGTAAAAAATATCCTATAAAAACTCAAAGCCTTCCTTATATATAGGGAGGGCCTATTTATAGGGGCTTAGGTAAAATAAAAATTGACAAGAAAAAACCAGTTAACCATGGCTAGTGGCAACTGGTATTTTTTGATTATCTTATTTTATTGGCATCTTTTTTAACTAGTCCCAATAATAAGGCTCCCACTATAGAACCCACTAGGATTGATAGGATGTAGAATAATGGATTATCTATAACTCCTATTACCCACATACCACCATGAGGGGCTATCAAGGCACAAGAGAAGATCATAGATAGCATACCGGATATGGCTGATCCGACTACACTTGCAGGGATTACTCTAAGAGGGTCTGCTGCTGCAAAAGGGATAGCTCCTTCTGTTATAAAGGATAGGCCCATGATAATATTGGTAGGGATGGTTTGTCTTTCCTTGTCTGTGTACTTGTTTTTAAAGATAATCATAGATATAGCAAGGGCTAGTGGAGGTACCATTCCTCCTGCCATAACAGCTGCCATTATCATTGATGATCCTTCTGCAAGGCTTGCTGTACCAAATATATAGGCTGCCTTGTTGATTGGTCCTCCCATATCTATAGCCATCATACCCCCAAGCAATAGTCCTAGGACGATCTTGGATGCTGATCCCATGTTGTTTAGGAAGTTAGTTATCGCAAGGTTTAGTCCTGCTAGAGGTGGATTTAGTAATAGGAGCATTATTAGACCGATTGTAAGGATTCCTACTAGTGGAAAGATTAGGATAGGTTTTAGTCCATCCATGCTCTTTGGTAGGGGCTTGGTTATTTTTCTTAATAATATTATGATTAAACCTGATAGGAAACCTGCGATTAAGGCACCCAAGAAGCCTGCTCCACCTTCATTGGCCAAGAATCCACCTACAAATCCTACAGTAAGTCCTGGCCTATCTGCTATACTCATTGCAATAAATCCAGATAGGATAGGAAGCATGAAGCCGAAGGCAGCCCCACCTATCTTGTTGAAGATTGCTGCGATTGGGGTATTTGAACCAAAATTAGCAGGGTCTATGGTATAGTCGTCAAGCAAGAAGGCTATGGCTATAAGGATACCACCACCAACTACAAAGGGTAGCATGTGGGATACACCATTCATTAGGTGCTTATAGATAGTTTGTCCCAGACTTGATGGAGCCTTTTCTTCCCTGATTTCGATTCTTTTATCGCTCTTATAGACTGGAGCCTTTGCATCAATTATTAGATTTATTAGGTCTTTTGGCTTGTTGATACCATCTGATACCTTGGTTTCTACTAGCCTTTTGCCGTTAAATCTTGATTTTTCTACTCCTACATCGCTGGCTATTATTATTCCCTTGGCCTTATCAATTTCTTCCTTGCTTAGTGCATTTTCGATACCTGTTGATCCGTGGGTTTCGACCTTGATTGTGTAGCCTAGGTCTTTGGCCTTATTTTCTAGGGCTTCCTTGGCCATAAAGGTATGGGCGATACCAGTAGGGCAGCCTGTTATAGCTAAGATATCATAAGTAGAATTGCTATCTTTAGCTTCAAAGTCATCAGGGAATTTTTCTATTTCCTTAGCTTCTATGATTTTTAAAAATTCTTCGGTATTTTTTGCCCCTAATAAGGCATTTCTAAAGTCAGCATCCATTAGCATGGTGGATAGTCTTTGAAGTAGGACTATATGATCATCACTTGCCTTTTCTGGAACTGCTATCATAAAAAATAGGTGGGCCAATTCTCCATCTAGGGAATCAAAGTCTGCTCCTTCTTTGATGGTCATGGCTGCGAGGTGGGGTGTCTTTACTCCCTTGGACTTGGCGTGGGGGATGGCTACACCTTCTCCGATTCCTGTTGTGCTAGATACTTCTCTCTTTAGGACATCACTTTTGTAGAGGTCCTTATCAACTAAGACTTGGCTATTGTCCATGAGGTCTACTAGTCTATCTATTAGGTCTTCCTTGGATCCAGCTCTTGCATTTAATTCTATAGAAGACTCACTAAGTAGGTCAATTATTTTCATATCCTTCTCCTTTTTCATATAAGTTATAAATTTCTTCCTTGCTAGCTATAGTAGGGCTAAAGGCTGTGGCAGATCCACAAGCAACAGCGAATTTGAAGGCTTCTTCATCGGTAAATTCGTGGATTTTACCATAAACAAATCCACCTACCATGCTATCTCCAGAGCCTACGGTATCTATAATTTTTCCCTGGTAAGCTTTTTTGAAATATTCTTCATTATCTTTATTTATCATATAGGCCCCATCGCCACCCAGGGACACTATTACATTTTCTGCTCCCATTTCTCTAAGCTTTCTGGCGTAAGTGGCTAGGTCGTCTTTTGTATTGATTTTAACACCAAAAATCCCTTCAAGCTCTCTTAGGTTGGGCTTTATGAGGTAGGGTCTATGGGTTAGGGTCTTGGTAAGGCTTGGGCCACTCGCATCGACTATTATCTTAATTTTTTTATCAGCTAGGCTATCCATAAGCTTTCCATAAAAATCATCTCCCAATGAGTCTGGGATTGACCCTGATAGGAAGAGGTAGTCCCCATCTTCTATAGTATTAATTATTTCAAATAACTTATCTAGGGCATCCTTATCAATATCTAGGCCTGGTCCATTGATTTCAGTCTCGACCTTGCCCTTGATTTTGACATTTATTCTTGTAAAGCCTTCCTTAACCTTGATAAATTTCTCATCTAGGCCAAGGTCATCTCTTACAAGTTGGATTAGCTCCCTTCCAGTAAATCCTCCTACAAAGCCCAGGGCAAGGCTTTCTTCCCCCAAGTTTTTGAGGAGGTTAGTCACATTGATTCCCTTGCCACCTGCCTTTATTTTTTCGTAGGTCATTCGGTTTGTTTCACCAAGTTTCAAATCACCTGTTCCTACTATATGGTCAAGAGCAGGATTCAAACTTAGAGTATAAATCATTAGTCCTCCTTATATGTTTTAATTAGAATTTCATAGGAAGTATCCTTTTTCTTGCTGGTTATAATTTTAAGCTTTGGATCTTTTGAGAAGGAAACTTGAGATACTAGACCAAACTTAGATGAATCTGCCAGGATAAAGGCCTTCTTACACCTTGATAAAGCCTTTCTCTTGACCATGGCCTCATTGATATCTGGTGTCGAAAATCCTGTTTCCTTATGGATTCCATTGGTCCCAAAAAATCCTAGGGTAAAGTTAAAATTATCCAAGAAATCTGTAGTCGCTGGCCCAAGTAGGGACTCAGTAGGCCCCTTTAGATTTCCAGGCAAGATAAAAACATTTTGATTAATTAAAGCAAGCTTTTTAGCACAAGTTATAGAATTAGTAACAAACTTTAGATTATTAGCCTTGATATAAGGAATCATGGCTTCTACAGAAGTACCTGAATCCAGGTAGACAAAGTCATTGTCTTTGATAAAGCTTGCTCCGTACTTACCTATAAAAACTTTTTCCTCAATATTTAAAGTTGCTTTGGAGGTCATATCCTCTTCGGTAGTAATATATTGAGCGTTTTTGATTGAATTAGCACCACCAAAAATTTTATGAATTTTATTGAGCGAGTCAAGTTCATTCAAGTCCCTCCTCACAGTAGCCAGAGATATCCCTAGAGCCTCAGCTATCTCCCTGGTCTTTACTGTTCCTCTCTTGTTTACCAAATCTATAATTTTACCTAATCTCTCTTCCTTTAACATAATTCTCCCTTTCTATTACCATTATAAATCAAAATAAAATCAAAGTCAAGCAAAAACAATCAAAATAAATCTTAACCAAAAATGTCTTATTGGATTAATTATCTAATTAATTTATTATTTTATAATGAAAATTATTTGTATTTTTTTAAAAAAAAGTGATATACTTAGGTAAAATATAAGGAGGAAGTTGTATGGATGATAAGATGAAGAAAAATCAAGTTGAAGGTGTGATAATTACCAAGTGGGGCTCAATCTTTATACCAAATGAAGAATATGAAAAGAAGGGCTTAAAAAGATTGACACGAGATGGTGACAAAGTGATACCTGTAGGTAAGAAAGAAAAAAATGGTGATTCCGTAATGGAAAATGCCATATATTATCCAGACGAAAATAAGATAGTAGTCACAATTGATTTAGATTAACTTACTTGGTCAATATGCATTAATAGATGTGTGTTGACCGAATTTTTTATAATTCACTAATTTTTTCTATTAATAATCTAGGATTCTATATTTTAAATCCTCTTAGTTATAAAAGTCTTTGGAATATTTCCCTAAATAGGTTAAAATATTAGGAGAGGTGAGTGTATGGTTAAGAGATTTAGATATTTATTTTTATGTTTTATTATGATATTTACTCTTGTAGCTTGTAGCTCTTCCAATTCAAATGAGGAAGAAGTAAAAATATCTACCATTGATGACTTGATGGCAAATATTGAAAGATCATCAGGAGATGAAGAAGGTGACCTAAGCCCAGTTGAGGAGCAGGCTAAAAATGATGTCAAGAAGGAAGATGCAAGAGATAAGTGGGAGAAGAGTATAGCCAGGGCCAAAAAAGAAGAGGAAGAAGCAAAGAAGAGGCGAGAGAACCTAACAAGCTTCGAAGATTCTAAGACTAGGACCAAAAGGGAAGGTAGTAAACCAACAAATGAAGAAGCTTCAGCAGATGATGCTAACGAAGAAGAAAAAACTGCTAGGATCAAATTCTTTGGGGATACCATGGCCCACTTGGGTCAAATCCAATATGCCTATAACTATGGTGGCGGAAGCTATGACTTTTCCAACCAATACTATTATATATCTGACTTTGTGAAGGATGCAGATCTAGCCATTACAAACTATGAAACAACAAGTAATCCTAATAGGCAATACGCAGGATATCCAAGGTTTAACACACCTGAGACATATCCACAGGCAATAAAGGATGCGGGTTTTGATGTAGTAACCACTGCCAACAACCACTCCCTAGATACTGATGAAGAGGGAATCTTTACCACAATAGATGCTATAGAAAGTGCTGGTCTAGACTATGTGGGTACTCATGAAGAGGAAGGAGAAAGGATCTTATATAAGGAAGTAAATGGAATGAAACTTGCTATTCTTTCCTACACCTATGGAACCAATGGCATAGAAGACCTCCTAACTCCAAGGGAAGAAGTCCCATATATCAACTACCTTCACGAGGATGAAATAAAAAAAGACATAGAAGAAGCCAAGAAAAACAAGGCTGATTTCATAATAGCCTACCCTCATTGGGGGATAGAATACCAATCCTACCCAGAAGGAGAAATCATAGAACTAGCTCGTTCCATGGTAGAATGGGGAGCAGACCTGGTAATCGGTAACCACCCTCACGTTGTCCAACCTATGGAAAGATACAAGGCAGAAGATGGTAGGGAAGGATTGATTGCCTACTCCCTTGGAAACTATATATCAATCCAATCCTTAGAAAACAACAATGACATAAGGGTAGAGCAATCCGTGGCCTATGAAGTAACCTTAAAGAAAAATGGCAAGGACAAAAAAATTGCTGACGTCAAAATCCATCCCCTATGGGTAGGGTCAACCTATGATGATTATGGCCAATCCATCAAGACCTACTTGGCTGAAGACTTCCTTGATGGTGGCAAATACTACAATGAGGTTGACGAAAACCAAAGATATAGGATCCAGCAAGCATACGATATGACCATGGAAACAGTAACTAGTGAGGTTAGTCAATGACAAACTTTGAACTAAGCATACTAAACGCCCTTCAGGGCATGAGAACAGAATTCTTGGATAGATTTTTCGTAACGATAACTTCCCTTGGAAATCTCTCCATAATATGGATTACAATGATAGTAATCTTTATGACCACAAGACGCAACAAGTCGCTAGGCAAGGTCATGATAATAGGATTTATACTAAACCTAATCCTAGTAAACCTAATCCTAAAGGTCCTATTTGCAAGGGAAAGACCCTACGAAGTCGCACACTTTACTGGCCTACTAATCCATGGCCTAAGCGATAACTCCTTCCCATCAGGACACACTTCCTATGCCTTTACCTTTGCAACAATATTATTCCTATTGACCAAGTCAAAATTCCTAAAGGGATATATATCACTACTGGCATTACTAATAGCCTTCTCAAGACTCTACCTCTATGTACACTTCCCAACAGATGTCATAGCAGGAGCCTTGGTAGGGATAATAATAGGAATTCTATCAATTAGAATCTACCAGTCAAAAACTTATAAAGACCTAGAAGAAAAAATCACTTTACAAGTTCTAAAAAATAAAGTATAATTAAATGGTAACATAAGCCGGTGTGTTGGAATTGGCAGACGAGACAGACTCAAAATCTGTTGTCCGCAAGGGCGTGTGGGTTCGAGTCCCACCACCGGCACCATTTATTTTTGAGAAATGTTGTTTTCAGCATTTCTTTTTTTATTTAAGATGATGATCTTTCTCATATTTTCTTAAAGACTGAGGTTCAAATGTTCCTTCTCTATCTCTTAGAATACTTAAATATATATTTCTATATGATGATTTAACTGTTTTTTTACTTGATCCGTTTCTTGTGTTAAGGGATAAGGGCTTTTCTCCGTATTCATAATCTAAATGTTCATCAAGTTCTGCTTTTAAAAGCTCTTACATTGTATCGCCTAAAAGATCTTTTAGTGCTTCTTGAATATCTTGTGCGCTTTGAGGCTTATATTCTTCAATTAACATTTTTGCTATTTTGCTTCTTTTTGTCTCCAGTCTTTTTCTTGGAATAAAAATTCCTCCTGATTAGTTTGTACTTACCCTAATCAGGAGGTTTCTATACACAAAATTTTACACAGTCTCTTTAAAAGTGCTTAAAATTGTTATTTGAATTCTCAAATCACACAGTACAATCTTATTTGTTACACAGCAGACCTTTAGGTTATTTATTAAGTTTTTATAATTTTAAAAATTATATTGTTTCACTCTCAATGTTATTGTAAATTGTAGCATGTTTCTCTAAATCTATGACTTGATCAAATAATTTCTTTTGTTCATCGCTAATTTTATGACTTATCATTATTAACAATATATCCATGTTAAGTAATATATCCATAACTGACCTTGCTGACTCATCATCTAAGCTTGATGTTATTTCGTCAGCAAATATTACTTTTTTATCTCTAGCAAGCGCCCTTATTATAGATATTTTCTGTCTTTGTCCTCCAGAAAAATTTTTACCATTTTCAGATAAAATATATTCACCTTTATATTCATCGATTCCTACTAGTTTTAATAGTTTATTAGCTGTTTGTTCATCTGTATTGATATTTCTTGCTAAACTTTCATTAAATAGAAATGTATTTTGATCTATGTATGATATAGATGTAAATACATTAAAATTGTCAATTTTTCTGCCATTAATTAAAACATCGCCTTCAAAATTATTAATTTGACCTGTTAAAACTTTAATAAAGGTACTTTTTCCATACCCACTAGGTGCTTGAATTAAATATTTTTTACCAGCTTTAAAAATCATATCATCATATGCAATTTGTTTCGCACCAAAATCTACTTTTATATTTTTGCTCTCAATAGTTTTTATTTCTACGGATTTCTCTTTGACCTCAAGTGGTGGTAATGTTTCTTTCTTTTTAAAAAATAGTGGTTTAGTATAGAAGTCTGTATATATCTCTTCAAATTCACTAAATCTATTTTCATATAAATCTAAACCTGACTTATAAAATGTTTTATCTGATACATACATAGAAATTGTCTCAGATAAGAAAGGAATTAATGATAGTGTAGAGAGCAAATAACCAGCTTTTACTTTTCCAGTTATGACGAAGTAAGATACTAAACTTAATGAAACTAATGTGAAAATATCTCCAGCTAGAGTTAACACAGCGCTCATTAACCCTGCAAACTTATCTGCTTCTGTAATATCATCCGCAAACTTTTCGCCAGATTTTTGACTTTTAAGAGAAAAAAATTTAAAATTATTATTTTGAACTAATGATGTAAATCCAGACAATAGTTCTGTAATATTTTTTAAATAGCTTTCAGTTGTATCCTGTGATAGTGCTATATATTTAGATAGTTTTTTTTCAAATAATTTAGGCAATATATACATAAATAGCATCAACACCAAACCCAATATAAATAAAAAATAATGAATTCTAAGTAAAGAAATAAGTATCAAAACTATAATTGCAGCATCGAAAGTCATATTCAAAAATCTTACCATAGTCAAGTTGATTAGCTTAGATACATCATTTACGTAAGTAGAACCTCGTGCACCTATGGGTTTTTTATTAAAATCGCCAATACTTATTTTTTTATATTTTTCATCAACCCTAAAGTAAAATTGTCTCTTTAAGTAATATTCAATTATAGATCGCTGTCTTAAATTTAAATATTGTAATAAATCCTTAGCTAAATATATAGACAATATAATTAAAATAGATTTGTACAAATCTGAAATTGTGTCTACTACAATTAAAGAAAGAGCGTTCATTAATAAGACATTAAGTAATGCATAAATAATAGAAAATAAAATGCCCAACTTAAAAGAATTGAATTTAAACATTTTCATATTTTACCTCTTATACATAAATTATGTTTATTAGTCATTTCATCAAATTTTAAAACTTCATCTATATCAACGATACCTTTATATTTGGAACATCTAGCTTGGCCATGTTTCAAATAAAATAAAGGACACGCCCCTCCTCCACAACCTGCATACATGTGACATCCTACACATTTTTCAGAAAATCGAGCTGCTTTCCAAATATTATTAAATTTATTAAATTCAATTTTTCCATCGTAATTTAATTTACCAACTATACTGAATTCATCATTCACATCAGTGCACCTTGCTACAGACATATCGGAATTTATAGAATAATGATTGTCCTTTATAGCATAGCAAAACGATGTATCCAAAGTTAAATAAGAAGATAATCTTGCAAATCTTATATTATAATTATACGCTATTTTCATTTCTTCTAAAACATCTCTATCAGTCACATCATGGCTTAAATCACTAAAATTAACTACAGGATGAAACATTGCTATAAACCTCTTATCATCAAAAAACTCTGAAATATCTTTATAATACCCCTCCATATTTCCGAGCATAATTTTTGATATATTACTTCTCAATATAATTTTATATTTATACCTTGTAGACTTAATATATTTTAAATTATTTATAATTTTATCAAAAGTGCCACTACCATTCTTTAATAACCTTTGACTATCGTGGAGTTTGCTGTCTCCATCGATGGTAATTTGATATGTATTTACATAATTTACCAACCTATTAAAATTGTTCTCATTTAAATTATAACCATTTGTTACAACACTCGATGAATAATTAATATTATTTAAATTGCTAAAATTAATAATATCTTTAGATAAACTTTCAATAAAATCTATATTTAATAAAGGTTCCCCACCAAAGAAAACGATTATCAAATTTCTAAAATTATTTTCTTTATATTTCCTTATAATAAATTTTAATATAGCATTTTTTTCTTCCACGCCCATATTAATTACATCAAAATTTTCGTAACAATATGTACATCTAAAATTGCAATCTTTTGTAATCTTGATTATGAGTTGAAGTGTATCATCTGACTTAAGCACATTTTTATGAATCATCTTTATTTCTTCAGTTTCATTTTCAGTTTTGAAAAATAATTTTTTCTCCAAAAAATCACTAATTTTTTTATTGCTTATAAAATCATTTGTATCTTTGAAATCACTATTTGGATATTTAATAAAGAAACCATTTTTACTATTAAAAAGTATTTTATATTCTCCATTATAACTATCTGTTACAAAAACATATTTTGATAATTCCATAAATCTCTCCTAATGAGATCATTTATATAACTAGTATTTAAAATGATCTTTTACATACTAATTCATATTTATTACAATATATGAATCATTTTGAACTACTATTTCTTCATCATTAAATTCAAATACTATTTCTTGCATTTTAACTCCTTATTTGATAAATAAATTTATTTAATTCAGTATACTAATAAAATTATACTTATCAATATTTTTTTGTCAAAATAATAATAATCAGTTTGATTTTATTCAGGTCTTTGACAGTTGAATAATAAAAGTTTTCGTGTAGTTATTGATACGCCTATATTTTTTTGTTAAATTTTTAATTTTTATTTGAGTAATGTGATGTAATGTTTAATAATATTAATATGTCCTTGGAGGAATATTATGCGAATAGCTATGTCTAAATCTACTAATACTATTAATTTTTATCTTGTAGATGATGTTAAGTTGGATAATGGGAAAAGAAAAACTATTACTATTGAAAAACTTGGTAATTCTCAATTTGTAGCTAAAAAAAACGGTACTGATGATTTTATTGATTTTCTTAAGGATTATGCTAAAGAGAATACTATTGAGCTCAATGAAGGAAATCTGGATATTTCTTTTTCTCTTTTTAATTACAAGTTGATTGATAAGGATTCTTTCAATTCATTTAAAGGTGGTTCCTTTTTTCTTCTAGATATTTATTACAAACTTAAGGTTGATGAGATTTGTGAAGATATTTCTAAGAGGCATAAATTTTCTTTTGATTTGAATGAGTGCCTAGCTTTTATGGTTTTTGATAGGGTTATTAATCCATCTAGTAAATTGACTACTTTTGAGTCGACTTCTTCATATCTTTTAAGGCCTAAGTATGATATTCAGCATTTGTATAGAGCTTTGTCTGTCCTTGCATTGGAGTCTAAGACTCTCATTGCTTTGATACAATTTAATGTTTGACTTTTTGAGAGCGAATTTTATTATTTTGCACACCCCTATTTGAAAAGCGTTAAAAGGTATAAAGGCAATAAAAAAAGACGGTGATTTTACTGTCTTGGGTATGTAAAATTATGAAATTCAAATAATAAAATCTCCCCACCCATTTCCTTTTGCATTATCCTCAAACTTGTATTATAATATAAGTAGCTAGGGGTGCTTTTTAGCTGAGAGATGGTAAAACATTAACCCTTTAAACTTGATTAGGTTAGTACCTTCGTAAGAAAGCTATTTATTTTGAAGTTTAATGGTCCCTGGCTTAGGGGGCTTTTTTTTAATGGCTCTGTAATATTTATTTGTTGTGTTTTACACGAAAGGGGCATACCACCTCGGGTATGGTTGCTCTTTTCGTGTTTTTTATAGGAGGTGAGCTTTTGTTAGTTATTAATGGTAAGGAAGTTCCTTTTGAAAAAGAGAAGTCCTTGTATGAGATTCTTGTGGAGAATTTTTTTGATCCTTCTTTTGTGGCCGTTGAGGTTAATGAGAAGCTGGTTAAGCGTGAGGATTTTAGAGATTTTCTCGTAAAAGATCAGTACAAGATTGAGGTGTTTTCTTTTGTAGGAGGGGGCTGATGGAAGATTTAAGGAAAAAGATTTTAGCTAGGCAAAGGAATGAGGATAATGAAATTTTTAAGGAGGCTACAGTTTCTATTTTAGGATGTGGAGGTCTTGGTTCCAATATTGCCATGATGCTTGCAAGGTCTGGTATAGGTCATATCAATTTGTATGACTTTGACGTGGTTGAGTATTCTAATCTTAATAGGCAAAATTATTCTGTCAATGAAGTTGGCCAAAGGAAGGTAGATGCTACGAAAAATAGGCTAGAGGAGACCCTTCCCTTTGTAGATGTCAAGGCCTATAATATCTACCTTGATGATGAAAATCTCGATCAGATACTTGATGGGGCAAATTATTTTATTGAGGCCTTTGACAATAAGGAGTCAAAGATTAGGGTCTTTGATTATTTTGTAAATAGGGAAGGTAAGTATCTTTTTACTGCATCAGGTCTTTCTGGCCTTGGTAGTCTAGAAGATGTTAAGATAAAGAATTTTGATAATATTACTATGGTTGGAGATTTTTATTCAAAACCGGAGGAAGATGGCCTGTACTTGCCTTATGTTTCTATAGTGGCAAGTCTTGAGGCTTTGGAATGTTTAAAGAAGATAAGGGAGGATTATTATGGACGATAAGTTTATTTTAGGGGATAAGGAGTTTACTTCTAGGTTTATCCTTGGAAGTGGTAAGTACTCAGTAGATTTAATCGATGCGGCAGTCAAAAATGCAGGCTGTGAGATGATTACAGTAGCCCTCCGTAGGGCAAATACTAAGAATGTGGCCAATATTTTAAATTATATACCAAAGGATGTTACTATTATCCCAAATACATCAGGAGCTAGAAATGCAGATGAAGCTATAAGGATAGCCAGGCTTGCTAGGGAGATGGGCTGTGGTAATTTTGTTAAAATCGAGATTATGAGGGATAGTAAGTACCTCTTACCAGATAATGAAGAAACTCTAAGGGCAAGTCAAGTTTTGGCCAAGGAAGGTTTTGTAGTTCTTCCTTATATGTATCCAGATCTAAATTATGCAAGGGACCTAAGGGATGTAGGAGCTGCTGCAATCATGCCACTCGCAGCCCCAATTGGATCAAACAAGGGACTTGTTACCAAGGAATTTATTAAGATAATTATTGATGAGGTAGATCTCCCTGTCATAGTAGATGCTGGAATTGGCGTACCTAGTCAAGCAGCCGAGGCCATGGAGATGGGAGCTGCTGCAATTATGGCCAATACTGCTATTGCCTCTGCCAAGGATATTACTTTGATGGCTAGGGCCTTCAAGCTAGGAATTGAAGCAGGAAGACTCGCCTACCTATCAAAGCCAGGAAGGGTTTTGGAAAGTGGTGCAGATCCATCATCACCATTGAGGGACTTCTTTGATTAATATGAATATAGAGAAAGTTACAGATTATTTCCCATCAATGGAAGTAATTGATTCAGATATAAAAGATATTGTTGATAAGTCTTATGAAAATGTAAGGGAGACTAGGGTAAGTGTCGATGATATTAGGGCAAGCCTTGCCAAGGATAGCCTAAGTGATAGGGACTTCTATAACCTCCTCCAAGACGGGGGCCTAGAGATCCTTGATGAGCTAGGAGAAGTAGCTAGGGAGAAGAGGACAAGGTACTTTGGAAATAATGTGAGCCTTTTTTCTCCACTTTATATAGCAAATTATTGCGAAAATTCTTGCAGGTATTGTGGCTTTAGGGCCAAGTCTGATATCAAAAGAGCCAAGCTAACCTTTGTAGAGATAGAAGATGAAATGAAGGCTCTGGCAGCTACAGGCATAGAAGAAGTCCTAATCCTAACGGGGGAGAGTGAGAGATTTTCTTCAATAGACTATATAGCAAAGGCTTGTGAGATAGCCAAGAAATACTTCAAGACCATAGGGGTCGAGGTTTATCCAGCCAATACCGAAGACTATAAGAAGTTGAGGGCAGCAGGAGCGGACTTTGTTACAGTCTTTCAAGAATCCTACAATAAAAAGGCCTACGACTACTACCATCCTTATGGCCACAAGAGGTCCTATGTCTATAGGATAGAGACCCAAGAGAGGGCCTTGAGGGCAGGCTTTAGGGGAGTTGGCTTTGGGACCCTCTTTGGACTGAATGACCCGATAGAAGAAGCCTACAAACTAGGTATCCATGCCAAGGAAGTCCAAAAGAGATATCCCCAAGCAGAGATAGCCATCTCCCTACCTAGGATTAGACCAACCCATGGGGCAGATAAATTAGATTTTTATGAAGTTAATGACAAGAAATTCTTCCAAATAATGCTTGCGATTAGGATATTCCTGCCCTTTGCATCAATTACCCTATCAACTAGGGAGGATAGGGACTTTAGAAACTTGGCGGTAAAATATGGAGCTACTAAAATATCAGCATCAGTTGATACCTCCATCGGTCATAGGTCCAAAAAATCTAAGGACGAAGGAGATGAACAATTCGAAATCCAAGATGGAAGGTCTTGTGATGATGTCATAAATGATTTGAAAGAAATAGGAATGAGTCCCGTTTTGACAGACTATATAAACTTATAATAGATGCCACCCCAAAAGGAAGGAAAGCCACCGACTTTTTGGGGATTTTTGTACAAGGCTTATATTATTTTATCTAGCAGTCTTGTCTTGATAATTGGCTACTCATTTATTAAAAAAATTAATTATCAAATATAAGGATGAAAGACTTGGTATAAGTAAGTCATAAGAAATATGAAAATAGGAATAAAAACTTCAATGATTTACACCCTATTCTCAGCCATCGTTTTTTCACTCTTGCACTCAGTAAATATCTTGGGAGGTCTTCCAATTAACCAAGTACTTAGCCAATTTATAACTACCTTATCTTCAGGTCTATACTATGTTGTAGTCTATATGGCTGCAAAGAATATAGCCTTACCGATTATCTTCCATGGATTATGGGACTATATTTCCCTATCAGAGATAACCAAGACCTACCCTATCGTAAATTGGATAATCATCTTTCCTGTACTGGCACAATTAATAGCAAGCCTTGTCGTAATTTTTAGTCATAGGAAGTATTTTATGGACAAGTAGGAATATTTGATTATAGATGGTCTATATTGCAAACTTTACCTAGACAAGTATTAATAGAAGGAGGGGGTAACTTATGGATAAAATTTTAATAATTGAAGATAATAAAGACCTTGCCCAACAAATTAAAAGTTATTTGGAAAAATCTGCCTATGAAGTCGATGTGGCCTACTCATTTTATGAGGCTAGCTATAAGATTAATATAGACTTTGACTTGGCTCTATTAGATATTAACCTCCCCGATAAGGATGGAGACTATTTGCTTGGAAAGCTAAAGGATAAAAATATTAGGGTAATAGTTACGACTGTGAAGGACGATGAGGACTTTATAATCAAATCCCTAGATCATGGGGCAGATGATTATCTAACTAAGCCTTTTTCTCTAGCTATACTTAGAGCGAGGATTGATGCGGTTTTGAGGACTCTACCCCTTAGCCAGGATAAAACTATCATCTTTAAGGATATGAGGGTAGACCTCAATAATTCTAAGATTTATTATAAGGAAAGGCCAGTTGATTTAACAGCTCTCGAATATGATATCTTGTTATTTTTTATAAGAAACCCCCACAGGGTCTATACCCGTAGGCAGTTACTGGAAGCCTTTTGGGAAGATAGGGATAGGTTTGTAAGTGATAATACCCTAACATCAACCATCAAGAGGATTAGGGGCAAGCTAGCTCCTTCTGTAATAACTACGGTTAGGGGTATTGGATACAGGATGGATTAGATGGTATATATATTATGGATAATGAGCCTCATTGTTTTTTATTATTTCTTGGAAACTAGGAAGAAAAAAAGAATAGGAGAGCTTAGAGACTTGATTGATAAGTTACAACATCAAGACTATAGGCTTCCTATGAGACAAGATGACTTTTCAATATTGGAAGATGCTATTTACAAGCTTTTT
Organism: Anaerococcus sp. AGMB09787; assembly: GCF_022808955.1. Taxonomy (GTDB): domain Bacteria; phylum Bacillota; class Clostridia; order Tissierellales; family Peptoniphilaceae; genus Anaerococcus. Next base: position 37,848 of record NZ_JAKZEY010000010.1, read on the forward strand.
ATTGAAATCGTGGAGGCAAAGGAAACTACCGCTAGGTCTAGCGACAAGCAGGTGGAATATTTAGAAGATATAGCTCACCAAATAAAGACTCCCATAACAGGTATGGTCTTTTCTGTAGAAAATCTAGAATTAGACTACCCAGAAGATACTAATATAACCATATTGAAAAAGCAAATTTTGAGACTTAATTCCCTATCGGATATCTTGCTTAAGCTATCAAGCTTAGACGCCAATAAAAATTTGATGAAGAAAGAAGACTTCACGCTAGAGGAGCTAGTTAACTATTGTCTAGAAAGTCTTAATATGATGGGAAGTATTCAAGTGGAACTTAGTGAGAGCCTAGAAAACCATAGGGTAGTTGGTGACTTCTATTGGCTCTCGGAAGCCATTATAAATATTTTAAAAAATGCTAGTAACAGAGAGCTTTGCAGTAAAATATCAATAAAATCAACCAAAAATCCCCTCTACACAAGCCTCTTTATAGAAGATGATGGGGGAGGGATTGCTAAGGAAAATATGAGGAAAATCTTTAAAAGATTCTATAAGACACCTGATTCCAATGGCTTTGGTATAGGTCTTGCCATGGCCAAGTCCATTGTAGAAAAAAATAATGGGGGAATTTCTGTAGAAAATACTGGTAGTGGTGCTTGTTTTATAATTAACTTCTATAATGTCACCTAAAAATCACTTTACTTGTATATACTTACCTTAAAGAAGGAGGCAAGTATGGAAATACTAAGAGTAGAAAATTTAAGAAAAGAATATGGCGAGGGAAATTCTAAGGTAGTGGCCTTAGATGGGGTTGACCTCACAATAGAAAGAGGAGAATTTGTCGCCATTGTAGGCCCTAGTGGGTCTGGTAAATCAACCCTACTACATATCATAGGAGGAGTAGATAGTCCAGATGATGGCAAGGTTTATATAGATGGTAACGACATCTCAAAGTATTCTTCAAAAGAATTAGCATACTTCAGAAGAAGGAAAGTTGGACTTATTTATCAATTTTATAATTTGATTCCAAATTTAACAGTTAGACATAACATAGAACTTCCACTAAAACTAGATAAAAGAAAAATAAATCAAGATGAATTTTCAGATATAGTAAAAAAACTTGGTATAGAAAGTAAACTTGACTCTTTTCCAAGTGAGCTTTCAGGAGGTCAGCAGCAGAGAGTTGCCATAGCCAGAAGTCTTATCTACAATCCATCTATTATATTGGCAGATGAACCGACTGGAAACTTGGATAGAAAAAATTCTAAGGAAATAATTGAAATTTTTAAATATTTTAACAAGACTTTAAAACAGACGATTATCCTAATCACCCATGATGAAGAAATAGCCTTACAAACAAAACGAATTATCACAATAGTAGATGGAAAAATTGTAGGAGATGAAAAAAATGAATAAGAAGAATTTTCCCATTTTTATTTCCTTATTTATTGTAAGTCTATTTTTCACCATTATTTTTTATTTTGGATATAGAAGCTTGACATCCAAATATGGTAATTATATGGCTTCAAGCTTTGATCATGGGGAGATTAAAGAGGAACTCTCAAGTGAAGATGTTAAAAAGTTAAAGTCCATTGAAGATATAGACCTGGTCGGGAAAATGTCCCTTAATCCTGACAACGGAAAGCTTGGAGACGATTTAGTCGTTGTCAACTACCAAGACCAAGCAATCAATAAAATGAGAGAGTATTCAAGACTTATTGAAGGCAGATTTGCTGAAAAGGAAGACGAAATTGTACTATCTAAAAGCCTCGTAGAGAAAAATAAACTTAAAATAGGCGAGCGTGTAGAACTTGATTTAGGCAAAAGGTTTTTAGATGGAGAAGAGATAGGTCCAACAAGTGCAAATACTGGCAGGGAAAAATTTGAGAGCCAAGGTTCTAAAAGCTTTAATTTAGTCGGTGTTTATGGAGACGTCTACAATAAGTACAGTAAACTAAGTTTTGCTCTAGGGCTACAAGATAAAATGACCACTTTTAGAACCTTTGTAAAATTTCATTCATTTGAAGAAGCTTACAAAAATAGAGATAAGATACAAAGTGAAATAAACAAAATACTAGGTAAAGATGTTCATTTAGAATTTTCTGAAAGTCTCATAAACTATTATGGATTAAAAAACGAACCCTTACAAAACTTAACGAGCAAGGCAGTTCTTGTTCTTTCAGTTATTGGATGCATAGCAATATTTGTGTTTTTTATAAAAAACATCTTTTGGGTTTGGGGGCTAAGGAAGATTCGAGAGCTTTCCATTTACAAGTCTATAGGATCTACTAATGGACAAATATATCTCTTGCTCCTAAAGGAAGGACTTGTTACATCTGGAATTCCAATACTTTTAGGACATCTTGTAGGCTTTTTCTCTATATATTATCTGTACAAATACATTCAAATAGACAAACAATTAAGTGAATTTAATCTAGTAAAGTTTAATCCCTTATTAAGTTTAGCAATAATTTTGGTTTCTTTTATTATTGTGGCACTAGCCATTAAATCCCCTGCGAAAAAGATTTCTAAAATAAACATTATAGACGGCATAAGAGGGAATATAGATTTTTCCAAATCAAAGAAGAAAATAGCAAAAGATTTTTGGAAGGAATTAAAACTCAATAACTTAGCTTCAATAAAATCACAGAGATATATTTCTGCCATAGGGATAATAATTATTTCAGTGTTTATAATCATCATAGGCATCTCAAGTTACTACAGAGATTTTTCGTTTTACGATGATGGCTATAATTTCTCTGTTGATTATTTTAGTGAAAACAACCAAGTCCCAAAAATATTAAAAGAAATTGTAGATAAAATTCCTAACGAGAAGTCATATATTTCAAAAGATAAATATGTTCGAGTGGAAAATACTAACGAATTCTCAAAGAAAGCAAAGGCAGCAGGTTTAGATGAGGAAGCGAGAAAGAATATTAAAAAATATAAGGCAAAGGGTATGGATGGATTTATCATCGCCTTGGAAGAAAAAGACTTAAAAGAACTTGGAGGAAAGAAGGGTGAATTTATTCTCTACAATACAATTCAAGAAGATTCTTCTATTCCAATAGCTAAGGCAAAGAGAATTCCATATTTTGAAAACCCACAGACTTTAGATATTAACTTAAATGATTATAAGAAGACGATTAAAATTTCAAAGACTATAACAGATTTGGGGAAATTTAAGTCGAAAACAAGACCCTTCGATGTAAAAGTTTATACAGATTTTGACACTTATTTTAAACTTATGGAAGAGTCCGGAGATGAAAAAAATAAAAACTATGCCTACACTTTAAATATGAAGGTAAAAGATTCTGATACCAAAGATGTAAAAGAATATGTAGAGGCCATGATCAGGGAACAAATTTCACCTGAAGATAGATTTAATATCACAACAGGTGAAGAGACCGCAAAAGATGAATATAATGATTTGAAAAGTCTAATAAAAATTGTAATAGGAATTGCATCGATCATCTTTGTACTAAATATCACAAATGGCTACTCATCCATTAATTTAAGTCTTATGAGCAGAAAAAAAGAAATCGGCAGCCTTTACTCTTGTGGAATGGATGTAGATGAGTTAAAGAACATTTATCAAAAAGAATTTATTGAAGAACAGATAAAGTCCTTTATAATTTCTATTATGGTGAGCTTAGGAGTTATGTTTGTAATATCATTAGTAGCCCCTAGTTTAAGGATGAGTACTTTAATAAAATATTATGACTACAAAAGCTTCCTAGGATTTTCATTAGTCGTCTATGGTATTAATCTAATTATCTACCACTTCTCCTTAAAGAGAATACTAGAAAGGCCTACAATAGAATTGATTAGGACAATATAAAAAAGAAAGGATACCTATGAGACTTTGGCATGAGGACTTAATAAACAAACTACCCAGACAACAACTCCTGGGCCAACACAGGGAGTGTTGCGCCCTTAGGGGCAAGGGTTGGGGGAATAAACATTCGGTAGTCGACTATGTTTTCAAATACTCCCCCTACAAACTCTACCAATACCACACCTTAGTAATGGAAGAGATGACAAGACGAGGCTACAAGGTAAGCAAGGAATGGATAGACAAAAACTATAGGGGCAAAAACACCCCGGCCTATGAAGACCTAGAAGAAATCGCAACTACTAAACCAATTTACAAAGAACACGACAGTGCCTACTTAAGAGAGTGCCTAGATAACCTTAGGGATAAGGGAATAGTAATTGGTGGTTGATTGTAGGGTAAAAAGAATTAATTTATAAAATTCCATAGTATAAAATATTATGTGTAAAATAGAAAAAGAGAACTCAAACTAGTAAAGTTTTGTTAAGAAATAAAATATTTTTGTGGAGGGAATTGTTATGCTGAAAGAGTTAGTGGTGGTCAATCCTAACGTTGTAATTGTGAATTTTTTAAAGAATTAATTATTTTTTCACTGTTTAATTATGATAATCAACAAAG
>NZ_JAKZEY010000011.1 GCF_022808955.1 Anaerococcus sp. AGMB09787
TTATCTATCTTTTTTATAATTTTGTCAAGAGTTTTTTTGCCTTTTTTATCATTTATTTATTTTGTATAATAAGCTCAAAATTAAGCTTAAATCTAATATATGATTTATATTAAATATTCATCTCTTCCCAGTCTAAAAAAGTTAATAATAATATAACTAGCTAAGATATCAAAATAAATACTGTAAATCTTACTCTATCTAATGTCTTTAATAATATTATCGAAAATTCTCGGATTTGGTAACTCTATTATTTACAAAACATTGTTAAAAGATTAGGGAATGGATAAATCGTATTCTAAGTTATGTTTACAATAAATTAGGGCTATATTAGCTTGCATTATTTCCTTTTGCTTTATTTACAATAGCCCTTATGTCTACTCAAATTTGTTATAATTAAGTTTAAAGAAAATATTAATAATTACCAATGAAAGATAGGAGAAAAGAAACTATGATCTAATCAACAAAGATACCCCAATACCAAGCTTATAATTTATAAGCTTTATATGAGAGAGGCAAATAATAGGCTAGTAAATATTGGTATATAATCTACTTGGTGGATAGATATTCTGAATAATTAAGTAAAATGAAGGAAAATCAATGGTTTCTTAAATGAGTAAAGTCCAAAAAATATCAAAAATTAATAGAGCTTAATAATAGACCAAGAAAATATCTAAATTATCAAACTCCATTTACAATATCTATCCACGTATTTAGTTTACTGTAAGTATCTCAATATTATTTGCAATTTGTTATATGATAGAGGATTTTAGTGAATTTTTTATATGTTTCTTAATATAGTTTAAATTGATAAATCATCAATAAAATGCGTAAGCTATACACTTACCTACATTCTGGACATACACCTCTAAATATAACTTCAACGCTATCTATGTCATAATCATCTAAGCTTTTGGGATATTCTATATTAACTACATCAACATCCTCTATTTTTCCACAAGATTCACATATAAAGTGACCATGGTTAGACTTTTTGAATTCGTATCTCTTGCTAGTCATATTGAAGTCTAGCTCTTTTATTATCTTTTTTTCAACAAGAAGATTTAAGGTATTATAGACTGTAGCTTGACTTATTACAGGGTCTAATATCTTGAGATCTTTGTAGATACTATCAGCCGTTGGATGGTCAGGATGCATTATCAAATAGTCCAATACCAAAAGTCTTTGGTGAGAAACCCTTATACCATGGTTATTTAATATTTCTTTTACTTGAGATATCCTATGCCCATATTCTTGAGTTCTAAGATTTTTTGCTAAATTTTCCACCTTTTACCTCTTTCTAATATTAGAACTATTATTTAATGTAATATACCAGTAATTTAATAATTTGCAATATAAAAGGCTCTCAAAGAGAGCCCTTAAATTAAAGAAAACTATGCTAATTCTACTTCAGCACCAGCTTCTTCAAGTTTAGCTTTTACATCTTCAGCTTGGTCTTTAGCTACTTTTTCAAGAACTGTCTTAGGAGCTCCGTCTACTAGAGCCTTAGCGTCTTTTAGTCCAAGACCAGCTACGTCTTTAACAACTTTGATTACGTTGATTTTTGATTGTCCTGCTGATTTAAGAACTACGTCGAATTCAGTTTTTTCTGCTTCTCCACCTTCAGCTGCACCTGCTGCTGCTACTGGAGCTGCTGCTACTGTCGCTTGAGCTGTTACGTCAAATTCTTCTTCGATAGCCTTTACTAGGTCTGATAGTTCTAAAACTGTTAGGTTTTTGATTTCTTCTAATAGATTTGTTACTTTTTCGCTTGCCATTTTAAATATTCTCCTTTAATTTATTTTTTAATTATTCTTCGCCGTTTGCTTCTTTTTTCTCACGTACTGCATTAAGCACGATTGCAATCTTAGATACTGAATTGTTAAGATCTCCTGCAAGTCTTCTAATAGGTGCTTGTAGTACATTTGCTAGCATTGAGTGTAGTTGGTCGATTGTTGGTAATGAAGCTATTGCCATCATTTCTTCTCCTGTTTGGAAGTTTCCTTCTACTACTCCTGCTTTTAGTATTAATTTTTCTTTTTTCTCTTTGTCTTCTTTTCTGAAATCAACTGCAACTTTTGGCCCGTTTACTATGTCTTCGTTAGAGAAGATTAGGGCGTTAGAACCTGTAAGTTGATCAGCGAACTCATCATAGCCTAGTTCTTGGAAGGCAAATCTCATCATTGTGTTTTTGTAAACCTTGTATTCTGACTTGCTTTCTCTAAATTTGTTACGTAGGTCTGTGATTTCTTTTACATCCATACGATCAAATCCAACTAGGGTAACTGATTGAGCTTGCTCGATTTTACCTTTGATTTCATCAACTACTAGTTGTTTAGCAGCTATTGCTTTTTCGCTCACTTTTTCACCTCCTATAGGCTTTGGTAGGTATATAAAAATCCCCACAAATAGGCATAGCATTTATGCCTACATCGGTGGGGATGTAGTTTCTGTATCCCACCTATACGCAATTATTAAACGCTAAGGTCTGCGTAGTCTTTGGTAGCCTCGTTATTTGACTTTTATACTATATCACAAATATTTTATTTTGCAAGTTATCTTTCGACTAAATCCATAGCTCTTGCAGGTGAGATTTTTACACCAGGGCCCATAGTAGATGCAATAGTAATTGATTTCATATACTTACCCTTAGCTGCTGCTGGTTTTGCCTTAGCAATAGCTGTGATAAGGGTTGTGATATTTTCTGCTAATTTTTCTTTGCCAAATGAGATTTTTCCTGTTGGAACGTGTACTAGGTTTGCCTTGTCAGTTCTGTATTCTACCTTACCAGCCTTGATGTCTTCGATAGCTTTTTGAACATCATTTGTTACTGTTCCAGTTTTTGGGTTTGGCATAAGGCCTTGTGGTCCAAGTAGCCTACCTAGTTTACCAACTGTTGCCATCATATCTGGTGTTGCAACTACAACATCAAAGTCTAGCCAGTTTTCGTTTTGGATCTTAGCAGCATATTCTTCTCCACCTGCATAGTCAGCGCCTGCATTTAGAGCTTCTTCTATCCTATCTTCCTTAACGAAAGCTAGCACCTTTTGTGTCTTACCTGTACCATTTGGTAGAATTACTGTTCCTCTGATTTGTTGGTCAGCGTGTCTGCTATCTACACCGAGCTTAAAGTGCAATTCTACAGTTTCATCAAAATTTGCCTTAGCAGTTTGTGCTACAATATCTAAAGCTTCGTCTAATGTGTATTCTTGTTTTAAATCAAAAGCTTTTTTTGATTCTAAGTATTTTTTTCCTCTTTTAGCCATTTAATTCCTCCTGTGGTCTATGAGTTCCCTCTCCCACTAATCTTCTACAGTAACTCCCATACTTCTTGCTGTACCTGCTATCATGCTAACTGCTGCCTCAAGGCTTGCTGCGTTAAGGTCTTTCATCTTTGTGTTAGCTATTTCTTCAAGTTGGCTTTTCTTGATTGATCCAACTTTGTTTTTGTTTGGTTCTCCTGAACCCTTGTTTAGGTTGATAGCTTTTTTGATTAATACTGGTGCTGGTGGTGTTTTTGTTATAAATGTAAATGTCCTATCCGCATATATAGTCATTTCTACCGGTATAATCATGCCAGCTTGGTCTGCTGTTTGTGAATTAAATGCTTGAACGAAGTCCATGATATTAATTCCGTGTGGACCTAATGCTGTACCTACTGGTGGCGCTGGAGATGCAGCTCCTGCTGGTACTTGTAATTTTACTATTGCTTTTACTTCTTTTTCTGCCATTTTTTACCTCCTTGTGGTTTAAACGGGTCTAACCTCCCACGTATCGACAGTTCTAAATTGTTTCGATATCTGTAAAGTCTAGATCTATTAGGGTATCCCTACCAAACATATCTACGTAGGCCTTAATACTTCCCTTTTCTGTATCTACTTCATCAACCTTGGCTACAAATCCTTCAAATGCTCCTGCTATGATATTGACATCATCGCCAACTTTTACATTGATATTTAAGATAGGAGCTTCGTCCTTTACACCAAATTTTCTAACTTCGGCAGGAGTTAGGGCTATTGGCTTACCTTCCGGTCCTACAAAGCCTGTAACACCTTGGGTATTTCTTATAATATACCAGCTCTTGTTGGTTACGTTCATCTTGATCATAACATAGCCTGGAAATAGCTTTCTAGTCTTTACTTTCTTAGAGTCATTTTTTACTTCGACATACTCTTCAGTTGGTACTGTTACATCAATTATGTCAGGATTTTGCTCATTATCAATCATCATTTGAATTTTATCTTTGACCCTGTTCTCATATCCTGTATAAGTGTGAACTACATACCGTCTGGCGTTTTCTCTGATTTCAGCTAGCCTTTGATCTTCTTTGTCATTGATACTTGGATTAGCTTCTAAGTTTTCTTCTTTTTTTTCTGGAGAATCGTAAGAATCTGTCATCTTCCACCTACATAATTACTGAAATTAAGAATTGGAAAATCTTATCTAAGATCCAAATAGTTATTCCTACTAGGGCAGAGATAGCAATAACAATTCCTGTATACTCTACTGTAGTCTTGCCCTTTGGCCATTGGATTTTTTTGAATTCCCTAGATACTCCTGAAAAGAAAGATTCTTTTTTCTTTGCCATAGTATCTCCCTACTTTGTTTCTCTATGAACAGTGTGTTTCTTGCAGTGTGGGCAATATTTCTTTAATTCGATTCTTTCACTATGAGTCTTTTTGTTTTTTGTTGTATCATAGTTTCTGTTTTTGCACACAGTGCATTCTAATTTTACTTTATCTGCCATAAAACACCTCCTATATATTTATACGGATATCTCCATACAATGGTTTATAATACCACCTTCAAGCTATTTTGTCAATATTTAATTAAGCCTTTTGGTGGGATTTTTTCCATTATAATAGGCTTAGCTGATAATTAATTTTCTTCAGCTAGATTTTCTTCCTTTATAGTAGCTGCTATTTGCTCTGCGCTTTTACTTGCAAGCTCACTTGTTTCTGCCTCTACCATAATCCTTATTAATGGCTCGGTACCACTAGGTCTAACTAAGACCCTACCAGAGTCCCCTAGGGCTTCTTCTACTTGGCCTATTGTATCATTTACTTTTTTATTCTCAAGTGTATAGTTCTTGTCCTTAACCCTTATATTTACTAGCTCTTGTGGGTAGATTTTTAGATCTCTTAGCAAGGAATTTAGGTCAGTCTTATCTTCTATCATGGCTTCCATTATCTTTAGAGAGGTCAAGATGCCATCTCCCGTATTGGCAAATTTCTTGTAGATGATATGGCCTGATTGTTCTCCACCTAGCTCATAACCCTCTTCGTCCATCTTGGCATGGACATACTTATCGCCTACTGGAGTTTGGACATAGTTTATGCCAAGTTCATCAAGAGCCTTATATAGTCCCATATTGCTCATAACTGTTGTAACTACTGTATTTGATGGCAAGGCTCCCATTTTTTTCATATATTTTGCACTAAGATACATTATAGCATCACCATCTACTATATTCCCCTTATGATCAACTGCGATACACCTATCTGCATCTCCATCAAAGGCAAAGCCAATGTCGAGTTTATTATCTACTACAAATTTTTGCAAGCCCTCTATATGAGTAGATCCAGCATCCTTGTTAATATTAAAGCCATTAGGATCAGCATTTATAACGAAGGTATCAGCTCCTAGAGCATCATATACTGGTTTTGCTATGGTAAAGCTTGCTCCGTTGGCACAGTCAAGGCCTACCTTGAAGCCCTCAAAGGACTTGGTAACTGTCCTTATTAGATAGGCTATGTACCTATTTCTTCCCCCAACAAAGTCTACAGTCCTACCTATATTTTCATCAACTGCTAGGTCTATATCTCTTATATCGCTGTCTATATATTTTTCTAAGTCTTCGAGGAAGTCATCCCCCATCTTTTCGCCTTCACTGTTAATTAATTTGATACCATTATCAGTAAAAGGATTGTGGCTTGCAGTAATCATTACTCCAAGGTCGAAGTCTTCTGTTTTGGTTATATATGAAACTGATGGTGTAGGAGTTACATGGAGCAAGTGGGCATTTGATCCTGATGATGTGATACCAGCAGCTAGGGCTGATTCATACATGTAGGAGGACCTTCTTGTGTCCTTTCCTATAATGATCTTGCCATGACCATGTTTTTTAGGTGAAAAATAATCTCCTATATACCTTCCAATCTTAAAAGCGTGGTATACATCAAGATTTTTATTAGCTTCTCCTCTAAAACCGTCTGTACCGAAATATTTCATTCTTCTTCTCCTTTATCTTTGGTATGGTTCTATTATACCATTATCAAGGGATTGATAATATAAAAAGTAAATTGTAAGTTATGAACAAAAGCCTATAATAAAGATATGATGAAACTAGACTACCTACCAAGAACAAAAATTAAAATGATTCATGTTGATAAGTCCTACTCCTTTGGAGTTGACTCTATAATCCTTGCAGACTTTGCCAAGATGAAAAAAGGAAAAATAGCCCTCGACATAGGATCAGGAACTGGGGTCCTTTCCTTTCTAACAAGTGAGCTTTATGGACTCAAAAAAGTCTACTCAGTAGAAATTCAAAAGGAAAAGGCCGAGCTCTTAAGACGAAATATCGAATTAAACCAAGTTGATAATATAGAAGTCATTAATGATGACCTAAACAAAATCAACTTCGAGCCGAACTCCCTTGACTACATAATTACAAACCCTCCCTACTACAAACTAGGCCACAATATAGCTAATGCCGATCTAGAATTTCTTATATCAAGACAGGAAAAATACCTAAAGCTAGAAGAAATTTTCGACTTTGCAAGAAAGAGCCTAAAGGATAGGGGTAGACTCTATATGATCCACAAGCCAGAAAGGATGGTCGGCCTCTTTAGCAAGAGTAAAAGTCTTATACCAAAGAGGGTTCGCTTTGTCCACTCAAGAGCAAGTGAAAAGCCCCAATTTATCCTCATAGAATACATCAAAAACGCCAATGAGGGCCTCAAAATCGAAGATCCCCTCATAATTTATGACAATGACCACTACAGTCCAGAGATGAAACAAATATCTGGACAAAGCTAAGGAGCAAATATGGATTACCAAATATACTTTGTACCAACCCCCATAGGAAACCTAGAAGATATGACAATAAGGTCTATCAATGTCCTAAAAGAAGTAGACGTCATAGCCTGTGAAGATACCAGAGAGAGCAAGAAACTCCTAGACTACTATAATATAAACAAAAATCTAACTTCCTACCACAAATTTAATGAGCAAGCCAAATCTGAAGCTATCATAGAAGATATAAAAAATGGCAAGACCTATGCAGTCATTACCGACCAAGGTATGCCGGGTATATCAGACCCTGGCCATATCCTTATCAAAAAATGCCAGGAAGAAGATATCTCCTACACCATCTTGCCAGGGGCAAGCTCAATTATAACGGCCTTAGTTGGATCAGGACTTGATAACGATAGCTTTGCCTACTACGGCTTCATCCCCAAAAAATCCTCAGACAAAAAAGCCTACTACGAAAAGCTAGTTAAGGAAGATAAGACATCCATCATCCTAGATACACCCCACAAGCTAAAGGAAACCATAGAAGACTTCAAGAAGCTCTTCCCTGAAAGACGCTTGTGCCTGGCTAGGGAGCTAAGCAAGAAATTTGAAGAATATAGGCTAGAGAAAATATCAGAAATCCATCCAGAAACCATAACCCTCAAGGGCGAATTCGTCCTTATATTAGAAGGAAGGAAGGTCGAAGAAAAGTCAATAGCAACCTATGAAGACGAAATAAAAAGCCTCCTCAATGATGGCAGGAGGACCAAGGATATAGTTAAGATTATAAAAGAAAAATCAGGTCTAAGTAAGAACGAAATCTACGACTACGTCCTAGACCTAGGCAAAAATTAAAACCTTGGCCCTAGCTAAGCTAAGCTTAGGGCTTGAGCAAAAAATGGCCATAAGAAAAAGCCCTCTAAGGGGCTTTCTTTTGTTATGTATATGATTATTCTTGGTCGATTGCTTCTGTTGGGCAAACAGCTGCACATGAACCACAATCTATACATGTATCAGCATCGATTTCGTAAGCTGCATCTCCTTGTGAGATTGCACCAACTGGACATTCACCTTCGCATGTTCCACAAGATACACATGTATCTGGATCTATTCTATATGCCATAATTTCCTCCTATGTATTAATTATCTTATGGTAATAATATACAACATATTTCTAATTAAGTCAAGAATTTTTTATATTTATTCTTATTAGCCCGTCAAAACGATAATTTATTCGTATTGATTACCATTATCATTTGCTATACTTTATTTCCTTGATTGGGTAGGTCTTCTCAATTTCTTGGTCGCTATCGGTAAGTTTTACCCTAACCTTTGAAGCATTCTTGATATAATCATTTGATAAAACTAGCCCATCTCCATCATTAGTATGGACTTGTTGGCCTACTCTTGGCATAATTTTTTTGGCTTTTTTGTAGCATTCATCTTCATAAGATAGGCAACACATTAGACGACCACACATACCAGAAATTTTGGTTGGGTCTAGGGTTATATCTTGGTTCTTGGCCATTTTTATGCTAAGAGGTTTAAAGTCTGTCATAAACCTTGTGCAACAGCATTTTTGACCACAAGTTCCAAATTGGTCTATCATCTTAGCGTGGTCTCTGACTCCCATTTGCCTAAGCTCTATCCTATTCTTATAGATAGCCGCCAGGTCCTTTACAAGGGCTCTAAAGTCCACCCTGTTTTCGGACTTAAAGTAAAAAGTTAGCTTGGACCTATCAAATGAATAGTTTGCATCTATTATTTTCATATCAAGACCATGTTTTTTGACCTTTTGCTTGCATACTTCGATTGCCCTGATAGCATCTTCCTTATTTTCATCAGCCTTATCTAAGTCTTCCCTATTAGCCCTACGAATTATCTTAGATATTTCTCTTGACTCATCCTTGTCGACATCTATTTCACTTATTGCGACTTCTGCTAGTTCTAAGCCGTTATTTGTATTTACTATTACCTTATCATTATCATTTAGTTCAAGGTCTCCTTTATCAAAATGATATATTTTTCCTGCAGGTTTAAATCTTACTCCTACAACCTTCACCTTCTATTCCCCTCTCTAAATATTGTAAAAAAGATTTTTTCTATAGCTAGATCATAATTTATATTTACTTTATTATATGACTTTATGTCTTCTAAGCAAAGTATTATTGTCTCTAGGCTATCTATTCCTATTCCATCAAATTTTTCTACAATATATAAGTTGTCACTATCTAGCCTTGCTTGCCTGTAATTTTTTTCTAGAATTTTTTTAAAAAGTTCCAATATTCCATCCAATAAGACTTCCCTATCTTCCCTAAAGTCTTCCAAAAAGTCCTTATTCTTATAAAAGGTCTCGATCTTTCCCTGGTAGGTATCAGCGACCAGCCTATAGAGGGCCAATCTATCAATAGCTAGCTCCCTAGGGGATGAGCCAATCCTTACTAGCTGGCACCTTGACCTAATAGTAGGTAGGATAAGGTCGGCATTTGTTGTTGTAAAGATTATCTTGACATAGTCCCTTAGCTCTTCAAGGCTCTTTAGCATGGCATTGGCTCCCTCTGCCCTCATCTTGTGAGCCTTGTTTATGATATAGATCTTTACCTTAGAGTTAAGGGGTCTTATATAGATAGATTTTAGAACTTCTCTTATTGTTTCTATATCGATTATGTCCTTACCCTTATCAATCATATAGACATCTGAGCTTTGGGTCGGATTTTCCGAAAGTCCGTATGATTTTAAGATATCTCCTGCAAAATTTAGGGCGAAGTCCTTGTTATATTCTTCGTCCGGCCCTTCTAGGATATAGGCAGAAGCAAGGGTATTTTTCTCTAACTGCTCTTCTAGGATACTCATAGTTGAATGTATTGTTCTACATCAATTACAAAGATGGTAGCCCCTCCTACAGTTATCTCTATTGGTACTGTGTTGGTCAAGATAGAGCTTTCTACACTAGGATTTATGATATTGGTCTTGGTATTTCTCTTCTTGCAATTACTTTCTATAATACCAAGTACCTCTTCAAGCTCATTTTCTTCGACACCTATAAGCAAGGTTGTGTTTCCCTTCTTAAGAAAACCACCAGTTGTCGCAAGCTTAGTTATCCTATAACCCTCTTCTGTTAGTGCATCTATTAGAAAATTAACGTCTGCATCTTGCACAATAGCTATAAGTAATTTCATATCTTCTCCTCCAATAACCTATATATTAAATCTATTGCTTGATCTCTTACTTCATCCACACTCAAGGTCGCATCAATTTTTTTGATCTTGTCCTTATAGGTCTCTGCTATAGAATTATAGGCATCAAAAATCTTCTTGTGGAAGTCAAAATCTTCGCTCTCAAGACGGTCTGCTTCAAAATTTTCCCTCTTCCTAATGAGTGCAGTCTTGTAATCTATATCAAAAAATATGGTCAAATCAGGCTCTATACTTCCCGTTGCAAAGTCATTGATAGCTCTTATCTCATCAACTCCAAGCCCCCTGCCGACTCCCTGGTAACAAAGAGATGATAGGACGAACCTATCTGATAAGACAAGCTTGCCCTCTTCTAGGGCTGGCCTTATCTTCTCTTCTACTAGTTGTGCCCTTGATGCTGCAAACAATAAAGCCTCACACCTCGCCGTCATAGAAGAATTTGCCTTATCAATTATTATATCACGGATTTTCTCAGAGATATCAGTTCCTCCAGGTTCCCTAAAATCTATAAAATCGATTCTTTCTTCTCTGAGTCTTTCCTTAACTTTTGCTAAAACCGTAGTCTTTCCTGATCCATCCGGTCCTTCAAATACTATAAATTTACCTTTCATACTTATATTATACCACATCTTAAAAATTATAATTAGTAATAAGAAACTAGATTATAGATGTAAAGTACTAGCAAGCAAAAATCCCCACAAAAAATGAAGGGCATGGCCCTACACTTAATTTATTACAAGCATATCAAATTTTTTTCTTATAGTGGGCAAGTGTCTTGTAGTCAAAGCCTGGCTTATATTTCTCTAAACCATCATCTCCATAAATATAATCATAGAGGTTCTTTTCTTCCCTAACAAGGTTTAAGCTTGGATTAGCTGACCTATACTCTTCTCTGAGTGTAAGATTAAGATCATCAGGACTAAGCTTTCTCTCAGCCTTTAGAATGGCTATAAGGGAATTCTTTAGGTGACCTTCAAATATCTTAAACCTTCCTTCTGGGACGTATGCTGATTTTTCATTATCAAGGAGGAAGGCAACTACAAATTTATTATCTCCCCAATAGGCAAAGACCTCATCTAGCTTATCTGAAAGCTTGTATTCATCAAAGTCCTTCACAATGTGAACCATGAGATTGCCTGTTTCATCATCGTGGGCTAGGATATACTTCCTCTCCCTAAGGTCAAGCTCTTTGGCACTATCGTATTCTTTTACTCCAAGCTTCATCATTATAGGCCTAGCCTTTTATTTAGGATTTCTACTGTGTACTTACTAACAAGTAGACCAACAAAATAAATCACTACAGTAACTATAGCTGTTGGTATATAGCCTGCTTGGATAAATCTAGATTGTGGGACAAAGAATTTTACTATAAAAAACGAAGTCCACACAGAAATACATGACCTTATTGGGACAGAATAAACTATATTTCTATTCTTCTTATAGTTTCTAAAAATCACAAGGGTTATTATATCTGCCAAGATTCCTGAAAGAACTCCAGCCAAAGCACCAAATATTGTCATCCTCATCATATAAAGTCCATAGGCTATTGAAATTATAGAAACTGTACCAATTCTCCTAGTTACCATGGCTGTTGCCGCATAGATAAAGGCAAAGACTGGTGCTGTAACAAGTACTCTAGATGAAGGAATTGGTAGAGTCATGCTTATAGTATACAAAAGCCTACCTACAACTACCATTAGGGCTAGGGCAAGTGCCATCAAAACCCAATCTCTTAGTGTAAATTTTTTTAAATTTTCCATATTAATCCACCAAACTACAATATCTATCGAAGCCCAAATAGTCTCCGCTATCAGCAAAGGCCCTAGCCCTACATCCACCACATATATCGTGGTTGTTGCAAGTCTTACATAGACCTTTGTATTGGTCAAAATCTCTTAACTTCTCAAATATCGAACTATTATTCCATATATCAAGGAAAGAATTTTCCCTCAAGTTACCAGCCTCTATCTCTGCATAAGGACAGATATTTACCCTACCGTCATAGACTACAGAGCAGTAAGATGTTCCAGCTATGCAGGCCTTCCTAACCCTTGGATCAAGACCTAGGTCTTTGGCTATTACTGTGGATTGAGGAGCGCAGGTTGGCTTGATAAAGATGTCGCTCTCGTATTCCAAAACTTCCTTTATGGCTTGGAGGTACTCCTCCTTATTTAAGTAGGAATCGCCGAGATTTTTCCCTCTACCTGTCATTACCAAGAATAAAACATGGATGGATGATGCACCTAGCTCTGTTGCAAAGTCTAGGATCTCTCTTATTTCATCCTTATTAAGTCTTGATATGGTAGTATTTATTTGGAGCTTGACCCCATTTTCCCTAAGAAGTCTAATCCCCTCCATGGTTTTATCGAAGGCACCCTCGTAGCCTCTAAATTCATCATGGGTCTTCTTGTCAGTAGAATCAATTGATACAGCTACAGACTTTATGTATTTTTTGATATCCAATATATTATCTTCATTTATCAAAGTTCCATTTGATCCAAGGCAAGTATAGAGACCAAGGTCCTTGGCATATTTAGCGAGTTCAAAGATATCAGGTCTCATAAGGGGTTCTCCACCTGATAGTTTGATCATATTAAAACCAGCTTCCTTCATATCCCTAAACAATTGCTTACATTCTTCTGTAGTCAATTCTCCTGAAGTATCTACATCTTCGCCAGAATTTCTATAGCAATGTTTACAAAATAGGTTGCAAGCCCTGGTTGTATTTAATGATACAATGTTCATTTAACCTCCTTTTTTAATTAAATAAGGACTGCCCGAAAGCAATCCCTATTTGTAAAATTTTTATAGCAAGTATGGGTCGTTTTCCCAAGAGATAAGACTCTTAGGATCTTCCACGTTGGTATCTCTACCTTCTTCTGGTAGGTCCATTGCACTTTCTGGTTCAGCAGGTTCTGTTGGATAGTTGAGATCAGCATCTCTTGCTATTTCCTTCTCCCACTCTTCTCTTGATGCAGGTATGTTCATTGTTACATCTACATCGTCAATGTTTATGCCAAGTGCCTTAGCTACACCCTTACCATATTCAGGGTCTGCTTGGTAGCAGTTTCTGATGTATCTATGTTTTATTTGCATGGTAGAATCGCCCATATTTCTAGCAGTATTTTCAAATAAAACTAGTTTTTGCTCATCTGTCATTCTATTAAATAGCATACCTGGTTGGGTAAAGTAGTCGTGGTCATCTTCCCTGAAGTCATATCTTTTTACAGTACCACCTTCATCGTGTGGTATTTCAAGTTCTGGTTGGTCTTTCCATGCTCCGTATGAGTTTGGACCGTAGTGGAGTTCTGAGCCCTTGTTCCCATCTACTCTCATAGCTCCATCCCTGTGGAAATCGTGAGGATTTTTTACACCTTGTGGGCTATTTACTGGTATTTGATGGTGGTTTACACCTAGTCTATATCTTTGAGCATCTGAATAGAAGAAGGCTCTAGCTTGGAGCATCCTATCTGGTGATAGAGCAATACCAGGAACTATATTAGCAGGTGAGAAAGCAACTTGTTCTACATCTTGGAAGAAATTATCTGGGTATTTATTTAGCACATATTCACCTACTGGAATTAGTGGATAATCTTCCTTTAACCACATCTTTGTTAGGTCGAATGGGTTGTTTGGATGTTTTTTAGCTTGCTCTTCTGTCATAACTTGGATATACATCTTCCATTTTGGATATTGACCATTTTCTATAGCTTCATATAGGTCTCTACCTGAAGATTCTCTATCCTTACCATTTACAATCTCTGCTTCTTGGTCTGTGTAGTTTTGGATACCTTGTTGGCTTCTGAAGTGGAATTTAACCCAGAATCTTTCTCCCTCTTCATTGTACATAGAATATGTATGAGAACCGAATCCATGCATATATCTAAATGATGATGGGATACCCCTATCAGAGTTAATTATTGTTGTTTGTAGTAATGATTCTGGTAGAGCTGACCAGTAGTCAAAGTTTGTATTTGGGCTTCTTAGGTGGCTCTTAGGATCTCTCTTAACAGCGTGGTTTAGGTCGATAAACTTCATTGGATCTCTAAAGAAGAATACTGGTGTATTGTTTCCTACTACATCCCAGTTACCATCTTCTGTATAAAATCTTACAGCAAATCCACGGATATCTCTTTCAGCATCAGCAGCTCCACGTTCTCCAGCTACTGTAGACATTCTAGAGAAGACCTTGCACTTATTACCTACCTTAGAGAATAATTTAGCCTTGGTATACTTGGTGATATCATCTGTTACAGTAAATTCTCCCCAAGCACCCCATCCCTTGGCATGCATTCTTCTTTCTGGAATAACTTCCCTATTAAAATGAGCTTGTTTCTCAAATAACCACAAGTCTTGGATAGAAATGTGACCACGTTCTCCGGCAGTCATAGAATCTTCGTTGTTGTCTACAACTTGTCCACCAGCACGTCTAAGAGTTGGATCATCAGCTACATTTTGATTTCTACTTGGTATTGACTTTTCAACCTTGTTTTTTTTTGTTGGATCAATTTTTGCCATGTTAACCTCCTATTGATTCATATTCTCCACAAAATAGACAATAATCATCTATTTATTTAATTTACTTATAAAACTATTGTACTCTCATTAAATTTTAAATCAATTCTAAGCTTATAATTATTTTAATATTTTCGCCTAATATTATAAGAATTTTTTAACTTGATTCAAATATGAAATTAACAAAAGTCCTATAGTGAGGATATGGACACCCCTCCTTATATATATGCCCAAAATCTTTAAGAATATTAAAAAAAGACCAGTAATCCTACCGATCTTTCTTACGATATTACAAAATTTTATTGTCTATGACCTTAATAAATCCCTATCCCCTATTAGCCTTTATGATATCATCTAATTGACTTCTTATTTTTTGGGCTTCCCTTATACTTTTTATTAATTCATTCCTTATCCCTAGGCTTGTCTTAGGGGCCTTTTCTAGGAGGATTTTGCCTGCCCTTACATATATATCATTTTGATAAAAGGCTAGGGCTAGGTCCTTGTTTATATTTTTAAGCTCGCTTTCATCAGTAAATACAAGTCTTATTAGGTTGATTTTCCAAATATCTTCATCTCCTGTAGGACTATTTGACCCTTGATTTAAGATATCGATAGCCTTACCTACTAGGTCTTCAGATTCTCCTATAAGTTCTTCGAAATTCGCCCTTATAGGTTTTACGGTATTGGGACTAGTATTTATAAGGATCTTGGATGCTTCTACAAAGATTTGGTTTTTGTAGATGGTATAGGCTATTTTTTTATTATCTGTAGCCAATCTTTCATAGAATTCTTCTTCTTTTCTTTCCTGGTCTTTGATATATTCTTCATCAAAGCTTTCGAAGGCCTTGGTTACCTTCTCTCCTAGGAGGTTCATTAAATTAACTTGGCTAGCCTTATCCATATAGTCTTGGTTGTCAGTAAGAAGGCTAATGGTAAAGGCTGACTTGTCTGTTTCTATAAGGGCAAGGTCATTTTCTATAGTTATAAGCTCACCTGTTTTGTTGTAGGCGGTATAATTTGGATTTATATTTTTTAGAAGCTTTTTTCTTTTGGAAGACGAATTTTCCATAGACTCAAGCATATCTTTACTTATGTAGTCATCTGCTGTGTATATGGCTACCATCCCCTTGGTTAAGTCCCTTGGATTGGTATATTTTGCTTACCTCCTCCTAGCATATACCTATTTAGTTGGGTCAAATTACTCTTGGTATACTTATAAATTGTTTGGTTTATCCTATCAAAACCACCCAGGGCATCTATTAGTCTATTTGTCGCTTCATTATCTGAATTTCTTAAAGCAAGGTCAAGATCTCTTTTTATCTCATCTGTATAAGATAAATCTCCACCTAGGACCTGCTCTCTTACAGCAAGTCCTATAAAAATCTTGATGGTTGACGCTGATGTAAAGTAGTCTACATCAGTATTTTGCATATAAACATCGACATCACTTGGCCCATAAAGGCTTTTGATATGGACTTGGTAGTCAAGTTTACCATCAACAGTAGAAAAAACGGCCTCTCGAATATCATTTTTTAAATCGGCTTCACTGGCATAGGCCCTGCCAGCAAAGAAAAAAAGTCCAAAAATAAGTAAGAATATTTTAAATGTCTTTTTCATAATTACTCCATCTTACAAATTATCCAAGATCTTTCTTTTTAAATCCTTGAGGGCTTGGGAATCTTTCGGTCCAAATTCTTCATAACTTATCCCAAAGCTTTTTACAAGCTCACTTGTCTTATCATCTAGGTGGAGCTTGCCATGAGATATGTAGAAACTATCAGACCCCTTAGCATATTTTGCTACTGGTAGACCTTGAGGAATTTTATCATCTTCTTTCTTGTAACCTTCTTCTATAAGTTTATTAAATATTTCTCTATTATTTAGTATTACCATTTCGTATCCTTTATATTAATATGTAAATCCCAGAGGCTGATAGGATTTTCTTTTGATCTTTTTTCTTGATTTAGCTTAATTGATTTGTCATTTTTACAAAGGACTGAGTTTGAACTTTGTATCCTTTGTTTTTGATAATTTCAAACTCATTTCCTCCTTAAATAAGGTAGATGACTATAGGGAGGATAATTCTAATTGCTATAATAAGCACAGCAAGGAAAAGAAAGAATAGTTTAGTGGCTCTTTGGCCTAAGGTAGGATATAAATTCCTATAAGTTTTTCCTAACCACTTGATTAATATTTCCTTATGGGTAACTTTTTCACTTACCCCTACCAGCAAATCTTTAATATTAATTAGGCAAAGACACCCTAGAAAAATTTGTTTTAAGGAAAAGTCTTCTAATTTAACCATCAAATAAAGACAAAGCCCCAAGCTAAGGGTTGATGCTAGATATTTAGTCGTACTGATCTTATTTAAAAAAATACTTTCACTAGTCATAATACCTAATTCCTATAATTTTCCCCATGAATCACTATCAGTTTTTTACTCATATTTTTATCGATAATATAATCATATCACATAATTATAATTTTATTCAAAGGATTAGGAAAAAGTAGAATGACCAGGTTATAAGATTAACCTGACAAGTATGACCAATAAAATAAATTTATCTCTAATGACAATATCTAAGAACTTCAATTTAATCCCTAAGCCTTCTTAGTATTTTTACTAACATATTCCGAAATTCTCACTAAAGCTCACAAGAAAAAAAGCCTAAGTCTCTTACTTAAGCTTTCTTCTGATAAGTCCTATTATGGAAAAGATTATTAGGAAGGTTATTCCTATTAAAACTATGGTTCCTCCAGGTTTTAGTCCCTTGTAGAAGGAGATGCTTATTCCTCCTAGCATAAATATTAGGGAGAGGACTAGGGATAGTATATAGGTTGACCTGTAGGACCTTGCGACCATTAGGGCTGATGCCACTGGTATTACCATGAGGGATGTTATCATCAGGGCTCCTACGGTCTTTACTGAAATAGCTACTGTTATGGCAGTTATTAGGGTAAAGAGACCATCGACCACATGGATCTTAACCCCAGACAGTCTAGCCATTAGGGGATTGATGGAGTTATACAAGAGTCCATGGTAGTAGTATATGGAAACAAAGCTAACTAAGATAAACATGACGCCTATAATAAGCAACTCTTCTTTACTTACTGTAGTTATTGATCCAAATAAGAAGGATTCAAAGCTTGCCCCTCCAGGTGTAAAGTCTGATAGGACTGCAGCAAGGCCTATACCAGTAGACATTACTATAGCTGTCGCCATATCCCCATATTGGTCAAACTTCTTCCTTATTGTTTCTATGGCAAAGGCTGATAGGATACATATAATTAGTGAAACCAAAAGGGGATTTATTCCCATAATTAAGCCTAGGGCTATTCCAGATAGGGATGAGTGGCTAAGGGCATCGCCTATCATAGAGGTCTTTCTATTAATCATTACCATCCCTATCATAGGGATAATTAGGGAAATCATAAACCCTGCCAAAAGGGCTCTTCTCATAAAATCGTAACTAAGCATGGCTTATCCTCCCCTCATGAAGGTATAGGATTCTTGTAACATAGTCCTTTATTAAATCAAGCTCGTGACTAATAATAAGGATCGTTAGGCCATGGTACTTGTTTAAGTGGATTAGGAGTTTCAAGAAGTCTTTCTTGTGCCTGGCATCAATACCAACTGTAGGCTCATCTAGGATAAGGAGCTTGGGATCTGATACCAAGGCCCTAGCTATCATCACCCTTTGTTGCTGACCTCCTGAGAGGTCCTTGAAGGGCTTTTTCCTAAGCTTTTGGATGGAGAGGTCCTTGAAGGTAAAGTCAAGTCTCTCCCAGCACTCTTTTGTAGGTCTCTTGAAGATATTAAACTTTTTGTAGAGACCCAGGATGGCATATTCCTCACAAGTTATGGGGAAAGCTATCTTTGTCGAATCCTTCGCTTGAGGAACATATCCAATCTTGTCATAGTCCTTGAAGGCTTCTATGTCCTTACCTAGGATTTTTATCTCTCCTCCATCCTTTTTTAGGTTCTTAAGGAGGATATTTATAAGAGTAGACTTCCCAGCCCCATTTTCTCCACTAAGTGCTAGGAAGTCTCCTTCATTTACGTCAAAATTTATATCGTCTAATATTAAATTGTACGGATAGGAAAATTTTAAATTCCTTATTTCTATAAGTTTAGTCATATTAGGCTAGGGAATTGTAGATTGCTTCTAGGTTTTCTTTGATTAATTCTTGGTAGGTTACTTCGTTTTCTAATTCTTCATCAGATGCAAACTCTATAGTTGAGATAGGCTCAGCAGTTGCGCCAATTTCATTAGCTAGGGTCTTGGCTTCTTCATCTGAACCACCCTTTTCATAGAAGACTACCTTTAGTTTTTCTTCCTTGGCAAGGTCTGTTACTTCCTTAAGAACCTTGGCATCTGTTTCTC
Organism: Anaerococcus sp. AGMB09787; assembly: GCF_022808955.1. Taxonomy (GTDB): domain Bacteria; phylum Bacillota; class Clostridia; order Tissierellales; family Peptoniphilaceae; genus Anaerococcus. Next base: position 19,106 of record NZ_JAKZEY010000011.1, read on the forward strand.
CTGTTGAAGTTAGGTTGTTTAGGGGGATTTGTTCAAGGTCAAATCTTTTAGCCAAGTAACCAAAGGCTTCATGTGGTACTATGAATTTCTTGTTTTCTACTGATGAGAATTTTTCGCTATATTCATTAACTATAGCATCTAGTTCATCGGCAATTTTTTGGTAGTTGGCTTGGAAGTAGTCCTTGTTGGCAGGATCTATCTCTGATAGCTTGTCAGCTATAACCTTGGCTTGTTCTTTACCATTTTCTGGGTCTAACCAAGTATGAGGGTCAAATTCGCCGTGGTTGTGGTGGTGATGGCCTTCTTCTTCACGGTCATGCTCTTCAACGTCTTCGTGTTCATGATCGTTGTCTTCAACGTCTTCGTGTTCATGGTCTTCTTCGTGTTCATGATCGTGGTCTTCACCCTCTTCATGTTCGTGGTCTTCTTCGCCTTCTTCATGGTCATGTACATGGCCACCTTCTGCCTTTATATATTCGATATTTTCTGATGTATTGACAAAGTCTGTTTCTACATTTTCTTCAACATCTTCAGCCCATTCTTCCATACCAGCTCCATTTATAAAGATTAGTCCAGCCTCTGATAGGTCTGCTATTTCCTTGGCTGATGGTTCAAAGCCATGGGATTCTGTCTTTAGATTGGTGAAGGATTTTACTTCGAATTTATCTCCTGCTATTTGTTTGGTTAAATTATATATAGGATAAAAAGAAGCATAGACTACAGAGCTTTCTTCATTTTCTTCTGATTTCTCTTTTTCTGTTGAAGGTCTAACTACTCCCTCACTATCTTCTGTAGATGGTCCAGATGTTACTTCTGTATTTTCTATATTTGCCGGTTCTCCTTGATTATTGTTGCCACAAGCTGTTAAGGCTAAGCTCAAAGCAAGTAGGGTTATTATTTTCTTGTTTTTCATTATTCCTCCTCTTGCAATTTATTTGCATATTTAATTATATTCGAGTTTAAACCTTTGTCAAATAAGGTATAATATCGAAAAGAGGTGACATTTTGGATATTAGACAAACACTTAAAGATAAAAATCTTAGGGTTACAAACCAAAGGAAGCTAATCCTTAAGGCCTTCCTTGAAGATGGTAATCCTATATCAGCAGAAGATCTTTACGATTTATTGAGAAATGAGATTGAACTAGACTTATCAACCATTTATAGGAACCTAAACACTTTGGAAGAAAATGGTATTTTGTTAAGGTCCATTGACCTAAATGGGGTAAGTTATTACCAACTAAATAATGCAGACCACAAGCATTTTATAACTTGTAATATCTGCCACAAAAAGTTTCTTATAGACTCATGCCCTGTCCATATCTTAGAAGATAAGATAGAAAAGGATACAGGTTTTATTATTTCTGGTCATAATTTTGAATTTACAGGTATATGCCCTGATTGTCAAAAAAGTTTATAGGAAAATTTAAGGGCTGTTGTAAAATGAATAAATCGTTCCAAAATCATTAGAAGAACATTCTTACGATGGGACGATGATTTTTCATAGTTTTGCAACAGCCCTTTTTTTAATTTTCTTGAATTTTTTCCATATATTTTTTCTTGTCAAAGGCCTTTAATGAGTTTGCCACAACTATAGTGCCCACTGCATCTCCAGTTATATTGATAGCAGTTCTTGACATATCAAGAATCCTATCAATACCCATTATCATGGCTATTCCTTCTACTGGAAGTCCTACCGATTGTAAGACCATGGATAGGGTAACAAGTCCAACAGATGGTATACCAGCAGTACCAACTGATGCTATGGTCGCAGTAAGGATTACAGTCAAGAAGTCTGTCAGGCTTAGGTCTATCTTGTAGGCATTGGCTATAAATACTACTGCCACTCCTTGCATTATAGCAGTTCCGTCCATGTTGATGGTAGATCCTAATGGAACAGTAAAGGAAGAGATCTTCCTATCAATTCCCATCTCATCTAGGGTCTTTATGTGGAGCGGAACTGTCGCTGATGATGAAGCTGTAGAAAAAGCGAAGGTCATTACTGGGAAGAATTTCTTTAAAAAGGTAAAAGGATTGACCCTAGTAAAGATCGTTAATAAGACGAGGTAAACAATCACTAGTTGGAACAATAGTCCTGTTAAGACCGTTGCCATGTAGGAAATCATAGACAAGATTACCTCGTAGCCCAGTGATGCGAATGTCCTAGTTAGGAGGAAGAATACCCCTATTGGAGCAAGCTTCATTACCCACATGGTCATCCCCATCATTAGGTCATTCATCTCTGTAACAATATTGCCTAGAGTTGTCATCCTATCTTCCATATAGGCAATTAGAAGGCCACAGATTACTGCAAATATTATGATTTGAATCATATTACCACTAGCCAAGGCTTCGATTGGATTGGTAGGTATAAAGTTTAGGATGGTTTCAGAAAGAGAAATCTCTGTACTTCCTTCCATATCAAACTTATTATCGCCAATATTTATGTTCATCCCCTTACCTGGATTAATAAGATTAGCAAGAAGAAGAGCAACTACTATGGCAAGAAAGGTGGTAAATAAGTAAAAGACCACTATCCTTACACCAACCTTGCCTAGGGTATCCGTGTCTCCGAGGTTCCTACATCCATCTGCTATGGAGAAAAATACCAAAGGAACTACTAGCATTTGCATGAGTCTTATAAAAATCTGGCCTATGGTATAAAAAATTCCTTCTATTAGTATATCATCTCTAAAGTGTCCTTCCGGTATAAAATAATGGATTAATATCCCCACCACAACACCTAGTATCAATGATAAAAATATTCTTTGTGATAGGCCGAACCTTTGTTTATTTTTCTCCTTTTTACCCTTATCCATTTAATCCCTCCTTCTTTATGTATTCATGTAGGGCTAACTTCCATTCCAAAAACTCATAGTCCTTGGTAATTTTTAAGAAGTAATTATCTATACCTCCATAGAAAGGACTAAAGTCAACCCTTGATGGATCGTTTTCTTCTTTTATTTTGGCATCTAGACCTAAGAAGTCAATAATTTCTTGGGCAAATTCTTTCTGAGAACATACCCCACCACAAGATGCATGATAAGTACCAAAGTTATTGGTATTAATTAGCCCTATCAAGAACTTACTTAATTCAAAGGCTGGAGTTGGTGAAGAAAATCTATCCTTGGCTACCCTAACCTCGCCACTTTTTGCCTGACTTATTATATCTTCTACCAAGCCATTTTCCCTTGAGTAGAGCCTTGAAACCCTCACTATAAAGTAATGGTCAGAAAAGTCCCTTACAAATTGCTCACCCAAAAACTTGCTCTTGCCATAGATTGTTCTAGGCCTTGGCTCATCTATTTCTTTATAAGGACTTGTTGCCTTGCCATCAAATACATCTGCAGTTGATAATTGAACAATTTTTGCATGGAACCTATTAGCCACTATGGCTATATTTTTGGCACCAACTGCATTTAACAAATAAGCCTTGTCAGGGTCAGCCTGACACTCATTGCGCTTGGTAATACCTGATGCATTTATTATAACCGTAGGCCTAAGCCTTTCAGTAAATGTGGCTACTTCCTTTAGATTAGTAATGTCGACCTCGTGTTTATCAGTGGCAACTATCTCACAATCTATAGGGTCTAGGTACCTATAAATTGTAGAACCTAGCCTGCCTGTAGATCCTGTAATCCAGATCTTATCTCTAACTCCAAATTTCATATTGCCTCCTTTAATGTATGAGTATTCTTATATTATTATATTCTTAGATTTTTATTTTTCAATATACTTTGTTAAATTAGTAATGTAATAAATTACTTACTTAAGAAAATCCCTAAATCAAACTATTTTAGGGCAAAAAAATAAGCACCTAAGTGCTTAATTGGCAGGCCTGGAGGGAATCGAACCCCCATCTTTGGCTTCGGACACCTCTATTTTACCACTAAACTACAGACCCGAGTCTTATATTTGAATATCCAATTGGATTAAAAAATCTAAGAGGTAAGAAGGTATTGCCAAGTCCAGAATCTATATAGACTTGACCCTTGCCATAGGAATATTTGCCCATATCATACTTAGGCAAAATCCCCTCACCTGGTGCAAGCAAGGCCCCAACTAGAGGCATTCTCACCTGACCCCCATGGGTGTGACCTGAAAATACAAAGTCAAAGTCTTTTATTCCATCATCCCTTATGGCCCTAAAAGAATGGGACAGGATTATATTAACCTTATCAGGACTAGGCTTATAGCTTGTGTAGGACCTCTCAAAATTTTTTAGCCCATACAAATTTACTATATTATTATTGATAGAAAATTCAACAGAAGAGTTGGATAGGTAGCTTATCCCTAGGTCCTTGCATTTTTCTAAGAAAATATCAAGCTTGGGACCTCTCTCCTCGTGGTTTCCGGTAATCAAGAAAACTTTTTTGCTAAGGGTCATTACTTTTCTAAGAACATAGGAGGACCTTTCGATTTTCCTATCTGTCCCATAGTCAATTATATCTCCGGTTAGAATTATAAAGTGGGGATCAAAGTCCCTTATATTTTCAACCATCTCATCCAAATTGGCAAGAGGGTTAGAATGGAGATCGCTAATTTGAGTAAGCCTTATCTCATCTTTGATTTTTTTTGAAGTAAGATTTATTATTTTTTCCCTAGCATAATAAGCCTCGTGGTCTAAGTAAATAGCAAGACCTAAGGCTCCTAAGGCGAATAGGAATTTTTTATTTTTCATAGTTCTTCCAAATATATACCACTACCCATATCAGATGGGATCTTGTAACCTGTCCTTGGACTATAGGATAGGCCAGTAATTGAAACAGAATCGACTGAGGCTGCCCTCTTAAATTGGCTTTGGCTAAAGCGCTTATAGTAGGACCTAAGCCACTTATCTATGATCTTTTTATCATAGGTATCAGCAAAGGCAACTTGGGCTAGGTCTCTGATCTCCCTTGGGGCAAGTTTATTTGCCAAGTGGTGGTAGATGAAAAAGTCAATTAATTCATAAGGACCTATTATATCTTCAGTCTTTTGACTAATCTCCCCCTCCTTCTCACTAGTTAATTCCGGTGAAATTGGAGTAGCTAGGATATCCTCAAGAACTTCACTTAGCTTTTCATTGTCTGTTGTTTCCGCCACGTAGGAAATAATATAGCGTAGGTGAGTCTTGGTTAGGGAGGCATTGGTACTGTAGGATGACATGTGGTCTCCATTATAGGTAGCAAAGCCCTGCATGGCTTCAGATAGGTCACCCGTTCCAATTACAAGACCTGATCCTTGGTTGGCAAGGTCAAATAAGACCTGGGTCCTCTCCCTGGCTTGGGAATTTTCGTAGGTAACATCCTGACTTTCTAGGTCGTGGCCTATATCTCTTAGGTGGCTTCTAACAGACTCAGATATATCAATTTCTCTAAGATCAAGTTCAAGAGCATCGGATAGCCTATAGGCATTGGTCTTGGTTTTCTTGCTGGTAGCAAAGGCTGGCATGGTTACTAGGTGGATATGGTCAAAGTCAATTCCTTCTTTATGATAAGCATAGGTCATCAGTAAAAGGCTCATGGTAGAATCAAGACCACCAGATAGACCCAGGTAAAGGTCATAGGTTCCCACCTTCTTGCACCTAGTAAGAATTCCCCTTGCTCCAATCTCGAAGACATCCCTTACATACTCATCCCTATCTTCATCTTTAGGCAGGTAAGGGAATCTAGTAACTTGGCTAAGATTTTTCCTAGTAAAGGCACTTTCCCCTTCTATCTCTATTGGACAAGTTGTTAGAGCCCTATGTCTATCACAAGACTCAATAATTCCATTTGATCCTATCAGACAAAGGTCGCTATAGGCAAAGTCTGTAGAAGACTCACCCTCACCAGGTCCTACAGACAGGTAAATTAGTTCATTGGATAGGTAGGTGATGTCATCTTTTAACTTCTTTTCACTTAGGGTAAATCTCTCGAAGGCATGAGGATTTAAAATTAGCCTCGCTCCTTTTTCCTTAAAAATCAAGGACTTGGCTATAGGCATCCTTTCATCTTCCCCTATGGATACTCCCAGCCTTAGCCCATCTATATCAAGGACTTCTCCCTTATTAACTGGTATATCTAGTCCGTCAAGGCTAATATAGTCTGGAGCGTTATTAGAAAAAATCATTTTTTCATAAGGCTTTAGATTTTCCTTGATACAAATATCCAAAATCTCCCCAGCTTTTATCAATATATAAGCATTAAAGATATCCTTGCCAGATTTAAGAGCAGAGCCAAGGCCTAGGATAAAGTTAAAGTCCTTAGAAAAATCTACCAGGTCCCTTATCGCTTGTCTTGACCTTTCGATTAGGACTTTTTCTGTATACAAGTCATAAAGGCTTGCTCCACTAAGGGATAATTCAGGTAGGCAGATTAAATCTACACCTTCGTCCCTTGCCCTTGTCATAATTTTCTTTATACTTTCAATATTTTTGGCTATATCGCCAAGTTCAATATTAAAATTTTCTCCTAATATTTTTAAATTCTTATACATAAGCACCTCTCTACTATTATATAATAAAAATCGTTTTTTACTAAGACTTTTAGTATAATTAAGGAGAGGTGATGATATGAAAATTTATTTAGGTTGTGACTTATTTACAGAAGGTCAAAGACTCCAAGCAAAGAAGGTCCAAGGGGCCTTGGAAGAAGAGTTTGGCGATGGGATTGACCTATATAACCCAGCAGATAATGACGAGATAAATGATAAGGAAGCAGGTTTTGCTTCAACTTACCAAATTCTTTTGGGCGACTATGATAGGCTTAAGGAAAGTGACTTGCTAATAGGACTTATGGATACCAAGGACCTAGGTCTTGCAGCAGAGATGGGTATAGCCTTCCAACTCGGCATTCCCATCTTTCAACTCTATACAGACATCCGTCTTACTGGCAATGACAAAGAAAATAAACTAGAGGAGATCAAGAAAGATGTCTTCCAAAACGACTTTCTCTACATCAATAAACTAGTAACAGGTCTTTCCTATGCAGACAAGGAAGGCAATATTTTTGAGAATCCAAGAATTTATAAGACATCTGATGATTTAATAGAGGCCCTCAAAGCCTTTATTAGGGAAAATTTATAGGGCTTACTTAGTCGATTAGAAAAATATTCAAATTAAAAGCTATGAGCGATAAAACTCATAGCCTTTTTTGTGTAAACTTTATTGTTAAGATTGTGGATTACTAAATATTAAGCGTTTTTGATTTCTTCAATAAGTGCTGGAACTACTTCATGGAAGTCGCCTACGATACCGTAGTCGCAGTTATTAAAGAAGGCTGCACTTTCGTCATTGTTTATTGCAACAATTGTCTTAGCTTCAGGAATTCCCTTTAAGTGTTGCATAGCTCCTGATATACCAACTCCTATATATAGCTCTCCATTAAATTTCTTTCCGGAAAGTCCTATATACCTATCTGTTGGTACATAGCCTCTAACTTGTGAAGCAGGTCTTGATGATGATAGAACAGCTCCTGTTTCTCTAGCTAGATCTTTGATTAGTTCTAGGTTTTGGCTCTCACCTATTCCCATACCAGCAGCTACTACTCTTTGAGCTCCATCGATAGGTCCTTCTAGGTCAACATCTTTTTTATCGAAGGTATATCCTTCAGCCTTTAGAGCTTCTACTAGTTTCTTAGCAGATTCTTTAGCATCACCCTTGAAGATTTGAAGTTTTCTATCTCCTACTAGGCTAGGTGCTTTCTTAGCTTCTGGTTTTTTCTTATCTTTCTTAACTCTAGGAAGGATATTGTTAGAAATAACTACCCTCATTATTTCATTTGTACCTTCGTAGATTTGTGTAATCTTTGAGTCTCTGTAGAATCTTTCTACATCAACTCCCTTAATAAATCCTGACCCACCATACATTTGTAGGGCTTCAGAAGTAATTCTTTCAGCTGTATCTGATGCAAACATCTTAGCCATAGCTGCATCCATACCATAGTTATCATGAGCATCTTTTTTCTTTGCTGCATCATAAATTAGTAGTCTAGAAGCCTTGATAGATGTTGCCATATCAGCAAGTTTGAATGAGTTGTGTTGCATCCTTGCGATTTGTTCACCAAATTGGATACGAGATAATGCATAGTCTTTGGCACTTTCGTAAGCTCCTTGTGCAATTCCTAGGGCTTGTGAAGCGATACCAATTCTACCACCGTCTAGGATCATCATAGCGTATTTGAATCCCTTGCCTTCTTCACCAAGTAGGTTTTCCTTTGGAACCTTAACATCCTTGAAGTGAAGTTCAGCTGTAATTGATGCTCTGATACCTAACTTATCATATGGTTCTGAGAAAGTAAATCCTTCAAAGTCCTTGTCTACGATAAACATTGATATACCGTGATTACCCTTACCTGGTGTAGTAACTGCAGTTACTAGGTAAGTTTGAGCTTCTGGTGCATTAGTGATAAAGATTTTTTTACCATTTAGAAGATAGTGGTCTCCTTGAAGAACAGCTGTTGTTTCTGTTCCAGCTGAGTCAGATCCTGCATTTTCTTCTGTAAGACCAAAACCACCTATTGATTTACCTGTTAATAGTGGAACAAGATATTTTTGTTTTTGTTCTTCGTTACCAAATTCATTAAGTCCCCAAGTACCTAGTGATGTATGAGCTGATAAGATAACTCCAACACCGCCGTCTACTCTTGATAATTCTTCAACTGCAATTGCGTAATGTTCATTGGTTAAGCCCGCTCCACCGTACTCTTCTGGAAATGGTATTCCCATAAGACCCAATTGACCCATTTCTTTAACTATTTCCTTAGGAAATACTTTGTCACGGTCTAAGTGGTAAGCTATAGGTTTAACTTTTTCCTCAGCAAAATCTCTAACATACTTTCTAAATTCTTCTAAATCTCTTGGTAGATTGTAAGCCATAATGTCTCCTTTAGTATAAATTATATTTTTCTAAAATATTTCTTATATTTATAATATACCCACTTTACAAAAATTTAACGCTTTTTATTTTCATAAAAACTTTTCTAAATTATTAATAAAGATAGTGCCCGTATAATTGTGTAAAAAGAAAAGGTCATTTGAAACCTAAACTAGTACAATGTTTTTAACCACAAAAACAAACTAGGAGGAATCATATGACCCAATTACATTTTACATTAAACATAGAAGATATTCAAAATTTAATTAACTCAGAAGTTAAAAATGATATAGCTAAGAAAATTCTAACCAAGGTATTTAATGAGCTTATGGAAAAAGAAAGAGATGAATACTTAGATAATCAAGCCTATCAAAGAGATCCTAATAGGAGCACTTACCGTAATGGATACTATGAACGTGACTATACGACAAAAATAGGAACGTTAACCCTAAGAGTACCTAGGACAAGAGATGGTAAATTCTCTACAGAAGTCTTTGAAAGATATCAAAGAAATGAGAAAGCACTACTTGCAACCATGTTAGAAATGTACATCCAAGGAGTATCAACAAGAAAAGTATCCAAGGTAATAGAAAACATGTGCGGTAAAACATATTCCAAATCCTTTGTATCATCCTTAACTAAAGAGTTAGACGAAGAAGTAAAACTATGGAGAAATAGTGATCTAAGCACGATAACATATCCCTACATAATTGTAGATGTAGTATACATAAAAGTAAGAGAAAACAATAGAGTAGTATCAAAAGCTTGTCACATTGCAATAGGAATAAATGAAAAAGGAAACAGAGAAATCATAGGCTTAGACCTAAGTGCTAGCGAAAGTGAATACTCATGGTCAAATTTCTTTGAATATCTAAAAGTTAGAGGATTATCTGGAGTTAAAATGGTAATATCAGATGCTCACAAAGGTCTAGTCAAAGCAATAAAAGAAACATTTATAAATGTATCATGGCAAAGATGTCAAGTCCATTTTCTAAGAACCATCCTAACAAAAGCACCAAAGAAAAACACTGAAGAATTTAGGGCAGATATGAAGTCTTTATTTAAAATTCAAGATATATCTCTAGCAAGAAAAATGAAAGATGAGATATTCGTAAAATATGAAAAAGAAAAGAAATATCAAAACTCATTAAAAACCTTAGATGAAGGATTTGAAGATGCTTTTGCATATCTAGCTAATGATATAATTCATAGTAGACTTAGGTCAACAAATTGCATAGAAAGATTAAATCAAGAAGTTAGAAGACGAGAGAAAGTCGTTAGGATATTTCCTAATGAAAAATCTGCTATGCGCTTAATAGGTTCAATCCTCATTGATATCAATGAGGATTGGATCACATCTTCTAAATTGTATATTAAAATGAAGTAGTAAATATTGTACTAGACTAATTTACACAATATTATGGACTTGACTTTAATAAACCATAAGTTATTTAATTATTTTTAAAATTTAGATATATAAAGTATAATATAGGTACAAACACAAAACATTTTCGTCAAACATTTCAAAGGAGTAAATATGCACACTATAAGAGAAATATTAGATAATGTTTATTGGGTTGGAGTAAACGATAGAAGAATCGAACGTTTCGAAAACCTTTTTGAGTTAGACAAGGGCGTTGCCTACAATTCTTATCTTGTTAGAGATGAAAAAAATGTCTTATTTGACAGTGTAGATGCAGCCTTTACTAGAAACTACATCCAAAATATTGAAGCTGCCCTAGATGGAGAAGAGCTTGATTATATAGTTGTATTGCACATGGAACCAGACCACTGTAGGTCAATCGAAGCAGCCTTGACAAGATGGCCAAATGCCAAATTCGTTGGCAATGCCAAGACCTTCAAGTTCTATGAACAATTCTATGATGATCGTTTCAAGGATAGGTACTACGAAGTTAAGGATATGGACGAGCTAAATATTGGTGAGAGGACTCTCAAGTTTGTTACAGCACCTATGGTTCACTGGCCAGAAGTAATGGTTGCCTATGAACTTAAGGATAAGATCCTCTTCTCAGCTGATGCCTTTGGTTCCTTCAATGCCCTAAATGGTAATATCGATGCTAAATATGTAATCCACAAGGGTGATTGGATAGATCAAGCTAGAAGATACTATATTAATATAGTAGGTAAGTTTGGTAACATGGTTCAAAACCTATTTAAGAAGGTCGATGGACTTGAGATTAAGGCAATACTTGCCCTTCATGGACCAATCTTCAAGGATGAAGAATCAATTAACTTCATTATGGAAAAATACCAAAGATGGTCAAAATTCATCCCTGAAGAAAAAGGTGTGGCTATAATCTATTGCTCAATGTATGGAGATACTGAACAAGCTAGTGATATCTTGGCAAATAACCTGGCTGATCTTGGTGTAGAAGATATAGTTCTTTACGATATATCAGCTTGGGACCCATCCTTCCCTATAGCAGATTGCCATAGGTATTCTCACGCAGTATTTGCACCTATCAACTATAACTCAGGACTCTACTACAAGATGGATGCCTTCTTAAGAGAACTTGTTGGAACAGGCTATCAAAATAGAACTGTATCCTTCCTAAACAACTGGTCATGGGGTGGTAAGTCCCTAGAGATCTCTAAGGAAATATTAGAACCAGCTAAATTAAACTATATTGGTGAAGATGTTAAAATTAATTCTTCAGTCAAGGAAGAAAACCTAGCTCAAATAGCAGAACTTGCTAAGGTAATAGCTGAAGATATCAAAAATACAGAAATTTAAGTAAAGTAAAACCGGAGGACTATGATTTACCTCCGGTTTATTTATATTTACAATATTTTCTTAATTAGTTCGAGCTTCCCTTTTGTATAAGGTGGGTATTTTACCTTTGGTCTTGGGAAGGATGAGGCTTCCATTATGGACTTTTTGTTGGAGAAGTTTACAAAGGAATTGTAGCCATGGTAGCCACCCATTCCAGATCCACCTACTCCACCAAATTCAAGGTAAGGTGAGCTTATTTCCATAAGGACTTCGTTGACGCAGCCATTACCAAATTCTATATTATACATTACCTTCTCTATTAGGCGCTTATCTTCAGAAAATAGGTAGAAGGCTAATGGCTTAGGAAGTCTCTTAATCTTATATAGGATTGGATTTATATTATCATAGGTCAATATTGGAATTATTGGTCCAAATATTTCTTCTTCCATGACTTTATTATCAAAGTCCACTCCATCAATTATAGTTGGGGCTAATTTTAAATTTTCCCTATCAAAATTGCCACCCCATATTATATCTTGATCCTTGGTTAGGTCGACTAGCCTATCAAGGTGGTCTTGGTTAATAATCTTTGGGTAGTCAGGGTTTCTAATAGGGTCTTCCCCGAAAAATTCTAGCAAGGCTCCCCTAAGTCTTTTGATAAATTCATCCTTGATAGCAACATCTACCAAGATATAGTCAGGAGCCACACAAGTTTGACCAGCATTGAAGGTCTTGCCCCAGGCGATTGACCTTGCAGCATTGGCGAGGTTGGCTGTCCTATCTACTATACAAGGACTCTTGCCCCCAAGCTCTAGGGTAACCTTACTTAGGTTTTGTGAAGCAACTTCCATAATCTTCTTGCCTACTTCTCTTCCACCAGTATAGAAGATATGGTCATATTGGTAGTTCAAAAGCTCATCATGGCTAACTAGGTCATTATTTACTACAAAAATATATTCATTAGGAAAATTTGTATTTAGCATCTCTCTAATAAGCTTTGATGTGTGGGGAGTCTTAGATGATGTTTTTATAATAGCAGTATTTCCTGCTGCAATAACCCCAACTAGGGGATCTAGGGTTAGATTAAGGGGGTAATTCCAAGGGGATATTATTAAGGTAAGGCCCAGTGGCTCATAGAGGGTGTAGGACTTGGCTGGTTGGGCTGGTAGGGGAGTCTTTGCCTTGATAGGCTTCATCCAATCATCCAAGTTATCTAGGGCAAAATCAATTTCTTCTTTTGCGAAGGCAATCTCACTTACATAGGACTCAAAGGCTGACTTACCCAAGTCCTCCCTTAGGGCTTCTACTATGTCATCTTCATGATTGCTTATCAAATTCTTTAACTTAGTTAGGTTTTCTTTCCTAAAGGCCTTGGTCTTTGACTCACCTTTCAAGAAAAATTCCCTCTGCCTTTCTACAATATTTTTTAATTCAATCATAACTTCTCCTTACTAAAAAGAGCAAATTTTTGCCATTTTTCTTTAAGTAACTATTACTTAGAATATAGAACTATTAGCTATATAATTTCAAAAGCTCTTGCCAAACAAAGTATTTATGGTTAACTTCTATACTTACATTATCATTATTATTTATTTGTAAATATAAACTAACTTTTTCTATTCCTATATTATATACCCATTTTAGGCAAAAAAAGAGGGACCTATGCCCCTCCAAGATTATTATTATAATTCAGCGATTGCTTCGATTTCTAGTGGTGCTCCCTTTGGAACTGCTCCTACTTGAAAAGCTGATCTAGCTGGTTTGTGATCTCCAAAGAACTCTTCATAAACTGCATTGAAGGCTTCAAAGTCGTTTACATCTGCCAAAAATACTGTACATTTTACAATATTTTCCTTGCTAGCTCCAGCTTCCTTCACTATAGCTTCAACATTTAATAAAGATTGCTTGGTGGCTTCCTTAATATCCTTATATAATTCCTTTGTTTCTGGATTGATTGGTAGTTGTCCAGATGTAAAAATAAAGTTTCCTGTTTTAATTCCTTGTGAGTATGCTCCTACTGCTGCTGGAGCCTTGTCTGTTTTAATAATTTCCATAATCGTTCTCCTTTCTTTTACTATCTATTATATGGATTTTATTTCTAATAACAATTAATTTATCTTTAAATATTCTTCCAAAGTAAGATCATTGTCGTAGATTTCCTTGGCATTGTAGACTCCTACAAACCTAAAGTGCCATGGTAGGCTACGGTGGTTGGTAATATTTTCCTTACCAGCCGGATATCTTTCTATAAAGCCATACTTGTAAGAATTATCCTTAAGCCAATTATATTCCTTACTTGAAGTAAATTTATCATCATACTTAATAGTGCCTGTAAAAAAGTCAAATGCATCTCCTAATTGGTGTTCAGATGTAGCAGGCACATCACTATCTACATCTCCTGCTTCATATAGTCTAGTTTCTAGGTCAAAGTCCCTATAATCTGATGCTATCTTTAGGTCAAGACCTTGTCTTTGCATATCCTGTCTCATAGTTTCGAAGGCTCTATAGGCAGTCTTATCAAGACCAGGATTGAAGTCTTGAGGCAAGGTGTAGTCGCTATTAACATAGGCAATACCATTGATTACCTTGACACTAGCTTCAGCACTTAATTTTTCTAGGCCATACTTATTTACATAATAAAAGGAATCATCTATCTTAATCTTGGCATAGCCATTTTGGCAACCATAAAAGGGCAAGTATGACCCTTCCCTTATAGATTTGTCTGTTTTAGAATAGTCGTTTGGATATTGAAAGGCCTCTTGGTCACAGACAGCTCTTATATAGGATACTAGAGTGTCTGAATACTCTGTATCTTCTACCTCCATCCCCTCACTAACTTCGACATCAGAAAAGCCAGCCTTGGTTGCCTTCTCATTAAATTCACCTTGGGGTTCTTGCTTTTGCTTATCATTAGTCTCGCTTGCACCTAGTGCCTGTCTATATTCTGTTGGCCTTCCTATTGTAAAGTCATCATCATCTACATTGATAAAATAGCCAACCGAAAACACTCCCACAAGCGCTATACCACCTGCAAGGATCCTTTTCCTTCTCTTCTTAGCTTCTCTAAGCTTTCTTCTCTTCAACTCTCTTAAACCTTTGTTAGACATTCCCTACCTCTATTTATTTCAATATTTTTAAGTAAATCTTTAGGATAAGTAGTTTTTTGGAAAATGTATTTCAACCTTCCAATTACTCTAGACTACTAAATTTCTTATTTATATTATAACATCTTTTTCTTAAAAAATACAGGGGCAAAAGGGCTTTTCTATAGATTTTATACAGATTTTCCCTTTTATTTTAAACAAAGTCTACATAAGTTAATGAATAGTCAAACTTTATCAAACTTTGTATAATACTTTCAGCAATTTTAGATTTTTGGGATAGGAAAATTTTAATCTTAAGGTCATTATCATTAGTCTCGATCTTATCCAAAATATAGTCTGCTGGATCTATGATATTGACCTCATAAGTTAATTTCCTCCCTATCTCATCTTTTATCAAGGGAAAATGTGTACATCCAAGGAGGATATTAGGGATTTGAATTTTGTTGGCAAGGTCTAGGTACTCCTCAAGGGACTCATCCATCTTGGGACTTTCTATTTGGTTATTTTCAATTAGGTCAACAAGGTTGTAACCTGCTACCTCATATACTTTTTTGCCAACTTTCTCAATATTATCCCTATAAAAATGGCTGTCTACTGTTGCCTTGGTAGCAAGCACTAATAAATCCCCTGGGATAGACCTCCCTGCCTTAAGGCCCCCATCAGTTATTGGGATAAAGGTCTTCTTGTACTTCTCTTCTAAGAGATTTAGGCAGGTAACTGATATAGTATTGCAGGCTATTACATAGTAGTCGATATCAAACTTTTCCAAAAAGTCGACTATATCACAAGAAAACTCAAAGATTTCATCCTTGGGACGATTGCCATAGGGAACCCTAAGGGTATCTCCAAAATAAAAGTAATTTGCTTTTTTTGACTCAACAAGCTTAGAAAGGACCGTAAGTCCACCAAGACCTGTATCAAAAACTCCAATATTAGTCATCTATCAAGTCCACCTTTTCACAAAATTTGTAGGAAGTCTTTAAGTCTTCATAGGCCCTTTGGTAGAAGTCATCATCAAGGAAGACTCCAAAAATACTAGCACCGGACCCTGACACCAAGGCATTAGCAGCCCCTTTATCCAAGAGAATATCTCGGATTTCTTTTAGGTGGGGATAATTTTCGAAAATAACATCTTCCATAACATTCCTAAAATCTTTTACTACATAAGGATCTCCTGCCTTGAGTCCCTCAATTATCTTTTCATTATCAATTACCCCATAATCCTTAAGTCTATTGTAGACAAAGGCTGAAGAAATCTCGGTCCCATCATTTATTAGTAAAATCTTTATATTTACCTTATTTGTAAAGGGACTTAGGATTTCACCTATCCCCCTAGCCCTAGCAGCTTTTTCTAGGAAGAAAAATGGAATATCTGCCCCTAGGCTCGCCCCTAACTTTATCATCTCTCCTTTACTAAGACCCAGCTCCCAAAGGTCATTTAGGGCCTTTATCATCTCGGCAGCATCGGTAGACCCCCCAGCAAGACCTGCAGCGACAGGGATATTTTTAACCAATTCAACGTCAAGACCCTGATCATCCACCCTGTCCTTTAGGAGGGCATAGGCCTTATAAATAAGATTATCCTCAAGGTCTCCTAGGTCCACATTGGACTTGAAGTTAAAAGTTCCATTCTCGTTTTTATTAATTATCAATTTATCAAATAAACCAATCCTAACCATGATAGAATCAATTTCGTGATAACCATCATTTCTTTTATAAAGACTATCTAAAGTTAGATTAATCTTTGCATAACAATTTTTTTCCATAAAATACCTCATTTTAATTATATCATAAGAAAACTTAAGAGGCGAAATTTGCTAGGTAAAATTAACGACTAGAATATAATTCCCTATAAATTTTTCCACGATAAAAGCCTACCAAAAATAGTAGGCTAATTAGTTAATTTCTCGTAATTTATTCTTCAAAGTCCTATGCCCAGTCAAAAGACCTCTCAACAGCCCTCTTCCAATTCCTATACTTCTTATCTCGCTCTTCCTTGATAATTTGAGGCTCAAAGACCTTGTCTATGGACCAATTTTACTTAATCTCATCCAAACTTTCCCAAAAACCAACAGCAAGACCTGAAAGATATGCTGCACCAAGAGCTGTAGTCTCTAGGGTCTTAGGTCTTAGCACCTCTGTTTGGATCATATCTGCTTGAAATTGCATCAAGAAATTATTGGCAGACGCTCCACCATCTACCTTGAGGGACTTTAACTTGGTTCCACTATCTTCCTCCATAGCTCTTAGGACATCATTAGAAAGATAGGCTAGGGATTCGAGAGTTGCCCTTATTATATGGTATTTATTAGTTCCTCTAGTGATACCCACTATGGCTCCCCTAGCATAGGCATCCCAGTAGGGCGCACCTAGTCCTGTAAAGGCAGGCACAACATAGCAACCACCTGTATCATCAACCCTGGTCGCCATATACTCTGTATCCTCTGCCCTATCTACTATCCTAAGCTCATCCCTTAGCCATTGAATGGCAGATCCTACTACAAAAATCGAACCTTCTAAGGCGTAGGTTACCTTGCCTTCTTCAAGTCCCCAACCAATAGTTGTAACAAGTCCCTTATCAGACATAATTGCCCTATCCCCTATATTCATTAGCAAAAAGGCACCCGTTCCATAGGTATTCTTGGCGTCGCCCCTATTAAAACAAGTTTGGCCAAACAAGGCACATTGTTGGTCCCCTCCTGCTCCAGCTATAAGAATTTCTCCACCAAAATATGATGATAAAGTCTTTCCATAGACATAAGAAGATGGCTTAACATCAGGTAGTATAGCCTTTGGAATATTTAAAATCTCAAGAATCTCCTCATCCCATACCAAGGAATTTATATTAAAAAGCATAGTCCTAGAGGCATTAGAATAATCAGTAACATGAACCTTGCCCCCAGTCAATTTCCAAATTAACCAAGTATCCACAGTACCAAAAAGAAGCTCTCCCCTCTCTGCCCTGTCTTGACCATTTTCAATATTATCTAAAATCCACCTAATCTTTGTAGCAGAAAAATAAGGGTCTATCACAAGGCCAGTCTTCGATTGGATCATCTCCTTGTAGCCATCTTTGATTAGCTTATCAGCCATATCAGCAGTACGCCTACATTGCCAAACAATTGCATTATATACAGGATCTCCAGTCTCCTTATCCCAAATAATAGTAGTCTCCCTTTGGTTAGTAATTCCTATGGCAGCTATATCTGATGCCTGAGCATTAATCTTCGCCAAGGCCTCGATACAGACACCCAGTTGAGTCGACCAAATCTCAGTCGCATCATGCTCCACCCAACCAGGATGAGGGAAAATCTGACTAAACTCCTTCTGAGCCAGAGAAACAATCCTCCCCCTCTTATCAAAAATAATACACCTATTAGAAGTAGTACCTGCATCAAGGGCCATAATATATTTCTTAATACAAACTCCGTTCTAAATATTTACTTGTATATATTTTATAACAAAACTTAGGGAGAATTCAAATAATAATTAATTATGTAAGGATATTGTAATAGAAAGTACAAGAATATATAATTAAAATATATTATAAAAAAGTTTGACTTACCAGACATAATGGTAGTGTCAAATTTTAATAAATTTTTTAATATTTCTTTTATTTAAAATACAAATTTAAAATAATAAAACATGTGCAATTAACATTACCCACTAGTTACCCACTAACTAAAAAAGGAATGCTGAAAAATCAACATTCCTAAGCTCTTTATGGTGCGGGATAGAAGACTTGAACTTCCACGACCTAAAGGCGGTCACAAGATCCTTAGTCTTGCGCGTCTGCCAATTCCGCCAATCCCGCTTGAGTATTACTTTTATATAATACTCCCTATTTTTGTTTTTGTCAACTATAGGATGGCTGATAGGAATTTTTTTGTTCTAGCCTCTATTGGATTTTCGAAAAATTGTTGTGGATTTTCTGATTTTTCTACTATTTCACCATCATCCATAAAGATTACCTTGTTAGATACTTCTTTAGCAAAGCCCATTTCGTGAGTAACTACAACCATAGTCATTCCTTGATTAGCAAGTTTTTTCATCAATTCTAGTACATCACCAACCATTTCCGGATCTAATGCTGATGTTGGTTCATCAAATAACATAAGTTCAGGATTCATCATCAAGGCCCTAACTATTGCAATTCTTTGCTTTTGACCACCTGATAATTG
This sequence comes from Anaerococcus sp. AGMB09787, assembly GCF_022808955.1. Classification (GTDB taxonomy): domain Bacteria; phylum Bacillota; class Clostridia; order Tissierellales; family Peptoniphilaceae; genus Anaerococcus. The sequence goes on from NZ_JAKZEY010000011.1 coordinate 37,960, forward strand.
TGATGCAAAAGATGTTTTTTTATCCTCTAATCCTATTGTTTCTAACAATTCAATTGCTTTTTCTCTTGCTTTACTTTTGGACATTTTTTTTCTTTGTACCGGTGCTAAGGTCATATTTTCTATAATATTCATATTAGAAAATAAATTAAATTGTTGAAAGACCATGCCCATTTCTTCTCTAATGCTATTTATGTCAACATTATCTGAATTTATTTTTTTGTCATGGAATATAACATCACCACTAGTAGGAATTTCTAATAAGTTTAAGCATCGAAGAAATGTAGATTTTCCTGAACCAGAAGGACCTATAATTGCAATTATGTCACCTTTTTCTATATCTAAATTTATCCCCTTTAAGACTTCCAATTGTCCAAATGATTTTTTTAAATTTTTAACTTTAAGCATAGGCATATCTCTTTTCTAATTTCTTAAATATTTGCTCTAATATTAAAACAACTACTAGATAAATCATCGCTGCAGCAAAATATGGTATTGCCGCTTCAAATGTTCTAGAGATTATTATAGCAGCTCCTCTTGTTAAATCTACTAATCCGATAAACCCTGATATAGATGTTTCTTTGAATAAAGTAATAATCTCATTTCCTAAAGCGGGTAGTGAGTTTTTAAAAGCTTGAGGTAATACTATTAGTTTCATTGTTTGCCAATAGTTCAGACCTAAAGATCTGGCCGCTTCTATTTCTCCCTTATCTACTGCTTGGATACCACCTCTAAATAATTCTGACATATAAGCAGAAGAGTTTATAGAAAATGTTACAATTGCTACTATTAATAGATTATCAATATTTACTAATATTACATTGAAAACTATTAATAATTGAATTGTTGATGGTGTTCCACGTACTACAGTAACATATATTTTTGCTATAAAATCTAAAATATTTAATAATATTTCTTTGGGCTTTTTCCGACCAGGTTTTATATCTATTTTTGCTGAACGTATGAGGGCAACTATTAAGCCAACTATAAGTGAAAAAAACAATGATACTATGGTTACTATTATAGTTGTTTTAAATCCATCTAGCAGATAATTATAATTGTTGTTTTCTATAAGATTTCTTTCAAAAGCATCGATTATACTAGTCATCTTTTTTCTCTCTTCTATTTTTAATCTTCACTATTTATATATTTATCTAAAATTTTATCAATTGTCCCATCTTCTTTTAGCTCATTTAAAGCCTTATTTATCTCATCGTATAAAGCTTGATTTTCTTTACCTAAGGCTATGGCGTAATCTTCTTGTGCATAATCTGTTTCTAATATTTTTAAATCATCATTTGCTTTTACAAACTTATCGGCTGTTTGTTGATCAAGAACCATTGCATCAATCTTCCCACTTTGAAGCGCCAATACTGCATCTGAATATTTAGCAAATGATTGAACATTTTCATCTCCAAAATCATCAACAGCAAATATTTCACCCGTTGTGCCTAATTGAACACCTATTTTTTTATCTTTTAATTGATCAATTGCAGCTATTTCAGAATCATTTTTAATCATTATTTTTTGTACGCTCTTGGTATAAGAATCTGTAAAATTAACTTGTTTTTTTCTTTCATCTGTTACTGTAAAACCAGACATTCCGCCATCAAGCTTTCCACTTTCGATAGAAGCTATAATAGCTGAGAATTCCATATCATGAAATTTTATTTCTATTCCAATTTTTTTACTAATTTCATTAGCTATATCAATGTCAATTCCTGTCATTTCTTGATCTTTATAAAATTCAAATGGAGGAAAATCTGCACTTGTTCCCAGATCAATAATCCCATCACTTACTAAATTAGATGTTGTTTCTACATTACTTACCGCACTAGCAGTTTGGCCGCTATCTAATGTTTGACCAGCTTTGTCATTATCGTTAGCTGAACAAGCTGATAATAAAATACTGCTTAATCCTAATATCAATAATTTTTTTACTTTCATTTCTTTATCCTATTCTGTTTTGATATACTTATCAATTATATCTTGTATTTCACCTGATTCTTTTAAATCTTTAATTACATCATTTACCTCTTTAAAAAGTTCTTCATTATCTTTTGTAATTGCCATTGCATATTCTTCGTCAGCATATTTAGTTTCTAATATTTCCAAGTCATCATTTGCATCCGCAAATTTTTCAGCAGCTTGTTGATCTATTATAATTGCATCAATTTTACCATTTTGTAATGAAAGAACAGCATCAGGAAATTTTGCAAATGATTGAACATTCTCACTACCAAAATCATCTCCTGCTAGTAAATCACCAGTCGAACCCAGTTGTGTACCTATTTTTTTGCCTTCTAAATCTTCAATTTGTTTTATAACTGATCCTTTTTTCACTAATACTTCTTGTACACTATTAGCATAAGTATCAGTAAAATTAACTTGTTGTGCCCTCTCTTCAGTAACTGTAAAACCTGAAATTCCACCATCTAGTTTGCCACTTTCTATAGATGCTATAATTGCTGAAAAATCCATATCGTGTAAAGCTATCTCATAACCAAGTTTTTCTCCAATAGCTTCTGCAATTTCAGGATCTATGCCGACTATTTTTTCATCTTCATGATATTCATATGGAGGAAAATCCGCTGAAATTCCTAAATCTAATACTCCATCATCTAATGTTTTACTTGAAGCTTGATTCATATCGTTACTTTCAACACCAGATAAAGCGCTTATTTCTTCTTCATTTGTATTTGATGAT
>NZ_JAKZEY010000012.1 GCF_022808955.1 Anaerococcus sp. AGMB09787
TGGGAATATGATAATATTAGGGATAGATCCCGGCATAGCTATTATGGGCTACGGGGTAATTGAATTTAAGGAAAATAAGATTAAAGTAATAGAAAATGGGGTTGTTACAACTTCATCCAAGGAAAAGACAGGCAAAAGGTTGGAACTCTTGTATGATAATCTAAATGATATCATCAAAGAATTTAAGCCGGATGAGTTTTCTATTGAGGAGTTATTCTTTAACTCCAATGTAAAAACAGCTATAACTGTGGGCCATGCTAGGGGGATCCAAGTCCTTTGTGCCCAAAAACAAGGACTTCCGATCTATGAATACACCCCTCTCCAAATAAAGCAGGCCATCACAGGTTATGGTAGGGCACCCAAAAGTCAGATGATGCTAACAGTAACTAAGCTACTAAACCTAAAGGAGATTCCAAAGCCTGACGATGCTGCAGATGCCCTAGCAGTAGCTCTAACCCATGTCCTAAGCCAGAGATTTAAAGAAAGATACAGGTTAAATTAATGATTTCATATATTATAGGAACAGTAAGAGATATAAGAGAAGATTCCTTAGTCGTAGAAAATAATAATATAGGTTACTTAGTCCATGCATCCCTATCTACCCTAAGTAACCTTGAAATTAATAATGAATACAAGATCTACACCTACATGAATGTGAGGGAGGATGACCTTTCTTTATTTGGTTTCATATCCAAAGAAGAGCTAGAGATGTTTATTATGCTAATAGGAGTCTCATCCATAGGACCCAAGGTGGCCCTCGGAATATTGTCATCCCTAAGTGTAAATGATATAAAGACTGCTATAGTCAATAATGATATAAATAAGCTAACCAAGGCCAAGGGAGTAGGAAAGAAGAGTGCCTCAAGGATTATCCTAGAGCTGGTCGATACGGTAAAGAAGATGACCTTTACTTTAAGTGCCCCAACTCAAGTAGAACCGACAAGTAATGACGATGACTTAAGCGTAGCCAAGGAAGCCCTTGTTAACCTGGGCTATCAGAAAAATGATATAGGTAGGGTCCTAGGTGAGCTAAGAGGGCTTGACCTAAGCCTAGAAGAGCTAGTCAAGGAAAGTTTAAAAAGGTTGATTTAGGTGATTTATGTTTGATGAAAATGGAAGAATAGTAGGAAGTAATGAACAACTAGAAGATTTACAAACAGAAAATACCATTAGGCCTAGGTGGTTTAAGGACTACATAGGTCAAGATAAGGTCAAGGAGAAGCTAGGGATTTTTATAAAGTCATCCCTTGCTAGAAATGAACCCCTGGACCACGTATTACTCCAAGGGCCTCCTGGTCTTGGTAAGACGACCCTCGCTGCAATTATTGCAAATGAGCTGGGAGTTAATCTTAGGGTAACTAGCGGTCCTGCCATAGAAAGACCATCGGACCTTGCCAGTATCTTGACCAATTTATCTCATGGAGATGTTTTATTTATTGATGAGATCCATAGGATAAATAGGTCAGTTGAAGAGATCCTATATTCTGCTATGGAGGACTTCGCCCTAGATATTATAGTAGGCAAGGGGCCAAACGCCCAGTCAATAAGGATAGACCTAGAGAAATTCACCCTAGTAGGAGCAACAACCAGATCCGGTATGCTATCAGCTCCCCTAAGGGATAGGTTTGGAGTTTTGCTGTCTCTAAACTTATACAACAATAAGGACCTATCAACCATAGTAAAGAGGTCGGCTAATATCCTTGATATAGAAATAGATGATGAAGGTGCCTACGAAATTGCTAGAAGGTCTAGGGGAACTCCAAGAATTGCTAACAGGCTATTGAAGAGGGTAAGAGATTTTGCCATAGTCAAGGCTGATTCAAGGATAGATCTAGAAACAAGTAAGAAGGGCCTTGAACTTCTTGAAATTGACCCAATGGGCCTTGATAATATGGATAAGAAAATAATCATGACTATGTACGAGAACTTTAATGGTGGGCCAGTTGGAGTAGACACCATTGCGGCATCAACTGGGGTAGAAAATGTAACTATCGAAGATGTCTACGAGCCTTACCTCTTGCAGATAGGATTTATTTCTAGGACTCCTAGGGGGAGGATTCTAACCAAAAAAGTTTATGATTATTATGGATTAAAAATGGAGGATGATAAATGAAGACAGAAGATTTTAACTACTACCTACCAGAAGAGTTAATAGCCCAACATCCATCAGATAAGAGGGATAATGCTAGGATGCTTGTTTTAGATAGAAAGACAGGAGAGAGGGAAGATAAGGTATTCTACGATATAATCGACTACCTAAATCCTGGTGATGTCTTGGTAATGAATGATACCAGGGTAATCCCAGCTAGACTTTTTGGCCATAGGGAAGGCAAGGAAGAGTCTATAGAAGTATTTTTGCTTAACAACATAGAGGGCAAAAAATGGGAAGTCTTAGTTAGACCTGGTAAAAAGATGAAAATAGGAAGTCAAGTAATATTTTCAGATGACCTCTCCTGTGAAGTTATAGATATAAAAGAAGATGGCAATAGGGTTATAGAATTTGATTATGAGGGAGTTTTTGGAGAAATCCTTGATAGGCTCGGCAATATGCCCCTACCTCCTTATATCAAAGAGAAGCTCAAGGACCCAGAAGACTACCAAACAGTCTATTCCAAAAATCCTGGATCAGTTGCAGCTCCAACAGCAGGCCTTCACTTTACCAAAGAGCTTTTAGAGAGGATTGAGGCCAAGGGAGTTAAGCTTGCCTTCTTGACTTTAAATGTAGGACTAGGTACCTTTAGACCTGTCAACGAAGAAGAAATCACAGATCATAAGATGCATTCCGAATTTTATACCCTTAACCAAGAAACTGCAGATATAATTAACTCTGCCCACCAAAATGGCAAAAGGGTCATAGCCGTTGGGACTACATCAGTTAGAACCTTGGAATCTATCTATGAAAAGTGTGGTGAGATAAGGGCAGATAGTGGATGGACAGAGATATTTATCTATCCAGGCTTTGAATACAAGGCAGTAGACTGTCTAATAACTAATTTCCACTTGCCAAAGTCAACACTCATTATGCTAGTGGCTGCCTTTACATCAAGGGAGATAATACTGGATGCCTACAAGTATGCAGTTGAAGAAAAATATAGGTTCTTCTCCTTTGGAGATTGTATGTTTATAAAATAGGTGATTTATGGGATTAAAATATGAATTAATTAAAAAAGATAAATACTCAAATGCAAGAGTAGGGGTAATCCACACAAGTCATGGGGACATACCAACTCCTATTTTTATGCCAGTAGGGACCTTGGGAACTGTAAAGACCATGACCCCAGAAGACCTTGATAATTTAGGAGCAAAGATTATCCTTGCCAATACTTACCACCTCTACCTAAGACCTGGTATGGATATTATGAGGAAGGCTGATGGTCTCCATAAATTTATGAATTGGGACAAGCCAATCCTTACCGATAGTGGTGGTTTTCAAGTCTTTTCCCTCGCAGAAAATAGGAGCATTAGCGAAGATGGAGTCTTGTTTAGGTCCCATATAGATGGGTCCAAGCACTTCTTTACCCCAGAAAAAGCCATTTCTATCCAAAATGATATTGGATCAGATATAATGATGAGCTTTGATGAATGTGTTGATGCCAATGCTGACTATGACTATGTCAAGGATTCTATGGAGAGGACTGTAAGGTGGGCCAAGAGGGGCTATGACTACCACAAAGAACATAGCAAGCCTCACCAAAGTCTCTTTGGCATAGTCCAAGGGGGGATGTTTAAGGACCTTAGGGAAATTTCTGTCAATAAGACTACAGCTATGGACTTCGATGGCTTTTCTATCGGTGGTCTTTCTGTTGGAGAAACCAAGGAAAAGATGATTGAAATCCTAAACTTCACAACACCCCTCCTCCCAGAAGATAAGCCAAGGTACAATATGGGAGTAGGAACTCCTGACTACCTCTTTGAATCCTTCGAGGCAGGAATTGATATGGCTGATTGTGTCCTTCCAACAAGGATAGCTAGAAATGGTACAGCTCTTACATCCCAAGGCAAGCTTGTCGTAAGAAATGCCGCCTATAAGGAAGACTCTAGACCGGTAGATGAAGAGTGTGATTGCTATACCTGTAGGAATTACTCCAGAGCCTACATTAGACACTTATTAAATGCTAATGAAATACTCGGAGCAAGGTTATTAACCTACCACAACCTCTACTTCCTCCTCAAAATGTGTGAAAATATAAGAGAAGCCATTATGGAAGATAGGTTCCTAGAATACAAGGAAGAATTTTATAAAAAATACGGTTACCAATGAAGTTTGAATATATAATAATACTTATCCTTCTAGTTTATTTTTATAAAGTAAGCGTAAAAGATTATTTGGCTGAGAAGAAAAATTCCAAATTTATTAGGGAAAACCTAGAAATTTCCTCTAAGGTCCTTACAAAGTCAGGGATTGTGGGAGATGTTATATCTATTGAAGGAGAAAGCCTAGTTATAATTACTGGATCAGCTGATAATAATTCCTACCTAGAAATTTTAATAGATGAGATAAAAACAATTCTTGAATGATAAAGCTTATAATAAATAAAGTCCATTATATTTGCTAAGATATAGGTAAATACTATGGGCTTTTTTTAATTTTTTAATAAAAGACTTATTTCATGATACAAAATCAAAACTGCAATAAATTATAAAATCATTTAACTCGATATAGATACCTATTAATTTTTCTAGAATATATTATTATAACCTAATCATGGAAGGGCCTTATTTCTCTTTTCTTTATCAGTTCAATAAATGAAGTATAATTATAGGAAAGGAAGGATATTTTATGGCAAACTGGTTTATCTATAGGAAGAACGAAAATTATATAAACAATCTAAAGAATAAAAACTTATCCAAGATTGAGGCCCTAATTCTTGCGAATAGGGACATAGTTGATCCCAAGCTTGTTGATATGTTTGTTCATCCTAGCCTAGATAAGCTCCATGATCCATTTTTGTTAAATGATATGGATAAGGCCGTAGAGATTATAATTGATACTATCCAAGAAGGAGAAGAGATAAGGATCTTTGGCGACTATGACCAAGATGGGATAGCTTCTGTAATGACCCTTCTGGATGGGTTTTTGTTTTATTATGACAATATTTCCTATGATATCCCCCAAAGGGTAGAAGAAGGCTATGGAATTTCATCAAAGATGAGTGAGAAGGCTATCGCCGATGGGGTCAAGTTAGTTATAACATGCGATAATGGTATAACTGGCTTTGATGAGATTAAAAGACTCAAGGAAGCAGGAATTAGGGTAATAGTAACCGACCACCACCAAATTAGCAAAAAGGGTGAGGGAGATTGGGTAGAGCAGGTCTTGCCTGATGCTGATGCAGTAATTAATCCCCATAGGTTAGATAGTAGGTACCCCTTTAGGGACTTGTGTGGGGCAGGAGTAGCCTTCAAACTTATATCAGCCCTCTACCAAAAACTTGATGGAGACCTTGATTACCTATATTCTCTCCTAGAGTATGTAGCCATGGGAACGGTTTGTGATATAGTATCCCTTACTGATGAAAATAGGATCTTTGTTATAGAAGGCCTAAAGAGACTAAACCACACAGATAAGCTTGCCATAAAGATTTTATTAGAAGAAGCTGGTTGGACTAAGGAGATTACAGAATATACCCTAGGCTTTATTCTAGGCCCTCTTATGAATGCCACTGGTAGGCTTTCGACAGCCAAGCTTGCCGTAGAACTACTAACAGAAGAAGATATAGACAAGATTCATGACCTTGCCAAACAATTAGTCGAACTAAATAACCATAGGAAGGTCCTCACTGAAGAAGGACTTAAAAAGGCAGATAAGGAAATTGTAGAGAAGGGTTATGACAAGGATAAGGTCATAGTAGTTTATGAGCCTAGTATAGATGAATCGATTTGTGGGATTGTCGCAGGTAGGATCAAGGAAAAATACTATAGGCCAACCCTAGTCCTTACAGATGCCAAGGAAGAAGGAATTATTAAGGGATCTGGTAGGTCTATAGAAGCATATAATATTTATAAGGAAATTCTTCCTACTGCCAAGAAATTAGAGTCCTTTGGGGGTCACCCTATGGCTTGTGGACTTTCCATGAAAAAAGAAATTCTAGATAAGTTTAGAAAGTATCTCAATACCAATGCCAAGCTTAAGGAAAGTGATCTCATAGAAGATATAAATATCGATGCAGCTATAAACATATCCAAGTTAACCCTAGAATTTGCAGAAAAATTAAAGGACCTGGGGCCTTTTGGTAAGGATAACCCTAAGCCAGTATTTGCAAGTAAGGGTGTAGATATAGCCAATATTTCCATGCTAGGCAAGGAGAAGAATACTATGAAACTAAGGCTTCATAGCCAGGGGCAATATATAGATGCTATCAAATTTAATGCTCGAGACTACTATGATTATCTTAATGTAAAGTTTGATAATAATATTGTAGGCAATAAAATAGACTTAATCTACTATCCTGATATCAATGAATTTAGGGATGTGAGAAGTTTACAAGTAAAAATAATAGATTTAAGGTGATGTAATGGCAACCGATTTTAAAAAAGAATATATAAAATTTGAAGAGTATATCTTAGGCAATAATGCCAAAGCCAATATGGAAATTATCAAGAAAGCCTACGATTTTGCAGAATACAACCATAGGGGACAAAAGAGAAATTCAGGAGAAGATTATTTTATCCATCCCATAGCAGTGGCTAAGAAATTGTCCCAAATGAAGCTTGATGATGAGACCATTTGTGCAGGTTTGATGCACGATGTCCTAGAAGATACCCCAGTAAGTCGTGAGGAGATGGCAGAGGAGTTTGGAGAAGAGATTACCTTCTTGGTAGATGGGGTAACCAAACTTAAAAACTTAAACTATACATCTAGAGAAGAAAAACAAGCCGAAAATATCAGGAAGATGGTTATGGCCATGTCCAATGATGTTAGGGTAGTCCTAATCAAACTTTCTGATAGGCTCCACAATATGAGAACTCTAGAGTATATGACTCGTCAAAAGCAAAAGCAAATAGCAGATGAGACCCTGGAGATCTATGTTCCCCTTGCCCATAGGCTGGGTATTTACTCCCTAAAGTGGGAGCTAGAAGACCTATGTTTTAGGTACCAAGAGCCAGATAAGTACTATGAGCTAGCTGAAATGGTAAATGTCAAAAGGCGAGAAAGAGAAGCCTATATCAACGAAATTATCGAAACTCTCTCCAAGTCCTTGGAAGGAACTGGCATAGACTATGAAATAAGTGGTAGGCCTAAGTCCCTTTATTCCATAAATAAAAAGATGGAAAGAAATGGGATAGCCTTTGATGAAATCTATGACCTAACAGCTGTAAGGGTCATAGTTGATACAATTGGGGAATGTTATGCAGTCCTAGGTAAGGTCCATTCCCTATGGAGACCTATACCAAATAGGATAAAGGATTATATCGGCCAACCCAAACCAAATGGATACAGGTCCCTCCATACTACAGTTTTTGGAGAAGATTCTAAGCCTTTTGAGGTTCAAATAAGAACCAGGCAAATGCACAAGGAATGTGAATATGGTATAGCAGCCCATTGGCGTTATAAGGAAAATAATACTGTCCAGACAGACTTCGATGATGCCATGAGCTTTTTAAGAAGGCTAATAGAATGGCAACAAGAAGGGGGAAATGAAGTAAACAACAAGGAGTTTATGGATACCCTAAAGACTGACTTTTTCTCAAGAGAAATATATGTCTACTCTCCTAGCGGAGAAGTATACTCTCTACCAATGGGATCTTGCTCCATTGATTTTGCTTACAAAATCCACACAGAAGTTGGTAATTCATGCGTAGGGGCCAAGGTCAACGGAAAGATGGTTCCCCTAACTCACCAACTAAAAACTGGAGATGTGGTAGAGATAATCACCAGCAAAAACTCCCGTGGTCCGTCTAGGGACTGGCTCAATTTTGTAAAATCAAACCAAGCTAAAAACAAGATCAAGCAATTCTTTAAGAAATACAACAAGGAAGAGAATATTGAGATGGGTCTTGGTATGGTAATCAAGGAAGCCAAGAAATATAGGCAGTCCTACAAGAGTCTCCTAAAGGAAGAATGGATTGAAAAGATAATAAGAGACCTAGGATTTCCTACAGAAGATGAGATGTATGCATCAGTTGGTTATGGCAAGACAAACCCTGAGGCCATAGTTCAAAAACTCTTGAGATTTGAAGCAGATCTCAAGAAGGAAGAAGACCTCAATAAACCAATTGATATCAACAGAAACCATGACCAACCTACTAATATCAATAACCAAGTCAAGGTAAGCGACCTAGAAGAAGATGTAGAAGTCAAGTTTGCTAAGTGCTGTACGCCAGTGCCAGGAGATCCAATTGTAGGCTTTATTACCAAGGGTAAGGGCATATCAGTCCATGTTAAGACTTGTCCAAATATTATAAATTCCAAGTCACCAGAAAGACTTATAGATGTTTATTGGACCAACTCCAAGCAGGATAAATTCCCTGTTAAGATTCAAGTCATAACGACCAATGCCCCATCCATACTTTATGATATAAGCAAGATGATGTCTACTTTCAATGTTAATATTCTAGGCATAAATGCTAGAACTGACCAAGATGAGGCTGTTGTAGACCTTTTAATAGAAGTAAATAATATGAATCAATTATCAGATATTATAGGAAAATTAAAGTCTATAAAGACTGTAAATAACGTATATAGGGTTAAAAATTAATGAGAGCAGTAGTACAAAAAGTTGAAAATTCAAGTGTATCTGTTGATGGAGAATTAATTTCAGAGATTGATAAGGGCTTTATGGTCTTGCTTGCAGTTAAAGATAGTGATACGCTTGAAGATTTAGAATATATAAAAAGGAAAATAGCTAAACTAAGAATTTTTGAAGATAACGATGGGAAATTAAACCTATCTATCAAAGATGTAGGGGGAGAAATTTTGCTAATCTCCCAATTTACCCTCTACGGCGATGCCAGAAAGGGCAATAGGCCTTCATTTATAGAATCAGCGAAACCTGATAAGGCAGAAGAATATTATGAAATAATGATAGAAGAACTTGAAAAAGAAGGCATATCTGTAAAGGCAGGCAAATTCCAGACCCACATGAAGGTATCCCTTATAAATGATGGGCCTATCACCATTCTTTTAGATAGTGAAAGGATTATTTAGTGGAAATTAAGAGATTTATAGCCGGTCCAGTATCGACTAATATGTATATAGTTAGTGATGAAAATAATAGAGCTTTCATAGTAGATGCTGCTTATCCCGTAAAGAAGCTTGAAAACTATGTTGAACAGAATGACCTCGATATTCAATTTATCATTCAAACTCATAGCCATTTTGACCATGTACTAGGACTTAAATATTATAAGGACTTATACCAAGTAGATGTCTATGCCAGCGAAGATAGCAGGGATATAGCCAATGATCCAGACTATAACTTAGCCTATGATTATGATGTATATGTTCCGATAGATAGATATCTAAAGGATAATGAAGTCTTTTCTGACTTTGAGATAGAAGCGATAAAGACCCCAGGACATACTCTAGATTCGATGTCCTATAAGATTAATGATATAATATTTGTCGGAGATACCTTATTTAAACTTTCAGTTGGAAGAACTGACCTACCAGGGGGTAACTACCTACAAATAGTAAATTCAATAAAAAACAAGCTAGGTAGTCTTGACGGAGATTATCAAATATTACCAGGTCATGGTGACTATACAAGTCTAAAATATGAATTACAAAATAATCCGTTTATAAATTAGGAGGAAGTATGGAATTTAAAAGAACTAATATGTGTGGAGAGCTAAGAAGCCAAGACATTGGCAAGAGTGTAGTCCTTATGGGATGGGTTGGAAAGAAAAGAAACCTTGGTTCTCTAGTATTTATAGACCTTAGGGATAAGACTGGAATTACTCAAATAGTTGTCAGGGAAGAAGATAAGGACAACTACAAAAAGGCAAGGGAAATATCCCAAGAGTATGTCATTGAAGTTAAGGGAAGTGTTAGGGAGAGAGAATCAAAAAATAGTGAAATACCTACAGGTGACATAGAAATAGTTGCCGATAAGATCAACATTCTTGATAGTGCCAATACCCCACCAATCTATATCAAAGACGACGATGATGTAAGCGAGAACTTGAAATTAAAATATAGGTACCTCGATATGAGAAAGCCTTCGGTTCAAAAAAATCTCAAACTCAGGTCTGATATCATTAGAACTGCTCGTGAATATATGTATGAGCATGGCTTTACTGAAGTTGAGACTCCATTTTTGACCAAACCTACTCCAGAAGGAGCAAGGGACTATGTGGTGCCTTCAAGGATAAACGAGGGTAAGTTCTATGCCCTACCACAATCACCACAACTTTTAAAGCAAATCCTAATGATAGGCTCTTTGGATAGGTATTTCCAAGTTGTAAAATGCTTTAGAGATGAAGACCTAAGGGCTAATAGACAACCAGAATTCACCCAATTAGACCTTGAAATGAGCTTTGCCAACCAAGATGACGTAATCGAAATGAATGAGGGACTCATTAAGGAACTCTTTGACAAGTATACAGACTATGACCTTGAACTTCCTATAGCTAGGATGGACTATAAAGAAGCCATGGATTCCTATGGATCAGACAAGCCTGACCTAAGGTATGGTTACAAGATCCAAAATGTTAGTGAGATATTTAAAGATAGTGACTTTAAGGTATTTAGTGATAATACTCTAGAGGGTAGATCTGTAAGGGCCATCAACTTTAAAAATCTGGCTGATAAGTACTCAAGAAAGCAATTAGACAAGCTAACAGACTTTGTTAAGGACTATGGACTAAAGGGACTTTCCTATATAAAGTATCAAGAAGAAATCCAATCATCAATCAAGAAATTCTTAACAGATGATATCCTAGAAAAACTAAAAGAAGCTCTAAATCTTGAGGATAATGACCTAGTACTAATAGGAGCTGACAAGGACAAGACAGTTCTTGAAGGTATGGGAGCTTTGAGGAGAAAAGTTGCCAAGGACAATGACCTTTATGAAAAAGAATATGCCCTATGTTGGGTTGTAAACTTCCCAATGTTCGAGTACTCTGAAGAAGAGGGAAGATATGTGAGCCAACACCATCCATTCACCATGCCAAATGAAGAAGATATTGACCTTCTTCTTACAGAACCAGGCAAGGTTAGGACTCAAGCCTACGATATAGTAATCAACGGCGATGAAATGGGTGGGGGATCTGTCAGAATTAACAATTCAGACCTCCAAGAAAAGGTCTTTGAAGCCCTTAATTTGACAGAAGAAGATATTAAGAACAAATTTGGTTTCTTCATTGAAGCCCTTAAATATGGTACACCACCTCATGCAGGACTTGCCTATGGACTAGATAGACTAATAATGCTATTTGCTAAAACTGAAAATATTAAGGATGTTATAGCTTTCCCTAAAACACAATCTGCTACTTGTCCACTATCTGAGGCTCCAAGCCCAATAGATGATAGGGCATTAAATGAACTTTCTATAAAATTAGATAAGGAGTAATATGGATAAATTAACAAAAGAGGGATTAGTTTTAAATAATGATAAAGGACGCTTGACAGTAGAAGTCTTTAGAAATGGGGCTTGTGGATCTTGTGCTGCCAATGGAAACTGCGCAGAGAGCAAGACTACTGAAATTGAAGTCTACACCCACGAAGATATCAAAAAGGGAGATTGGGTAGTTATAGAAGGAGATGCTAGCGAAGTAACCAAGCTTACTGCTAAGGTCTACCTCATCCCTGTAGTTATGATGTTTATAGGTGCAATCTTACCAAGCCTCTTTTTTACAAATACAGGCTTAGATATAAACCTCATGACCCTCATATCAGTAGGGGTATTTCTTGCGATTTCAATAATTATTGTTAAAGCGATGGACAAAAAAGTAGAAAAAGAAAACTTGATGCAAGTTAGAAAAAAATAAGAAAAATAAGTTATCACCGTTGGGAAAATCTTCTGGGTTGACCTGACGGTAATTCTTAATTACGGAGATTAATTATGGTTATGCCAATGGTTACCTTGGTCGGAAGGACCAATGTAGGAAAATCGACCTTATTTAATAGGTTGGTTGGAAAAAGAAAATCAATAACTGAGGACATATCAGGAGTTACCAGGGATAGGATAGTCGATAAGGTTGACTGGCAAGATAAGGAATTCTTACTAGTTGATACTGGTGGTCTTGATATTTCAAATAAGGAAGTTATGAATACGGAAGTAAAGGGTCAGGTAGAAAAGGCTCTTATGGAAACTGACCTTATCCTATTTATGGTAGATGGAAATGAGGGATTGAATCCTTATGATGTAGATATAGCCAATGAAATAAGAAGATACAATAAACCGGTAATAATAGTAGCTAACAAGCTAGATTCCTTTAAAAATACAGATAGCGTCTATGATTTTTATCAACTTGGCTTTGATGAGCTTGCAATGATTAGTGCGGAGCAGGCTAAGGGTCTTGGAGATCTCTTAGATAAAATCATCTCTTTTATAGACTTCTCAGCCTACGATGAGATAGAAGATGCTACAAGGATTGCTATAATCGGTAAGCCTAACGCTGGAAAATCATCCCTAGTAAATCTTCTACTAAATGAAGAGAGGATGATTGTAACAGATATAGCTGGTACTACTAGGGATGCAGTAGATTCTTACTGGTCTTATAATGATAATAATTATGTTTTAATAGATACGGCTGGCCTTAGAAGAAAGTCCAGAGTAAAGGAAAATGTAGAATACTATGCCAACCAAAGGACCTTTGATGCGGTAGATAGTGCAGAAATTTGCTTGTTCTTGATTGATGCAAGTGTAGGTGTTACTGAACAAGATGCCAAGATTGCAGGCTATGCCCACAATAACAAGAAGGCTATGATAATAGCTGTAAACAAGTGGGACCTAGTTGATAAGGACACCAACACCATGGTCAAGATTGAAAAAGAAATCAGATCTACTCTATCATTTGCACCCTATGCACCAATAGTATTTATTTCAGTTCTTGAAAATAAGAGAATAGATAAGCTATTAGACCTAATAGAGGTGGTATCAAATAACTACCACACAAGAATTAAGACAGGTATGCTAAATAACATCTTGCAAGATGCTATAATGCTCAATCCACCACCACAAGATAAGGGTAAGAGGCTCAAGATCTTCTATATTTCTCAGGTCGGCACTGTCCCACCTAAGTTTATGCTATCAATCAATAACAGGGACCTAGTCCACTTTTCCTATACCAGGTATTTAGAAAATCAAATCAGACAAAATTATAGGCTAACAGGTGTGCCTTTTAGCTTTGTATTCAAACAAAGGGGAGAAGAATGATGAAGATTTTTATAGCCTTGCTATCCTACCTCCTTGGATCTCTTCCAGCAGGCTTTGTTATAGCCAAGTTTGTCTACAAGCAAGATATAAGGACTCTGGGTTCAGGTAATATAGGTGCTACTAATCTACTTAGAAATTTTGGTAAGTCTGCAGGCATTATGACCTTCGTCTTCGATTATTTTAAGGGGATACTTGCAGTCTTTATCGGTAAAAAATTGATAGTAGATGGAGGAGTTACAATTGCACTAATATTTGTAGTTTTGGGCCATATCTTTAGTATCTTTCTCAAATTTAGAGGTGGTAAGGGCATAGCCACTTCCTTTGGAGCCCTATGTGTTGCAGATTTTAAGATGGCGATGATCCTAATTACTATTTTTATAATCTTAGTTGTTTTAACTAGGAAGGTATCATTGGGATCAGTTGTGGTAGCAAGTCTAGCGCCTCTACTAGGCTTTTACTATCACGGGATAAGTTCTTTCTCCTTTGCTGTATTATTTATTGGAGCCTTGGTTGAGTTGCGTCATAAGGATAATATAAAAAGGCTTATCAAAGGGGAAGAGAAGAAACTATTTTAGGAGCTATTATGAAAATATCAATAATCGGTGCTGGGAGTTGGGCTAGTGCTATAGCCTCTCTCCTAAGTGATAAGAACGAAGTCTTACTTTATGCAAGGGATAGGGATCTTGAGAGATCAATAAATGAGGACCATGTCAATTTTAAATACTTCCCTAAGAAAAAACTTTCAGAAAATATAAGGGCTACATCAGATCTTAAAACTTGCTTTGAAAATAGAATCCTTATAAATGCTATCCCTACACAAAATGTGAGAAGGGTCTATGAAAATACCAAGGAATGGCTAAGGGATGATCAAGTTATAATAAACTTATCCAAGGGACTTGAACTTAATACCCACTATAGGATATCTGAGATCTTGAAGGATATCTATGGAGATTTAAACTTTGCGGTATTAAGTGGACCATCTCATGCAGAAGAAGTTATAGATAATATGCCTACTGTGGTAGTTTGTGCCTCAGAAGATCTAAAACTTGCCAAGGAAATTCAAAATATTTTCTCCAGGTCCTACTTTAGAGTCTATACCTCTACTGATGTAAATGGGGTAGAATTAGGAGGTAGTGTAAAAAATATCCTGGCCTTCTCTATTGGTATGGCAAGTGGCCTAGGCTATGGAGATAATTCCAAGGCTGCCCTAATTACTAGGGGCATCCACGAGATGGAAAGATTTGCCAGCCACCTAGGAGCGGAGCCTAAGACAATCCATGGACTTGCAGGGATTGGAGACCTTATTGTAACTGCTACTAGTGAACACTCTAGAAATAATAGGGCCGGTAAATTAATAGGTCAAGGTAAGAGCCTAGATGACTTGTCCAAGGAAATAAATATGGTTATCGAAGGAATTCCTACAACCAAGGCAGTTTATGAGCTATCTAGGGATATGGGTATAGAAATGCCTATAACAAATGAGTTATACAAGGTCTTGTTTGAAGGCAAGGATGTCGACCAATCTGTAAGAGACCTCATGGGTAGGGATCTTAAAAATGAATATTAAAGTCGAAATTTTTTGCTAAAATGTTATAATAGTTATAGAGAAGAAAAATTTCAAGAGGGAGTATTATGTTAGACAGGTTTAAAGAATTTATAGGCATCGATGATAATTATGATGATTACGACGATGAGCAATTGTATTATGATGACGAAGACGAAAAAGTAGAAACAAAACCAGTAGAAACTACTAATAAAACAAATTATTCTAGTCTTTTTAGTGATAAGTCTTATGAAGGAGATGATAGTACCTATAGTACAAATTCATCAAAGGATAAGGAAGTATCATATAATTTTTCTACAACATCAAGGAGAGGAGATAACATAGTCAATATGAACGATAAAACTTTTAGTCCATCAGCTGGGATGAGAATTTCTATTCAAGAACCACTTGAATATGACCAAGATGCACCTAAGGTTATTGATGATATCCTTAATAGAAAAGTTGTAGTATTAAATTTGGAAATGGTTGACACAGACCTAAGAAGAAGAATTTTCGACTTTGTTTCAGGAGCTGTATATGCCGTAGATGGAAGTGTAACTAAAGTAAATAAGGGAATCTTTATAATTAGTCCATCAGGAGTTGAAGTTAGTCAAGATATTAGGGAACAAGTTGAGGATGGAAATTACAATCAATTATAGACCTTATTTTGCTTAATCTGCTGTATCCTATGGTGCAGCAGATATATTTTTTTAGGAAAGTTAATGGCTTTAGAATATAATTTAGACTTTATAAGTGATAAGAGTAAAAAATCGAATATAAAAAAGGCCATCTCATCTCTAGAAAAGGCCTACTATACGTCTAGGGAAACTTCTAGCTTTTTCTTGGATCCCTTCGAAAGATCTGTTATAGGGGACATAGCTAGGAAAAATAATATAGATCTAGTTTTTCTTGGAGGAAATGAAAGAGCTGAGAGGCAAATTTTTGTGGCTAAGCCCTACTATGAGCCACTTAATAGTGAAGACTATATAAGGGTACTTGAATTTGAAAGCCTAGATATAAAACACCCTGATGTCCTTGGAGCCTTGATCCACCTTGGCTTTGATAGGGAAAGGATAGGGGATATAGAGGTCAGTGATGGCAGATGCGAGTTTGTGGTTCTAAAGGAAGATGGTCCTTTTATCAAATACAACCTAAGTAAGATAAAAAATGAAGGGGTTTCTATAGACTTTAAGCCTTCTAACGAACTAAAGGTAGTCGAACCAGCCTATATAGAAAAATCAGGTTTTGTATCATCACTTAGACTAGATAATATAGTCTCTCTTTTAATGAGTACCTCTAGGTCTAAGGTCAAGGAAATTATTAACAAATCCCAAGTCAAGGTAAACTACCAAACCATAACCGATGTAGCCTACAAGGTTGAAGAAAATTCTATGATTTCGATTAGAGGAGTTGGGAGATTTATCTTTGATGGGGTGACTGGCAGAAGCAAGAAGGATAATTACCATATAGAGTATAGGAAGTTAGTATGATATATGCACTTTTAATTATAATAGGAATAGTTTTAGATAGACTTAGCAAAAATTACGCAGTGAATAATTTTATAAATAACCCCATAGATGGGCCGATAATCAATCTGACCTATGTAGAAAATAGGGGAGCGGCCTTCGGGATATTACAAGATAAGAGGGCGTTTTTTATACTTTTAACCCTAGCAATAGTAGGATTTTTGCTATATTATTTCATCAAAAACCTAAAGACCAATCCCAAAATTTTAAATTACGCCTTTGCTCTAATAATTTCTGGAGCCTTGGGAAATTTTTATGACAGGTTATTTCAAGGTTATGTAGTCGACTTTATAGAGTTTGCCTTTATAAATTTCCCAGTCTTTAATATAGCCGATATTTTGGTGTCAACTGGATGTTTTTTGATTATAATTTATGTGGTATTTGAAAATAAAGAGGAAGAAAAATGAGCGTTCACATTGGAAATGATTGGGATGAGCTTTTAAAGGATGAATGGGAGAAGCCTTACTATAAGACTTTGAGGCAGTTTTTGATAAGAGAATATAAAACTCAAAAGATTTATCCTGATATGTATGATATCTTTAATGCTCTAGTTTATGTTCCTTATAAGGATGTAAGGGTAGTAATCTTGGGACAAGATCCATATCATGGCAGGGGTCAGGCCCATGGTTTTGCCTTTTCTGTCCAAAAGGGAGTCCCTACTCCACCTTCCCTACAAAATATTTACAAGGAACTTCATGATGACCTAGGTCTATACATTCCAGATAATGGCAACCTGATTAAGTGGGCAGAACAGGGAGTCTTGCTCTTGAATACAGTCCTTACTGTAAGGGAAGGAAATGCTAATTCCCACAAGGGTATGGGCTGGGAAAATCTAACTGATAGGATAATAGAGCTTCTAAATAAGAGAGAAAAACCTATAGTCTTTATCCTCTGGGGAGCCAATGCAAGATCCAAGGAGAAGCTAATTACTAATAAGAACCATCTTATTTTAAAGTCAGTCCA
Organism: Anaerococcus sp. AGMB09787; assembly: GCF_022808955.1. GTDB lineage: Bacteria > Bacillota > Clostridia > Tissierellales > Peptoniphilaceae > Anaerococcus. The sequence continues at coordinate 17,355 of NZ_JAKZEY010000012.1, forward strand.
CCCATCACCACTATCTGCCTATAGGGGATTTTTTGGATCAAAAGTCTTTTCCAAGACTAATAAATTTTTAGAAGAAAACAATATGAGGCCTATTGACTGGCAAATCGAAAACATAAGGAATTGAGGATCACAAGTGATTCTCAATTATTTTTTTGCTTAAACTTAGGATGTTTTTGTACTTGTAAATGTGTCCCTGCCTTATAACTAGGAAGTGAGGATCTATCCTAAGGTCGGTTTGATTTTCTATGGCAAAGGTATTTATAGCTATATGGCCTCTAGTTTTGCCATCAAGGAGGCCGTAGAGGACTTGGAGATTGATGGTTATGTTTTTATTTTTTATTGAGATATCATAATTATCATTTACAAAAAATGCCTCTTCTTGCTCCTCTGAGGATTCTAGCTTGATATTAGCTATATCATTATTAATATAGACTGATTTTAGGGAAACTTGACCAAGCCTGGTCCCTATTGTTAATTCTTTTATAAAAGACTTCTCTATATCCATCAATAGCTCGGTTGCAATGATATCATTTTGGTTATGTTTAATAATTGGGAAGGGCTTATCCCTTTTGCCAAGGTCATCACTTAGCTTACTAATGGTCTTGTACCTTGATGGATCTACCCTATAAAAACCTACCAACTTCTCCATATCAGAAAGTTTGAGGGAGTCGAAGTCAAAAAATATACGGTATTTCTTGATAACTTTTAGGAGGTCTATGGTAGGTGGAAATATTGGAAGAAGTTTATGGGCGATAAGGCGGTTATTTAGAAAGGGGATATCAAAGGTATCTCCATTGTAGGTAATAATTTCCTTCTCGGCTGACTTTTCTAAGTATATTCTTAGGAGCCTTTCTTCTTCACTATCATCTTCTGCAAAGTATTGGATGGTGTAGGCCTTCTTATCTTCACGAAAAACTAGGCCCAAGACCACTAGGGTATCAACTGATGAATCAAGTCCAGTTGTTTCTATATCTAATACTATTTGATTTTCTTTAATGTTCTTACAAGCAATAATTTTTTTTATACATATCATAGGTCTACTATACTGTTTGTAATCTTTTTTAATAACAATATAATAAAAAGAGTTAAGGAGATATTATGATTTATTTAGACAACGCTGCTACAAGTAAAATGAGTAAAAAAGCCATAGAGGCTGAAGTTTATGTCTTAGAAAATTACTATGCTAATGCTTCAGCTATCCATTCCTATGGTATGGAATCAGAAAATCTTATAAAAAAATCAAGGAAAGAAATAGCAAATATAATTAATGCCAAGGAGAGTGAAATTTACTTCACTAAGGGGGCGACAGAATCTAACAATATTGTTATAGCATCCCTTGCTGGTAAGGACGGCCTTGCCCTTAGCTCTTCTATAGAGCATTCATCTGTGTATGATGCCCTTAACAATAGTGACTTCAAGAAAGTGATTTATTTGAAAAATACAAGGGATGGACAGATAGATCTAGATGATTTGAAGAAAAATCTATCCCATGAGGTCAAACTTCTATCACTAATCTATGTAAACAATGAAACTGGGTCAATTACTGATATAAAGACTATTAGTAAAATTGTAAAAGACTTTGATGAAAACATTTTGATCCACTTGGATGGAACCCAGGCCCTAGGAAAAATTCCTGTAGATGTAGAAGATCTTGGTGTTGATACAATGAGTTTTTCTGGCCACAAGTTTCACGGACCCAAGGGAGTAGGGGGCCTTTACGTCAAAAAGAAGATTCTATCAAAGATAAAACCACTTCTCTTTGGTGGCAGGCAAGAGGTGATAAGTTCTGGTACAGAAAATCATCCAGCCATCTATGCCATGGCAGTAGCCTTAAGGGACGCTGTAAATGAGGATAATTATTCCTATATAGACGGACTTAGGACTTATCTCAAAGAAAAAATAGAAGAAAGTATAAGTGATTATATGGTTATTTCTCCAGAAGAATATTATAGTCCCTATATATTAAATGTTGCCTTCAAAAATATAAAGTCTGAGGTCCTAGTTCATTTTCTAGAAGATAGGGAGATTTATGTTTCATCAGGATCAGCCTGTGCCTTGGGAGCCAAGAGCAGGATTCTATCTGCCATAGATGTACCTGTGGATTATATTGATGGGGCTATTAGATTTTCTTTTTCAAGGGATATAAGAAGGGAAGATTTAGACACGACAGTAGAAGCCCTAAGAGAGGGTATTGAAATGATAAGAGGAGTTTTTTAATGGAATGGTTACTAGCAATAAGCTTTGGAGAGATTTTCTTAAAGGGTAAGAATAGAAATACCTTTTACAAGACTGCTATTAATAATATAAAAAGAAATATAAAGGATATAGGCTATGAAGATATGTATGTAGAGTCTTCTAAACTCTATATCAAGGCAGATAGGCCCAAATTTGATAGGCTAAAAAAAGAAATCAAGAAGGTTTTTGGTATTTCCTACATAGCAGAGGTTATAAAAACGGAGAAAGACCTAGAAGTCTTATCAAAGAGTGTAATCGACCTTGTAGAGTTTTATTACGGGGACCAAGCTAAAACCTTTAAGGTTGAGTCAAAGAGAACTGACAAGTCCTTTCCTCTTATATCTCCTCAATTATCCAGCAAGATAGGTGGAGTAGTCCTAAAAAATAAGAAAAACTTGAGTGTTGATGTCCATAAGCCTGATTTTGTAATAAGCATCGATATCAAGGCCCATGCCTATGTTTATATAGTAAGGGAAGAGGGTCTAGGAGGCCTACCTATAGGTTCATCTGGTAGTGGACTCTTGCTTTTATCTGGTGGGATTGATTCACCTGTTGCAGGTTTTCTTATGGCAAAGAGAGGGATGGAGATAAACGCCCTCCACTTCCATTCTTATCCCTTTACCTCAAAGAGGGCCCACCAAAAGGCTATGGATCTTGCAAGACTTTTATCAGCCTATACTGGAGAAATGACAGTTTATTCAATAAATCTCGCAGAAATATATAAGGCCATCAGTCAAAATTGTCCTAGAAGGGATACTACGATTTTATCTAGGAGGTTTATGATGAGAATTGCAAGTAAGCTTGCAAAAGATTATGGCTACCAAAGCCTTATTACAGGTGAGAGCCTAGGGCAAGTGGCAAGCCAAACAATAGAGTCAGTTTCTGTAATAAATGAAGCGACAGATTTACCTATCCTTAGACCCCTTATAGCCATGGACAAGAAGGATATAATAGATATCTCTGTAAATATAGATACCTATGAGAAGGCAATTGAACCTTATGATGATTGCTGCTCTATCTTTGCCCCAGCAAATCCAGTAACAAAACCTAAGCTTGAATTTATAAAGAAATCTGAAGAAAACTTAGATATAGAAAAATTAGAAGAAGATGCTATAAAATCAATGGAAATTATAAAAATATCTTGACAAGGATGGTAAAGTACAGTAATATAAATAAGTAAACCGCTCAGTTTCGGGTTCTGATCCCCAAATCTGGCGAGAATTTTAAGTAATAGGAGGTTTCCATGTACGCAATTATAAAGACAGGTGGAAAACAATACAAAGTATCAGAAGGTGACTTAGTTAGAGTTGAAAAACTTAACAACGAAGTTGGTGAAACCGTAGAATTTGATCAAGTTCTTTTAGTAGCAGGAGATGAAGTAAAAGTTGGAGCTCCATACGTAGAAAACGCAAAAGTTACTGCGACAGTTGAAGATCAAAACAAAGAAAAGAAAATAGTTGTATTTAAGTATAAACCAAAGAAAAAATACAGAAAAAAACACGGTCACAGACAACCTTATACTTTAGTAAAAATTGATAGCATATCTCTTTAATGATTAATGTTGAAGTATTAATTAAAGACGATAGAAGAGTAGGTTATGAAATAAGAGGCCATGCAGACTTTGCTGAACATGGCAGCGATATAGTTTGCTCTGCTGTTACAATACTTGCTTATTCATGTGTAAATACCTTGGACCAATATGCTGATAAGGTAGAATTTATCGACGATGGTGATATATTGTATTTGAGAACAGATGAAGATAGCAAGGAAATAGCAACAGTATTTGCTTATTTTGAAACAGGAGTCCAAACTTTATTATCGAATTATGGTGATTACGTAAAATTAAATTATAAGGAGACTTGAATATGATAAGAAATATTGATTTACAAAGATTGTCAAGTAAAAAGGGAGTATCTTCATCAAAGAACGGTAGAGATTCAAATCCTAAAATGCTTGGTGTTAAGAGAAGCGATGGACAATTTGTTAATGCTGGAACAATCATAGTAAGACAAAGAGGAACCAAGATTCATCCAGGCAACAATGTTAAAAAGGGTGCTGATGATACTCTATATGCTGTATGCGAAGGCGTTGTTAAATTTGAAAGAAGAGGAAGAGACAGAAAGCAAGTTTCTGTTTACGCTCAAGAAGAAATAGCTTAAATTAGGGCTTGCCTGTTGGCAAGCTTTTTTATATGAGAGGAAAATCCTATGATAGATTACGCAAAAGTATACCTCAAGGCAGGAGATGGTGGAAACGGAGCTGTTGCTTGGAGAAGAGAAAAGTATGAGCCAAACGGTGGCCCTGCCGGTGGCGATGGTGGTAATGGTGGCTCTATTGTCCTTAGGGCTACTAGAAACCTATCAACCCTAGATGAATTTAGATATAAGACAAAGTACCTGGCTCCTAATGGAGAAGCTGGTGGCAAGAGCAAAAAATTTGGCAAAAAAGGCGAAGATCTTTATATTAATGTCCCAATGGGTACAGTTATAAGAGAAGCAGAATCTAATGTAATTGTTAAAGATATGAGTGTCGATGGAGAAGAATTTGTAATTGCCAAGGGAGGCAAGGGGGGCAGGGGTAATGTCCACTTCAAAAGCTCCATTAGACAAGCTCCTAGGTTTGCAGAAATAGGCAAAAAGGGCCAAGAGATAGAAGTAATACTAGAACTTAAAATCCTTGCTGACGTGGGCCTTGTCGGTCTACCTAATGTAGGTAAGTCTACCCTAATCTCAGTAATATCAAAGGCCAAGCCCAAAATTGCCAACTACCACTTCACAACCCTTGATCCAAATCTCGGAGTTGTAAATATAGATAGGGAAAGAAGCTTTATAGTGGCTGATATTCCTGGTCTTATAGAGGGGGCTAGCGATGGAAATGGCTTGGGCCATGATTTCTTAAAGCACATAGAAAGGTGTAGGGTCCTAGTACACTTGGTAGATATATCTGGCATAGAGGGTAGAGATCCTATAGAAGACTTTAAGTTAATAAACAAGGAACTAAGCCTATATGATGATAGACTAGGGGATAAGCCAATGATAGTGGCCCTCAATAAGTCTGACTTAGATTATAATAACAATGCTGATAAGTTTATAGAAGAATTTGGTGAAAAATATAAGATATTTACCATATCAGCTGCTACAACTAAGGGTATAAAAGAATTAATAGATGGTGTTTATGACTTGTTAAGTCAAAGTAAGGCCAAGGAATTTGACCTAATGGAAGAAGTTGACGAAGACTTCCTAGATAGCTTCTACAATAAGAAAATCGACTATGACCTAAACTTTGGCAAGGATGGAGATATCTACCTTGTTTATGGTAAGAGGGTTGACAACCTCTTAGAGAAGGTCGACTACAAGGAATATGACGGAGCCATGCACTTTGAGAAAAAACTTAGGGAAATGGGAGTTTTTGATAAGTTAAAGGAAATGGGTATCGAAGAAGGTGACAGCGTAGCCTTTGGAGATATTGTATTTGAATATTACGAATAGGGGAATTTATGTTAACAGGTAAACAAAGAGCAGCTCTCAAGCAAGAGGCACATGATTTTAAGCCTGTAATAAATATAGGCAAAAATTCTATAACTGATGAGTTAATTGAGGCTATAGATGAAGCCTTGGAAGCAAGAGAGCTAATTAAGATCAAAATTTTATCTAATAATTTAGATGACCAAGAAGAGATAGTAAATGATGTTATCGAAAGACTCGATGCAGAATTTATATCCCACCTGGGTTCAATTTTTACAATTTATAGAAAAAACGAAGAAAATAAGTACGGATTATAATGAGGATAGGACTTTTTGGAGGAACTTTTGACCCCATTCACATTGGCCATCTTATAGTTGTGGAAAATTGTATTAACTATATGAATTTGGATAGGGTTATAATTTTGCCAAGCTCAGATCCTCCCCACAAGAGAGATAGGAAAAAGACTGCTACAAGTATTAGAGTTGAGATGGTGAGCGAAGCCATAAAGGATAATGACAAGCTAGTCCTATCAACCTATGAATCCACAGACCATATAGTTCACTACACTGACGATACTATAAAATATTTTAGGGAAAATTTTCCAGATGATGATATTTTTTATATCATGGGAGAAGATTCTTTCTTAACCATAGATACCTGGAAAAACTACGAGGATATCTTGGATACCAATATTATTGTCTTTACCAGGTCTAATATAGACGAAGATAGCGAACTGGTTAGGAAGGTTCACGATATAAGGAAGGATAATCCAAATATTTTTTTAATAAACAACCTAAATATAAATATCTCATCAACCCTTATTAGGGGCTTGGTTAAGGATGACAAAAGCATCAAATACTTAGTAAGGGATGGAGTAAAATATATAATAGAAAATAGGGGGTTGTATGTTTGATATAGACTTATATAAGGATAAGCTATTGGAGGACATAGGCAAAAAACGTTACAAGCATAGTCTAAGAGTGGTAGATGCAGCTATTAAGCTAAGTGAAGATCTTGATATAGAAGTTGACAAGGTAAAGGCGGCGGCCGTTTTGCATGATTGTGCCAAGTACAATGAAGAGAAATATATAAGAGAGCTTGACCTAAAGATAGATGAAAAAATCGATCCAACAAGTCCTGTTATCCATGCATTTGTAGGGGCAGAAGTTGCCCAAAAAGTGTATAATATTAAAGATAATGATATCCTAGATGCTATAAGGTACCACACGACTGGTAGGGCCAATATGAGCCTCTATGAGAAGATAGTATTCTTGGCAGATGCCATCGAAGAAAAAAGGGACTATCCAGGAGTAGAGGATATAAGGAAAAAGGCTTTTGAGGATATCGATCAGGGACTTTTAGAGTGCCTAGATCATAATATAAAGTTTTTAATAGATAAGAAGTCTTATATCGAAAGTCTTACTTTTGAGGCTAGAAATTATCTAATAAAGGAGAAAAATGGAAAAAGTTGAAAGAATTTTAAAGACCTTAGACGATAAACTTGCTATAGATATAAAAACTATAGAGCTAGATAATTCGTCAGTAGCTGATGCTTTCATTATAGCAAGTGGTGGATCAATTAACCAAACCCGCGCCTTGGCAGATTATGTCGAAGAAGACCTAGAAAAGGAAGGATATAAGGTATTTTCTAAGGAGGGTCTTAGGGAGGGTGAATGGATTCTCCTTGATGTAGGAGATGTAATTGTTCACATATTTACACAAAAACAACGTGAATTTTACGACTTAGATAATTTATGGGAGAGATAGTTCCCTAAATTGTAGGAGCTTACAATGTCAGAGGATAAAAGAGATAAGATAATTTATTTTTTGGTAGTTGTAATAGTTGCCCTGGGTGCTAGGAGTTTCTTTAAGGGAGACTTTTCTAGTGCCTTTAAAAGGGACGAAGATTTAAAAATAATAGCAGAAGATAGTATTTCTGAAGAAAATCAAGAAGAAATTACTAAGGAAAAGGCTGATAGAAAAGTCTACATAACAGGCCAAATCACAAATCCTGGTGTCTATATCATAGGAGATGATGATAGGCTTGAGGATTTAATAAAAATGGCAGGAGGCCTAACAGAAAGAGCCAACAACAAGAACTTGAATTTAGCTATTAAATTAGAAGACCAAATGAAAATATACATACCGGATATCGATGAAGATATTATAGAAGAAGACCTAAATTTGAGCGAAAGTACAAGTGCTGGTGGACTTGTCAATATAAACACTGCCAGCAAGGAAGAGCTTATGGAGCTTCCCAATGTTGGAGAAAAAAGAGCAGAAGCCATTATAAACTATAGAGAAGAAAATCGATTTGAAAAAATCGAAGACATAAAAAAAGTTACTGGAATAGGCGATAAATTTTTCGAGGCATTGAAGGATTTAATAACAATATAGGTGATAAAATGAAATTATCAACAAGAGGAAGGTATGGATTGAGAGCCATGTGCTACCTGGCTTCCAATAAGAACAAGGGCTATATATCTGTATCCGAAATCTCCGATAAGCTAAATTTATCAGAGAACTACTTGGAACAGCTAATTAGGCTCTTAAAAAACGAGGGACTAATCAAGTCTCAAAGAGGCCCCAAGGGTGGCTATATGATTACAAAAGACCTCAAGGATATAAGTGTCGGCGAGGTTTTGAGGGCCCTTGAGGGAAATATCACGATGAGTGAATGTGTAAGTGGTAGTTATGACTGCTACAATAAGTGTGATGCATACAGTGTTTTTAATAGGATAGACCAGGTAATTAACGACGCTGTTGATTCTATTACTTTAGAAAATATTATAAATCAAGAAGTATGAGGTAAACAAATGAAACAATTAGGAATGAATGAGTTAAGAAGTAAATTTTTAAACTTTTTTGCTAAGGACAAGGGCCATACCCTACTTAAATCTTTTCCACTAATACCTGTAGATGATGATTCACTACTACTAATAAATGCTGGTATGGCACCCCTAAAGAAATATTTTACTGGTGAGAAGAAGATGAAAAATAATAGGGCGACTTCATCTCAAAAATGTGTTAGGACTGCAGATATTGAGAGAGTTGGGAAGACTGAACGCCATGGAACATTCTTTGAGATGCTGGGTAACTTTTCCTTTGGGGATTATTTTAAGGAAGAAGCCATAAGCTGGGCCTACGAATTTTTGACTTCAGAACTTGAAATTTCTAAGGACCTCCTATGGGTAACAGTTTACAAGGATGATGATGAAGCCTACAATATATGGAAGGATAAGATAGGTATAGATCCAGAAAGAATTTTGAGACAAGGCAAGGAAGATAACTTCTGGGAAATCGAAATGGGTCCATGTGGTCCTTGTTCAGAAATCTTTGTCGATAGGGGAGAAGCTAGGGCAGTAGATGAGAATGATACTAAACCTGGCAATGATGATTCAGATAGGTTTATGGAAGTGTGGAATCTAGTATTTACCCAATTTAACAAGGAAAAGGATAAAAATTACACTCCACTTGCCCATCCAAATATAGATACAGGTATGGGTCTTGAGAGGATTGCCATGGTCCTTCAAGAAAAAGACAACATCTTTGAAGTTGACGTTATGGCTGCTATCATTGATGAAATTGAAAAAGTTTCTGGCAAAAAATATAAGAAAGACAAGAAATCCGATGTATCTATCAGAGTAATAGCAGATCATACCAAGGCTATGACCTTTTTAGTAGGAGATGGAGTAATTCCATCAAATGAAAAGAGAGGCTATGTTCTTAGAAGACTTATAAGAAGAGCGTATAGGCATGGAAAATTACTAGGAATAGAAGGAGAATTCCTAAGTAAAATAGTTGATAAGGTAATAGATTCCTACAAGGTAGAATACCAAGAACTAGAAGACAATAGAGAAAAAATTAAAGAAATAATCATAGAAGAAGAAGACAGATTCCAAAAAACTATCGACCAAGGCCTACTTATGCTAGAAGAAAAGATCGAAGCTATCAAAGCTAAGGGTGAGTCTATCCTTGATGGAAAAGAAGCCTTTAGATTGTATGACACCTATGGTTTCCCACTAGACTTAACCAAGGAAATACTAGAAGAAAATAACCTAAGTGTTGATGAAGAGGCCTTCGATAAGGAAATGGAAATCCAAAAGCAAACAGCCAGGGATGCTAGGAAGAAAGAGGCAGGTTGGTCACTTGATAACCTAAATACTGAAGGCATCGCTAAGACCGACTTCCTAGGTTATGACAACCTAGTCGTAGAAGGCAAGGTTCTTAGACTCTACCAAAATAATGATCAAGTTGATTCTATAAGTGAAGATCAAGGAGAAAATGGTATAGTAATATCTGATAAGACTTCGTTTTATGCTGAGGGCGGCGGGGAAGTTGCCGATACAGGATATATCTATAATGAAAACTTTAAGGCAAGGGTAATCGACGTCCAAAAGCAAAAAGATATCTATTTCCATTATGTAGAAGTTATAGAAGGAAAACTAGCTATAAATGATGGGGCAAGCTTTGAGGTAGATAAGGATAGACGTTATGCTATCGAGAGAAACCACTCAGCTACCCACCTATTAGACCAAGCACTAAAAGATGTATTAGGAAGTCAAGTTGGACAAGCAGGATCACTGGTAGATGAAAATAAATTAAGATTTGACTTTACCCACAATAAGGCCTTGACAAGTGAAGAGTTATCTCAAATAGAGCAAATTGTTAATAGGCAAATTGCCAAGAGAGATGTAGTTACCAAGGAAATTATGGACTACAAGGACTCACAAGAAGCAGGTGCTATAGGCTTATTTGAAGATAAGTATAAGGATAAGGTTAGAGTTGTAAGCATGGGAGATTACTCAAAGGAACTTTGTGGTGGCTGCCATGTAAATAACACATCAGATATATTGATGTTTAAAATCAAATCAGAGTCTTCAGTATCAGCTGGAGTTAGAAGAATAGAAGCTATAACAGGAACTAAGGTATATGAGCTCTTGTTAGAAGATGAAAATAAGCTAGCAAGCATAGCTAGACAATTAAATACCAATCAAAACAACATCGAAAATAGGATTGATAACCTAAAAGCTGAGATAGAAAGTCAAAAACAAGAGATTAATAGACTAAAGGCTACAAGCTCCCAAGATATAGTTGGAGAATTAAAAGAAGCTATCAAAGAAATTAACGGTGTTAACGTCCTAGTCAAGAAGTTTGACAAGGCTAGTATGGATGAGCTACGTGACTATGAAAATAGGATCAAGAGCAAGGTAGATAATCTAATTATAGTCTTTGCTTCTGTGGATGATAAGATAGTATTTACAGTTTCAGTGGATGATAAGCTAACAGATAGATATGATGCAGGTAAAATCGTAAGAACCGTTGCCCAAATTACTGGAGGAAACGGTGGTGGTAGAAAGAACTTTGCTCAAGCTGGAGGAAAGGACATTTCTAAGTTAGATGAGGCTCTAGATAAAGTTTACGAAATCATTTAAGGAGTATATATATGACTGATAAGAATAACTTCAATGAGACCATGCTATTTAAAGCACAAAAAGATTCAGAAAAAGACATAAGGGAAATACTAACAACAGTATATGCTGCCCTAAAGGAAAAAGGATACAATCCAACAGGTCAAATAGTGGGATATTTATTATCAGGTGATCCAACTTATATAACTGCTCATAACGGAGCTAGAAAACTTATAAGATCAATAGATAGAGATAGGTTATTAGAAGAATTATTAGAAGAATATATTAATGAGTAGAATAATAGGACTTGATGTCGGTGATAAAACAATCGGGGTTGCTGTAAGTGACCCTATGTTTTTACTCGCCCAACCAGTAGAAACTATAAAGAGAACAAAAGTTAAAAATGATATCAATAGGCTTAAGGAATTGATAAAGGAATACAAAGCTGGCCTTCTTGTAGTGGGTCTACCTAAGAATATGAACAATACTATAGGTCCCCAATCTATGAAGGTGATGAGCTTTGTCGACATTATAAAGAAAGAAATTGATATCGAAATTGTATATGAAGATGAACGCATGACTACTATTCAATCAGAGGCTGTCCTTATGGATATGAAAGTTAGAAGAGAAAATCGCAAGAAGTATATAGACAAGATTGCGGCAGCCTTTATTCTACAAACATATTTGGATAGGAGAAAAAATGGATAAGATTATTTTACTCGACGAAGAGAATAATGAAGTTGAATTTGAACTAATAGATACATTCGGAGTAGACGAAGCAAATTATGCCGCCCTAAAGCAAGTAAATGATGAATTGATTCTAATTTGTGAAATTATTGAAGAAGATAAGGAAATTATATTTAAGGCTATAGACGATGATAAAAAATTAGATGAAATCATTAGCTTTTATGAAGAGATGAAAGAAGAAAAAGATGAATATTGATCAGGTTAAGAAGATTTTTGAACAGAACAACCAAAAATTTACCAAGCAAAGACAAATAGTATTCAAAGCCCTCCAAGACTCAGAGGCAAAACATATAACGCCTGAGGAACTTTTTTCTGAAATTCATTTAGAACACAAGCAAGTTGGTATAGCTACAGTTTATAGAACCCTTAATATTTTTGAAGAGTTAGGGATTGTCAATAAGCAAGAATTTACAGACAATGCTTACACCTATGAATTAATTGACAAAAACCATGAACACCATGATCATTTGATATGTACCAACTGTGGAAAAATCATAGAAGTTGAGTGTATAGATAGTGAAGAGATGAGATCATCCTTAAGTGAAAAGTATGATTTTGAACTTGACTATTATTCATTGAGAATTTATGGTACTTGCTCCGATTGTAGGAATAACAAGGAGTAAAAATGAAAGATGATAAAAAGTTAAGAGTCATCCCACTAGGGGGATTACAAGAAGTAGGTAAGAACTCAACTATAGTTGAGTATGGAAATGATATGATAATGATAGACTGTGGTCTAACCTTCCCTGATGCTGATATGCTGGGAGTAGACACAGTTATTCCTGATTTTACCTATGTTGAAGAAAACAAGGATAAGCTTAGGGGGATATTTGTAACCCATGCCCATGAAGACCATATTGGTGCTATACCATATTTTCTAAAAGAAATAGATACCAATGTTTATTGTTCTAAACTAACTAAGGGACTTTTGGAAAATAAATTTAAGGAACATGGCTTAAACCCTAACAAGATAAAGATGGTTAATGTAAACAATACTGTTAAGGCAGGTTGTTTTACTGTTGAATTTATTAGAGCCAGCCACTCAATTCCAGATGCTTGCATTATAGCAGTCAAAACACCAATCGGAAGAATAATCTTCACTGGTGACTTCAAGATGGACTTTACACCAATAGATAATGATCCAACTGATATCCAAAGACTAGCTGAACTTGGTAAAAAGGGAGTACTTGCCCTATTTGCAGATTCAACTAATGTAGAAAGAGAAGGATATAGCATAAGTGAGAGGGAAGTTGGAGAGACCTTTATCCAACTTTTTGGTAGGGCAAGATCTAGGATAATTGTTGCAACCTTTGCATCAAACCTCCACAGGGTCCAACAAGTTATATATGCAGCAGAGAGATACAACAAGAAGGTTGCTCTTTCTGGAAGGTCTATGCTCAATAATGTAAGGATAGCCAAGGAATTAGGTTATCTAAAGCTAAAACCAAACACCATTATTGATATGAAGAGCCTAAAGAACTACGCTGACGATGAAATAGTTGTTCTATCCACAGGTACTCAAGGAGAACCCCTATCAGCCCTAACTAGGATGGCAGCAGGAGAACACAAGCAAATCCACCTAAATGAAACTGATACTGTTATCCTATCATCATCAGTAATTCCAGGCAACGAAATGGCAATCAACAATACAATCAATAATCTTACCAAGATAGGATGTAATATAATTTATTCATCCCTCGCCAAGGTCCATGCTTCAGGCCATGCCTGCCAAGAAGAAATCAAGCTTATGTACCAACTAGTTACACCAAAGTTCCTAGTGCCAGTCCATGGTGAGATTAGACAACTCCAAAAACATTCTGATATAGCAGTATCTATGGGCCACCCTAAGGATAGGATCTATATTGGATCAAATGGAGATGTATTTGAATTTACCAAGAAGTCTGCTAGGATCCATGGCAAGGTCCAAGCTGGTAATATCTTAATAGATGGATCAGGTATAGGAGATGTAGGTAATATTGTTCTTAAAGACCGTAAGCACCTATCAGAAGATGGCTTGGTTGTAGTATCCTTGACTATAGACAAGCACACCCAAAGACTCCTTGCAGGACCAGAGATAGTATCAAGAGGTTTTGTATATGTTAAAGAAAACCAAGACATTATCGAAAACTCAAAAGATGTAGTATTAAGGTCTATCAAGAAGTGTCAAGATAAGGAAATTAGGGCTATTAGCCAAATAAAATATAAGATAAGAGAAGATTTAAAATCCTATATCTATAACGAGCTAGGTCGTGATCCTATGATCCTACCTGTAATTTCAGAGATTGTAAATGACTGAAGATAAAATTAATTACCCTCATACCACATCATTTATAGAAGACTTAATAGATGACTTGGACTTTGTAGAGCTTAGAAAATACGCAAGGGATAACAAAGTCCCTATAATGAGAGAAGAAACTAAGTCTTTTCTCGTAAGTCTCTTAAGTATTATAAGACCAAAGAAGATTTTAGAAATTGGAACTGCCATAGGTTATAGCTCCCTAGTATTCGAAAAATACACAGGAGCTGATATAATTACTATAGAACTTGATAAAAATATGGCAGATCTTGCAAGATCTAATTTTGAAAAATATAATAAAAAAGTCACATTAATAAATGATGATGCAGAAAGAGCCTTGTCTAAGTTAGATCAAGGCTTTGATTTTATTTTTATAGATGCAAATAAGGCTTCCTACAAAAAATATTTTGACGAGGCTCATAAGCTCCTTAATAATAAAGGAGTCATAGTGTGTGATAATATTTTATTTAGGGGAGAAGTCTGTAATGATGATCTTATTGAGCGAAGAAAGATTACCATAGTCAAAAGATTGAGGAAATTTTTAGCTTATATTACTGCAAGGGAAGATTATTACACATCAATTCTACCCATAGGCGATGGTATAAGTTTAAGTGTAAGGAGAGAAAATGACTAAACAAGTTGAATTATTAGCTCCGGCAGGAGATATGGAGAGGCTAAAGGCCGCTATAAAATACGGTGCCAATGCTGTGTTTTTGGCAGGAGATAGCTTCGGTCTTAGGGCTAATGCCAAAAATTTCTCAAAAGATGACCTAAGAGAGGCAGTTGCCTACTCCCATGAGAGAGATATAAGGGTCCATGTAACCATGAATGTCTTACCCCATGATGAGGATATGGTCGGCATAGTAGATTACCTAAAATTTCTTGATGAAATCAAGGTAGATGCCCTAATTATATCAGATCCTGGAATTTTTGCCCTAGCCAAGGAAAACACCAATATAGACCTCCATATATCAACCCAGGCCTCTGTTACAAATAGTCAAACAGTTAAATTTTGGCATGATATGGGAGCCAAGAGAATAATCCTAGCTAGAGAGCTATCATTTGAAGAAATCAAAAAAATAAAGGCCAATACCCCTGAAGATATGGAAATAGAATGCTTTATCCATGGAGCCATGTGCATATCCTACTCAGGTAGGTGCCTCCTATCTAACTACATGACAGGAAGGGATGCAAATAGGGGAGACTGCGCCCAAGCTTGCAGATGGAAATACACCATTCAAGAAGAAAATAGGCCTGGAGAATACTACCCTATAGGCGAAGACGAAAATGGTGGAACCTTCATCATGAACTCCAAGGACCTCTGCCTAATTGATGAAATAGATAAGCTAATTGAGGCAGGAATTGACTCCTTTAAGATAGAAGGAAGGATGAAGACAGCCTTCTATGTAGCGACAGTAATTAGGTCATATAGGCAAGCCATAGATGCCTATTATAAAGGTGAATACAATGAAGAAGTAGCTCAAAAATACCTAAAAGAAATCCAAAAAGCCAGCCACAGGCACTTTACCAAGGCCTTCTTCTACAACAAGCCAGACGAAACATCCCAAAACTATGGATCTTCATCCTATATCAGGACCTATGACTTCATAGGAGTAGTCAAATCCTATGATGAAGAAAGCAAAATAGCTGAAATTGAACAGAGAAATAGGTTTTTCTTAGGAGATGAAATAGAAATCTTCTCCAATTCTCCAGATTTCTACCAAGTAAAAATAGACAATATGAAAAACAAAAAGGGTGAAGATATAGAAGTAGCCAATGTACCAAAGGAAAGAATCTTCATAAAAATCGACCTCCCATTAAGGGAAGGAGATATGGTAAGAAAGAAAATTGAAGAATAAAGTACTAAAAGAAACAAGACCTTCTGATTATAAGTAGTTATAATCGGGAGGACTTGTTTATTCTATGATTTTTATAGGTATATCTTTTATAGGATTTGAATAAATTCTATAAACTTAGGGTTTATATAGAGAGTGTTAAAGTTCTTATAAAAGTTAATTTTATAAAAAATAGACTTACTATTTCAGTTCTATCCAATTGCTCAAATATAAATTTCTTTTTGGGGAAGAGGACGACTTGGTATTTGCATTACAATACTAATCTTTAAAAACAACCTAGATAAAATAATTCAATATCTTTCTTAGAATTCATGGGAGTAACATACTTTGTGATATAAAAATTGATAAGCAATGTTTACTATAAATATTTATTTGGAAAGATTAAAAATAAACAAAAAAGACGGAGCTTTACTCCGTCAATTGGTATTTTCGAATTACTCGTCTTCAGATGGATTTTCTGAGAATTCAGATCTTGTTCTGCGTGATTCAACACCAACGTTTGAGTTTTCGTCAGCTTCGTCAGTGATTGATCTTAGATTTTCTTGGTCAGAGCTTAGTTTTTTGTCTAATGTTTCTCCACCAGAATTGTCTGCTTTAGATCTTAATTCTTTATCTAATTCCTTATCTCCTCTATATTGGTTTTCATTGCTAATTTTGTTATCTGACATAATAATCTCCTTTTCCTATTATTTATACTTCTATTGTAACAGATTTTAAAAAATTTTTCACTAATTATTCTTAGCTATTTCTTTTATGATCTCTACTATGGTTTCACTTGCTAGTTTTAAATGCTCTATTGGTATGAGTTCATAGACACCGTGGAAGTTCATTCCTCCAGTAAAGATGTTTGGGGTAGGAAGTCCCATAAAGGAAAGTTTTGATCCATCTGTACCACCACGGATTGGTTGGATTATTGGTTTGATGTCTAGATTTTCCATAGCCCTTTTTGCATAGTCCACTATTTCCATCTTGTCAGCTATGACCTCTCCCATATTGTAGTAGGAATCTTTCATTTCTATCCTAACAAGCTCGCTTCCATATTTTTTATTTAAAAATTCTCCGTAGGACTTGAATTCTTCCTTCATGGCTTCAAATTTTTCCCTATCATGCTCTCTAATTATATATTCTAGATGGGTGTTTTCGATGTCGCCTTTGATATTCAATAGATGAAAGAAGCCCTCATAATTTTCGGTATGCTCTGGTCTTCTTACATCGCCAAGGAGGCTATCAAACTCACGAGCCACTGTTATTGAGTTAATCATGGTGTTCTTTGCTGAGCCTGGGTGGATTGATTTACCCTTGATATAAACATCAGCACCAGCAGCATTGAAGGATTCATATTCTAGTTCGCCAAGGTTACCACCATCTACAGTGTAGGCAAAGTCAGCTCCAAATTCTTCAACCGGGAAGGTATCACATCCTGTACCAATTTCTTCATCAGGGGTAAAGGCTATGAGGACATCCCCATGTTCTATGTCAGGGTTATTTATTAGGTATTCGATTGCATTCATAATTGAAGCTATACCTGACTTATCATCAGCTCCTAGGAGGCTTTCTCCTCTGGTTGTAATTAGGGTTAGGCCTTCAAGTTTTTTAAGTATAGGGAATTCTTCAACTGTGATTGACCTTTCTTGGTTAAGTTTTATATCTCCACCCTCGTATTTTATAATTTGAGGCTCTTCTATCTTGCCATACATCTCTGGGGAGGTATCCATGTGGGATAGGAATCCAACCCTAGGAAGTTTTTTGTCAGTATTGGCAGGTAGTTTAGAAAAGACAAAGCCCTCTTCATTGATAGATGCTTCTAGTCCAAGTTCTTCTAATTCTTTTTTTAGCTCCTTAGCGAGGACTATTTGACCATCAGTGGTAGGCTTTCTTTCTTCTGCCAAGGATGGATCACTAGTAGTTTCCATTGCAACATATTTTAAAAATCTTTCAATTATTTTATCCATATATACCTTCTTTCTTTTTATTATTATACTCTTCTAGGATAAAGAAAAGTTTTTTATAGAAGAATACTTTTGATTTGTTATTTTTAGAAAATTAGCCTGATAGCAATCGTAATATGCTTATAAAAAAAGTATGTAAATTAATTATAATTAGTATAATAGTATCAAGGACTTTACTTTTATTTATAAGGAGATAATTATGATTATAAATGATAGAATAGAGAAACTAAGAAAATTGATGAAGGACAGGAACATCGATGCCTATATTGTTCCAACATCTGATCCTCATCAAAGTGAGTATATATCAGACTACTACAAGACCAGGGAGTTTATTTCTGGTTTTACAGGTTCATCAGGAACTGCCCTCATTACTATGGATGAGGCCTTGTTGTGGACTGATTCAAGATACTTCTTGCAAGCAAGCGAGGAGCTTAAGGCAGGTAGCTTCAAGCTAATGAAGATGGGTGTGGAAGGAGTACCTACCCTCTTAGAATATTTGGATGAAAATGTTTCTGAGTTTGGTAAAATTGCCTTTGATGGAAATACTTATTCAGTAAAGGGTTACAAGGACCTAAGCGAAAATATAGGGTCTAGGATACTAGTAAGTGATGTCGACTATATTTCTGATATTTGGGAAGATAGACCTGACCTACCAAAGGAGCCTGTATGGATTATGCAAGAAGAATACACAGGAGAGAGCCTAGAGGATAGGCTTATTAGAATAAGGGAAGTCATGGAAGAAAATGCTTATGACTATATTTTCTTGGGTGCTCCAGAAGATATCTGCTATCTACTAAATATTAGGGGTAACGATGTTGAGTACAACCAAGTTGTCCTATCTTATGTATTAATCGGTAAAGACAGTCTAGATTTATGTATAGATGAGGATAAACTTTCTGATGAGGTACGTAATTATCTAGAAGATAAGGGAGTTAAGATTCATTCCTACCAAGGAATCTATAGACTTTTGTCGAATATATCTGGCAAGAGCAGGATCTTCCTTGATCCAGAAAGAACCAACGTATCAATCTATGATGCCATAAATTCCAATGTCAAAATTTCCCAAGGAGTAAATATAACGACTTGGATGAAGGCCATAAAGACTGATAAAGAAATAGAAAATGTCAAAAAAGCCTACATTAAGGATGGAGTTGCCCTTGTTAAATTTTTCAATTGGCTAGAAGTAGGTGCCAAGACCGGATCTCTTAATGAGCTTCTAGCTAGCAAGAAGCTACACGATATGAGAAGTGAGGAGGAGACCTTCATAGAAGAATCCTTTGAAACAATAGCAGGCTATAAAGAAAATGCGGCTATAGTTCACTACGCTCCAAAGGCATCAGGCTCCAAAACTATAAGGGATAGGGGCTTGATCCTAGTTGATTCAGGAGCCCACTACAAGGAAGGTACTACAGATATTACTAGAACCATAGCCCTAGGGGACCTTAATGAAAGCGAAAAGATAGACTACACTCTAGTTCTTAAATCCTTCCTAAGCCTATTCTTGGCTCGTTTCAAGGATAAAACTACAGGGGCAAGGCTTGATGCTATTGCCAAGTATCCATTATGGAAGGCCGGTAAGGACTTCTTCCATGGCACAGGTCATGGGGTTGGCTTTGTCCTTACAGTTCACGAAGGTCCACAAAGAATAGCTAATGGGGACAAGTGTGAATTTGTTGAAAACATGACCACATCAATCGAACCAGGTCTTTATATCGAAGGAAGCCACGGAGTTAGGATAGAGAACGAAGCCTATGTAAAGAGGGCCTTTGAGAATGAATTTGGTAAGTTCAACCAATTTGAAACATTGACCTATTTGCCAATAGATACCAGACCAGTTAAAGTCGAGATGTTAACCAGGGATGAAATAGAATGGCTAAACAACTACAACAAGGAAACTTATGAAAAATTATCTCCATACCTAGAAGGGGAAAATTTGGAATATTTGAAAGAGAGCTGTAAAGAAATTTGACCAAATTAGAGATTAAAGAGAAATTAAAAGAACTACCCAACCTGCCAGGTGTTTATATAATGAGAAATGCTGATGATGAAATAATATATGTCGGCAAGGCCATTAATTTAAAAAATAGGGTGAGTCAATATTTTGATAATAGCAAAAACAAGGGAGCCAAGGTTCTAGCCATGGTCTCCCATATTGACCATTTTGAGTATATCATTGTTCAAAACGAGGTAGAGGCCCTAGTTCTTGAAAGCAATTTAATCAAAAAAAATAGACCGAAATACAATATTGTCCTAAGGGATGACAAGCAATATCCCTACATCAAAATTGTAAAAGAAAAATTCCCTAGGATCCAAAAGGTTAGAAGGATAGTAAATGATAAGTCAGACTACTTTGGTCCTTATCCAGATGCTTATGCCGTAAATGATGCCATAGAGCTCTTCCACCTCTACTATCCCTTTAGGACCTGTAATCTAAACTTCGATAAGGAAGTAAGACTTGATAGACCCTGCCTAAATTATTTTATCAAAAAATGCAAGGCACCCTGTGTAGATAGGGAAGACGAAGGGACTTACATGGACCATATAGGGGATGTCAAAAGTTTCCTAGAAAATAAGTCCGATAAGATATCAAATTGGGTTCTAGAGAAAATGAATGAAGAAAGCAAGGACTTAAACTTTGAAATGGCAGCCAAGTACAGGGATTACTATAGGGCCTTGTCAACTCTAAGGGAGAGGCAAAATGTCTCCGAGACCAAGGAAGACGACTTGGATATCATCGGATTATCTAAGGGGGTAAATGCTGTTATAATTCAAGTGTTTTTCATGAGGTCTGGCAAGATTGTAGATAGGGAACACTTTATAATAAAAAATGATTATCTAGAATCTGATGCTGATATAATGGCATCCTTTGTCAAGCAATTTTACCTGGACATAATGTATATACCAAAGGAAATTCTTGTCCAAAACCTCCCATCTGACCTAGATTCTATTAATAAATTCCTCACCAAAAAAAACGGCAGGAAGGTAAGTCTTATTGAGCCTAAGCTTGGTAGGAAGAGAGAGCTTGTTGATATGGCCATGAGAAATGCCATGGATATGAGGATTAAATATGACAATAGGGTCAAAAGAAAGGAAAGGAAAAAGTCTTCTGGTATAAAACAGCTCACTGAAATCTTGAAGCTTGACAATATCCACAGGATTGAGGCCTACGATATTTCAAATACTTCCGGAGTCCAAAGTGTAGGGTCTATGGTTGTCTTTGAAGATGGAATTCCTTCACCCAAGGAATATAGGAAGTTTAAGATAAAAAGCGTAGAAGGACCCAACGACTATGCCTCCCATAAGGAAATTCTGACAAGGAGGTTAAAAAGAGGCAAGGAAGAAGCTGTTAAGGGCAATACTACTACAGGTTTTGGCTATTTACCAGATCTCATACTAATGGATGGAGGCAAGGGTCAAGTTAATATTGCCCTAGAGGTTTTGAAGGAAGTAGGACTTGACATAGAGGTGGCAGGACTTGTTAAAGATAATAAGCACACGACAAGGGCCATTATCTACAATAACCAAGAAATCCCTATCAATAGGCGCGATCCTGTCTATAAACTTATTTACGAAATCCAAGAAGAAGCCCACAGGTTTGCCATAAATTACCATAGGAAGCTTATGCAAGATACCGTCAAGACTTCAGAGCTTGATAATATAAAGGGAGTGGGCAAGAAGACCAAGAAAAACCTACTAAACCATTTTAAAACAATTTCAAATATAAAAAAGGCCAGTGTAGAAGATCTTATGGAAGTAGATCTAATCGGCAAAAAACAGGCCTTAGAAATATACAAATACTTTAGACTGAAAGGATAAGTATGGCTGATAGCAAGAATATAGACGATATAAGTGATCAAATAGATGAGGAAGTCAGGAGTGGATCTCGCAATAGAACAGTAAAACTATCGACTATTGTAGAAAGTTTAGATCTAGAAATAATTCACAAGGCATCAGACTTTGACCAAGTCGAACTTAGGAGTGCCGAGATAAATAGACCAGGTCTACAACTTACAGGATACCTCGAGAAATTCCCTCATGATAGGATCCAGGTTATAGGCAGTGTAGAATATACCTACCTCTTTAGCCTAGATTCTAGGATGCAGTATGAGAGATTTAGGGGAATTTTATCCTATAAACTTCCTGCAATTATATTTTCCTACAACAAGTTTATTAACCAGGATATAGTCGACCTATGTGATTATTATGATGTGACTCTCCTTAGGTCACCTCAAAGCTCAACCAGATTAATATCAGATCTCTCAAATGAGATAGAATTTCACCTAGCTCCTACTACCAATGTCCATGGAGAACTCCTAGAAGTATATGGTATGGGAGTCCTACTTATGGGTAAGTCCTCTGTTGGTAAAAGTGAAACAGCTCTAGACCTGATTAATAGGGGGCATAGGCTTATAGCGGACGATATGGTAGATATAATAGCATACAACAACAAGCTTACGGGAACTTCACCAGATAATATAAGGCACTATATGGAACTTAGGGGACTAGGTATTATAAATGTCAGAAAACTTTATGGATCTGGAGCTGTAAAGGTAAGGACAGATATAGACCTAGTTATAGAGCTTGAACAATGGAAGGAAGACTATGAATATGATAGGCTTGGCCTAGATGAGCATTATATTGAAATCTTAAATATCAAAGTTCCTCACATGGTTGTTCCAGTTAGGGCTGGTAGGAACCTTGCCCTAATAGTAGAAGTAGCGGCAATGAATCAAAGGGAAAAATTTATGGGCTATAATGCTGCTAAGGTTTTGACAGATAATATATTTAGAAAGATAAACAATGACTTTTAAAGTGCTTTTTGATAATCGATAAAGTCGATTTTCTGAGGGAAAATAAATTAGCTCGATAAAATACTTAGAGCATAGGAAGGGACTTTTATAAATTTATACAGAAAATTTTTATAAATAATTTATCTAAACCCTTGACAATTTTCCAGATAACTTTTATACTAAGAATAGTGTTAACGATATTTGTTACTAAATATTATAGGAGGTCTTAGATGACAATAAAAAGAGCAATGAAGACCATGGATGGTAACACAGCAGCAGCTCACGTATCATACGCATTTACAGATGTTGCTACAATCTATCCTATCACACCTTCATCACCAATGCCTGAAGCAGTAGATGTTTGGGCTGCAAATGGCAGAAAAAATATTTTTGGTAGACCGGTACAAGTAAAAGAAATGCAATCAGAAGCCGGTGCGGCAGGTGCTGTTCACGGAGCACTATCAGCTGGTGCATTAACTACTACATACACTGCTAGCCAAGGATTATTATTAATGATCCCTAACATGTATAAAATAGCAGGAGAAAGATTACCAGGTGTATTCCACGTTGCAGCAAGAACACTAGCAACTCACGCTTTATCTATATATGGAGACCACTCTGACGTAATGGCAGCAAGACAAACTGGTTTTGCACTATTAGCATCAGGTTCAGTTCAAGAAGTTATGGACTTATCACCGGTTGCTCACTTATCAGCAATCAAGGGAAGAGTTCCTTTCTTAAACTTCTTCGATGGATTTAGAACAAGCCACGAAGTACAAAAAATTGAAGTTTGGGACTATAAAGACCTAGCTCCACTTGTAGATTACGATGCAGTTAGAGCATTCAAAAATGAATCACTAAACCCAGAAAGACCAAAAACTGTTGGTACAGCAGAAAAGAATATATTCTTCCAAAGAATGGAAGCAAGCAACACAGCTTACGAAGATGTAGTTGGAATCACTGAAGACTATATGCATCAAATTAATGAGCTAATTGGCACACATTACGAACTATTTAACTACTATGGTGCTGACGATGCTGAAGAAATCATCGTTGCTATGGGCTCTGTTTGCCAAGCAGCAGAAGAAACTATTGATGCTTTATTAAAAGAAGGCAGAAAAGTCGGAATGATCGAAGTTCACCTTTATAGACCATTCTCTAAAGAACACCTTCTAAAAGCTATTCCAAAGACAGTTAAGAGAATCGCTGTTCTTGATAGAACAAAAGAAAAAGGATCAGTTGGTGAACCTCTACTACTAGATGTTAAATCAGCTTATTTTGATCAAGAAGATAGACCACTAATAATTGGTGGTAGATACGGACTTTCTTCAAAGGATACAGTTCCTGGAGATATAGACGCTGTATTTAAAAACCTTGCAAGTGATCAACCAAAAGATGACTTCACAATATCAATCAACGATGACCTAACACACAAATCACTTGAAAGAACAGACCTAAAGATCAGACAAGAAGGAACAACAAGATGTAAATTCTGGGGATTCGGCTCAGACGGTACTGTAGGTGCTAACAAACAAGCTATCAAGATCATAGGTGATAATACAGACATGTATGCACAAGGTTACTATGACTATGACTCTAAGAAGTCAGGTGGTCTAACCATGTCTCACTTAAGATTTGGTAAAAACCCAATCAAATCAACATACCTACTAGACGAAGCTGACTTTATGTCTTGCTCAAAACCTGCTTATGTAAATCAATATGATTTATTAAAGGGGCTAAAAGATGAGGGAGCTTTCCTATTAAACTGCTCATGGACTGATGAAGAACTAGAAGATAGACTTCCAGGCCAAATGAAACGTTACATTGCTGAACATAAGATTCACTTCTACACAATTGATGCATCTCACATTGCTCAAGAAATCGGTCTTGGATCAAGAACAAATATGATCATGCAATCAGCCTTCTTCAAACTAGCTAAAATAATTGATATAGATGAAGCTGTTAAATACCTAAAAGATTCTATCGTTAAATCTTATGGACATAAGGGTGACGATATAGTAAACATGAACTACAAGGCTGTGGATCATGGTATTGAATCAATCCACAAGGTAGAAGTACCAGAAAGCTGGATCAATGCAGAAGATGATGTTAAAGAAGAATTAAAAGCTTCAGACTTCGTTAAAAACATTGTAAAACCAATGATAGAACAAAAAGAAGATGATATACCAGTATCAGCTTTCGCAGATAGAACAGACGGATCATTTGAATCAGGTACAACTCAATACGAAAAGAGAGGTATCGCTCTTACAGTTCCTGAATGGCAAATAGACAACTGTATCCAATGTAACCAATGTTCATTTGTATGTCCACACGCTGTAATTAGACCATTCTTAGTAACAGCTGATGAAAAAGCTAACGCTCCAGAAGGCTTCGATACTAAGAAAGCTATCGGTAAGGGAATGGATGAATATGAATTTAGAATCCAAGTTTCTCCACTAGACTGTACAGGATGTGGAAACTGTGCTGACGTATGTCCTGCTCCAAACAAGGCTTTAATCATGAAACCTTTCGAAGAACAAGTTGAAGCAGAAAAAGATAACTGGACATATGCTAACGAAGAAGTTGGATACAAAGATGAAGTTATGGATCCAACAACACTAAAGGGAAGTCAATTCAGACAACCACTTCTTGAATTTTCAGGTGCTTGTGCTGGTTGTGGTGAAACTCCTTACGCTAAATTAGTAACACAATTATTCGGAGATAGAATGTATGTAGCTAACGCAACAGGTTGTTCATCAATCTGGGGAGCTAGTGCACCTGCTATGGCTTATACAAAGAACTGTGAAGGCAAGGGCCCAGCTTGGGGTAACTCACTATTTGAAGATGCAGCTGAATACGGATATGGTATGAAACTTGCTGCTGATGCAAATATGGCTCTACTTGAAACAAACATGAACCAATTCATCGAACTTGGTCTTGATACTCCATTCAATGAAGCATTTAAGGCTTGGATCGAAGGAAGACATGATGTAAAAGCTTCTAAAGAAGCAACAGCTAAGATATTAAGCCTAAAAGACGAAAAAGTTGAAGGCGAAGAAGCTAACAAACTTCTAAACAACATCTTCGACCTAAAAGACTACATGATCAAAAAATCAATTTGGATCTTCGGTGGTGACGGTTGGAGCTATGATATCGGATTTGGTGGTGTAGACCACGTACTAGCAAGTGGTGAAGACATCAACATCCTAGTATTTGATACAGAAGTATACTCAAACACAGGTGGACAATCATCTAAGGCAACTCCACTTTCTGCAGTAGCACAATTTGCTGCTAGTGGTAAGAAAGTAAGAAAGAAAGACCTAGGACTAATGATGACATCTTATGGTTATGTATACTGTGCACAAGTAGCTATGGGTGCTAACCAAAACCAAACACTTAAAGCATTAAAAGAAGCTGAGAGCTACAACGGACCATCATTAGTAATAGCTTATGCACCATGTATTAACCACGGAATTAGAATTGGTATGGGCAAATCTCAATACAGAGAAAAACAAGCTGTTGAAGCTGGTTACTGGCACTTATGGAGATTCGACCCAAGACTTGCAGAAGAGGGCAAGAATCCATTCCAATTAGATTCTAAAGAACCAAAAGAATCATTCCAAGAATTTATCCAAGGTGAAGTAAGATACTCATCACTAAAGAGATCCTTCCCTGAAACAGCTGACGAACTATATGCTGAAGCAGAAAAAGCTGCTAAAGAAAGATACGAAACATATAAGAGATTAGCTGCAAAATAAAAAATAAAAGCTACTAAGGTGGGTAATAAATAGGAATAAATTTCCATTAAGAGATCGGCATGAAGAAAAACTTTGTGCCGGTTTTTTTGTTTACTGGCTAATAAAAACTAGGATAGGAAATTATCTACCATCCATCTATAAAATAAATAAAATCTTAGAAACTGATTAATAGATATTTTAATTTAGAAAGATATGTTAGTATTTTTTATATCTTAGTGGAATAAACCTAGCAAGATAAATTTGTAGAGAAAGCTAAAGAATTTAATTTTGTAGGAATTGTTACTGTTCTTTTTTAAATAATTATAAAATAGGGATTTATAACTTAGGGTGGTCTTTAAGGTAAACAAGTTATTTAACTATGCAATTTTTTATTTTTTCCAATAGGATATTTTTAATATTAGCCTTATTTAACCTATATAAAAGCCTAATATATGGTATAATATCCCTAAAAGATAAATAGATTTACTATTCATACTGGAGGTAAATATGACTATTAAGTATGTTAATAATTTAGGCAAGGTAACGATTGATGATTCAATAATTACCAATATTGCTGTGGCGAGCGTTATTGAGTCCTACGGAGTTGTAGGTCTTGCTAGTGTATCTGCTAAAGACGGCATTTATGAACTATTAGGAATAAATAATTTACAAAAGGGAGTCAAGGTACAAAGACTTGACAATGGAACCATTAATGTAAGCATATCCTTATTTATGAAATTTGGAGTAAGTATTCCTGTAGTAGCACAAAACCTAATAGAAAATGTAAAATATAATATTGAAAAATCTTTGAAAGTTAGTGTATCTAACGTTGATATCTATGTTCAAGGAATTGAAAAGTAGGAGTTTAAATGAAGAGTATTGATGCAACAAAGCTTCAACAAATGATTATTGGAGCTTATGAATATCTAAATGAAAATAAAGACCATGTAAATGAATTAAATGTTTTTCCAGTTCCTGATGGAGATACTGGAACAAATATGACAATGACCATAAAGTCTGGTCTTGATAAGGTTAATGCTTCCAATCTATCATCTGTTGATGAAGTAGCTAAGGCCTTAAGCCAAGGTACCCTAATGGGAGCCAGGGGGAATTCTGGTGTAATTTTATCCCAATTAGTAAGGGGACTTTCCAAAACTGTAAAGGGAAAATCTACAATTGAGCTTGCTGATGTCAAGGATATCTTTAACCAAGCAGCAAAGACCGCTTACAAGGCAGTTATGCAACCAAAAGAAGGAACTATACTCACAGTTGCAAACAAGATGTCAGAGAAGGCAGAAGAAGCCTATGACGATAGCAAGGAAATGGATGAGTACCTAGTTGAGATCCTAGCAGCTGGTCAACAAGCCCTAGAAAATACCCCTAACCAACTTCCAGTTTTAAAGGAAGCAGGAGTTGTGGATTCAGGTGGACAAGGTCTTATCTACTTACTAAGAGGCTCTTTAAATGCTCTAAATTCTGACATAGCTAGGGATATAGACTTATCTACTAAAGTTGAAGAAGTAGATGATGAAAAGTTTATTTATAGGATAGAATTTGAATTAGCTGGTAAAAAATCTGACCTAGAAAAGTTAGATAATAACTTGAAGAGGATATCAAAGGACTATAAGTCAACCCTAGGAGATGAGACCCTAGAAGCAAGCCTACTTACAGATTCTTACCAAAATACAGTTCAAATGATTCTACTTGATGGAGTTATTTTAAAAATCAGCCTTGAAAATCTTAAGGCTAACGCCAAGGAGTGTCCCAGTAAGGAAGTAAAGGCAGCCAAAAAATACGGCTTTATAGCAGTATCTCGTGGTGATGGCTATGACTCAATTATGGAATCTATGAATATCGATAAGATTATAGCTGGTGGGCAAACCATGAATCCATCTACAGAAGATATTTATAAGGCCATAGAAGAAGTTAATGCCGAAAATATAATAATTTTCCCTAACAACAAGAATATTATTTTAAGCTCTAAGCAAGCAGCAGAAGTAAGTGAGAAAAATGCCTTCGTCCTAGAAACAAATGCTATCCCACAAGTATTTACTGCCCTTCTAGAGTTTGATGAAAGCCTAGATCCTCAAAGTAATATAAGAAACATGGAAGAAGCCATAAGTGATATGCATGTAGGAGAGGTATCTATTTCTATAAGGGATACTTCTGTCAATAATATTGAGATCAAAAAGGATAACTATATAGGCATATTGGATGGTCAAATAACAACAAGTAAAGAAAGTATTGAAAAGACTAGCGAAGAGCTAATTAATAAGGCCCTAGAAGATTCTGAAATATCACTTGTTACAATTTATTATGGACAAGATATTGAGAAGAGAAAGGCTAAAGAAATAGCTAAGAAGATTAGTAAAAAACATAAGGACATAGATGTAGAAGTAGTTTATGGTGGCCAACCAGTTTATTACTACACAATCACCTTCGAATAATGGATATTGATGTATTAAAGGGAATCGGAGCAAAGAAAAAAGATCAGCTAGCTAGATTAAATATCTACTCGGTAGCTGATCTTTATAACTACTATCCCAAGTCCTATGAGGATAGGTCAAAATTGACAAGGCTTGGTGAAGGAAAGGATAATAAAAAGCACTTCTTCATATGGACGATAAGGTCTAAACTCTACACCAAAAACCTAAGAAAGATGACCGTTTCTTACCTCTACGCTAGTGAAGAGGGAAGTAATGAGAGAATTAGGCTAGTATGGCTCTACGATCGTTACACGCCTATGAAACTAAAAATTGGCAAGACCTATAAGTTTTTTACAAAAATTAAGGAATATAGGGGTGAAATAGAGGCGATAAACCCAGAGTTTAGCGAAATGGATGAAGACCAGATCGGATCTATTGTTTCGATTTATAGGTTAACTTCTGGACTATCCAATAAGCAAGTTCATACTTTTATAAATGAGGCCCTAGAATATTTTGATTCAAAAGAAGACTTTGTAACCAAGGAAATTGTTCAGAAATTTGAATTGTGTTCAAGACTTACCAATCTAGAAGAAGTACATAATCCAACCAGTATTTCTAACCTAACAAAGGCAAAGTCTAATATTAAAGTCTTGGATTTATGTAAGGACCTAGTCTTTCTCGATCAAATCAAGAAAAAGACTAAGCATCCTCATAAGCTTAACTTATCCTATCACTTAAAAGAGATTTTGGGTGAACTTGACTTTGACCTAACTAAATCTCAATTAAGGTCCCTCAAAGAAATTCTTAGAGATTGTGTCGCTCCCTATAGTGCCAATAGGCTCCTCATAGGGGATGTGGGCTCAGGTAAGACCATAGTTGCACTCATTGTGATGATAATTTTTGCCATGAATACTTACCAAGCTGCCATGATGGTACCGACAGAAGTCCTAGCCATCCAACACTATGAGAAAAATTTAGAACTCTTTAATAAATTTGGCGTAAAGGTAGCCTTGCTAACGGGATCTACCAAGGATAAAGATAACCTTAAGGAGGACCTGGCAGAGGGGAAGATTGATATCTTGATAGGGACCCATGCCATAATTCAAGAAGATGTTAGCTTCAAAAATTTGAAATTTGTGGTAAATGATGAACAACATAGGTTTGGGGTAAGTCAAAGGCAGATGCTAGCCCTAAAGGGTGAAGATGTTAATTACCTCACAATGACTGCGACCCCGATTCCTAGAACCCTATACCTAAAAATATCCAATATCTTGGATATGTCTGTGATAGATGAAGTCCCTAAGGGAAGAAAACCTATAGAAACTAAGCTAGTAGGTACAGGTAGCCAAGATATTTTATTTGATTTTATAGAAGAAAATATAAAAAATAAAAGACAAGTCTATGTTGTTACAAATAACATAGATAGCGATGATAAAAATTCTCTTATAAATTTGTATAAGTTGTATAAAAAAGCCTTCAAAGCCTTTAGGGTGGGTATCCTTCATGGGAAATTGAAATCAAGTGAAAAAGACCAAGTCCTAAAGAATTTTGCTATGGGAAAGTTTGATATATTGGTAGCGACTACTGTTATAGAAGTAGGGATAGATGTCGCAAATGCTAATATTATGGTTATCTATAATCCTAATAATTTTGGTCTTTCTACCCTCCACCAGCTAAGGGGAAGAGTTGGCAGGGGCAACTATAAGTCCTACTGCTTCCTGGTTAATGAAAAAGATAGGCCAGATGGCAAACTCAAGGTCCTAGAAGAAAATACCGATGGCTTTGAAATATCCAAGAAGGACTTTGAAATGCGTGGTGGGGGCAAGATCTTATCCCTCCTCCAACATGGTAAGAACCTATCAGATATCGAATATCTCAATATGGACCAGGCTGAGATTGACAAGAGCTTTGAAATATTTTCTTACCTAAGAGAAAATGACTACAAAGACTGCGACCTATCATTTATAAAAGAATTTTTTAAGGAAGATAAGAGGATAATTTTAAATTAATGAGAGTTATTGCAGGAAAATACAAGGGATTCAACTTATTATCACCTAAGTCCAAGGACTCTAGGCCTACGGATAACAAGGTAAAGGAAGCAGTCTTTGATATGCTCTATCCCTTCAAGGTTGACTTTGTGGGTCTAGATTTATTTGCTGGAACAGGACAGATGGGGATAGAATTTTTATCTAGGGGAGCCTACGAGGTTTATTTTAATGAAAAAAATTTGTCCACCTTTAGGATCCTCAAGGAAAATTTAGAGAAGATAAAGGCTGCTAATGCTAAGGTAAGTAAGATGGACTTCAAGAAGGCCTTATCTACCTACAAAGAAGATGGGCTTAAGTTTGATTACATCTTCTTAGATCCACCCTACGATACAAATTATCTAGAAGATAGCCTTAATTTAATTATAGCTAATGAATTACTTGCTTTAAATGGTATAATAATAACTGAATCAGACAGAGATATAGATTTTTCCCATGAACTGGACCTAAGTTTGATAAAAGAAAAGTCTTATGGAAGGAAAATAATTAAGTTTTATATTAGAAATGAAGATAATATATCCAGGTAGCTTCGACCCTCTTACTCTAGGTCACATAGATCTTATAAAAAGATTGGCCAAGATGTATGATGAGGTAATCGTAGCTGTATTAATAAATGACAATAAAAATTCTCTCTTTACCTTAGAAGAGAGGGAAGAGATTATAAAAGAAGAAATTGAAGCAGAAAATCTAACAAATGTAAGTATAAAATCTTTTGATGGACTACTTGTTAACTTTGCCAAAAAAGAGGATGTCAAGCTAATAGCTAGGGGCCTAAGGCAAGTAACTGACTATGAGTATGAGAAAAATATAGCCATGTTTAATGCCGAGCTTTATGAAGGTCTTGAAACTATTTTTCTTTTGTCCAATCCTAAATACTCCTTTATTAGCTCGAGTGGGGTAAGGGAAGTTATACGATTTAAAGGGGATGTGTCTACATTTGTAAGTAGCAATGTTAAGAAAAAAATTGAAGAAAATTTTTATAAATAGGGGGTTCTTATGGCACAAAATAAATTAATGGGTCTAATTAACGAAATGGAAGATATATTGGATGAGGCTTCTTCAGTACCATTTTCTAGGAAGGTATCAGTTGATCCAGACGATATTTTTGATTTACTAAAGGAGATGAAAGACTCTCTTCCTGAAGAAATCAAACAAGCTCAATGGGTAATTGATGAGAAAGATAGGATAGTTGGAGAAGCTAATGGTGAAGCTGAAAGCAGACTCAAGGAAACTGAAAACGAAATTAACAATATCAAAGAACAAGCAAGAAATAAGTTTAGACAATTAGTTTCAGAAAATGAAATCACTAGAGAAGCTAGGAATGAAGCTCAAAGAATACTAGCTGAAGCAAACAACGAAGCAGCTAAACTTAGAGAACAATCTTATGTTTATGTTGATAGACTATTCAAAGGATCAGTTCAAAACTTCTCTCAACTTGCTGAGCAACTAGAAAAAAATAGACAAAATTTATTAAATAACAAAAACTAAGAATAAAAAATCGTCCCAGACTGGTGGTATTAGGCTAATCCTAAACTTATCAGGACTAAGGGACGATTTTTCTTTTAAAACTTAACCTTGTAGTCTCTATTAAAATCTCTCCTACTTATTATAGAATAGAGATTAGAGGCTTCTATCATTTTCTTATATACTAGCAAATTATCATTATCCAAGTCCAGGCTCTCGGCTTTTCTCATAATTATTTTAATATCCTGACTCATCTCTCCTAAGGATGTCTTGGCTTTTTTATTTAGGGCAAGGATCTTTATAAAATTAATATCCACATCGTTTAGAGCACTCGTGTTATCAAGTAAGTAATTTAATATAAGTCTTTTAATCCTTGACGCAGGATACCTTGGACTAGTAGCCTTATTTATAAAGTAATCAAGGTTTGGATTTGCTATTAGAATTTTTTTGAAATATTCTTCCATCCCTTCTTCGTAGGCTAGGATTTTATCAAAATTATCATTGCTTATCATAAGTTTATATTGGAAAATCCTAAACAAGCTATCAGCTGATGGTAGGATATTTGCTGCCATGGCTTTTTTTAACTCTTCATAGGAATCTTTTGGCATAAGTGAAGATAGATCCTTATCAAGATTCGCCCTAATAGCACTTGAAGATGCAAACTTAGGGTGGCTTATATTTTTTTCTCTATTTAAGGCTTCTTTTCTAGGTATAGGTAGATATTTTATTCTTGGATTAATATTTTTAATCGCCTTAATATACTCTAGGGCCAAGATGTTATTTGAAGATAGAAATTCTGTGCCGGCTATGTTCTCTAGGGCAAGGTAGCTTGCCTTGGTGTAGGAGTAGTTTTTATCTAAGTAGTCCTTGGTTTTTTCTTCTATCAGGACATTTTTTTCTAGGATTGAGTCAATTTTTTTCTTAAAGTAATCTGCCTCCATATTTTCTATACCGAATGCCAAGTAGTCTATCCCTAGCTTATTTAAGATATCGATAGATTTTGAGGCAAAAAACTTAGCTGACTGGAGGGATATGAAGCTAGGCATCTCTATCACTAGGTCTAGGCCATTATTAAGAGCGATACTTGCCCTAGTAAACTTATCTAAGATGGCAGGCTCTCCTCTTTGGACAAAGTCTCCACTCATAATGGCTAGGGATAAGTCTGGTTTTGTTATTTCTTTAGATTTTTCGATTAAATACTTGTGTCCCTCATGGAAGGGGTTAAATTCTGCTATAATTGCTAATTTTTTCATACTATCACCCCTTAAATTATACATTTTTTTTACAAATATACTAAGATAGCTTATAATATTTAGGGCATATACATATTAAAAGGAATGATTTAAGAATTTTTATTTAAAATTATTATCAATTTATATGCTCTATGGTATAATAATAAAAGAAACATTAACAGGAGGATTTATGATTTCAGCAAATGATTTAAGAAAAGGTGTAACTTTTGTATACGATAATGGTGTTTACCAAGTAATAGATTTTCAACACGTTAAACCAGGTAAGGGTGCAGCATTCGTTCGTGCAAAAATTAAATCTGTAATGAATGGTGGGGCTAAGGATGTTACCTTCAACCCTAATGAAAAGTTTGAAGAAGCTATTATTTCTACAAAAGAAATGACATATTTATACAATGATGGACAGCTATACTACTTTATGGATCCAGAATCTTTTGAACAAATCGGTATCGAATATGAAAATGTAAAAGATGCCATCATCTATGTAAAGGAAAACGAATCAGTTCAAATCAAATTCTATGAGGGTAATCCATTCCTAGTAGAAGCACCAAACTTTGTAGAACTTCAAGTAACAGAGACAGAACCAGCTGTAAAGGGTGACACAGCTACAAACGTAACAAAACCAGCTACAGTAGAAACTGGTGCAGTTATCCAAGTACCAGTATTTGTAAACCAAGGAGATATTATTAAGATAGATACAAGAACAGGAGATTATCTATCAAGAGTATAAGGAGTTAATTATGGCAAGTAATTTTGTAAATGGATCAGTAAAAATCGCAGATGAGATTCTTGATCAAATAGCAAATGCTGCTGCAAGTGATGTATATGGGGTTATTAGTGAAGATCAAGGACGTAACCTATTAAACAAAAACCCTAAGTCTAGGGTTACTAAGAATGGAGAGAAACTACACTTCCGTTTGACAGTAAACCTAGAAAATAATGTTAAGGTAGTAAAAACTGTAAAAGACATACAAAGCAATGTAAAAAATGTCGTAGAAAATATGACTGGCCTTAGCGTTGATAAAGTCGATGTAAATGTAGAAAATCTTGAAATAATATGAGAAGGACTGAGCAAAGAGAACGGATCTTTAGATTAATATATGAAGATTCAATTAGCAAAATTGAAGAAGTAGATGGGTCCCTAGATGATAAGGATCTTTTAGGGGAAGACTTTATTAAGGATAGCCTAAATTCTTACCTTAACCATAAGTCTGATATAGATTCTAAAATAGATGAAAATTTAGATAATAAGCACAAGAACTTATCAAAGGTAGTGAGGGCTATCATTTGCCTATCTATAAATGAAATATATTTTATGGCTATACCTACATCAGTTTCTATAAATGAAGCAGTTAACCTTGCTAAGAAATATTCTAATCAAGATGACTATAGGCTTGTAAATTCTATCTTGGGAACTATTACTAGAAAAGATAATAAATGAGAAAATCTTTAAGTGTCAAACAGTTTAATGAATATTTAAAATCTAATATAAAACATGACCCTATATTTCAAAATGTTTACATAAGTGGTGAGCTGGCTAATATAAAGTTCAACAAGTCCCATTTATATTTTTCACTTAAGGAAGATAGGGATCTAGTTGACTGTGTAATCTATTATTATGAAGAATCGGGAATTGACCTTGACTTTAATGAAGGAGAGAAGGTCCTAGTAAAGGGGGTTTTGGTCTATAACAACTACTCCTCTAGGGTCACAATATCAGCCAAGGAAGTAACTAACCTAGGTAGGTCTGAAGCCTATAGCAAGTTCTTAAAAAAGAAAGAAGACTTTCAAAAGAGGGGATTTTTTGATAAGGCCAATAAAAAGTCTATCAAGAAATTTCCCTCAAAGATAGGTCTAATAACATCAGCTGATGGGGCTGCCCTTGTGGATTTTATTTCAGTAATTAATCAAAAGCCCAATGATATTCACATATACTTTAACCCTGTCAGAGTCCAAGGAAATGAGGCTGTTGATCTAATAGTCAAGGCCTTAGAAAGACTTGATAGGATGGATCTAGATGTAATAGTTATAACAAGGGGTGGAGGATCTGAGGTTGACCTTGCTACCTTCAATGAGAAAGACCTTATAGAAAGTGCCTACAGGGCAAAAACTCCCATCCTATCAGCCATAGGCCACAAGATTGATTCAAGTCTTTTGGACCTTGTAAGTGATCTAAGCCTCCAAACACCTACAGAAGCAGGGAGCTTTATAGTCAAGAATTATTCTGATTTCGATAAGGACTTTAGGAATAAGTTGGAGAAGATAGATAGCCTTGTTAATAAAAAATATGGGGACCTATATTTTAAGCTAATCTATTACAAGGAAATCTTAGATAAGTATAGTCCCTACCAAAAGATAGAAGCTAGACTAAAGGACTTATCTTATATAAAAAATGACCTTGATAATAAGCTACTTAGGACTTATGAAAAAAATATATCTAGGCTTGGGCTTATAGACTTAAGGTTAAAGAGGATAAAAGACCTAATAGATCTTGGAAAGAAGTCTATTAGACTAAGGAATAGGTTGGGGCATGATGTTTATTCTTTAAAACAAGTGAAGGCAGGGGATGAGCTTGAAATCGATTTTTATGATGGAAGTATAAAGGTTAAGGTTATAGATGGATAAAAGTTTAGAAGAAAAATTTGAAGAATTAGAGGGACTCTTAGAAGAGCTTGAAAAGAGTGATACCAATCTTGATGAAAGTATCGAAATTTTTCAAAGGGCAAAGGACCTCTATAAGGAAGTAAATGACAAGTTAGAAGATTATAGGGCAAAGATTGAGATAATTAGTAAAGATGAATAAAAATATATATAAGAAAAATTTAGAAGAAAATAAAATTGCAATAGAAAAAAGAATTAATAAATACTTTGATAGTCCAAGCATATTAGATGAAGCAATGAAATACTCTATGGAAGCTGGCAAGAGAATTAGAGCGAGTTTGTATCTTGAAACTTGCAAAATCCTAGGTCATGACCTAAGTGGAGCAGACATAGATTTTGCCTTGGCTATAGAAATGCTTCAATCTTATACCCTAGTCCATGATGACCTACCTGCCATGGATAATGACGACTATAGACGTGGTAAAGAAAGCACCCATAAGCACTTTGGTGAGGATATAGGAATATTAACTGGAGATGCCCTATTAAATGAGGGAGCAAATTTAATCTTTAGCCTTGCTAAGGAAAATCCAGCCTACATAAGAGCTGGGGATTATCTTTTTAATAAATTAGGTAAGAGAGGAGTAATCTATGGACAAGTCCTAGACCTAGAAGAAAGGAAGGACTATGACCTAGACTATATTCTAAGAGTTTATGGAAAAAAAACTGCAGACTTCTTTGTAGCCTCTCTTGTAGCAGGTGGCCTTGTGGCTGGGGCTGATAGTAAGGTTATCGAGAGCCTTGAGAAATATGGCTATTATTTGGGACTAGGCTTTCAAATTCAAGATGACTTACTAGAGAGTGACTATACAGATGAGTTAAATATTTTAAATATAATGGATAGACAAGCAGCTAATTCGATTTTAGATGAGATCAATAAAAAATGTGAGTTAGCAATTAGTGATATAGAAAATAATGATTTTTATATATTTTTAATTGACTACCTTTCAAAAAGAAATTATTAGAGGCGGATATGAAAAAATATACTAGACAAAGATTAATTTTAGACATAATTCAAAATAATGATGTAAAGACTCAAAGCCAACTTTCAGAACTTCTTAAAGAACATGGAATTAATGCGACCCAAGCGACAATTTCTAGGGATATCAAGGAACTAAGGATTTCTAAAGTACAAAGTGATGATTATGACTATAAGTACACAGTAGTTGATAATGACTATGATAGTTTTACTGAGAGAATGGAAAAGATATTTAAAGAATCAGTACTATCAATCGAGAAGTCTAACCAACTTGTTGTGATAAAGACTATTTCTTATTGTGCAACAGTTTGTGGTGCCTATATAACAAATGAAAAGCTAGACAATGTAGGTGGTATAGTAACAGGTATTGATACTATATTTATTTCTCCCGTTGATGGAGAGAAAATTGATATACTAGTGGAAGATCTTAGGAGTTTGATTAAATAATGTTAGAAGAGTTATTTATCGATAACTTTGTAATAATAAAACGAGACCATATTTTTTTCGAAGATGGGTTTAATGTATTAACTGGTGAAACTGGTTCAGGTAAGTCCCTTATATTTGAGGCTATTAACCTAGCCTTGGGCAAGAGGGCTAATAAGGACACTATTGGTAAGTTTTCTGATAAGACTCTAATCGAGGCAGTATTTGAAGTCGAAGAAGACCTTAAGGATAAGCTCTATGATATGGGCTTTTCTTTTGATGATGATAACAAATTAATAATCACCAGAACTATTGGCAAGAAGTCTTCATCTGTAAGAATCAATGGCCGTATGGTTAGCCTTGGCCTTCTAAGAGAGCTTTCAGACCTATTGATAGATATCTATAGGCAGGGCGATAGTAACTCCTTTATGAATTCGTCCAACTACGTAGATCTTATTGATGAATATACCAGGGATAAGGAGAGCCAGGAATTACTGGATGAGCTTTATGGACTAAATAAGGAAAGGGAAGGATTCTTAGAGAGATTTTCCCATATCAACCTAAGTGATGAAGAAGTTAGGAGGGAAAAGGACCTCCTTAATTATCAAATAAATGAAATTGAAGATGTTGATATCTTTAATATTGACGAAGAAGCTATCAACATGGAATACCAAAAGTTAAATAGTGTAACTTCTATTATAAATATTACCAACAAGATTAAGGAGATGATCGATTCTTCTGACTTTACTACCCCATCGGTTACCGCCTACATTAACGAAGCTATATCAGACCTGGATGAGTTTACCTCTATGGATAATAAGATTGAAGATATCTACCAAAGGCTCATCACCTTATCTGATGAAGTAAATGACTTATACAATGACTTGGACTCCTATGAGATGAACTTAGAGCAAGACCCAGAAAGGCTTTATGAGCTTGAAATGATTAACCAAGCAATATTTTCCCTAAAGAGAAAGTATGGGTCAAGCCTCGATGAGATAAGGACCTACTATGAAGAAATTAAATCTAGGAGGTCAGAGCTTGAAGATATAGAAGATCTGAGGTCAAATATCGATAAGGAAATCTCTAAAATTGATAAAAAAATGGAAAAAACTGCAAGCGGGCTTTCTAATATAAGAAAGAAAAAGGCCAAAGTCTTAGAAGATGAGATAAATGATGCCATAAGAGAACTTAATATAAAAAATGGTAACTTTAAAATCTCCTTCGATATAAAAGATTCTATCAACAACAAGGGCCTCGATAACATAGACTTTCTTATAGCAACCAACAAGGGAGAAATCCTCAAGTCCCTATCAAAGACTGCATCAGGTGGAGAGATTTCTAGGATTATGCTAGCCTTCAAGGAAGTTTTCTCAGATTCTGATAAGGTAGGTACTTTAATTTTCGATGAGATTGATACGGGTATATCCGGTAGAACTGCTCAACTAGTAGGGGAGAGAATCCTTAAACTATCGAAAAAGAGGCAAATTATAGCTATAAGCCACCTTCCACAGATTGCATCTCTAGCAAGTAATCATATATTAATTAGCAAGGAGGATCTTGATTCCTTTACTATTTCTAAGACTGAAAGAGTCGAGGGGGCTAATAGGGTTAACGAAATTGCAAGACTTATAGGAGGAGTAGACATAACTCCAACTACTATAGAATCATCAAAAGAAATGTTGAAAATGGCGGAGGATTTACGAAATGCAAGATGAAAAATTTTATGAGAAACCAATCAAATCTGATACTATATATGACGGTAAAATTTTAAAGCTCAGGGTAGAAACTGTAGAGTTAGCTAACAAAAAATATTCCAAAAGAGAGATAGTTGATCATCAAAAGGGTGTTGGAATTATAGCCCTTGATGGTGAAGATAAGCTATGGATGGTTAAGCAATACAGGAGAGCTATCGATAAGGTAACTATAGAAATACCAGCAGGTCTTGTCGAGTCAAACGAACTACCAGTAGAGGCTGCCAAGAGAGAACTCCAAGAAGAAGTAGGGTTTATTCCAAATGATATATCCTACCTCTTTGATATGCATGCTTCCCCTGGTTTTACCAATGATAAGTTGTCATTTTTCCTAGCCCAAGATTTTTCTGAATCCAAGCTTGACCAAGACGAAGATGAAAATGTCGAGGCCTTTTCTATGGAAATTGATGAGCTTTATAATATGGTAGAAAATGGCAAAATCACAGACGCCAAGACTATTATAGCTATTTTGTATGCTATAAAATTAAAAAATGAGCGATAAGCTAAATATT
Source organism: Anaerococcus sp. AGMB09787 (assembly GCF_022808955.1). Classification (GTDB taxonomy): domain Bacteria; phylum Bacillota; class Clostridia; order Tissierellales; family Peptoniphilaceae; genus Anaerococcus. The sequence goes on from NZ_JAKZEY010000012.1 coordinate 57,351, forward strand.
GAGCTTGAATCCTTTAGTGGGCCCTTTGACTTGCTATTAAGTCTAATAGAGAAGAAGAAAATTGATATTTACGATATAGCCCTGGAGGATATTACAAATTCATATCTGGAAGAAATTAATAAGCTTTCAGATATAGATAACCTTTCAGAATTTATCTATATAGCTTCAATTTTGTTAACTATCAAGGCCAATAAACTCACTCCAAAAGAAGAAAATGAAAATCTAGAGGAGGAATTTATCTCTTACCTTATAACCTACAAGAAGATAAAGTCGGTAGAAGACGACTTGAAACTAATGGAAGCAGAAGCGAGGAAGATTTATTCTAAGTACCAAGAAGATCTGAGTCAATTTGAAGTGTATGATGAAGTAAAAATAGAGAATGATATAAATATTCTTAAAACTAAATTCGAGAAGGTCCTCAAAAACCTTGGCAAGAAAAGTCCTAAGCCTTTTTTTGAGCCTACTAGGATTGAAGATGTAAATGAATATGTCGAGAAAATAAGAAAGACTTTAAACTTTGCCAAGACTCTAAGACTTGATAATATTACCACAAGAATAAGGTCAAAGTCTGAGTGCATAGCGACATTTCTAGCCTTGTTGGAACTAGTAAGGCTTAGGGAGATAGAACTTGAGGAAAAAGTTGAGAATTCTTTTTTTGTGATTAAGAGGTAGGCATGGACAAGAATTATTTGAAGGGACTAATTGAAGAAGTTTTATACATATGGGCAGATCCTATAGATATAGACGATCTATCAAAAATTATCTATGACTATGAGAAAAAAGATATAGAAGAAGCTCTGATTGAAATAAAAAATGAGAGAGATGAGAGACCTTCTGGCTTAGTCATTAGAGACTATAATAAGGCCTACAAATTTACAACCAGGGATGAGCATAACAAGTATTTCGAAAAGGTTGTAAAAAAGAGCGAGAAAAAACTTTCTTCTTCAGCCTTGGAGACCCTATCAATTATTGCCTACAAGCAACCTATAACCAGGGCCGAAGTTGATAAAATCAGAGGAGTTAACTCCCAGTCATCCATTGATACCCTTCTTGATAAGGACCTCATAGAAGAAAGGGGCAGACTTGATAAGATCGGTAAGCCTATTATCTATGGGACAAATACAAATTTTCTAGAATATTTTAATATATCTTCCCTGGACGACCTCCCAGAAATCGACTTTACTAGTGAGGAAGAAGATGAGGATTAATAAATTTATAGCCAAAAGTGGAATAACTTCCAGGAGGAAGGCTGATGACCTAATTAAAAATGGCCTTGTTAAGGTAAATGGACAAAGGGTAAGTGAGCCTGGACTTGATATAAGGGATGATGACCTGGTGGAGGTTAATGGCCAAGTAATAGGCATAGAAGAGAAATTTTATATCAAGGTCTATAAGCCAGTTGGCTTTATTACGAGTAATTATGACCCCCACAATGACAAAGACCTAAATGACTTGGTCAAGGTTGACAAGAAATTTTTTGCGGCAGGGAGGCTTGATAAGGATAGCGAGGGCCTACTTATAGTAACTAATGATGGTGACTTCACCAATAATATAATCCACCCGAGGCAAAAACTTGATAAGGAATATATAGTAAAAGTTGATAAAAAATTAAGTAAAAAAGAAGAAGATCTTTTCCAAAGAGGCATAGATATAGGTAGGGGTGAAATAACCTCAGATGCTAGAATTAAGCTTTTAGATCCTAGAGAAAATACCTACCGAGTAATAATTCACCAGGGATTTAATAGGCAGATTAGGAGGATGTTTGGATATTTTAATTCAAAGGTCTTAAGCCTAAAGCGTATCAGGATTGGAGAAATAAATATTTTTGATATGAAGCCCTATGAGAATAGGTATTTTGATGAAGAAGAGCTTAGTTTTGTTAAGAAAATCAAGGGATAGAAAAGGTCTATTTTTGTGGTGAAATTTATGGCAAAAGTTGGTATCATAGGTGCAGGTCCGGCAGGAATATTTGCAGCTATCAATATTAAAAATTCAAATAATGAAGTATATTTATTCGATAAAAATGACAAGATAGGTAGAAAGCTCCTCCTTACAGGCAATGGAAGGTGTAATATAACTAGTGGGAAAGTCTATGATGATTTTTTGGACCATATAATTAGAAACAAGGACTTCCTCTACTCTTCCTTTTCGACCTTTGATAACTTCGCCATGATAGATTTTTTAAATAGGAATAAGATCGAAACCCTGATAGAAGAAGATGACAAGGTCTTTCCTAAGTCTATGAAGGCTAGTGATATTGTTAATTTATTTGAGGAACTTATAAGAAAAAAGCAAGTAAAATTTCTAGCCAATACCAAGGTCTTTTCAGTAAATAAGGATGGTAGGTTTAATCTAGAAACTTCTAAGGGTCAGATGGAATTTGATATCTTAGTAATAGCTTGTGGTGGCCTATCCTACCCAAAGACTGGATCTAGTGGAGATGGCTACAAGTTCGCCAAAAGTTTTGGTCACACTCTAATAGAACCTCTACCATCCCTTTGTCCTCTTTATCTAAAGAAGACTTTACCAATTAAGGCATTAAGTTTATCAGATATAGAGATAAGGGCCTATACAGATGATAAAGTCTTTAGTGAAGTGGGGGATATCTTACTCACACCAAACTTTATCACAGGCCCTGCCGCTTTGAGGCTTCAGGCTAGGGGAGCGAGGTCTAGAATTACTAAGATTTCTATTGACTTTAAGAGGAATATTGATGACCTTGATAGGATTCTTATTAATTACTTAGATAAAAATCCCAAGAAGGCGATAGGTAATTCCCTAAAGGGCTTTTTAACTGAAAGTCTGATTGAAACTTTGTTAGATGAAGTGCCAATAAGTAAAAATAAGCCTTCAAATCAAATTACCAAGGAGGAAAGGAAAAAACTTGCCTCCCTAATAAAAAATTTCACATTAGAAACTAGAAAAAATATAAACTTTAATAGCGCTGTTGTAACATCAGGTGGGGTTAAAACCACCGAGATTAATCCCAAAACCATGGAGTCCAAACTTGTAGAGGACCTATATTTTGTCGGCGAAGTCATAGACATTGATGGACTAACAGGAGGCTTTAATTTGCAAATAGCCTTTACAACAGCCTATAGTGCAAGTCTTGCTATAAAGGAGAAATTATGACATATATTATTGCTTTAGATGGGCCGAGTGGGTCTGGTAAATCCACCCTGGCTGACCTACTTAGCAAAAGATTAAATATTGAATACCTGAATACTGGATCTATGTATAGGGCAGTAACAAGAAGGTTCTTGGAGCTAAATATAAAAGAAAATGAAAATGATAAGATAAGGGAAGAACTTGATAATATTAGAATGGATATCAATAAGGGGAGAATCTTCTTAAATGGTAGAGACCTTACCGATATGCTAAGAGATGAAGAAGTTACTGCCAATGTTTCTTGGGTAAGTGCCAATAAGGATGTCAGGGAAAAATTAGTAGACCTCCAAAGAAATATAGCAAAAGATACCTCCTTTATCCTAGATGGTAGGGACATAGGAACTGTAGTCTTTCCAGATGCAAGATATAAATTCTACGTAACAGCATCCCCTAGGGTTAGGGCTAAGAGACGTTTTGATCAAAATGAGCTAGCCCAAAGCCTAGATGAAATTGAACAAGCCATAATAAAGAGGGACGAGTACGACTCTAATAGGGAAATAGCCCCTCTTAAAAAAGCAGACGATGCAATCCTTATAGATAATTCAGACTTAAATATTGAAGAAACAATAGATTTGATTATGAAGAAGATGGAGCTATGATATGCTTTATAATTTTTTTGTTGCAATTTTAAAGGTTATTTTATTGCCATTTTTTAGGGTAAGGGTAGATGGAATAGAAAATTTGAAGGAAGATGAAAACTTTATAATCTGTGCCAACCACAAGTCAAACTTTGATCCCTTTCTCTTGGCCCTAGTCTTACCAGTTAGAATACACTTTATGGCTAAAAAAGAACTCTTTGAAAATCCCTTATTGGCAAAACTTTTAAGTTCTGTAGAAGTATTTCCAGTAGATAGGCATGGAAAAAATATGAAATCCCTTAGATTCTCTTTGAAACTTGTCAAAGAAGGGAAGACATTGGGAGTATTTCCAGAAGGAACTAGGGTAAAGGAGACCAAGAGGGAAAATATGAAGGAGGGGGTAGCCTTCTTATCCTTAAAAGGTAAGGCAAATATCTTGCCAGTAGAGCTTATATCTACCTATAAACCCTTCAAAAAATCCTACATCCATGTCCATGAGATGCTTAGGGTAGAAGATTACTTGCACCTTGATAATAAAACAGCCATGAAAAAAATCGAAGATGATGTATTTGAAGCCATCTATAAAGACCATTATGTAGAGGAAGGGGAAAATAAATGGAAATAATAATAGCAAGGTACTCGGGTTTTTGTGGGGGAGTGAGAAGAAGTGTCAACCTCGCCAATGAATCAATAAAAAATAATAATGAGGCCTATTGCGTTGGTCCTTTGGTTCATAATCCCCAACTAGTAGAAAATTTTCAAGAAAAAGGACTCAAAGTAATTGATAAAGATGAGGCTCTTCTATTAAAAAACTCCACGATTTTAATAAGGGCCCATGGAGAAAGTGCAGAATTTAAAGGAAAACTCCAAGAAAACAACAACACCGTAGTAGATGCAACCTGTCCCCATTTGATGAATATTTATGATAAGATTATTCAGAAAGAAAATGAGGGCTACCAGGTAATAATTGTTGGAGATAAAACGCATCCTGAAATTATTGCTATGGACTCTTACTTAAAAAACGGTATAGTTATATCAGATGAGACTGAAGCAAAAAATGTAAAAGGATATGTCAAACTTTATGTGGTAAGCCAAACTACAAATAGGTTTGATTATTTTTATGATATTGCTAACAAGTTAAAAGAAAATAATGATAGTGTAGTAATAGAAAACACAATATGCAAGGCAACTGAAAATAGGCAACAGGCAGCCAAATCCTTAAGTGAGGAAGTTGATTGCATGATTGTAGTTGGTGGTTTTAATAGTTCTAATACGAATAAGCTTTATCAAGTAGCTAAAATGAATTGTAACAATGTTTTTAGGATTGAAACTGTTAATGAACTACCTTTGCAAAAGCTCTCTAAATTTAAAAAAGTAGGAATAATCGCAGGTGCCTCTACACCTGATGAGATTATCGAGGAGGTAGTAAGTAGTATGGATGAATTCACAAAAGAAGAATTTATGTCAAGTCTAGAGGATAGTTTGAAGAAGGTATACCCTAAGGAAATAGTAAAGGGTACTGTAATTGATGTTAAGGAAGATGAGGTATTCGTTGACATCCAATTCCGTGCTGATGGTATCATCAAACTAGATGAAATGACAGAAGAAGAAAGAAAAAATCCAAAAAACAACTTTAATGTAGGCGATGAAATTGATGTATATGTTATCAAACTAGATGATGGTGAAGGTAATGTATCTCTATCAACAAGAAGAGTCAAAGGAATGAAAGCTTGGCAAGAACTAGCTGAAAAAGCTGACAATGAGGAATTAGTTCGTGGTGAAGTTGTAGGAGCTAACAAGGGTGGACTAACTGTTAATGTAAATGGAATTAATGGTTTTATTCCTGCAAGCCAAATCGCAACATATTTCGTAAGGAACTTCAAGAAATTTGTCGGAGAAGTTTGGGATCTTAAGATTATATCTATCGATGAAAGAAAAAATAGACTAGTTCTTTCTAGAAGAGAAGTAGTTGAAGAAGAAACTGATGCTAAGTGGGAAGACCTAGAAGAAGGTCAAGTGCTTACTGGTAAGGTTGCTAGACTAACTGACTTTGGAGCTTTTGTTGAAGTTAATGGTCTTGATGGTTTACTTCACGTATCAGATATAGCATGGTCTAGAGTTGAACAACCTTCTGATGTTTTAAATGTTGGAGATGAAATCGAAGTTAAGATTCTAAGACTTAACAAGGAAAAGAATAGAATATCTCTTGGACGTAAACAACTTCTAGAAAAACCATTTGAAGCTTTTGTAAATCAACACGAAGTTGGTAGTGTTGTAACAGGAAAAGTTGTTAACCTACTAGACTTTGGTGCTTTTGTAGAAGTTGCTGATGGAGTAGAAGGTCTTGTTCACGTATCAGAAATTTCTTGGGACCATGTAGAAAAACCATCTGACGAACTAAATATTGGTGATGAAATCGAAGTTAAGATCATAAGCATCGACCGAGAAGAAGAAAGAGTTGGATTGAGCATTAAGGCTCTAAAGGAAGCTCCAGAAAGACCTGAGAGAAGACCTAGAAGAACTCAAAGAAATCAAGAAAGGCCAAGAAGAAGAGTTGAAAGAGAAGAATCTAACAACCTAGGTGATGATGATTTAAATAACAACCTTGGCAATCTCTTAGAACAAGCTCTATCTGATAAGGGACTTCTAGACAACGACGAATCTTCTTCTGAAGAAGAATAAGTTAAAATATAATAAGTAAAGGGATGGATTTAATATTCATCTCTTTTTTTATGATAGGAGAATTATGGAAACACTAAAAGAAAAGTATAAAGATTATTTTAAAGGCAAAAAATATAATATAACGACCTTTGGCTGCCAAATGAATGAACATGACAGTGAAAGAATCTCTTATATCTTAGAAGATTTGGGCTACAAAAAAACTGATGACAGGAAGGAAGCAGATTTTATCTTATTTAACACTTGCTTGGTAAGAGAAAATGCAGAATTAAAACTATATGGACAAGTATCATCTCTCAAAAAACTAAAGGCCGAGAACCCTGACAAAATAATCAGCGTATCTGGTTGTATGATGCAAACCTCTACTGCCAGAGAAGTAATTGTAGGTAAGCATGATGAGGTTGACCTGGTATTTGGTACAAAGAACATCAACTCCCTTCCAGATTTAATCTATAGGTACCTTGAAACAGGGGAGCGTGTTGTAGATATTTCAACAGATGATGTAAAAGATGATTTTGTTGAATATAATAACAAAAATGACTTCCAAGCCTATGTCAATATAATGAGGGGCTGTGATAACTTCTGCTCCTATTGCATAGTTCCACAATCAAGGGGTAGGGAAGAATCAAGAAGACCATCTGCAATACTTGCAGAATGTGAGCATTTGGTAGACCAAGGATTTAAAGAGATAACCCTCCTGGGACAAAATGTAAATAGTTATGGGAACAAGGCTGACTTTGATATGACCTTCCCTGAACTACTTGATAGGATAAGTAAGATTGAAGGACTAAAAAGACTTAGATTTACAACAAGCCACCCTAAAGACCTATCAGATGAGCTAATAGAAGTTATCAAAAATAATGACAATATCTGCAAGTTCTTCCATTTACCTATGCAGTCAGGTTCATCTAAGGTCCTAAAAGATATGAATAGGAAGTACAACCAAGAAAAATACCTAGAAAGGGCCAAGAAATTAAAGAGTGAAATACCAGATCTTGCACTTTCTACTGATATAATTGTGGGCTATCCTACTGAAACAGAAGAAGACTTTGAAGAAACCCTTAAGGTTTGTAGGGAAGTAGGCTTTGACCAAGCCTTTACCTTTAAGTATAGTCCTAGACCAAAGACCAGGGCAGCTAAACTTGAGCCAATTGATGATGCTATAGTTCAAGATAGGTTTGATAGGCTCCTTGATACCCTTTATCCAACTTTCAATGAAAAAAATAAGAAATATATAGGAAAAACTGTAGAGGTCTTATTAGAATCAGAAAGTAAAAATAATGATGAAGTCCTAACAGGTAGGACTGATACCTTCAAGCTAGTCCATGTAAAGGCGGATAAGTCCCTAATAGGTAGCTTTGTAAAGGTAAAGATAACTGATAATACATCATTTACTATTACGGGAGAATTAGTAGAATAAAGATACCCTTTGATGGTAGTTTTTTATGAAAAAGTTTTCTAGAAATGTCTATATATCAATGGTTTATATAGAATGTTTTTTATTCTTTTATTTAGACCTACTAAGTGTTAAAATTGAAAAGTATCAAGAAAGGACTTGTTATGAAAGATGTAAGCGTAAAAGCAAAAGCAAAAATGGGAAAGCTCCCCACAAGAGATCTATACGATAAGTTGATTTCCGATACGTCATTAGAAAATAAAAAAGAATTATTAAATCATAAGTATCCTTTTTTGAAAAATGTAAATACGAAGAAGGAGATGGAAGCAGGATTTTTTAATAATTTCTATACAGAGCTTAGAAGTATAGATTTTTTTCTAGGAGGTATTGAAAGTCAATTTTTCAAAAATTATTTTTCAATATATGAGATCTACCTAATTCAAAAAGTTATCCAATCTATAGTTCATCATAGACTGGAAAAAAATATCCTGAATTTGCTCCATGATCCTTTTTCTAAAAACCTCCATATCAAAATTGATATGGACCTTAAGGATTTTATAGAAAGTCTTAGTGCTAGCCGTTATTATAGGACCCTGCTTCCCTTTGTTAACGAAAATATGGACGAAGATGCCCTAATCTTTTTATCATCTAATGCCTTAATGAAATTTTATTATAGGGATTTATTGAAACTTTCTAAGGAATTTAAGGGGAAGGAAAAGTCTTGGATAAGAGAGCTCTTGGGTGAGCAGATTAACCTAGCTAATTTTGAGATGGTCTTTAGGCTCAAAAAATTCTTTAATTTAAATAATAATGAAATATTTAATTATTTAATTGAAGGAGGCAGGGGATACAATGCCAAGAGACTAAAGGAATTAGCCAATATACCCCTTGATGACTTCTTGGATAGACTTAATCAAAGTAAGTACAAGGGGATATTTGATAGGGCAGAATTTTCTCATATCAAAATTAAGGAAAGAATGGCAAAACTTTATATGTCTGAAATAAGAAAGCAAAGATCTGACATTCTTTATGTAATTTCTGTTATGAGTTTAATCCGTATCCATTATGAGAGCTTGGTAGGTATTCTAGAAATAGATGAGACCTTGTCAATGTCGGACAGGTATGATTTAATAATAGGAAGGTAAGTATGGCTGTAGAAAAAATGTACCTAGTTAATATAGCATCTCACTTAGAAAATCTGGATGATTTTTTGGAAGATGTAATTAAGATAGGTGATATAGAGGTTGTTGATGCCTTTAATCAATTAGCATCAAGATCTTTTCAAATAAGGGCAACTAGGGAGAATGTAGAACTTACAGAAGATGTTTCAACAATTTCATCTTTTGATAAGGACAACAAAAAAGCAAGTGAGAACCTAAGGGTCATTAGTGATCTTTTTAATGTAGCTGATGAGAATGTAAGGGATAAGTATATCTCTAAGGAAAATGTCCAAAAGATTTACTCAATCCTAGAACCCCTAATTGAGAAAAAAGAAGAGCTTATTAAAGAGCGTGAGAAGCTAATGGCCTACAAGGAAAACTTGGAGAGTCTAGCTAGCTTTGGAATTGATATAAAAAAACTTAATAATCTAAACTACTTCGATTACCGATTTGGTGACGTAAGTAAGGATGGAAGATTCATATTAAAAAATAATTATGAAAATCTACCATCTTTAATTTTACACCTAGATAAATCTTTGGATGACTTATCTCTTGGCTATTTAAATCAAATCATAGCCCTAGATGAGGAAACTACAGATCTTAGGGATGCTACAGATAAGATTATAGAAGATGAGAAGGAAAACACCCTAAGGCTTCTAAATGACTATAATAAAGAATATCAAATAGAAGCCAAGAAAAAGAGTGAAGAGATTTATATCTCTATTTTAAATGAAGCTGAACAAAAGGGAGAGGAAATTTATAAAATCTACAATGAAAAGAAAAATGACCTTGACAATAAGTACAAGGAATTTAGGGATATCATAGTAGATGAAATTTTCGATTCAATAGTTAAAGGAGGGGATATATAATTGGCAGATAAGGTTATAAATAGCGATAGCAAAGAAAATTATTTGTTAGTTTATCCTAATAAGGTTAAAGAAGATATTAATAGAGCTATAAATACCATGGGTTTTATAGACAAGGAAACTCCTGAGACCTATGATCTTGAAACAGTAAATAAAAAATTGGAAGAAACTAATAAGGAAATAGAAGAACTAGAAGAAGAAATTGAGCGATTTAAGAGAGAAAATCTAGATTTGATGGAAGAAATTCCCTACACCATTGATTATTATGATAAAAGCTCAGCCCTCAAGGAAAAGATGGCCAAGGGAGATAAGTATTTTTATCTATCCGGCTGGGTTCCAGAATCCAGGGTAGATGATTTTGAAAAGCTCGAAGAAAAATATGACCACACCAAGGTAAATGTAGACGATAAGGTTGTTAATAAAAAGCCACCTACCAAACTTAAGAACAATAAAATATTTAGGCCTTTTGAGTTTTTGGTAAATATGTACGGGTCACCAAATTATAATGAAATAGACCCTACTCCATTTTTTGCAATAACCTATATGCTCTTGTATGGAATGATGTTTGGAGACTTGGGCCAAGGGCTAGTTTTTGTAGGACTAAGCTTTTTCGTTGACAAAATCAACAAGGTATTTGGTCAATTACTTAGAAGAATTGGTATATCTGCTTCGATCTTTGGTCTTATGTACGGATCGTTTTTCGGTATAGAAACCCTTATACCTACCCTACTTATTAAGCCATTTGACAATATTATGACTGTCCTAGTTGCATCAGTTGCCTTTGGTTTAGTTCTTATGATTATATCCTATATATTGGGAATTTATAACAAGGTAGTCAAGCAGGAAAATATTGAAGAGGGAATCTTTGGTAAGGAAGGTCTTGCAGGCCTTATGATGATGATTTCCTTTATCCTTATTATCTTAAATATAGTAGGGGTAAATCCTCTGCCAATGGGGTTAGGATTTGGATTATTGATTTTATCAATTGTTATGATTATCTTTAAACAACCGATAGCAAGAAGGCTCACCAAAACTCAACCCCTTTATGATAGTCCTAAAGGAGACTACTATGTAGAATCGTCCTTTTCTATTGTAGAAGCCTTGCTTTCTGTATTTTCAAACCTAGTTTCGTTTACTAGGGTAGGGGCCTTTGCAATAAACCACGTGGGACTTTATATGGCCTTTGAGGTTATGGCAAATCTTGCCGGTGGTGGTCTAGTCGGTACAATTATTTTGATATTGGGAAATATTTTGATTATAGGACTTGAAGGAATGATAGTATTTATCCAAGGCCTAAGACTAGAATTTTATGAAATGTTTAGCAAATATTATGAAGGAAATGGTCGTAAATTTAGACCAATCAAGGAAAATTAAGGAGTTTGTATGATTGTAAAAATAGCATTATTAGCACTAGCTGTTGTCATTATGACAATTTATTCAGGTTTATACTTATTAAAGAACAACGATGATCCATCCAAGGCAAAAATCAAAAAAGCCTTGAAGTTAAATTTATTTACTTTCGTGCCAATTATGGTAATGGTAATAGTTTTACTCTTCCCTACAGCAAGCTCAAGGGCAGCAGAAGTAGAGGCAGCTGCAGCAGCATCAAGTGATGGACTTAAATATATAGGAGCAGCCCTTTCAACTGGTCTTGCTACAATAGGTACAGGTTATGCCGTAGGTACAGTAGGTTCAGCAGCCCTAGGAGCTATTAGCGAAGACCAATCTATACTTGGTAGAACAATAATTTTCGTAGGTCTTGCTGAAGGTATAGCTATCTTTGGTGTAATCATCTCTATACTTATTCTTTACGCATAAAATGAGGGCAAAGTTAATAAGCACAGATCCTAGTTTGAACTTGATGTTTAGGCTAGGAGCCATAGAGACAGAGCCAGTAGGCGATAGAGATTCTATACTTAAAGCCTTCGAGGACTCTATAGGGGATGAGGGAATTGCTCTCTTAATCCTCACGAAAAAAGTTTATGAGGCAATAGGAGAAGATGTGGACTACTATAGAAGTCAGTCTACTAAACCTCTTATTGTTGTAATAGATGGCTGATTGGAGGGGAAATGCTCGATATTGAAGCGAAATTATCATCCTTTAGAAAAATGGTTTGGGGTGAAGAAAAAGAACAAAGCGAGGAAGAATTATACAAGTCTACAGAAATTAATTCAAAGATTGTAAGTGATAAAAAGCTTGAACTAGATGAGAAGCTAAAGGAAAGCATCAGGGATAGGGAGGCTTTTGCTAAGTCAAAGAAGAACGAGAGTCTTTCAAAAAAAGAGGCTGATGCCAAAAATAATATCTACGTCCATAGGCAATTTTTGGTAGAAGACTTGTACAAAAGAATCGTGGATAAGTTAAGAGCCTATACAGCAAGTGATGTTTATAAGGAAAATCTTAACTCTAAGATAAAAAACTCTATTAAAAGTCTAAGTTTAAATGCAGAGGACCTTATTATAGGAGTTGTGGAAAAAGACTTGGATGATATTGATTTTATTAACAAAGAAGCTATTCCTAATGAATATATAGGAGGTTATATAATTTCAAATAAAGATAGAGAATTTAGATATAATTTTACTTATTTAAATAAATTGAACATGAAAAAATATGAAGTTGGTAAGAAATTAAACGAACTTCTTGAAAGTGAGAGTTTTAATGAATCCAAAAATTAAAACAATTAATGGACCTGTAGTAATAGCCAATAATACCGATACTCTAAGCATAAGGGAGATGGTAAGTGTAGGAGGGGCAAAACTTATTGGGGAAGTAATTTCCCTAGAGGGTGACCTTGCTACTATCCAAGTCTATGAAGATACTTCAGGTCTTAAGGTAAATGAGGAAATAATTCCAACAGGTAGGCCACTTTCTGTAAGACTTGGCCCTGGTATGATTGGAAATATGTTTGATGGTATTCAAAGACCACTAAAATCTATAATGGATAAAAACGGAGCCTTTATCCCAGCAGGAATTGGATTTGAAAATATAGATACAGAAAAGCTCTGGGATGTTAAGATTAAGGTGAAAGTTGGAAATATAATCTCCCTAGGGGATATTTATGCTACAATCGATGAGAGCCAAACAATTGAGCATAGGCTCCTATCAGATATTAAGGGTACCGTAGTCGAAGTAGCTAGTGATGGTAAATACAAGTTAGAAGATACCATAGTTAAGGTAAAAGATGATAAGGGCAATATAAAAGAGCTTAAACTCTACCAATACTGGCCAGTAAGGAAGGCCCGTCCAGTAAGGGCTAATATGCCAATTAAGAAACTCTTGCAAACTGGTCAAAGGGTTCTAGATATATTTTTCCCTATAGCTAAGGGTGGTACTGTGGCTATTCCTGGAGGTTTTGGTACAGGAAAAACTATGCTCCAACACCAACTAGCCCAATATAGTGACGTAGATATCATTATCTATATAGGTTGTGGTGAACGTGGTAACGAAATGACCCAAGTCCTTGAAGAATTCCCTGACCTAATCGACCCTAATACAGGCAAGGGACTTATGGAGAGGACTATCCTTATAGCAAATACATCAAATATGCCAGTTGCTGCAAGGGAAGCTTCTATTTATACCGGAATTACCATAGCAGAATATTTTAGAGATATGGGCTATGATGTAGCCTTGATGGCAGATTCTTCATCAAGATGGGCAGAGGCCCTTAGAGAAATATCTGGTAGACTTGAAGAGATACCTGCAGAAGAAGGCTATCCAGCTTATCTTGGATCAAGATTGTCCCAATTCTATGAAAGGGCAGGCTATGTTACAAATCTAAACGGTAGCGAAGGATCAGTTACACTAATAGGGGCAGTAAGTCCATCAGGAGGAGACTTCTCCGAGCCAGTTACAGAAAACACCAGAAGGTGTGTCAACGTCTTCTTGGGTCTAGATAGGAAACTTGCCTATTCTAGGCACTATCCTGCCATAAACTGGCTTACTTCTTACTCTAAATATATAGAGCAAATTGGCGACTTTTATCAAGAAAAAATTGGCAAGAATATAGTAGGTCTTCGTAATGAACTTATGGATATTTTGCTAAAGGAAGATGAAGTTAGGTCAATCATGATGCTAGTAGGAGAAGATGCCCTATCAGATAAGCAAAAAAACATCCTAGATATAGCTACCCTGGTAAGGGTTGGCTTTCTGCAACAAAATGCCTACAACGACATAGATAAGTATGTCCCTCTAGAAAAACAAGTAAAGATGCTAGAGAGCATATATAATTATTACAAAAAATCAGAGTCAGCCTTAGATAGGGGACTAAGTTATGATAGGATTTATAATCCTAAATTGATAAATGACCTAACCCAAATGAAATATAATATCAAAAATGATGAGTTAAATAACTTTATAGACTTAGATTCTAAAGTTAATAACCATTTTGAAAGATTTAATGAGGCAAATAGATGAGAAAAGAATATACAAAAATTAAAAAAATCGAATCATCTATGATAGAAATAGAGAAGGTAACAGATGTTGCCTACAAGGCTGTAGTAAGTCTTCATGCCCTAGGAAGGGACTTTGTAGGTCAAGTTGTAAAGATCGATGATGATACTGTAACCATAGAAGTTTTTGGTAATACAGAAGAATTTTCACTAAATGATATAGTGGTATCTTTTGAAGAAAAACCCCTAGAAATTCCTCTAAATGAATCGATACTAGGTAGGACATTCAATGGAATAGGAGAACCTATAGATAATGGGGGTCAAATTTATTCAGACAAGACCTATTCTATAGAAGGCCTTCCATTAAACCCTGTGGCTCGTGAATACCCAAGGGACTTTATTCAAACAGGTATATCTTCAATAGATGTACTTACAACCCTAATCCGTGGTCAAAAACTGCCAATATTTTCTGGATCAGGCCTTAGCCACAACCAGATAGCGACACAAATAGTTAGACAAGCCAAGCTCAAAACAGACGATGACTTTTGCTTTGTATTTGCTGCCATGGGAATAAAGAAGGATGAAGCTATGTTCTTTGAGGATTCCTTCAACAAGGCAGGGGTAAGGGATAAGGTAGTCATGTATGAAAACTTTGCAGACTCACCTATTATGGAAAGACTTATTGCACCCAAATGTGCCTTGACAGCTGCAGAATACCTAGCCTTTGAGAAGGGCTACCATGTCCTTGTCCTTATAACAGATATGACTTCCTACAGTGAAGCCTTGCGTGAAGTTTCATCAATTAGGGGTGAGGTTCCCTCAAGAAAGGGCTACCCTGGCTACCTATATTCTGACCTTGCATCCATGTATGAGAGAGCAGGAATGATTGAAGGCGTAGAGGGATCAGTTACCCTTATTCCAATCCTAACCATGCCAAATGATGATATAACCCATCCAGTAGCAGACCTTACAGGCTATATTACAGAGGGACAAATAGTAATTGATAGGCAATTATCTAACAAGGGGATTTACCCTCCTATAAATGTTCTTCCATCCCTATCCAGACTTATGAAGGATGGTATAGGTGAAGGCTACACTAGGGCAGACCACGAAGATCTGATGAACCAACTCTACGAATCCTATTCCAAGGTTCAAGATGTAAGAAATATAGCCCAAATAGTGGGAGAAGATGATTTGTCAGATACAGATAAAAAATACCTAGAATTTGGTATTGTCTTTGAGAGTAAATTCTTGTCCCAAGACCAAAATGAAAATAGAGAACTTGACGAATCCCTAGACCTAGGCTGGGATATCCTAAAAATTCTACCAAAGACAGAGCTTCATAGGGTTTCTAAGGAAAACTTAGATAAATTTATAGGTGATTAGATGGAAACTAACAAATTATCAGCAACCAAAGCAAATTTATTGAAGGCCAAAGAAGAGCTGAAGCTTTTAAGTGGTGGCTATGAAATCCTCGATAAAAAACGAAAGGCCCTAATGAAGGCCTACGATGATAAGGTAAAAGACCGTAACAGTCTTAATGAAGAAGTAAATAAGACTCTGGCTGATATAAAGGAAAACTTTAAAAGGGTGCTAATTACCCTAGGGGAGACAGATCTTGATTCTATTTCAAGGTCTGTGCCTATTGATAATTCATTGGAGCTTACTAGCAGCAAATTTATGCAAACAGAGATTAGTAAGATTGAATTTGAGGAAGTAGGTCTAAACTTATCATATTCCTTCTACGAAACAAATGTAGCCTTTGACCTGGCTATCCTAAGCTTTAACACCTTGAGGTCAAAAATTTTCAAATTAGCAGAACTTGATACTACAATCACTTCTCTAAACAACGAAATATCAAAGACTAGCAAAAAAGTTAATTCTTTGGAGAAGGTACAAATTCCAAAGTACAAGGAAATAATAAAAACCATCTCCCAAAGCCTTGAAGAGAAGGAGAGGGAGGACTTTTCTAAGACAAAAATTGTCAAGGAAAATAAAATTAAAAAGCAAAAAAATTAAGGTCCCAACTAAGCGGACCTCTTTTAATTTGTAATATTTTATGCTATATTATCTTCTTTTTCAGCTTCTTTCATATATTGATAAATCTTGATGGCTATGGCCATTTCTATTCTCTTTCTAAAGAGCTTACAAGAAAATTCATAAGTATTATTTATATCACCTGTAGCATTGTAGGAATTGGCCGCACAACCTCCTGAGCAATACATATTGGCCCAGCAAGACCTACATTCTTCTTTAGAGTAGCAATTACATTGCTTAAATTGACCTACTAGGTCAGTTCTAACTATTCCATCATCTAAGTTACCTAGAAGAAAATCTTCATTACCCACAAATTGATGGCAAGGGTAAAGGTCTCCTGTAGGTGTTACTGCCATATATTCTGTACCGGATCCACAGCCTGATATCCTCTTGTGGACACAAGGACCATTTTCTAGGTCTAGCATATAGTGGTAGAAGGTAAATTCTTCGTCTGAGTCAATTTTTTCCATCATCATATCTGCCAATTTTTCGTATTGGTCATAGATTGTATCGAGGTGTTCATCCCTTAGGGCATAATGTTCGTCAGGATTACCTACAACTGGCTCTAGGGAAGTTCTATTGAAACCTAAGTCTAGGTAGGTTTTGATATCTTCAGTAAAGTCTAGGTTGTTGGCTGTGAAGGTTCCCCTCATATAATATTCCTTATCGCCACGTTTTTTGACGAAATTTTGGAACTTTGGCACTACTGTATCATAAGATCCCTTACCAGCTATAGTTTTTCTGAAGGCATCATGTTTTTCCTTTCTACCATCTAGGGATAGGACTACATTTTTCATATTTTCATTGAGGTAGTCAATCACCTCATCATCTAAGAGCATACCATTTGTTGTAAGGGTAAAGTTAAAGTGCTTGTTATATTCTTCTTCCCTGGACCTGGCATAGTCTACGGTATCTTTTACTAGGTCAAAGTTTAGTAGGGGTTCTCCACCAAAAAAGTCAATATCTAGATTGTAGTGGCTACCAGAATTTTCTATAAGGAAGTCTATGGCAGACCTTGCCACATCCTTTTTCATAATGGCATCTGGGCCATGGTACTTGCCACCCTTGGCAAAGCAGTATTCACAGGAAAGGTTGCAGGTGTGGGCAACATTTAAGCAGAGGGCCTTGATTTGGGTAGGTCTATTTACTATATCTATAGCAAGGTCCTTGTAGATATCTTCTGAAAATAAGAAACCCTCGTCTTCTAGGTCCTTAATTTCTTGGTAGACTGCTTCAAATTCTTCATCAGAAATCTTATATCTTTCTGTAATAATTTCTCTTATATGGTCTTTATCATTTTCTTCATATAAGCCAATAGTATCATAAGTTACATCGTCAACAGCGTGAACTGAGCCACTATATATATCTAAAACAATATTAAATCCATGGGATTTGTATTGGTGAATCATAATATCTCCTTTGTTTAAATTGAAAGTAGTGAAAATAATTTAACAAAAAATAACACAATAAAAAACTTATCTAAGGATGGTCCCTAGATAAGTCAAAATCAATTATTTATTTTTTTTGCTAACACATTCTTGATTAGCTACACCACAACTTGTTTTGCAAGCTGATTGGCAAGATGTTTGACATTCGCCACATCCACCGTTTTTCTTGCTCTTGTGGAGATTTCTTGTGTTTAAAGTTACAATTCTTTTCATATGTACTCTCCTTTTCTTTTCTTAATAATATCAGTTTTTATTAACTTTGTCAATTATTGTATAAATAAATTCTCCATCAATATTTAAATCAAAATCATTTGTTCTAAAGTAGGAGATAGTGGAAAGAACTTCTCTGTCAATAACTTCTCCAGGCACAAGTAGGGGAATTCCTGGTGGATAGGCATAGACGTATTGGCTAGAAATCTTTCCTAGGGCTTCATCAAGTGGTGTCTTTTCCTTATTTGATGATACAGCCTCATAAATTTTCATTTTTTTCTTGGGGATATTTATTGAGACTTGCCTAGGGAATTCTTTTTTATTTATCTCCTTATCAATTTCTACCAAGGCCTGGCTTAGTCTATCAAATCCTTCATTTATATCAAAGATTGTCGCAATAAGGAGGGCGTATTCTGGATAAGCCATCTCGACTTCTATTTTTCTATCACGAAGTAATCTTCTTAGGATTTTACCAGATATAGTCGTGTCTTTTGTAGAAATTAAGATCTTGGACCTATCTTTTTTATCATAGTCTATTATTTTTAAATTTTTAAGTTCGAGACCATAAATTTTATTTAGCTTATTGTCTAATTTCTCATATAAGTCATAGAATTTTCCAAAGTTTTCTATCATCTCATCTATACTTTGGAGGATTAGGTAGGAGGGAGAAGATGTTTGAAAAATTGCTAGATTTCTCTTTATTTCATCAAACAGCCCCCTATCATTTATGAGGAGACCTGCGCTAGGTGTGAGGGAAGATAGGTTTTTATGAAAGGATGTTACTGCCACATCAAAGCTATTTGTGTAGAGCTTATTTAGGAGCAAGTGGCTACCATGGGCGAGGTCTACTAAGAGCTTTGTCTTATACTTTTGGCATAGGTCATAAATCCTATCTAAGTCTAGAATATACCCCTCATATGATGGTGAAGTTACGACTAGGGATCCGTAGTCTTTCTCAGCAAGTATTTTTTCGAGCTTTTGATAATTTATATCCTTAACTGCATTTACTTCATCTAGCCTTACTTCAAGATAGTCAGCATCAAGGTCATATAATTCTATGGCATTGTATACAGACTTGTGGGCGGATCTTTGCACTAATATATTTTTATTATCCTTGGTCATGGCACGAATTGATGAAAGGATGCCACTAGTTGATCCATTTGTCGTAATAAGGGCTTCTTTCACTCTATAAATTTCTGCAAGTTTATTTTGCATTGCTATAAATAAATCCTTGGGATCATTTAAGTTATCAAAGCCTTCTATCTCTGTTAGATCTCTTCCATAGCCCAGTCTTTGATCAAGTAATTCTGATCTTTTGTTGCCAGGCATATGGAAGGGATAGTAATTTTCCTTTAAGTATTGGTCTAATTTTTCTTTTAACATAGCTACCTCACCTATACTTTACCCTAAAGTTTTCTTAGTATATAATAGGGGTAGGAGATAAGTATGAGTCAAAATTTCAAGAGATTTTTAAAGATAATATTAATATTTTTGATGTTTGCAGTTTTATTTTCTGGAATTCTACTAGTTATTGACTTTTTTAGGAATTCGGCAGAAGAGGGGAACCTCACAAGTGGTGATGAATATTTATTTTTGCTAGGAGGGGTCGATTCTACTGGAGAGAAGGAAGGAACTAGGACGGATACATTAATGCTAGTTAAAGTCGATGAAGGAGATAATTCTATAGATCTTATTTCTATTCCTAGAGATAGCCTTGTTTATATAAATGGGTCAATGGATAAGATAAATGCAGCCCATTCCTATGGGGGAATTGATCTCACTATGGAGACCATAAGAGAGTTTTTGGGGATAGACCTATCCAAGTACCTAGTAATTTCCTTTGAGGGAGTAAGAAAGGCCATAGATGCCCTAGGGGGTGTAGATATAGAAGTAAGTGAGGATGTTGCCTATGCTATGGACATAGAGCCTGGCATCCACCATTTTAATGGAGATGAGGCCCTAAACTATGTGAGATTTAGGAAGGGATACAATAATGCAGACCTTGGTAGGATTGATACTCAGCAAGACTTTATGGGCCAATTAATAAAGGAAGCTACCAAGATGAAAAATCTGCCTAAGCTTCCCCTAGCCTACCTAGCAGCCAGAGCCCATATAGAAACAAATATTCCCTTTTCCAAGCTTGTAAGCCTGGGTATGAGCTTAAAGAAAGTCAACAAGGAAGATATAAATAAAGTCAAACTTTATGGAGAAGTAGTAGATATAGACGGAATAAGTTATTACGATATATACGATGAATCTATTGAAGAGATTAGGAGGGACTACCTCTATAATTTTGCTTACTAAAAATTAATAGCTAACATTCTTAAGGGCAATTTATATAAATTATCGTATAATATCACTAGTGATCTTATTGGAGGATAAAATGGATTTAAAATCAAAAATTAGAGTTATTGAGGACTACCCAGAAGAAGGGATATCATTTAAGGATATAACAACCCTACTTAAAGATAGGGAAGCTTTTAGAGAAGCTATAGATGAATTGGCAAGACCTTTAGAAAAATATGACTTTGACTATATAGTAGGGATAGAATCAAGAGGATTTATCTTCGGGGCAGCCCTTGCAGATAGATTAAATAAGGGATTTATTCCTATAAGAAAGCCGGGCAAACTACCAGGTAATACCAAAAAAGTTTCCTACGACCTAGAGTATGGATCAAGTGAGCTAGAAATGCACGAAGATTCTATCAAGGAAGGAGATAAGGTCATTATAATAGATGACTTAGTAGCAACAGGTGGAAGTGCCAAGGCTGCAGCAGAGCTTATTGAAGGCTTAGGTGGAGAGGTCTCAGCCTTTGAGTTTTTAATAGAGCTAACAAGCCTTGAGGGAAAAGCAGTCCTAGAGGACTACGATATAATATCTATAGTTAAATACCACCACTAAAGAATGGCCTCCTAGAGAGGCTTTTTTGATGGAAAGATAGGTTAAGATATAGAAATTTTACTTATCCACAAGTTGACTTGAAAAATCTTAAGGACTTAGTATAATAATCGTAAGGTCAGAGATGGTCAAAGACGATGGAGGTAATTATGAAATTTAGAGATTATTATGAAGTATTGGGAGTTGAAAAAAGCGCAAGTCCCGATGAAATTAAAAGTGCATATAGGAAATTAGCCAAGAAATATCATCCAGACCTTCATCCAAATGATAAGGAAGCAGAAAAGAAATTTACAGAAATAAATGAGGCCTATGAAGTTCTATCAGATAAGGATAAGAGAGATAAGTACGATAGGTTTGGTCAAAATGCAAATTTCCAAGGAGGTCAAAACTTCGATCCTCGAGATTTCGGCTTTGATTTTGGAAATTTTGGAGGCAATACTTACACATACACAAATAAAAATTCTAGCGGTTTTTCCGACTTTTTTGACACTCTTTTTGGAAGCTTTTCTAATTCTTCCAGGAAGAGTGGTGGGACAGGCAAGTTTTCTTCTTTTGGTAATGGATTTTCCAAGAAAAACAAGCAAGTACTCAACAAGTCCATAACTATATCCCTAGAAGAAGCCTTAAAGGGAACTACCAGGAAAGTCAGTATAAAGGCCGGTGGCAATTTAATAGATATAGATGTTAATATTCCTAAGGGAATCAAAAATAATAACAAGATAAAGATCGATGCTAGTAGATATGGCATAGATGCAGACCTAGTAGTCAAGGTAAAAATAAAAGACGAAGAGGGCCTTAGACTTGATGGAATTGACCTAATCAAGGAAGTCAAGATGACGCCATGGGAAGCATATTTTGGAGCCAAGAAAAAAATCTCAAATCTCGGTAAGTCCTTTATGGTAAATATCCCAGAGAAGGTAAATACAGGTAGTAAAATTAGACTAAAAAATAGGGGATATGAAGATAGGAAGGGCAACAGGGGAGATTTGATCCTAGAAATTATTATAGAAAATCCAAGCTCCTTAAGTGAAGAAGCTGAGAAACTTTACAAAGACTTACAAGCAATGGAGGCTTAATATGGATATTAAAAAATTTACACAAAAATCTCAAGAAGCAATCAATGATAGCCAAGCCCTAGCTATAAAAAATTCAAATCCTGAAGTAAATGAGATTCACCTAGCCTATGCCCTAGTGAACTCTTCAGATTCTATAGTTAGTCAAATAATAAAGTCCATGGATGTGGACTATGAAGGCTACAGGAATAAGATTTTAAACAGGGTAGAAGCTATGCCTAGTCAAGATGGAAATGGTAATATTTACCCATCTCAGCTATACCAAAGAATCCTCTTTAAGGCTGAAGATGAGGCTAAGGCTATGGGGGATAGCTATGTATCAACAGAGCATATATTCTTATCCTTACTAAAGGAAAAGACTGACCTCAACTCACTAAATAAGGACTATAATCTTACCTACAAGTCCTTTAAAAATTCTATCTCAAATGTCAGGAAAGGTCAAAAAGTTACCAACGATAATCCTGAAGAAACTACCAATCCCCTAGAAAAATTTGGTAGAAACCTAACCCAAGAGGCTAAGGAAGGAAAGATCGACCCAGTTATAGGCAGGGATAGCGAGATTAGAAATGCCCTTAGGATCTTATCCCGTCGTAAGAAAAATAACCCAGTCCTCATAGGCCAACCCGGTGTTGGTAAGACTGCCATAGTGGAAGGCCTTGCCCAAAGGATTGTAAATAACGATGTGCCAGAGCCTATCCAAGGTAAGACTATATTTTCCCTAGATATGGGAGCCTTAATAGCAGGGGCCAAGTATAGAGGTCAGTTTGAAGAGAGATTAAAAGCAGTATTGGAAGAAATTCAAAAGTCTGAGGGCCAAATTATAATGTTTATTGATGAAATCCACAATATAGTAGGAGCTGGTAAAAGTGAAGGGGCCATGGATGCCTCAAATATTATGAAACCGATGCTTGCTCGTGGCGAAATCAAGGTAATAGGAGCTACAACCCTTAATGAATATAGGCAATATATAGAAAAAGATGGGGCCTTGGAGAGGAGGTTCCAAAAGGTAATGGTGGATCAACCATCTGTTGAAAGTACCATAAGTATCCTAAGAGGAATCAAGGACAAATACGAAATCTATCATGGTATTAGAATCTCTGATAATGCAGTAATAGCTGCAGCAGAGCTTTCTGATAGGTATATAACCGATAGGTTCTTGCCAGATAAGGCCATAGATTTGATGGATGAAGCCTGCGCCACAGTTAGGACTGAGATAGACACCATGCCTAACTATATAGATGAGCAAAAGAGAAAGCTCCTCCAACTTCAAATCGAAATAACAGCCCTCAAAAAAGAAGAGGACGAGTATTCTGTGAAGAGAAGGGAAGACTTGGAAAGAGAATTGGCCGACCTTTCCGAAAAATATGACCAAGAATTTATGAAGTGGCAAGAGCAAAAATCTGCCATAGATGATGTTAAAAATATAAAAGAGGAAATTGACAGGGTCAAAAACCAAATAGACGAGGCAGAAAGAAATTATGACTTTGAAAAACTTTCTGAGCTAAAATACGGCAAACTTCCCCAACTCGAGCAAAGACTAGAACTTGCCAATGAGGCCTCAAATGGCAAGGAAGATAGGTCAATAAAGGAAGTTGTTACAGAAGAGGATGTGGCAGACGTTGTAAGCAACTGGACCAAGATTCCTGTAAGTAAACTCGTAGAAAGTGAAAGGACCAAGATTCTCAACCTACCAGACAAACTTCATGAAAGGGTAATAGGCCAAGAGGAAGCCATAGCATCTGTAACAGATGCCATAATAAGGGCAAGAAGTGGCCTCAAAAATCAAAATAGACCAATAGGATCCTTTATCTTCCTAGGACCTACTGGAGTAGGTAAGACCGAACTTGCCAAGGCCCTAACCGAGGCTATGTTTGATGATGAGAGGAATATGATCCGTATAGATATGAGCGAGTACATGGAAAAGTATAGCGTATCAAGGCTAATAGGGGCTGCTCCTGGCTATGTTGGCTATGAAGAAGGTGGCCAACTAACAGAGGCAGTCAGACGCAAGCCATACTCAGTAATCCTCTTCGATGAAATTGAGAAGGCCCATCCAGATGTCTTTAATATCTTGCTCCAAGTTTTGGATGATGGTAGACTAACAGATAGCCAAGGAAGGACTGTTGACTTCAAGAATACTATTATCATTATGACATCAAATATAGGGTCTCAATACCTAATAGATGGACTAAATAACGATGGAAGTATAAATGAGGAAGCTAGAGAAAGGGTATATGCTCTTCTAAGATCTTCCTTTAAGCCAGAATTCCTAAATAGGATTGATGATATTGTAATGTTTACTCCGCTTACAAGTGAAGAAGTATACAGGATTATAGACCTACAAATAGAAGATATAGGTAAGAGACTAGAGGATAAGAATATCACTCTTAAAATATCAAGTCCAGCCAAGGAATATATCCTAGCCAAGGCCTATGACGTAGAATACGGAGCAAGACCTGTTAAGAGATTCTTGCAAAGAGAAGTTGAAACAAGACTTGGTAAATTGATCCTAGAAGGCAAACTATCTGAAAAAGATACAGCTACCCTAATCCTAAATGATAATAAGGAATTAACTTTTGATATAAATTAAGATAGACTCCCTGGGGAAAATCCTTGGGGAGCTTTATTTTAACCAATCCTCTTAGTTTTTTTAAACCACTATATCTAGTGCGTTATTTACAAAGTGCAACTACATATGGTATAGTATAGGTAGAAAAAATTTGGAGGAGTAGATTGTGGTAGAAGTTATAAAGAAGGATGGGAGAAGAATCCCTTTTAATAAAAACAATACAATAAATTCAATAAAAAACTCCATGAATGATCCATCAGGATTTTTTGTCATAAATCAGGCAGAAGAAATAACTGATCATATTGGAGATATAATTAAAGATAAAGACCGAGTATCGACAAAAGAAATTGCTGAAATGGTAATTGATGGGCTAAAGAAAAGAAATAATTTAGCGACAGCAGAAGTTTATGGGTCCTATAAGTCAATCCTTTCTTATAAGAAGAAGGTAAATACATCAGATGATGACATCCTGGGGCTTTTAAACCAAACCAATATCGAAGTCATGGACGAAAATTCCAACAAGAATGCCCTAATAGCATCAACTCAAAGAGACCTTATAGCAGGGGAAGTTGCAAAAGACATAGCCAAGAGAAAGCTCATCCCCCAAGACCTAGTAGAGGCCCACGAATCTGGAGCCATACATATCCATGACCTAGACTACCTTATCCAGCCAATATTTAACTGTTGCCTGGTAAATATGAAAGATATGCTAGATAAGGGAACTGTTGTTAATGGAAAACTTATCGAAAGCCCTAAGTCTTTCCAAGTAGCCTGCAATGTTATGACTCAAATCATAGCACAGATAGCTAGTAACCAATACGGTGGTCAGTCTATAAATATTTCTTGCCTAAGTCTCTACCTAAAAAAATCCTACGAAAAAAATCTAGACTTAGCTAGAAATACGCTAGGAGACGAGGAGTTAGCAAAAAATATGGCAGAGGCCCTTACCAAAAAGGACCTAGAGTCAGGTATACAAACTATCCAATATCAAATAAATACCTTAATGACCAGCAATGGTCAGTCACCCTTTGTTACCCTCTTCATGCACACAGATGAAAAGGATGAGAACCTTGATCAAACTGTGAAGATTATAGAAGAAATACTAAATCAAAGGATAGAGGGTATCAAAAACGAACAGGGAGTCTATGTTACACCAGCCTTCCCTAAGTTAATTTATGTCCTAGATGAAAACAACATAAATAAGGATTCGAAATACTACTACCTAACAAAACTTGCAGCCAAATGCACTGCCAAGAGAATGTATCCAGATTATATAAGTGCCAAGATTATGAGGGAAAACTACGAGGGAAATGTATTTTCTCCTATGGGTTGTAGGGCCTTCTTGCCTCCTTACAAGGATAAAAAGGGAGACTACAAGTTCGATGGTAGGTTCAATATGGGAGTATGCACCATAAACCTCCCTCAAATAGGAATCCTTGCTAGGGGAGACTATGATAAGTTCTTCGAAATCCTAGATAAGAGGTTGGAATTAGTTAAAAGAGTTGGCCTTCTTAGATACAAGCATTTATCCAAGGTAACAGCAGACTCATCTCCTATCCACTTTAGACATGGAGCCATAGCAAGGCTTAATAGTGGGGAATCTATAAAGCCACTCCTTGAAAATGGCTATGCGACTGTAACTATTGGCTATATAGGTATCTATGAAGCAAGTATTCTAGTTACTGGCAAGTCCCATACTAGTAAGGTTGGTCACGACTTTGCCATGAAAATAATGGAGGTCCTTAATAAGAAAAAAGAACAATGGTCCAAGGAATATGGGATAGCCTATGCAGTATATGGGACACCTGCAGAGAATTTAACTCACAGGTTTGCATCAATTGATAAGAAAAGATTTGGCACAATTGAAAATGTAACCGACAAGGGATTTTATACAAATTCCTTCCATGTGGATGTTAGGGAAGAGATATCGGTCTTTGATAAGTTTAACTTTGAAGCTGACTTCCAAAATCTATCTACTGGTGGATGCATATCCTATGCAGAAATACCTAATATGACTAACAATATCGAAGCTCTATTGACAATGATAAGGTATATCTATGACCATATCCAATATGCAGAGTTTAATACCAAAAGCGATTATTGTGGAGAGTGTGGCTATGATGGAGAGATCCTCTTAGATGATGATAATAACTGGTATTGCCCAAATTGTGGCAATAGAGATAGGAACACCCTCACAGTAGTAAGAAGAACTTGTGGCTATCTAGGAGAGAATTTCTGGAATGAGGGCAGGACCAAAGAAATAAAGGCCAGGGTCCTTCATATATGAAGTATGGACAAATAAGAAAATACGATGTCGCAAATGGGCCAGGGATTAGGACGAGCTTTTTCCTAACTGGCTGCGATCGTAATTGTAAGAATTGCTTTAATAAGGACTACATGGATTTTAATTATGGAAAGGTCTGGGATGAGCTTGCTAGTTCAAAAATTATAGACTACCTATCCCTAGAAGAAGTAGAGGGCCTTACTGTCCTTGGTGGAGAGCCTTTTGAAAATATTCTAGGACTAAGTGAAGTAATTAATAAGATAAGAAAATATAGCCAAAAGTCTATATGGGTCTATACTGGCTTTACCTTCGAAGTTCTTGCCAATATTCCCCTAGCTAGGAAGCTCTTAGAGCAAATAGATGTCCTAGTTGATGGAGAATTTATTGAAGAGAAGAAGGATTTAAAACTTAAATTTAGAGGATCATCTAACCAAAGAATAATTGATGTAAGAAAAAGTTTAGCTTCTAATGAAATAATATGGTTAGATGGGTATAAATAATCATATAAAATAAGGAGGCATTATGACTGAAAAAAGAAAAAGTGGATTTTCTGCTGTACTTATAGTTATCATTGTAGTAGTAGTGGCGATTATCGCAATAACAGTTCCAACTTATAACAACCTTGCTACAAGTAGGGAAGAAGTCAACAAGTCCTATGCACAAGTAGAAAATGTTGTTCAAAGAAGGGCTGATCTTATTCCAAACCTTGTAAATACCGTAAAGGGCTATACAAATCACGAAAGTGAAACTCTAGAGGCTGTAACCAATGCAAGGGCGGGAGTTAGTGAAGCTGATTCTCCAGAAGAACTTGCAGCAGCTAATGAAGCTGTTAGTAGGGCTATAGGAGATATAAATGTAGTGGTAGAGAGGTATCCAGACCTTAAGGCAGACACCCAATTTGTTGCCTTGATGGATGAGATATCAGGATCAGAAAACAGGATTTCTGTAGAGAGGAAAAACTATAACGAAGCTGTCCAAGCCTATAATTCAAAACTTGTAAGATTTCCAACAAACCTTATAGGAAACATAACAGGCTTTGATGAAGCTGAATACTTTAAGGCTGACGAAAGTGCAAAAGAAGCGCCAGTTGTAGATTTTAATAACTAGGTGAAAGTATGACAAAAAATAGGGCAATCAAATTAAGCCTTATTAGCCTATTGCTAATAATTTTCTTGCCGGGCTTATCATTAGCTCAAGGCTTAAAGGAAGAAGTTAGAGAATACTACTATGATGAGCTTAATATTTTAGATGATGAAACCAAGGCTCATATCATCAAAGTAAATAAAGAAATCGAGACCAAGACAGGCGCTCAAGTCCTAGTAATGAGTCTAGATAATCCTGATGGATTAGAAGCCCTAGATTATGGAACTACAATCTTTAATGACCTTAATATAGGGGATAAAGATGAAGACAACGGAGCCTTGATTTTATTCCTTGAAGATAAGAATACCGATAAGAGGCAGGTAGCTATAGTAACTGGCTACGGCCTAGAAGGAAGGCTAAACGATAGTAAGGTCGGTAGGATAATCGATAATTTTATGATGGATTCTTTCGAAAATGGGGACTATTCAATGGGCCTTAAGGAAGGATTCAATGCTGTAATTTCTGAAATTGCCACAGAATATGGAGTAGAACTCAATGGAGATTATAGCTACTACCAAGACAATATGGAAGATAATACCTTTGCTACGATAATAGGAGCAGTATTTATAATCTTTACCTTCTTTTTTATGCTTAGTCTATTTTCTAGGCGAAATCGTGGCAGGAGGATCTACCGTAGGGGCGGATATTATCCTGGAACTTATTGGACCCCTTTTAATAACCTTGATGATGACGATGACTACGATGATGATTCATTCTCCTCATGGTCGGGCTGGTCATCTGGAGGAGGATTCTCAGGTGGAAGCTTCTCTGGTGGAGGAGGTAGCTCCGGTGGAGGAGGCGCTAGTAGGTCCTTCTAATAAAAAAGCTCTTGTAGGAATTAACTTACAAGGGCTTAATTTTTCTATTCTTTGACTAACTTATTATCAAATAAGAAGCCTTGCTTTTTGGCTGTCTCAAACATCTTTGGTCTATCAAAGATGGAACTTGCTTGTTTTTTAGGTATTTGGGAAGTAAAGCTTTCACTTTTTTTACCATTATTTCTAAGATCATAATAATTTTCCATCTCATCATCATAATCTTTTAAAGAATCTAGATAACTATCGAACTTTTCATAAGAATTTTCAAAAACTTTAAGATCCTTAGGGAGTCTTGGTTTTAATTGGGGATCTTGGTTAGGATAGCCAAAACCTAGGCCCACTGCAGGGAAGGTGTACTTTGGTAAGTTAAGTAGTTCAATTATCCTAGCATCATCATTGTGGATATTGCCGTAGTAATTAGTACCTAGTCCCAAAGCTTCTGCTGTTACTACCACGTTTTGAGCAGCTATCATAGAGTCTGAGAAACCTTGTATGAATGAATCAAAGTTTAGCATCAAATCATTTTCTAGGCCCATTTCCTTGGCTACATTATAATTTCTATAAAGGTCTACGATAAAGATCCATATCTCAGGTGCCCTAGCCACATAAGGCTGATTACCTATTTTTGAAAGCTCCTCTTTTATCTTTTGGTCAGTTATTCTAATAATTGAAGATAATTGCAAGCCGTTACTACTTGCAGTATGGATGGCAACCTCCATCAACTTATTTATGATATCATCTTCTACCTTAACATCCTTAAATTCTCTAATGGTTCTGTGACTTAAAGCCAAATCAACTATATTTTCCATAGAAGCTCCTTTCTTTTACTAGACATATACCCAAGAAGCTAGAAAATCAACTAGAAATGATTCTTTAGTTAAAATATAAATCAAAAATCCTTCAAAATATTTATATAAGCAAAGTACATCCCCTAAAAATGGTCTGTACCAGACTCTTATGTTATAATTTAATTAGGTGATTTATATGGTAATTAAAACTTCTGTGAGGAATTTAATAGAATATGTTATGAGGTCTGGTGACATAGATACTAGCTTTAGAGATAATCAAAGAATGCTAAAGGGAATCAGGGCTCATCAAAAAATCCAAGCCTCCTATGGGAAAAATTATATCAAGGAATACTCCCTAAAAAATTCGAAAAGTTTTGGTGGAGTGGACTTTGAGGTAGAGGGAAGAGCCGATGGCATCATTAAGGAAGGCAAGGCCTATACCGTCGATGAGATAAAGTCAACTACAAGACCCCTGGAAGATATTGATGGGGAAAATAAGCTCCACTGGGCCCAAGCCAAGTGCTATGCCTATTTCTTTTCTTCTGATAAAAAATTAGAAAATATTTCAATCACCCTAACCTATGTATCCACAGAAGATTATAGTACGAAAATTTTTAAAGAAGACTTTTGCTTTACTGACCTTGAAGAATTTTACCTGGGCCTACTTAGTGAATACTTGAACTTTTCAAAAATTCTCTCTAGCAATCTTGATAAAAGAAATAAGGCTTGTAAGGGACTAGACTTTCCCTATGATACCTATAGGAAGGGGCAGAGGAAGATGGCTCTTGCTATCTATAGGTCTATCTTAGATGAAAAGAAGGTCTTTATTGATGCTCCAACTGGGATTGGAAAGACCGTATCATCTACCTATCCTGCTATAAAGTCACTTGGAGAAGACTTATCAGATAAAATATTTTATCTAACATCTAAGACAACTACCGGAAATGAAGCCCTCAAGGCTCTAAGCCTTATGGTTGATAAAGGTCTATATATAAAGGCCCTCCAAATTGTGTCAAAAGATAGGATATGTCTTAATGATGAGGTAAAATGTAATCCTAATGATTGCCCCTTTGCCAAGGGACACTTCGATAGGGTAAATGATGCCTTAAAGGACATCTTAGCCAAAGAAGTAATTATGGATTTTGACACCATAAGGTCTTATTCAGAGAAATATAGGGTCTGTCCCTTTGAATTTGAGCTAGATATAGCCACCTATTCTGATTTTATAATTTGTGATTATAACTATGTCTTTGATCCGAGTGTTTATTTGAAGAGGTTTTTTGATGAGATAGTAGGAAACTATGTCTTTCTAATAGATGAAGCCCACAACCTCTTGGATAGGTCTAGGGATATGTATTCTTTTTCCTTTACTGATGGGAGCTTTGTCAATATCAAGGAATACTTTGATGAAAAGAAGGATAGGCTAATTAGAAGAAATATTAATAAGGTCATAGACTTTTTTGACCAAACATACATAAAATATGGGTCAAAGGATAGATATTGTACAGAAAATCACATAGACGAAATAGATGAGAAGCTCCTTGGCCTCCAGAAGTCTATGGAGAAGTTCTTGGTTGAAGAAAAAGACCATGATAAGTATGAGGAGATTTTAAACCTATACTTTGATATAAACAAGTATCTCAGGATATCAGATAGTTTTATGGAAGGATTTTATAATGTAATTAGCTACGATAGGGGCAGTCAGGTCAAGACCTTTGAAATAAAGTGTGTCGATCCATCTAAGATTTTGAAGGAAAAGTACAAGTATAGTAGAAGTACAGTATTTTTCTCAGCAACACTCGCTCCTATGAAATTTTTTATGGATATGCTAGGGGCAGAGGATAGCCTAAAACTAAGACTTGATTCCCCCTTTGATAGGGAAAACTTACTAATCTTACAGAAGTCAATCAGCACTAGGTATAGAGACAGGCAGGCAAATATAGGAGAAATTTGCGATACTATCAACAAATTTGTAACTTCAAAGCCTGGCAATTATTTTATATTTTTCCCTTCCTTTGCATACCTAAATGAAGTAGCTGAGATATACAAAGATTATTATGATGATAAAATTCTAATCCAAGATTCTTCTATGAGTCAAAGAGATAGGTACAAGTTCTTAAGGAAATTTTCCATGACTTCTTCAAAAGTCGGCTTCCTAGTCCTAGGGGGTATATTTTCTGAAGGAGTTGACCTAATTGGAGATAGGCTAATAGGGTCTATGATAATCTCTGTAGGTATGCCAGGAGTAAGCTTTGATAGAGACTTGATAATGAAGCACTTTGGCTCTAGAGGCCTTTCTGGCTTTGACTATTCCTACACCTATCCAGGATTAAACAAAGTTTTCCAAGCAGCTGGGAGGGTTATAAGAAGTGAAGAAGATAGGGGTATAGTTTATTTAGTTGATGATAGGTATAGGTGGGATAAGTATAGACACTTGTATCCTAGCTATTGGAAAAATATAAAATATTTAGACAAAAAAGACGAAGATCTATTCTACATAAATAAGTTTTGGAGTAATAATGAGAAAAAAAGAGATTAAAGAAATAAAAATAGAAAATATGAAATACCCGAATATTTCCCAGGGCTATGACGAAAATGGTAGGCTTTATGAGTTTAAGGGAGGAGTATTAGGGCAAAGAGTTAGAGTAAAAGCTCAAAAGAAAAATAAAATAAGGGTCAAGGCCAAGTACCTAGAATTGCTTGAGCATTCCTACCTAGAAAATAATACTAGCCACTGCCCCAATACCGATATATGTGGAGGATGTGCCTACCAAAAACTAGCCTATGAGACAGAGCTAATGGTCAAATCTATGATGGTAAAGGACCTAATAAGGGAAAATGACATAGATATTGAAGGGGATATAAGAATCAACCAAGCCCCTAAAAATAGTGGCTACAGGAACAAGATGGAATACACCTTTGGAGATAGGGTTAAGGGAGGAGAGCTAATCCTAGGTCTTCATAGGCAAAATAGGTTCTATGAAATAGTAAATCCTATTGATTGTAACATAATAGATGAAGACTTTAATACAATTAGGTCTGAAGTACAAAAATACTTTAGAGAGAGAAAGACTTCATTTTATCACAAAAACACCCACGAGGGTCTCCTAAGGCACTTAATAATAAGAAAGGCCCACTATACTGGTGAAATCATGGTAGTCCTAGTAACAAATAGTGATGAAAGCTTTGATGAGATAAGGAAAAAACTCTTTGTAAACTTCCTCTTGGATATAAAAACAAAGGGTCAAATTGTATCAGTCTTCCATGTTATAAATGATTCAGTAGCTGATGCTGTGGTAGTTGAAGATATCAAGCTCTTATATGGCAAAGAATATATAACAGAGCTTATGCTAGACCTCAAATTTAATATATCACCCTTCTCCTTTTTCCAACCAAATGTCTACACAGCCCAAAAACTCTATCAAAAGGCCTTTGACCTTGCTGGAGTAGATGAATCAATGGATGTCCTTGACCTATATTCAGGAACAGGAACCATAACCCAAGTTATGGCAAGTAAGGCCAAATCAGCGACTGGCATAGAAATAGTAAATGAAGCAGTAGACAAGGCGTGGGAAAATGCAAAATTAAATGGGATTGACAACATCAACTTCTTGTGTGGGGATGTCCTAGAAGAGATAGAAAAAGTAGGAGATCAATTCGACCTAGTAGTCCTTGATCCACCAAGGGCAGGTATAAACCCAAAGGCCCTAGAAAAAATCCTAAAAATCCAAGCAAACAAATTTGTCTACATCTCCTGCAACCCAAAAACCCAAATGGAAAACCTAAAAGACTTCATAAAAGCAGGCTTTGAAATAAAAGACTTCGAAATCTTCGACCAATTCCCAAGATCAAGACACGTGGAGACTATAGCTCTATTAACTAGAGATGAGAAATAAATTCTTTGTGAAGTATTGATCTTAAAATAAAGATAAAAAATAGAGAGGAGGATTAGTAGGAATGGATATAGATAGACTAAACAATTTATCAAAAATTTATAGGGACCAGCTCGACCTTATATCTAGGCTTGATAAGGTCTTGGATGAATTTATTGACAAAAAAGATGACTATAGGAGGCTTATTAAGTATTACTATAGTGAAGACTTTATAAAGGAGATGGATGAGTCTAATAGGGAAGACCTTGATCCTTCTGTTGACCAAACCATCCTTAGTGAAGACGCCATTTATGATTTGATGACAGAGCATTATGATTTAACTTTGAAGTTGTTAAATACAGCAAATGATATATTTCAAGATAGAGAAATATAATAAATTATTTTATTTATCAGAATATAGAATTTTGCCCTTATCAAGTTTTATGGTTTTAAATTTTAGCGAATCTTTTAATTCTTCCATATGGCTAACTAGGATAAAGTTTTTAATAGAAGAATTTTTGATATAAGTTAATATCTTATTAGTTAATTCTTTGTCCAAGGAGTTAAAGGATTCATCTGCAAATAATATCTCACAAGGGCTACTTAAAGCTCTAGCAATGGCAGCTCTTTGCCTTTGCCCACCCGATAGTTTGTATACTTCTATATCCAAGTAGTCTTCTAATTCTAATACCTTGCTTATTTCTAATATTTTATCCACGTCATCAGATAAAAATTTTAGATTATTCAATAGACTTTCTTCTTCTAGGAGGACATATTCTTGAAAGACAAAGGCAAATTTATTTTTCTTAATCTCTCTTAAGTCCTTTTTAGAATAACTTTTGATGTCTTTGCCATTTATAAGATAAGATCCATCAAAATCAGGATCTATTAGGCCAAGGATCTTGAGGAGGGTGGACTTGCCTGCTCCTGAAGGTCCTGTTATAAATAAGTTGGTATTATCTTCTATAGTTAGATTTATATCATCTAAGATTTGAAGCTTCTTATTTTTCACCTTAACAAACTT
Source organism: Anaerococcus sp. AGMB09787 (assembly GCF_022808955.1). Classification (GTDB taxonomy): domain Bacteria; phylum Bacillota; class Clostridia; order Tissierellales; family Peptoniphilaceae; genus Anaerococcus. The sequence goes on from NZ_JAKZEY010000012.1 coordinate 91,752, forward strand.
ATTAATGTTTTTAATTCAATTTTCATTTCCTACCCCCTTATTAATTCATCCATATTTTCTATTGATAACTTATTCTGATATAGCTTACAATTATAATACTTATTACAAGTTGAATAATTAGGCTCAATAAGAAATACCTTATATCTATGCCGGAGTAAAGGAGGTGGAAGAATATTAAGTTAAAAACAATACTAATAATATTCATAAAGATAAACATACTAGTAGCTGGTGAATTAGAACTAAAATTACAAATTTTATAAGTTAGAGTTTACACAAAAAATTTGACAGTGCCTTAAGTTCGTTAGATAAATAAATTTTATATAGTATCAAATTTAATCAATCTATAATAAAAATAACCCCTAGCAAGTACTATAGACATAGAATAGTTTGTTATACTAGCTAAGGGTTTTGATATTTATTTTCTTCTTTTAAGTACTGAGTAGCCTACTGAAGATGCTATAATAATAGCGACAATAGCTTCTGGTATACCATTAGTTATAAGGGAAGAGAATATTACCTTTGCAGCAGTTTCGTTTGCTACTCCCAAGGCTGTTACATATCTTTGTGCATATAGAAGGTATATAAGGCCAAGGACTAGGATGGAGTTGGTAAAGGTACCACAGAAGGCTGCAACTGCTAGGGCAAAGTCCTTCCTCTTGTAGTTAACTGATAGGTATAGCATTACTAGGGCTATGGCAAAGAAGATGATTGAGAAAATCTTGTTAGATAGGGAAGCTCCACCACTAAATGATTTATAAATCATATAAGCCATAAAGGCAGAAACTAAGGCCCAAAAGATGTTCATAAATAATTTTAACTTATCGTTATTCTTATCCTTCAAGAATTTATAAACATAGCCTGTAATTACACCTATAAGAATCCTGGGAACAACTGAAACCATAGGATTTAAAAATACGAAGGATACAGGTGTAGGTCTAGTAACTGCATTAAATACAGAAAATAATCCAAAGATAAGTCCTACAAGTCCACCTACTACTGGACCTTCGAGTACTGCTCCTATAATTACAGGGATGTGCATGGTTGTTATGCTTAATATACCCAAGGGAATAAATCCTAGGGGAGTAAGGCCCATAACAACAATTATAGCACCCAAGATAGCTATTAGAGTTAGCTTACGAGTTTTTAAATTCATGATAACCTCCGAATTTATTTTTATTTACGAGCATTATACTGTGTCTAGTAAAAAAGTAAAGTTAAAAAATTAACTTTCTGATATTATTTTAACAATTTTTATAAAATTATATTTACTTATGGGAGAGAGGGTAAATTTTTGTAATATTTTAAAATCAAAGAATAGCAAACCTATATTAAAGGGGCTGTTGTAGAATGAATAAATCGTCCCAAAATCCTTATAAGAACCTCCACGATAATTTGACCTATATTAGGCAGCAGGCTAGCTCCATGAGCTGTCAGGCTATATAACAAATTGTCTAAGAGAACCTTCTAACGATGGGACGACGATTATTCATAGTTTTGCAACAGCACCATAATAAATCCTATTAATATCCTTAGTGGGTAATCGTAAAGGGGTCTAGTGGGTAACTGATTGTAATTTAAGGCAAATAAAAAACCTATAAAGATTAATTTATAGGTTTTCATGAAATATTATTTTAAAGTGGTGCACCATCAGAGACTCGAACTCTGGACACCCTGATTAAGAGTCAGGTGCTCTACCAACTGAGCTAATGGTGCGTGCTCTTGACTACCCTTATATAATACCATCTATCTTAGCTCATGTCAAATATTTTTTTGAAAGTTTTTAATAGATCGACCAAATGTGTAAAATCTGGTCTTCTAGCTCGTCATAGGACCACTTTCTAAGGGTGTTTTTGATACTATTTGGATCATTTATTATAAATTTCCCCTTATCATAAGAATCAATTACAAAAATATGTCCATACAAGGTAAAGTAGCCTGGGCCAACTGATACTATAAGAGGGCCATTGTCTAGGGCAGCTACCATGGCATCCTTATCCAAGGCTATATCCTCGCATGCCAAGTTGTGATTAGCAGCTTGGTCTGGGAAAAATGACCAGCTTACACCTTCTTCCACCATATAAGGCTGTGCATCTACTGCAACTGTTTTTGGAGTGATAGAAGTATCATCCATTATCCTGCCTAGGACCATGGCCATGGAGCTTGGGCCACAACCTGCATAGCCAATATTTGAAGAGCCAAGGTCATCATAAGCCCACCTGTTGTCCCGTTGGAGGTAGTATGGGGTAGACCTATTGATTTCTTCACTTTCTCCTTCGCTATAGGCGAAGTCGGTTACTCCATTGTTGGTATTGTAGATAAATTCTACTGTATCGGGATCATTACCGGATAGGTAGGCGCTAATATCATCTATCTCGTAGAAGTTATCATAGACCCACTTGGCCTTTTCATCGCTACTAGCCAGACTTTCCAAATTTTTCCTGATCTCTTCCTTGTTATCTGACTTTAGTACAGGCTTTGAGCTTATTATATTGCCAAGCATTTCTTTAGTTTTGTTGAAGGTATTTTCACTAAGGCTTTTTATATCTTCTATAATAGATGAAGTCTCGCTAGGATATCCATCTATATTTTCATCATCGCTACATGATGTAAGAAGGATAAGGCTTAGTAAAAATATATATTTTTTGTTTTTCATAGGATAATCATACCTTAATTTTTTGTTTTTCATAGAGGTAAAGCTTTTAAAGCCAGGCATAATAGGGAAGATCTCTTGAAAAAGTTATTTTTTATATTATAATATTTGAGTAATGTTTCTTGGCACCCATTACTTAAAAAAAATCAAGGAGAATTTAATGAAAGAATATTTAAACACAAATTTTATTGTCAAATCGGCTATAGTAGCAGCCTTGTATGCTGTTCTAACACTCATAGTTCCAGTGGCCTCTTTTGGTCCTATTCAATTTCGTTTTTCAGAAATTATGGTTTTATTAGTATTTTATAATAAGAGATTTATACCAGGACTTGTTCTAGGTTGCTTTATTGCGAATTTATTCTCACCTATGGTACTTTTTGATATTACCTTTGGTACCCTATCATCATATATAGCCTTTACCTTAATGAAGAGAAGCAAGACTTTATTTATGGCTTCCTTGTGGCCTGTACTTATGGTTATAGTGCCAGCTCTAGGAACTTATTTTATTCTTGCTAATGATGCAGTTCTAATCTTTATGATTTTAGAATTTATGGCGAGCGAGTTCGTTATGGTAAGTATTATAGGAGTTATATTATTTAGTATACTTGAGAAGAACCAAGGATTTATGTCCTATATTAGAAATTTTTAATAAGAAATCAAGGATGCCAAAGTAAAGGGACGGGGAGATATCCTCGTCTTTTATTATGCCTAATTTTAGCAAATCCTACATACATAATAAAAGTTTAATAAAAAAAGATGCTGCAGACTAGTACATAACCTGCAACATCTAATTTTATATTTTATTTAGTTTGTCTATGACCCTTTCTATTTCTTTGATTTTTTCTTTAACATCATCCGGGTCATTGTTATTTAATGACTGGTAAAGGCAGTGTTGTAGATGGGCTTGGAGGACTTCCTTATTTATATTTTTAAGAATAGATATGGAAGCCATGACCTGGTTAGATACATCAATGCAGTACCTATCGTTATCTATCATTTTTATTAGCCCATCTATTTGACCCCTCACAGTTTTTAATTTTCTTAGGGTTTTATCTTTGTCTGCCTGCATTATTTGTATTCGATGCCATTGTATTCATAACCAGCATCTGTTATAGCATTTTTGATTTCATCTTCATTAACGCTACCAAAGTAAGCAACATCAGCTTTCTTACCGTCAAGGTCTACCTTAACTTCGTCAATTCCAGCTACAGATTTTAGGGCTTTTTCTACTGCCATAGCACAGTGGTTGCAACTCATTCCATCAACATTTACTAACATTTTATTTAATTCACTCATTTTATCCTCCTTGATTTTCTCTTTCAATATTTTTTCCTTATTTGCCTTAAAGGTCATTTCTTCGTAGCCTGTCTTAAAGTTTTTGAGTCTTAGTGAGTTTAGGCATACAAATACTGATGATAAACTCATAGCCAAGGCTGCAAACATTGGGTTTAGGGTTAGTCCATTTATAGGATACATTAGTCCTGCAGCAAGGGGGATCAAGATTATATTATAGAAGAAAGCCCAGAAGAGGTTTTGCTTTATAATCTTTATCGTCTCCCTTGATAGCTTGATAGATGCTACCAAATCGAGTAGGGAGTTCTTGATCAAAACTACATCTGCAGATTCTATTGCTATATCAGTACCATTACCTATGGCAAGTCCAATATCAGCTCTAGCTAGGGCAGGGGCATCATTTATGCCATCGCCTACCATAGCGACTTTTTTACCTTGGTCTTGGAGCTTCTTTACTACCTTATCCTTATCCTGTGGAAGGACTTCGGCAAATTTTTGGTCGATTCCAAGTTTGTCTTTTATAGCCTCAGAAGTTACTTCATTATCTCCTGTTACCATCACTATTTCGTAGCCCATATCCTTTAGCTCATCTATGGCAAATTTAGAGTCTGACTTTGCCCTATCGGCAACTGCTATTAAGCCAATAACTTCCTTGTCATTGGCAAAGTACATGGAAGTCTTACCAAGAGAAGAAAGCTCGTTGGCCTTAAGATCATAATCTTTAAGATCTATATTATTTTCCTTCATCAACAAGATATTTCCAGCAAAGTAGATAGCTCCATCAAGCCTTGCCCTGATACCCTTACCAGTAATAGACATAAAGTCTTCGACATTAGATGTTCTAATATTATTCTTCTCAGCGAAGTTATTTATGGATAGGGATAGGGGATGCTCGGAATTTTGTTCGATTGATGAGGCTATTCGTATGAATTCTTCCTGATCCATACCTGTGATTATATCTGTTACTTCTGGCCTTCCCTCGGTTATAGTACCTGTCTTATCCATTAGGATTGTATCTACCTTGTGGAGATTTTCTAGGGACTCTGCATTTTTAAATAGCAGTCCTAGCTCTGCACTCTTTCCAGTTGAGACCATGATTGCCATAGGGGTCGCAAGACCTAGCGCACATGGACAGGATATTACCAAAACTGCAATCATAAGGTTAATAGCAAATTCTATATCTCCCTTAATCAAGGTCCATCCTATTAGGGTAGCTAGGGCTATAAGGATAACCATAGGGACAAAGATACTTGCTATCTTGTCAGCAAGCCTTGATATTGGCGCCTTAGTTTCGTTAGCCTCATTTACTAAGTTAATAATTTGGGCTATAGTTGTATCTTCGCCAACCCTTGATGCCCTAAACTTGATAGTGCCTTGGGTATTTATAGTTGCTGAAATAACTTCATCGCCTTCGTTTTTGGCAACTGGTATAGGCTCACCTGTTATAGATGCCTGGTCAACTAAAGAAGATCCTTCTACTACTATTCCATCTACTGGGATTGCCTCTCCCGGTCTAACTATTATTAGGTCGTCCCTCTTTATATCGGCTACATCTACTTCACTTTCTATGCCGTTTACTAGAACATTGGCTTTTTTGGGAGCCAAGTCCATCAGAGATTTAAGTGAAGACTTGGTTTCGCCCTTACTCCTTGCTTCAAAATATTTGCCCAGGGTTATCAAGGTTAAAATCATGGCAGAAGTTTCAAAATATATATTGTGTCTATAGTGATGCAAAACTTCATAATCATTTACACCTTGAGCATAGGACATCCTCATAATAGCAAAGATTCCAAAGGCTGTAGCAGCACTAGCTCCAAGAGCTACCAGGGTATCCATATTAAAGGCACCCTTAAAAAATCCCTTAAATCCATTCACAAAAAATTTGCGATTAACAAAGATTATTGGAATTGTCAACAAAAATTGGACGAATGCATAATTCACTGCTCCAATTTCTCCATCAAGGAATCCTGGAATAGGGAGTCCTACCATGGGTCCCATGGCTATATACATCAAAGGTATGAGAAAGGCAAAGGAAATCTTGAGACGGTTTATGGTCCTTTCTTGCTCAGCCTCCTTAAGATCGGCTTTCTTATCTTGGCTAGATGAAGGACCTCTATTAGATTGGGCCTTGGCAGTGTAACCAATATCATTAACAGCCTTGATTATTTCATCCTCACTTATCTTACCAGGATCATAATCAACAGACATGGATTCGTTAATCAAGTTAACATTTACCTCATCAACTCCAAGCTTTTCGACTGCCCTTTGAACATTGGCTTGACAGGCTGCACAAGACATGCCTCCTACATCAAAACGTTCTTTCATTATACCTCCTATACACCCATAGGGGGTGTACTTATATTATATATATCTAGAATTTCGTGTCAAGATTTAATAATCACCTTTACATATTCTCTTAATTAAGGTTATATTATAATGAAGGAGTATTATGAAAAGATATAAAATAATATTTAAGGGTAGGGTCCAAGGAGTAGGCTTTAGATATAAGGCCTTGATGATAGCAAAGAGCCTTGGTTTACTTGGTTCTGTTAAAAATCTATATGATGGTAATGTCGAAGTCATCCTCCAGGGAAGCAAAGACCTTGTAGTTCAGTTTATTAATTTAATAGAAAATGAATCCTTTATAAGGGTAGAATCTAAAGTTATAAATGAGCTTGGTATAGATGAAAGTTTGGATAAGTTTGAAATTTTATATTAATATGGCAGATTTAAACTTTAGGTATATAATAGATTTATGAGTTTAAAAAGTAAAGTAACAAAACAAATAGCAAAACTTATTAGATTTTCTTTAAAGATTACTAACCATAAGGCTACATCCTTGCCAGGGCTTGTGGCCTACAAACTAGATAAGAATATCCTTGATGAATTATCTCAAAACACTAAGTTTATCTTTGTAACTGGAACCAATGGCAAGACAATGACTACCCATTTTTTGACCAGTATCTTGAGAGAGCATTTTGATGAGGTTTTTACCAATGAATCAGGATCAAATATGATCCAAGGAATTATAACTTCATTATTAGACAATCCACCAAAGAAAAATACTGTGGCAGTTCTTGAGGTTGATGAAGCTAACTTGGTCAGGGTAGGTAAGTTTTTGAAGGCAGACTATGTGGTCTTTACCAATATTTTTAGAGATCAGATGGATAGGTTTGGTGAAATATATAATATTTTTGACAAGCTAATGAAGGGAATGGAAACCATAAGCCATGCCAAAATCCTTGCCAATGGAGACCTACCAATTTTTGCCTATGAAGAAATGAAAAAATATGACACAACTTACTTTGGTATAAGGCAAGAGGACAAAATTGAAGATGACTATAGTCTTGATGCAGAAATTAACTCTGATGGGATACTATGCCCTAAGTGTAACAGTGTCCTAAAGTATACGACTGTAAATTATTCATCACTTGGAGATTTTACTTGTCCATCTTGTGACTTCACATCAAAAGATCTTACCTATACTATTAATAAAATAGATAAGCTTGAGGCTAATTATTCTAAATTTAGACTTGGTAATGAATCCTACGAAATAAATGTAGGGGGCCTATATAATATCTACAACGCCCTAGCAGCCTTGTCTGTTGCAAAAGAGTTGGGCCTATCTTATGATGAAATTTACCAAGGACTAAAAAAACAAAAAAATGTCTTTGGTCGACAAGAAGTTTTAAATATTGAGGACAAGGAAGTAGTTATAAATTTAGTTAAAAACCCTACTGGCCTTAACCAAATAATAGACCTTATGCTCCTTGAAGAAGAACCTATAAGTTTGATCCACTTACTAAATGATAAGTATGCTGATGGAACAGATATTAGTTGGATATATGACGGATCCTATGAGAAGCTAGGTCAACTACAAATAAAAGATATATATGTTTCTGGTCTAAGAACTAGTGATATAAAGAGACGTTTAGATATAGCGGAAATCTTTGAAGGCCAAATAAGTGAATTTGATTATGAAAATGAAATAAAGGGTATTATCAAAAATTCTAAGGCCAAGAAGATTTATATCCTATCGACCTATACTGCTATGTTAAGACTTAGGGAGGTGCTAGGACTATCATGATAATAAATATCGCACACCTTTATGGAAACTTACTTAATACCTATGGGGACCTTGGTAATATAATGGCTCTTAGGTATGAATTAAGAAAAATGGGCCATGATGCCAATATTGACATTATATCCTTGGGGGATGAATTTGATCCTGACAAGTATGATTTTGTATTCTTGGGAGGTGGTCAAGACTATGAGCAAAGAATTGTTCAAAAGGACCTCCTCAATAAAAAAGACCAACTCAAGCAATATATAGATAATAACGGGGTAATGCTTTCTATTTGTGGAGGCTACCAGTTATTAGGTAAGTATTATTATGATGCAAATAATAATAAGATTGAAGGGATTGAACTTTTTGACCATTACACAGTAAATCAAGATAATAACCAAAGATTTACGGGTAATATAAAAGTAAAATCTTCAATAATAGATGATCAAATCTATACCGGCTTTGAAAATCATGGTGGTGTTACTTATTTGGGAGAGGGAGAAGAACCCTTTGCCTATGTTTTGGAGGGAAATGGCAACAATGGCGAAGATAAGAGTGAAGGATTTAGGTACAAGAATACCATAGGTACCTACCTTCATGGACCCTTGCTCGCCAAGAATGAAAATCTGGCTAAGGAACTAGCAAAAAAAATAATTTGGAGGAAAGAAAATGAAGGAAAATAAACTAAGAAATGACGAAATTGAAGAATTTTTTGAGGCTGTTTTAATGCTAAGTAACACAGATGAGTGTTATGACTTTTTTACAGATATTTGTACAGCAAGAGAGATCCAATCTATAGCTCAAAGACTTCACGTAGCTAAGCTTCTAAAGATTAGAAAAACTTATTCAGTCATAGAAGAAGAAACAGGAGCATCAACAGCAACTATTTCTAGAGTTAACAGGTCACTAAATTACGGATCAAACGGTTATGACATTGTCTTAGATAAGTTAATCGAAAAAGACCTCAAAGAAGAAAGAGAAGGAAAAGATAAGTAGGTAACAAATGCTGGCCCTTTGCTCATTATGGCAAAGGGTTTTTCCTTTGTAAAGATACTTTTAGCTAATAACTTATAAAGGGTATAATATAAAATTAGAAGGGATGTGGAAAATGAATTTAGATGGACTAAATGACATGCAAAAAAAAGCTGTTTTACATAATGAAGGCCCTCTCTTAGTTTTGGCAGGGGCAGGTTCTGGTAAAACTCGAGTACTTACAACGTCTATAGCTTACCTAATAGAAGAAAAAAATGTATATCCCGGAGATATTCTAGCTATAACCTTTACCAACAAGGCTGCAAATGAGATGAAAGAGAGAGTGGCTAACTTACTTAGGATGGATGTTACCAACCTATGGATAGGAACTTTTCACTCTATTTGTGCCAGAATTTTGAGAATGAACATAGATAAAGTAGGCTACGATAGGAATTTTACTATATATGACACTAGTGATCAGAAATCTTTAATAAAAGAAGTTATTGAAGAGCTAAATCTAAAGGATGAAATAAGCCCAAAGGAAGCTCTAAATGTCATATCAAAGGCTAAAAATAAATCCTTAGATCCGGAAGAATTTTTAAGCCTAAATACCTACTATACCAAGGGTGACCTATACTATGAGATCTATAAAAAATATGAGCAAAAGAAATTCTACTACAATGCCTTGGATTTTGATGACCTTATAGGTAAGGTCTTGTACTTGTTTGAAGTTGATAAGGACACATTGGAGTACTATCAAAATAAATTCCGCTATGTCTTTGTAGACGAATACCAAGATACAAACATTAGCCAATACGAACTAATCAAATATTTTGCCAAAGGCTACAATAATGTAACCGTAGTAGGAGATGGGGACCAGTCAATTTATTCCTTTAGGGGAGCTGATATATCAAATATCTTGAATTTTGAAAAGGACTTTGAGGATGCTGAAGTCATCAAACTGGAGCAAAATTATAGGTCAACATCAAAGATTCTCGATACTGCAAACTTACTTATCAAAAACAATGAGCAAAGGAAGGATAAGTTGCTCTGGACAGCTAATGGAGATGGCGAAGATGTTATCTACAAGCCTACCAATGTCGAAAGCGAGGAGTCAAAGTTTGTTGTAGATAAGGTAAATGAGCTTTTAAATGAAGGCTATTCCTACAAGGACTTTGCAATTTTATATAGGACCAATGCCCAATCTAGGCCCTTTGAAGAGGCCTTTATGAAAAATCTTATCCCCTACAAGGTGATAGGTGGCCTCAAATTCTATGATAGAAAAGAAATAAAAGATGTAATTTCCTACCTCAAAGTTTTGGTCAATCCAAAGGATGACTTGGCTTTGAAGCGTATTATTAACGTTCCTAAGAGGGGGATAGGCAATAAGTCGATTGATAATTTGGAAGAAATAGCAAGTAAAAACAATATTTCTATTTTTGAACTAATATCTGCTCCAGAATATGAAGACCTTATTCCTCCTAGGCTAAGGAAGTTAACTTGCAAATTCTATGAGCCACTTAGAGAAATTTATGAAAATTTACTCAAGTATAAGATAGTAGATTTAATTAATGAAGTTTTGGATAAGAGTGGCTACCTACACATGCTAGAAAATTCTTACTCAGTTGAAGATAGGGCAAGGATTGATAATATAAACGAATTTATATCAGCTGCGTCCGAGTACCAAGAAGACAATGAAGAAGCTAGTATTTATGATTACCTAGAGAATTTATCCCTCCTATCTGAAATAGATAAGACTGATGAAAGTAAGGAATCAATATCTCTAATGACTATGCATAGTGCCAAAGGACTTGAATTCCCTGTGGTTTTTGTAGTAGGTCTTGACGAAGGACTCTTCCCAAGTAAGAGAAGTATGGATGAAGGAAATATTGAAGAAGAACGTAGGCTCTTCTATGTGGCTATAACCAGAGCCCAAGAACGCCTATTTTTGACATCTTCTACTGCTAGGAGGTCCTATGGCAAGGTAGTTTATTATAAACCTTCTAGGTTTGTTGATGAGATCAGACCTAATTTGACCATAGAAAATAAGACCTATAATTCCTTTGTATCTAGAGAATATGAAAAGCAAATGACAGAAGACTTTATGAGAGAGAAGATTCGCCAGGGTGTTCTCAATAAGAAATTAGAGAAGAGAGATACGGGTGGTGAATCCTTCAAGGTTGGAGATAAGTTAGACCATAATAAGTGGGGGAGAGGAACTGTAGTCCAGGTCAAAGAAAGCGATGAGGGAAATGAACTTGTAGTAGCCTTTGACAAGAAGGGTCTTAAGAAACTCAACCAAAATTATGCACCTATAAAGAAGGTTTGATATGGATAAAAAAGAACAAATTGATGAACTTATTCAAAAAATAAATAACCTTAACTATCATTATTATACTCTTGATGAACCCTTGGTTTCTGATGGTGAATATGACGAGCTTTATGATAGACTTAAAAACCTCGAAGAAGAGAGTGGATATGTCAGAGATGATTCACCGACCCAGTATGTTGGTGGAGAAATCTTAGAGAAGTTTGAAAAGCACTACCACCTAACAAGACTTCTGTCCCAGGGCAAGGCCCAGTCTTATGAAGAGGTAGAAGACTGGATAAATAGGTCTCAAAAGATTGTCGATAATTATAATTTGACCCATGATAACAAACTTCCTGAACTAAGCTTTGTGATGGAGTATAAGTTTGATGGGCTTACCATAAACCTAACCTATGAAGATGGTAGCTTAAAAAATGCTGCAACTAGGGGAAATGGTATTGTTGGAGAAGAGGTAAAGGCTCAAGTTAAGACGATAAGGTCAATTCCTTCGAGGATTGATGATAAGTCCCTCTTAGAGATCCAAGGAGAGGCCCTTATGCCACTATCAGAACTTAAGAGATATAATAGAGAAAATGAAACCCAGCTAAAAAATGCTAGAAATGCAGCAGCTGGGGCTATTAGAAACCTTGATCCAAAAGAGACCTACAGGAGGAGACTGACTGCTTATTTTTATGCCCTTCCTACTAATAGCTTAAACATTAAGACAGAGATAGAAATGATAGACTTCATGGAAGAGCAGGGCTTTAAAGTTCATCCCTACCATAAATTAGTTAATTCCTACGATGAAATAATTGAGGAATTAAAGGTTATAGAGAAAGAAAGAAAAGACCTAGACATCTTGACAGATGGAGTTGTCATAAAGATTAATGATAAGAAAACCCAGGAAGTCCTTGGTTCAACCAACAAGTTTCCACGTTGGTCCATTGCCTTTAAGTACGATGCAGAGGAATATACAACTACCTTAAAGGAAGTTAAATGGAATGTAGGTAGGACTGGCAAGGTAACACCATCTGCTATTCTTGAGCCTGTAGACTTTTCGGGAGTTACTGTAACCAGGGCAACTTTAAACAATTATGATGATATTATAAGAAAAAAAGTCAAGATAGGATCCAAGGTATTTATTAGAAGGTCAAATGACGTAATCCCTGAAATCTTGGGGGTAGTTGATGAAAATCAACCTGGTACATTAGAAATTGAAAAGCCATCCAAGTGTCCATATTGTGGAAGTGAGCTTATTCAAGAAAATGTTCACGTAGTATGTCCAAACTCTATATCTTGTAAACCTCAACTTCTTGCGAGGATGGAGCATTTTGTTTCTAGAAATGCTATGGATATAGAGGGTCTATCAGAAAAGACTATTGCTCAACTCATGGATACCCTAGATATCAATGAAATAAATGATATCTACGATTTAAATTATGAAGACTTGATTGAGCTTGATAGGTTTGGAGCTAAGAAGACACAAAATCTATTAAATGCCATAGAAGCCAGTAAGGAAGTCGACCTATCTAATTTTATATATGCGATTGGCATACCAAATGTAGGAGAAAAAACTTCCAAGGACCTGGCCAATAAATTTAAGAACTTTGATAACTTAAGGAAGGCAAGCGTTGATGACTTGCTAGATATAGCTGATATTGGTGGTATTACAGCAGAAAATATTGTAGAATTCTTCAATGATGAAAATATAACAGCATCTATTGATAACTTACTTGCTAAGGGCATTAAAATTAAGGAAGTCGAAGGTAATAATAAGTCAAGTAAACTTGAAGGTCTAACCTTTGTCATAACAGGTAGTGTGGAAGGTTTTACAAGGGATGATATCAAGGCTCTTGTGGAGAAAAATGGAGGTAAGGTAACTACATCCGTTTCCAATAACACCGACTATCTCTTGTGTGGAGATAAGCCTGGATCTAAGCGTGATAAGGCAGAAGATCTTGGAGTAAAAATATACGAAGACCAAGAATTAGCTAAATTTTTAGCTGAACTTTAGGGGGAATAATGGAGAGAAAAGAAGTAGAAAAAATATATAAACTTGCCAATTTAAGTTTGGAGGGCAAGGACGCTGACAAACTCGCAGATAAATTCAATAAGGTCCTAGACTTTGTTGAAGATATTTTTGAGGTAGATACAGACGGAGTTAAAGAATTTGAGCTAATTTCAAATCACGATGCTGCATTTAGAGAAGATAAGCAAGGCGAATCAATCAGTCGTTCTGCTGCTTTATCAAATGCTAAGGACACAGAATTAGGATTCTTTAAAATAGATTGGAAGTTGTAGGAGCTATAATGAATATCGAAACTTTAATAAATGATTACAAAGAGGGCAAATATTCTGTTGAAGAAGTCATCAGAACTACCCTCGATAAAATAAAAAACGATGATTTAAATGCCTATATAAGTATTGACGAAGAAGGAGCTATAAAGAGGGCAAGAGAACTTGATGAAAAGCTTAAAAATAACGAAGAAGTAGGCAAGCTCTTTGGTCTTCCTATAGCAGTCAAAGATAATATTTCTTATGATCAAATGAAGATGACTTGTGGATCAAAGATGCTAGAGGACTTTAAACCAGTTTATAATGCGACTGTTATCGAAAATTTACTTAAGGAAGATGCTATAATTGTAGCAAAAACAAATATGGATGAATTTGCTATGGGATCTAGGGGAAAAACTTCCTACTTTGGTCCTACCAAAAACCCACTTGATAAGGAAAGGGTAACTGGTGGATCATCATCAGGATCAGCTGCGGCTGTAGCAAGTGGGGATTTCTTGGTATCACTCGGCACTGATACAGGTGGATCTGTAAGAGGACCTGCAGCCTTCTGTAATATAGTAGGATATAAGCCAACCTATGGATTGATGTCAAGGTATGGAGTTGTATCTATGGCAAATTCCCTAGATCAAGTATCTTTGTTTGCAAAAGACATCAAAGATGTGAGAGAGCTTTCCAGTGTAGTATCTTCACCAGATGAGAAAGATATGACCTCTATTCTAGAGCTTTATGATTTTTCTAGTGAAGACTATGACTTTGCAGGTAAAAAGATTGGAATAATCGATATTGACTCAGCCATATACGATACTATAGATGAAACTGTTAAGGAAGACTACAAGAAAGCACTTAGTGTCCTAAAATACTTGGGCGCTGACCTTGTTGATGTTGATTTTAAATATTTAAAATATGCCAACAATATTTATAATGTAGTTATGAGCAGCGAAGTTTCTTCTAATATGAGTAGGTTTGATGGACTAAGGTTTGGTCACCAAGCAGACTCCTACGAAAGCGTAGAGGAGATGTTTACTAGGTCAAGGTCAGAAGGATTTGGAGAAGAGGTTCAAAGAAGAATCGCTCTGGGTACTGTTTATTTATCAGCTAATGACGATCAAAGAATCTATAAGCAAGGACTTAAAATAAGAGCTTTAATTAAAAAAGAGCTAGAAGACTTATTAAGTGACCTAGATTTACTAGTTACCCCAACAAATATATCCTTGCCACCAAGACTTGATGATGACTATGATGATCCTCTATCCGATTTCATATCAGATGGCTTTAATGTAATAGTTAACCTTGCTGGTATGTGTGGTATATCTCTACCTGTGAGGGAGGGAATATCTGGATCTGTTCAATTTATAGCTAATAGATTTGATGATAAGAAGTTACTTAATGCAGGTGAAAGATTTTTAAGGAGTATAAATGAAAACTAAAACAATTATAGGTTTAGAAATCCATGTGGAACTTGCCACAGAAACTAAAATGTTTTGCTCCTGTAAGAATGAATTTGGAGCAGTGCCAAATACAAATGTATGCCCAGTATGCCTAGGTCATCCTGGAGCCCTACCACAAATGAACAAGAAGGCAGTTGAACTTGCCGTAAAAGCAGGCCTTGCCTTCAACTGTGATATAAGAAAAGACCAAAAGATGGATAGAAAGAAATATTTTTATCCAGACCTAGTTAAGGGCTACCAAATAACCCAATATGATAAACCATATGCGACGAATGGTTCCCTAAGCTTAAATAGTGGCAAAAAAATAAGAATAGCTGAAATCCACATGGAAGAAGATACAGCCAAATCAAACCATGATGAAAATGATGCGACCCTTATGGACTATAACAGGTCAGGTGTACCACTAATAGAAATAGTTAGTGAACCAGATATGTCATCTCCTGAAGAGGCTAGGGAATATGTAGAAACCCTTGCGTCAACACTAAGGTTTTTAGATATATCAGATTGTATAATGGCCCAAGGTTCTATGCGTGTAGACGTTAATATCAACATGGAAGATCTTGATACTGGAAAGAGAAGTGCTATAGCAGAAATTAAAAATATTAACTCAATTAAGGCCATAGAAAATGCTCTTAAATTTGAAGAAGAAAGACAAAGAATTGAGCTAGAAAAGGGTGAAATCGGCGTAAAACAAACTAGAAGGTGGGATGATGACCAAGGTCAAACCATTCACATGAGAAATAAGGAAACTGGCAATGACTATAGATTCTCTGTGGAAGCCGATATACCAGAAATTAATCTAAGCGACGAATATATTGATAATATAAGAGATAATTTACCTGAACTTCCAAAAGACAAGAAAAAAAGATATATAGACGAATATAAGCTAAGCGAATATGATGCTAATTTACTAGCAAATGATAGAGAGCTTGCTAGCCTATTCGAAGAAACAAACGAGCTTGTAAAGGATAGCAAGTCTGTAGCTAATTGGATATTGACAGAGCTTTCTAGGTGGCTAAATGAAGGGGAAGTATCTGTAGGAGATATGAACCTATCAGTAGAAAATTTTGCCAAATTAATCAAGCTTTCTAACGAAAACAAGGTAAATAATAAGGTAGCCAAAAAACTTCTAAAGGAAATATTTGAAAGCGATGAAGATCCAGAAGTCTTGGCAAAGGATAGAAACCTCCTACAAATATCAGACTCATCCTTCCTAGAAGAAGTTGTAGATGAAGTATTGAAAGAAAATCCTGAATCAATAGCAGACTTTAAGGCAGGAAAAGATAGGGCCCTAGGCTACCTAGTGGGTCAATCCATGAAGAAAACCAAGGGCAAGGGAAACCCTCAAGAAATTAATAAGCTATTACAAGAAAAACTTAGGGACTAGGTGGATTAATTATTAAAAATCTTCTTACTTAAAAAATGATAAGGGAAAATTTATCTAATTGGAGAGGGCTAGTGGAGGAAAAATAACTCCCTTAGCTCTTTTGCTTGGATAAAGTTAGTAGGGGGATATTTAAAATAAGTGTTTTATAAGTAAAGGCAGGTTTTATGATAGGTATTGATATAGTTGATATAAAGAAATTTAAAGAAAAAGGAGAGGGCTTCATACATAGAATTTTTACAGAAAAAGAAGCAACTTATGCCCTCTCAAAGAAAAATACCTATCAGACTCTAGGGGGGATATTTGCAGCCAAAGAAGCTGTTATTAAGGCCTATGGTTTAAACCTATCCTATATGGTCCATAAAAAAATCGAAATTCTCCACACAAATAGAATGCCCTATATTCAAATTAATGGCAAGGATACAAAGTGCTGCCTATCTATTAGCCATGATAACGACTATGCAGTAGCTATATGTCTAAAAAAAGAAGCTAATAATGAGATTGCTTTAGATAACAAGACCTTAAATGACTTTAAGGAACTTTTGCCTAAGAGAGAAAAAGCTAGTCATAAGGGGACCTATGGTAGGCTTGCGATTCTAGGTGGGTCTGATGGAATGACAGGCTCTATCTATCTTGCATCATCTGCTGCCCTAAGGACTGGCTCAGGCCTTGTCTACAATATAGTCCCTAGGTCTATATATGAAATTATGCAAATTAAGGCAGTAGAACAAATTATTTTGCCCCTTGCTACTTATAACATAGAGTATGATGAAAAGAATGAAAAGCTTCTAGAGGAATATCTTTATGATAAGGATAGCCTTGTCATCGGGCCAGGCATGGGCAAAAATAAGACCCTAATTTACCTAATAGAAAAGCTAATATCTAGATTTAGTGGTACAATACTTATAGATGCTGATGGTTTAAATGCTTTATCAGGCAATCTAGATGTTATTTTAAAAAAGGAAAATATTATATTAACTCCACACCTTAAGGAATTTGAGAGATTATCAAATATTCCTATTAAGGAAATAAACAAAAATAGGGAAGATATAGCCAAAGACTTTGCGAGAAGGCACAAGGTGGTTTTGGTTTTGAAATCTGAAGAGACCCTTGTAACTGATGGTTACAAAATTTACATAAATAAATTAGGAAATCCGGGTATGGCTACTGCAGGCTCCGGAGATGTCTTAAGTGGGGTTATAGGCAGTTTATCATCTAGGTTAGAGCCTTATGATGCAGCAAGACTAGGGGTCTACCTACACTCCCTTGCAGGAGACCTAGCATCTGTAGAAGTCGGGGAAGATTCTTTAATAGCAAGTGATATCGTAAGTCATATATCTTCTGCTATTAAATATTTGAGGTAGCTATGTTAACTAATTATATTGAAATTGATATAGATAAGATTATTGCGAACATTGAAAAAATCCATAATATAAATAAAGATGTTGATATATGTGCTGTAGTCAAGGCCAACGCTTATGGCCTAGGAGCTGTTCCTATAGCAAAGCATATAGAAAAATATGTTTCCTACTTTGCTGTAGCAAGGTTTGAAGAAGCAAGGTCTTTAAGATATTCTGGAGTCAAAAAACCAATCTTGGTTCTTGGTTATGTCAGCCCACAAGATGTTAAAAAGTGCCTGGATCTTGAAATAGAAATTTCGATTTATGATTTATCTCTAGCTAAAGAAATTAATCGTAATTTAGATGAGATAATTAACTGCCACCTAGCTATTGACACTGGCCATAGTCGTATAGGATTTAGGTCACATGAACTTGATAAGATAAGAGAACTTAAAAATTTAAAAAATCTCCATATTAAGGGAATATTTAGCCACTTTTCTACTGCAGATGAAGAAGACTTGACCTTTACTAAAGACCAAGAAAAAATTTTTTCAAATGTTATCACAGACTTATATGGGGACTTTGACTTTGACCTTGTTCATATAGACAATTCTGCAGGCTTTATAAGATTGAGATCAAATTATGATATGGCTAGGATTGGGATATGTATGTATGGGCTTTATCCGTCTGACTATATGAGAGAGAGGAAGGATATCGACCTAGACCCATGTTTCAAATTTAAGTCAATAGTTAGCCATGTAAAGGAAATTGATGAGGGAACATCTGTTTCTTATGGTAGGAGCTTTGTAGCAGATAAAAAGATGAAAATAGCTACTATACCTGTTGGCTATGCTGATGGGTATTTTAGGGCTTTTTCTAACCTTGGAGAGGTTTTAATTAAGGGGAGTCATGCAAGGGTAGTAGGTAGGGTTTGCATGGATCAAATTATGGTTGATGTTAGTAATATTGATGTAAATATAGGTGATGAGGTTATATTTTACGATGATATTTACAGAGAGGCCAACAAAATTGCTACCATTCCTTATGAACTCATGACTGCCTTGGATATGAGAATTCCTAGACTCTATATAAAAAATAATAAAGTTGTTGAAGTTGATGATTATTTAGGAGAAATTTATGAAGATTAAGAGGGGAGATTTATTTTATGCCGATTTATCTCCTGTAGTTGGTAGTGAGCAAGGAGGTGTGAGACCTGTTATTATAGTCCAAAATAATATAGGAAACAAGTATTCTCCTACAATTATTATTGCACCTATAACAAGTCAGTTAAACAAAGCTAAACTTCCTACCCATGTCAAACTTAAAGGAAATGAATATGGTCTACCCAAAAATTCGGTTGCGCTGTTGGAACAGCTCAGGACAATTGATAAAAGACGACTTAGGGATAAGATTGGCTCATTTGATAAGGACATAATGGATAAGATCAATAATGCCATAGAAATATCTCTAGACTTAGTTGATGATTAAGATACATAAATAAAAGGACCCTCTGAGGGGTCTTTTTACTTTACCTATTATCTTTCTTCTTGGTCGTCTACAATCATGTGGGCTAGCTTGTCAGGGTTACCACATCCTGTAGTTATTACCAAGTCATCTTTTTGGATGATTTTATAAATGTATTCTTTGGCGTCTTCAAATTCACCTATATATTTTGCATTGATACCTTTTTTTACAAGGGCATCCACAACATCCTTTGAATGGATGCTTGGGTCAAACTTTTCTCTGGCAGGATAGATATCTGTAATTATTACCTCATCAGCACTATCAAAACAGTTTAAGAAATCATCAAACAAGAGTTTAGTCCTTGAGAAGGTATGGGGTTGCCATACACAGATTAATTTTTCCTTGGTATGCTCCTTTAGGGCATCTAGGGTAACTTTGATCTCGGATGGATGGTGGCCATAATCGGTCATGATTGTTGCACCATCTACATTACCCAAGACCTGCATCCTCCTATCAAGACCTGTGTAGGTTTTGAGATTTTCTCTAATAGTTTCTACATCGACTCCATTTTCGTAAGTTGCAACTATGGCAGCCATGGCGTTATTGATATTATATCTTCCTATTACACCTAGGTCAAAATGATGACTTGATCCATCCCTAAAGATAAGATCGAAAGATGGTCTACCTAGTTGGTCAAACTCTATATTAACTGCATTATAGTCAGCCTCTACGTTTTCTTGACCATAGGTAATGAGTCTTCCCTTAACTGAGTCAAGAATTAGTTTATTATTTTCTTCATTTAGGTTAGTTATAGTTATTGAATTTTCATCTTGGTTTGATAGGTATTCTTTAAAGGTATCTATTATATCATTTAAGTCTTTGTAATAGTCTAAGTGGTCTTCGTCTATATTTAAAATTATAACTGTTTGAGGATAATAGTACCTGATATTACCCTTATATTCACAGGCTTCTGTTACTAGGTAGTCTTCGCTACCGACCTTGACATTACCATCAAGCTCCTTAAGTTCTCCGCCTAATAAAATAGTAGCGTCCTTGTTGGAGTTTAGAAAGATCTTAGAAATCATTGATGTAGCAGTGGACTTACCATGAGATCCAGATATAGCTATGGAAGTAGAGTAATTTTTCATAAGGGCACCTAAGAAAACTCCACGACTTACAACTGGTACACCAAGGCTCTTTGCTGCTATAAGTTCTTCATTGTCACTTGGAATTGCATCGGTATAAATTACAAGGTCAGGATTTTTGATATTTTCTTTTCTTTGACCAATATAAATTTCAACTCCTAGGTTTCTTAAATGATTGATGATATCACTATCTTCTCTATCTGAACCAGAAACCTTATAGCCCTTAGTTATTAGTAGTTGTGCTAAACCACTCATAGATATTCCACCAATACCTATAAAGTGTATATAATTATAAACATGTTTATTTAAATTAAATTCAAACATACATTCTCCTTAAGTAATATATAAGTAAAAAATCTTTTTGAGATATTCGAATATATTATATTAAATTATTGTAATGAGTCAAGTTACCCCTTTTATTGATAAGAGCCCAGTATTAAGTATACTAGTCTTAAAGGAGTAATTATGAAATATGTTATAGGAAATGACCATGGTGGTCTTGATTTAGTAGAAGTAGTAAAGGATGAGTTAGAGAAACTAGGTAATGAAGTAGACCATGTAGGAGCTTATGAAGATAAATCTGTAGACTACAGTGACTTTGCCCAAAAGGCCTGTGAAAAAGTAATATCATGTGAAGCAGACTTTGCTATCCTAATCTGTGGAACAGGCATAGGCATGAGTATAGCAGCCAATAAAATTAAGGGAATAAGGGCAGCAGCTGTATCTGAACCCTTCTCAGCTAGAATGTCTAGAGCCCACAATAATGCTAATGTCCTATGTATCGGGGCAAGGGTAATTGGAAGTGAGATAGCAAGGATGCTTGTTGATGAATTTGTTAGCACAGATTTTGAAGGAGGCAGACATCAAAATAGAGTTAATAAGTTAATGGACTTAGAAAAAAACTCTTAAAAATATATTAATTTAAAATTCTCGTAAAAAATGTTATCATATAAGTGAGAATAAATTTAAAGGAGTATGATTTTGACAATACCTACACCACATATATCAGCAACTAGCGCTGATCAAATAGCAAAAACAGTTTTGATGCCAGGAGACCCATTAAGAGCTAAGTTTATAGCTGATAACTTTCTAACAGATGTAAGTCAGTTTAATGAAACTAGGGGTATGCTTGGCTTTACAGGATACTATAATGGAAAAAGAGTTTCAGTAATGGGCTCTGGAATGGGAATCCCATCATCAATGATTTATTTTAATGAGTTGTTTGATTTTTATGATGTAGATACCATTATTAGAATTGGAACAGCAGGGTCTATGCAAAAGGATGTTAAGCTCCATGATATAGTAATAGCAACATCTGCTTGTAGTGAATCTTCTATTAATGATAATTTGTTTGGTAATGTACACTTTTCACCAACACCAGACTTTGATTTATTAATTGAGGCTTATCAAAAATCTTTAGATCTAGGCTACAGGACCCACTGTGGACAAGTTCAATCATCAGATCAATTCTACAATGATATGCCAGATCAAGTCTTCGAAAACCTACAAAAATATGGAGTCCTATGTGTAGAGATGGAAACATACGGTCTATATATGGCTGCAAGAAGGCATGGCAAAAAGGGACTTGGAATCTTTACAATTTCTGATTCATTGGTAGAAAATACTGCAGACAGTGCAGAAGATAGGCAAAAGTCATATACCAACATGATGAAGCTTGCCCTAGAAATAGCCCACGAGTAATTTATGATAAAAGTTATAATAATGGCAGCGGGTGAGGGAACCAGGATGAAATCTGATACATCCAAGGTCCTTCATAAGATTTTATCTAAAGAAATTATAAGGTATGTCTATGATGAAAGTAGGCTAGATAATAGCGAGACTATAATCATAGCTGGCAAAAACAAAAACAGCCTTGAAGAAATCTTTGATGGAACAAGGATAATAGAGCAAAAGATAGGCGAAGAATATCCATACGGTACAGGCTATGCTATATCCCTTGCCAAAGACTATATAGACGATAATGACGACGTCCTAGTTTTAAATGGTGATATTCCATTAATTAAAAAAGAAGCTCTTGAGGATTTTGTCAAAGCCCACAAGGAAAGTGGAGCTAGTGTATCAGTACTATCAAGTATTGTAGAAGATCCTACTAATTATGGAAGAATTATTAGAGATGGGGATAATAATTTTGAGGCTATAATCGAACATAGGGATTTAAGGGATGATCAATTAGGAGTAAATGAGATTAACATTGGAATTTATGTCTTTAAGGGAGATGATCTTAAGTCTTCTCTTGATAAGCTAGATTCTAATAATGATCAAAATGAACTATATATTACTGATTGTATCAAGATCCTTAGAGACTTAGGGAAAACTGCCCATGCCTTTGTCAATGATGATCCTAGTCTTTTTTATGGGATCAATAATAAGAAAGAACTAGCTGAAGCGATAGAGATTATGAGAAAAAGAATAAACGATGCCTATATGTTAGATGGCGTCATAATAGAAACTCCTAATACAGTAAGTATAGAACCAGGAGTTATAATCGGCAGAGATACTATCATCTCTGGTAATGTTGTAATAAAGGGAACTACAAAGATTGGTTCCAATTGTACAATACTAGGCTCAACTAGGATTGAAGATTCTACAATAGAAGATAAGGTAAAGATAGATAATTCTATAATTGAATCATCATATATGGAAGAAGGATCAGACATAGGTCCATATTCTCACCTTAGACCAAAGGCTCACTTAGGTAAAAATGTCCATATAGGTAATTTTGTTGAAGTCAAAAATGCTAATGTTGGAGAAGGCACTAAAGCTGGTCACCTTGCTTATATTGGAGATTGTGATTTAGGTTCCAATATAAATATTGGCTGTGGGGTTATATTTGTTAACTATGATGGTAAATTTAAACATAGGTCAATAGTAGAAGATAATGCCTTTATTGGATCTAATTCCAATATAGTAGCTCCAGTTCATATTGCAAAAGATGCTTATGTAGCAGCTGGTTCTACTATTACCAAGGATGTAGGTTTTGGGGAATTATCTATCGAGAGAGCTGAACAAAAAAATATCGAAGGTTATACTGAAAAGAAAAGAAAAAGAGATTTAGAAAAACTTGGGAGAAGAAATGACAACTAATTGTAATAATGGAAAATACATTCAAAGAGGAGAATTAACACTTTTATCAGGAAATTCAAACAGAGACCTTGCAGAAAGCGTGGCTAAGTATCTAGGAATAGAGCTTCTAGATGCTGATATTGAAAAGTTTAAAGACGGCGAAGTATCTGTCAAAATCAACCAATCAATAAGGGGCAAGGATGTATATATTATGCAACCAACATCAAGCCCTACTAATGATAACCTAATGGAGCTACTCATTTTGATAGATGCTTGTAGGAGGGCTTCTGCAGGCTATATTAACGCTATCGTGCCATACTATGGCTATGCTAGACAAGATAGGAAGACAAGGGGTCGTGAACCTATAACTGCAAAACTCGTAGCAAACCTACTAACAACTGCAGGAGCTGATAGGGTTGTTACAATGGACCTTCACGCTGGACAAATCCAAGGATATTTTGATATACCAGTAGACCATTTTTCAGCTATAAGACTCTTATCAACCCACTTTACAGATATAGTAAAGGATAATGCTGATGATTATGTTGTAGTAAGTCCGGACCTAGGTGGAGTAAGAAGGGCAAGAGAGTTTGCTGACTATCTAAAACTACCTATAGCTATTATTGAAAAGAGAAGACCAAAACCAAATGTATCAGAAGTAATGTCTGTTATCGGTGAATTTAAGGGAAAACACGCTATCATAGTTGACGATATGATAGATACAGCTGGTACTATAACCAATGCCAGTGAATTTTTGATAGATAGTGGAGCTAAGGATGTATATATAGTTGCTACTCACGGAGTATTCTCAGGAGATGCTATAGATAAACTCAATAACTCTAGGGTAAAAGAAGTAGTTATTACAGATACCATCAAACAACCTGCAGAAAAACTTATTGATAAGCTAACTATCATGTCAATCGCACCACTTTTAGCTGAAGCTACCCACAGGATAAATACTTACGAATCAATCAGTGGCTTATTTGCGGATGGAATGTAAGGATGTATTTAATAGTTGGACTAGGTAATCCCGGTTTACAATACGAAAATACCAGACACAATATTGGCTTTCTAACAATAGATAGGCTAAGTGAAAAATATGGTATTAAGGTAAAAAAACTAAAATTCAAGTCACTTTATGGTCAGGGAGAAATTTCTGGCCATAAAGTTATGCTAGTAAAGCCACAAACCTACATGAATAATTCGGGAGAAGCCGTAAGAGAGATAAAAAATTTCTTTAAAATAGATGTAGAAAAAATCATTGTTATTGTCGATGATATTGATATAGATTTTGGTACAATAAGGATTCGTAAAAAGGGATCTGCTGGAACCCACAACGGAATGAAATCAATCATCTACCAAATCCAAGATGACAACTTTACAAGAATTAAGGTCGCTGTTGGCCAAAAGCCAGACTATATGGACCTAGCGAACTTTGTCCTATCAGGATTTAGTGAAAGTGAAGTTAAGGTAATTAGGGATGAGATTGATTTGGCTGTTGAATCTATAGAGATGATAGTCGATGAGAGAGTAGACAAGGCAATGAGCCTCTATAATTCTAAGAGACTTTTGGAAGACTAAGATGAACAAATTAATTCAAACTATAGGCGAATTGGACCAATTAAAGGAAGTAGCAAATAATATTGAAGACTATTCACCTATTTACCTATCAGGACTAACAGATGGTTTCAAACCTCACTTAGTCCTTACTTTATTTGAAAAATTTAATAAGAGCATTTTACTTATAGCAGAAAATGAATCGAGAGCTAATAGGTATCTTGATGATATAAATGGTCTTGGGGAAGATAAGGCCTATCTTTTTCCAAAGATTGATATCAACTTCTATAATATAAATAACCTAGATAGCAAGACTAGCTCACAAAGGATGGGAGTTATAAATAGACTAATTAAGGGAGAGAAGTCCATTATAATAACAAGCCTTGAGGCCCTTACAAATAAGCTAACCCCAGTGGACTATTATAAGAACTCATTCTTTACCATTGATGAAGATTCTATTATTGATATAGATGATTTTATAAGAAAGCTATCAGATCTTTCTTATAGTCCATCCTCCCTGGTAGAAAACAAGGGAGAGTTTGCTAAACGTGGATCCATTATAGACTTCTGGCCAGTTGATTTAGATAATCCGATAAGGCTTGAATTATTTGATGATGAAGTCGATTCGATAAGGGCCTTTGATAAGGATAGTCAAAGAACCATAGAAAAAATATCAAGGGTTGAAATAGGCCCTGTTTCTGAGCTTCTATATTCAAAAGAAGATTATGATAAGGTAATCAAGAATATAAAGAGCGAAATAGATAGCCTTTCGAATAACAGTGTATATGATTACCAAAAACTCATTAGCAAGTATGAGCAAATAATCTCCTTTATAGATAACAGTATATATGTTGCCAATGACGACATGATCAATCCCTACAGGAAGGATAATTACTCAAACTTTTTTGATTATCTAGATCAAAATACAATAGTTGCCTTTGATGATTTAAGTAGGATAGCCAAATCCTATGATGAAGCCTACAGGGCTTTCCTAGAAGATCTTGCCCTTCAAATGGAAAATGGGGAAGTATTTAGTAGCTTTGAGGATGTTAGGATAGATATTAATGACATTTATCCACTTATTGAAGAATATAATATTATAAATCTAACCTCTATACTAAAAAGAGCAAAGCTATTTTCTCCCAAAAAAATTATCGAGATTAAGGCAATAGAGGCTGAAAACTTTAATGGTAAGCTTGACTATTATTTGGATCGAACTATAGAAATAGCCGTTAATAAGGGCAAGGTATTTGCCCTAGCCTCAAGTAGTGAAGAGGCTGATAAATTATTTAATTCCTACCTAGATAAAAATTTTGTGAGCGTAGGTAGGGCTGAAGAAGACCTTGATTATAACAAGATTCCAATTCAAATATCAGATAAGTCTTCAAGCACTGGCTATTATCTAAGGGACTTAGATTTTTATGTCTTTACAAGTAAGGAAATATTTGGTAGTCAAAAGAAGGCTAAGAGGAAAAAAACTAATAAAAAGCCTTCCTCAAATCAGATTATAAACTACTCTGACCTTGATATAGGGGACTTTGTAGTTCATGAAAATAACGGTATAGGAGTCTACCAAGGCCTCAAAAAAATCGAAGTAAATAATATAGAAAAGGATTTTATAGTAATCCAATATAGGGGAACAGACAAGCTCTTTGTACCAGTTGATCAAATGAACCTTGTAAGTAAGTACATAGGTTCTAAGGGAGAAAAACCTAAACTATCTTCACTAGGAACAGCTACCTGGCAAAATGCTAAGAATAGGGCCAAGAAGGCTGTAGATGAAATAGCAGATGACTTAGTAGATCTCTATGCTAAGAGGGCCAAAACCAGGGGACATGCCTTTAGTAAGGATACGGTGTGGCAAGATGAGTTTGAGAATTCTTTCCCTTATGAAGAAACCTATAGTCAAGTAAGGTCTTTAAATGAAATTAAGGCTGATATGGAATCCGATATTCCTATGGACCGACTCCTTTGTGGGGATGTTGGCTTTGGAAAAACTGAAGTTGCCCTAAGGGCTGCCTTTAAGGCTGTTATGGATGGTTACCAGGTAGCCTTCTTGGTGCCTACTACAATTCTTGCCAATCAGCATTATGAGACTATGCTCAAGCGTTATGAAAAATTCCCTATTAATGTTCAGATGGTATCTAGATTTAATTCCAAGCAAAAACAGGATAAAATCCTAAAGGATCTAAAACAAGGCAAGGTCGATATAATAGTGGGTACCCACAGGCTCTTGTCTAAGGATGTTGCCTTCAAGAAGCTAGGCCTTCTGATAATAGACGAGGAACAAAGATTTGGAGTAAAGCATAAGGAAAAGCTAAAGAAAATTAAGGCTTCTATCGATGTTTTATCCCTATCAGCAACCCCAATCCCAAGGACCCTCCAAATGTCCCTATCAGGAATAAGAGACCTATCAACCTTAGATGAGCCACCAGAAGAAAGAATGCCAGTCAATACCTATGTTATAGAATATGATGAAGCTATTATAAAGCAGGCCATGGATAGGGAGCTTAATAGGGATGGTCAGGTCTACTTTGTCTACAATAGGGTAAATAATATCGACAAACTCTATAATCACATAAGTAGCCTAGAGCCAGATTCCAATATAGGCATAATCCATGGTAAGCTAAGTCCTAGACAGATAGAAGAAACTATGATGGACTTTGTCAATGGGGACATAGATATACTTTTGGCGACAACTATCATAGAAACTGGAATGGACATAGCAAATGTAAATACTATGATAATTTTCGATGCTGATAATCTAGGACTTGGTCAACTTTACCAACTTAAGGGAAGAATTGGTAGGGGAAATAGGTCATCCTATGCTTACTTTACCTATAGAAGTGGTAAAGTATTAACAGAAGTTAGTGAAAAGAGACTTAAGTCCATCAGAGATTTCTCTGACTTTGGTTCAGGCTACAAGATAGCAATGAAAGACTTAGAGCTTAGGGGAGCAGGCAATCTCTTGGGTGAGAGCCAATCGGGCCATGTTGAGGCAATAGGATATGATCTCTATGTCAAGTTCCTTCAAAATGCTGTAGAAAAAGCTTCAGGTAAGGATATAGATATCAAAGAAAAATTAGATGTCTATGTTGATATCAAGGTTGATGCCTATATACCTAACTTCTATATAGAAGATCAATCTCAAAAAATAGAGATTTATAAAAGAATTGCAAGTATAGAAAACGAAGAAGATTACAATGATTTACTTGAAGATTTGATAGATGTATATGGGGATATACCAGTAATGGTAGACAATATTATGTATATCGCCCTAATAAAATCTTTAGCAGATCAAGTTAATATACGTGAAATTCGAGAAAAAAACGGTAATATTAATCTATATTTTGAAAATAAAGATACCTTTACTTTCAAAGAACTGGCCGAGATAAATCAAACCTTTGAGGGAGAAATGTCACTTGATCTTTCAGTAAATCCGGCCTTCAAAATTCCGGTATCTAAGCTAAAACTTATTGATACCTACGAATTATTAAAAACAATAAAAAAAATAAGGAGTTAATATGAAAAACAAATTTATTCCGGTAGTATTGCTTGCGTCAGTACTTTTTGCTGCTTGTGGTAACCAAAATACTACAACAACAAATGAAACTAGCAGTAATCAAACAGAACAAAGTCAAAAGGCAAGTAGCAAGGAAGACCTTGATGATAATACAGTTGCTATAGTAGCCGGAGAAAAAATCAGCAAGGATGATTACAAAGAGGAAATTAGTTTTTATGCCTCAATGCTTGCAAGCCAACAACAACTTAAGCAATCAATAGTAAATATGATGGTCCAAGATAAACTTATCGAAAATGACATCAAGAAGAATAACATCGAGATAAATGATAAGGAAGTTGATGATTCTCTTATGACTGCTATCCAAAACTCTGGTGGTCAAGAACAATTTGACAAAAACTTAGATGATTACAACATGGATATTGAGAAATTTAAGGAAACACTAAGAAAAGACTTGGTTTATACAAAACACAGAGAATGGTTCGAAGCAAATAATAAGCCAACAGACGAAGAAATTAACAAATATTTTGAAGAAAATAAAGATAGCTTAATCAAGGTAGATGCTAGTCACATCCTTGTAGGAGATGAGGAATTAGCTAAGGAAATTAAAGAAAAAATTGACAATGGTGAAAATTTTGAAGAATTAGCTAAAAAATATTCTGAAGATACAGGATCTGCTGCAAATGGTGGTGCGCTAGGAGCATTTGGCAAGGGTCAAATGGTTAAAGAATTTGAAGAAGTTGCTTTTTCTTTGGGCGAAGGTGAGATAAGTGATATAGTTAAATCACAATACGGCTACCATATCATAAAAGTAAATGATATTAAAGATAGTGTAGATGATGTAAAAGAAGAAATAATAAAGGCCCTAAACGACAAAAAATATTCAGATTACCTAAAAAAGCTAAATGAAGATTCTAACGTAGTAACAGAATTTTCAGTAGACAGTGACGAAGAAACTCCAAGTACTGAATCTGAAAATACAGAAACTTCAAACGTAGAAAGCACAACTACTGAAAGTACTAGTACCGAAGAAAATGAGGGTTCTGTAGAAACAGAAGCTTCCACAGATGAAGAAAAGAATAAATAATTCAAGAAAAAACAATATAATATGGCTTGCAGGTCTTAGCCTGTTATTAGTCTTATCCTCTTGCTCCAGAGGCTCTACCACTGCCAATGCTATAGCTACTGTTGATAAAGAAATAATAACTAGTGAAGAATTTAGAAATGAATTAGAATTCTACCACAGCTATTATACAAGTCTTTATGGAAGTGACTTTTGGAATGAGAAGTATAAGAAAAATAAGACCTATGAGCAGGTCCTCAAGGATGATTTAATTGATTCTATGATCAAGGATAAGGTAATGCTAAATGACTTAAGAAACAATAAGGTAAAGGTTGATGAGAATTTAGCCATAGAATTGAAAGATAAACTTACTGATACCCTTAATGGAGAAGATAGCCTTAGGGCAAACATTGATGCCCTAGGAGTTAATGAAGCATCATTTGAGGATATTTTATACAATGATTCGATAAGGGAGAGACACTACGATTATTTCTTGGAGTCTAATTCTATTAAAGATAAGGAAATCTTAGAATACTATGAGGAAGATGAAAATCTTCACAGGATGTATAAGTACGATGCCCTAATCTTTGAAGATGAGACCTTTGCTAAGCTTGCCAAGGAAGAGATTAAGTCTAGTGAAGACTTCAAAAAGATGTTAAATCAAAAGGTAAAAAATTTCGAAGTTTATAAGTCGGACTTTGTCTATGCCGATGATGAGCTTTTATCCTTATCAAAATTAAAGGAAAAAGAAGTAGTAAGTGATGTAATAGCTTATGAAGATAAGTATGTTATTTTGATGATTAATTCGTACAATGACAATAAAACAGAACTTTTGATTAATGCTAAGGATATCTACTTAAGAAATGCCTACGAAAAATATTTAAATGACCTGGTAAAAAAATCTAAGATTAAGGTTTTTGTTTGAAAGGCTTGAAATAAGTAAATTTCTTATGTATAATCTATTTTAGAGTTAAACAGAATTATAGTGATTTATAGGAGGAAACATGAATAAATCAGATTTATTAGTAAATATTTCAGAAAAAAGTGGTCTTAAAAAGAGTGATGCAGAAAGAGCTTTAAATGCATTCATAGAAACAGTTACAGAGAGCCTAATCGAAGGAGATAAGGTACAATTAGTTGGTTTTGGAACATTTGAAGTTAGAGATAGAAAAGCAAGAGAAGGAAGAAACCCTAGAAAACCTGAAGAAGTAATTCAAATTCCAGCATCTAAAGCACCAGTATTTAAAGCAGGAAAAACTCTTAAAGAAGCTGTTAATAAATAATATTGGGATATGAAAAAACCGGTCTTGAAATAAAGTACCGGTTATTTTTTTACCTCAAATTTATCTGATAAATCAACACTAGTATCAACCCTTATAGTTTTAAAATCATTGTAATAGACCATGCCAGGTTTAGCTCCCTTGGCCTTATTTACATTTTTCTTTTCTGTATAATCTACATCAACCTTGATACCCTTAGGGATGGATGAGTTAATGGCAGCAAGATAGGCTCCTATATAGATATCCTCATCATTAATATTGTCATTTCTTAGGATAACATGGCTTCCAGCTAGGTCTTTTATATGGAACCAGATATCATCTTTATTGGCAAATTTTAAGGTTAGTTCATCATTTTGCTTGGAATTTTTACCGACAAAGATATCAGACTCATTTGCTGTTACATAGTGGTATGGCTTAGACTTTTTGTGGTGGATTTTCTTACTCTTAGAATTTTTCTTTATAATCCTTGCATCTTCTAATTCCTCCCTTATATCCAATAAGTCATCTATACTTTCTGACCTATTTATGAAATCTTGTACTTGGAGGAGGTACTTGTGAAGCTCGTCTTGCTTAGGCATATCCTTTATGGCATAATCGTAGGAGGCCTTTAGTTTCTTAGCCTTATCGTAGGCAGCCTTAACATTATCCCAAGGATTTTTGGAAGGGTCTATAGGAACTTCTACTTCCTTGTTATTATCATAAAAGTCTAATAGGCTGACTTTGCTATCGCCCTTATTTATTTTGTAAACATTGGCAGCTAAGAGGTCTCCCTTTCTTTTGTAGGAGTCAATTTTTCCTTTTTTGTCTAAGTTATCAGAGAGAATTTTTTTCTTCCTCAAAACTGATTTTATATTGGAGTTGATCTTTTTGTTCAAATCACTTTTCATCTGATTTAGTCTATCATGAGTCTTGTTGGTATTGAAATATTCCTCAATAGCTTCACTCATAGTTGGATAAGTCATCTCTTCAAGGGCTAAGTTGCTCAGCCTTATGGTATGAAAGTCCTTAGCTTTTTTTGTATTTGAATAGGAAAAAGAACCTAAGTCATTGGTTTTGATCTTTACTCTTAGGCTTAATAACTCATCGTTTAACCTTTCCTTCTCATCTTCGCTAACAAGTCCCCAATTAATCCTATCGTCAATTCCTGCTCTTGCTATTAGCTCCTTACCAATAGATGGAGAAAAGCCCGTATAATTTTGTTGAAAAATTTTGTATGGGACTTGGTTGTCTGGAAGTTTTTGATCGATAGTGAATATGTCCCTAGTAAAGGATTCTTCGCTTATATCTACCTTATCATCTCCTATAAATTCATAGGGGAGGGATGGGAAGATCTCTCTAACAGAAGACATTTCTTCATTGACTCTTTTTATAGCATCAATAATCTTCATATCTTCATCTACCAAGATTATATTAGAATATTTGCCCATAATTTCTACTATGAGTTTTTTATTTTTATCAAAGCCAAGCTCATCTATGGATGATATAGAGAAAATTATGACTCTATCGAGTCCCTTTTGGCTTATATCTACAATTTTACCTTGGTTAATATGCTTTCTTAATACCATACAAAAATTTGGTGGTTTGTCTGGATTTTCATATTTTAATTTTGTTAAATTAACCCTAGCCTCGTTATTATTGGCACTTAGTAATAGTTTATAAGTCTTACCACGAGAATAAATATTAAAAACTATGTCGTTTTTTGATGGTTGATTTATCTTTTGAATTTTGCCTCCCAAAAGTAAGTCTTTGAGTTCATTAACAACTTTTCGAGTTACTATTCCATCATACATCTAATCACCTCACTTGAAATTATACATTTAATTTCTTATACTTGAAGTAAAACTTTTCTAAAAGTAGAATATGAATAATAAGGGGGCTAGATGAAAAAGGGATTTTTATTAGTTATTTCTGGGCCATCAGGCGTCGGAAAAGGAACTGTATTACACGATCTTATGAATACTCAATCAAATCTTGTTTATTCTGTTTCAGCTACAACTAGGAAGAAGAGAGACGGCGAAATAGAAGGAGTTTCTTATTTTTATAAGAGTAGGGAAGAATTTGAACAGATGATTAAAGAGGGCAAGTTTTTGGAATATGCCTACGTTCACAACAACTATTATGGAACTCCTAAGGAATTTGTTGAAGATAAGATCAATGAAGGCAAAATTGTCATACTTGAGATTGATGTTCAAGGAGCTGTTAATGTCAAAAAGAACACTGATAATGGGGTATTTATTTTCTTGGCTCCTCCATCATTAAAGGAATTAGAAAATAGGATAGTAGGCCGTGGTACAGAGACTGATGAAGACATTAAACTAAGGATGCATAACGCTAGAAAAGAGCTTATGTACATAAATGACTATGACTACTTAGTGGTTAACGACCATTTGAACTCTGCCATCACTTCAGTTAACGAAATAATTAACGCTGAAAAACATAGGGTATATAGAGAAGACGATATAGATTTTAAGGAGGATAATAATGAATAATCCATCATTTAAAGAATTAGGTGAAATAAGTCCAAGCAGGTACGAAATAGCAATGATGGCTGCCAAGAGGGCTAGAAGAATTGTAAATGGATCAGCTCCACTTACAGAAGACATTGAAGCAAAGCCAGTAACTCAAGCTTTACATGAAATCATGGAAAGAAAAGTCAGCAAGGATGAGTGAAGAATTAAATGTTTTAGCAGGTAAAAATATCCTAATTGGTGTAACAGGTGGGATAGCTTGCTACAAGATATTAGAACTTTGCTCAAGGCTAAAAAAGAAAAATGCTAATTTGAAGATTATTGAAACAGCTGCCGCAAAGGAATTTATAAAGCCTGCTGCCTTTGAAACAATGGGAAAGTGCAAGGTTTACTCAGACTTATTTGAAGGAACCAATGACCAAGTCCACCATATAGAACTTGCAAGATGGGCAGATATATTTCTAATAGCACCAGCAAGTGCCAATACTATAGCAAAGATGGCTAACGGTATAGCTGATAACTTCCTAACATCAACTTATCTAGCCTATGATAAGGACCTTATTCTTGCACCAGCTATGAATACTGTAATGCTCCACAACAAGGCAACAATTAAGAACCTTCAAACCCTAGCAGACTATGGAGCTATGATTATCCAACCAGAAACAGGAATGCTTGCCTGCAATACCATAGGTGATGGAAGGATGGAAGAGCCAGAAAATATTGTAATGTACTTAGAAGAGTTTTTTGCTAGTAAAGATAGTAACCTAGACCTTGCTGGCAAGAAAATTATAGTAAGTGCTGGTCCAACCATCGAACCAATAGACTATGTCAGATACATAACTAACAGGTCATCAGGAAAGATGGGATACAATATAGCAAATGAGGCAAGGAGAAGAGGGGCAGAAGTAATCTTAGTGTCAGGTCCAGTTAATCCGATGGATACACCAGGTATCACAAAAATTGAAGTAAAAACTAATGAGGATATGCAAAATGCCATTGATGAGCATTTTGCTTCTAGTGATGTTCTAATAATGGCCGCAGCTCCAGTAGACTATAAGGTAGCTAATCCTTCAGATAAAAAAATCAAGAAGAATGGTTCTAACCTTGATTTAAACTTGGTAGAAAATGTAGATATAGTAAAATATTTTGCAGATAAAAAGGATGAGCAAACTATTGTCGGATTTGCTGCAGAAACAGATGATCTCATTGATAATGCCAAGGCTAAACTTGAATCTAAGGGGCTAGACTATATAATTGCCAACAACCTCAAGGATGAGGGGGCAGGCTTTGATGTAGATACCAATCTTGTTAGCATTATCTCCAAAGACCAAGTAAAAAATCTTGATCTAATGAAAAAAACAGAACTTGCTAATGTTATTTTAGATTTAATTAGGTGATTTTTTGTACGCAAAAGTAATAATTGACACTAATAGTAGATTTTTGGATAGGGCCTTTACCTACGAAATCCCCCAAAGACTCGAAGGTAGACTCTCTCTTGCTATGCGTGTTTTAGTACCCTTCGGTAAGTCGGACAAGCCTCATGTAGGCTTTGTATATGATTTAGTTGACGAGATTGATGGGGATTATAAAACTAAAGAGATTATAGGTCTAATAGATGAAGAGAAGCTAATATCAAAGGAATTACTTGATTTAGCTTTTTTTATGTCTAAGAGGTACCTTTCTCCCATCCAGGCAGCCATAAGACAAGTCCTACCACCAGGAAAGATTAAGGATATAAAGGTTTATTTCCAAAATATATCTAAGGAATCAAGTGAGCTTCTAGATTTTCTAAACAAAAAAAGAAGTCTAGAAGAAATAAAGGAAGCCTTCCCATCTTATAAAGACGAATTAGCTAAACTTTTAGAAGAAGGTCTAGTCAAAAAATCCTATGATGTAAAAAAGACTGACCATATTACCTACCAGGAATTTGTAAAGTTAGTGGATAAGGATAGGGGGAAAATTAAAAGTAATGCCAAAAACCAGCTAGCTATTTTTGATTACTTAAAGGATAAGGACTGGGTCCCAGTTAAAGAGGTTATGACCTCTACTAAGGCTCCAAAGTCTACTATTAAGGCTCTTGTAGATAAAAATCTTCTCGCTATTAGAAAAAAAGAAGTAAACAAAGAAATAGAAAAAATAAAATATAATTACGGGAAATTTGTCCTTAACGAAGACCAGGACAAAGCCCTTGGTCAAATAAAGAAAGATAGGGCAGGGCATTTCTTACTTTATGGAGTAACGGGCTCTGGCAAGACAGAAATATTTTTACAAATGGTAGAAGAAGTAATAAGTGAGGGCAAGGAGGCTATTATCCTAGTACCAGAAATCTCCCTAACTCCCCAAACTATAGAGAGATTTAAGGGGAGGTTTAAGGAAAAAATAGCTGTAATCCACTCAAGGTTAACTCCTAAGGAACGCTTTGACCAATGGAGGATGATAAAAAATGGTGAAGTAAAAATAGCAATTGGGGCAAGGTCAGCCATCTTTGCACCCTTTAATAATCTAGGTCTTATAGTGATAGATGAAGAACACGACCAGTCCTATATCTCAGGTCAAGATCCCAAGTACCATACTGATGAAATAGCAGCCTTTAGGGCAAACTACCATTCATGTAACCTTATCCTAGCATCAGCCACCCCTTCCTTAAATAGTCTGGATAAGATGCTTAACAAGAAATATAAGCTCATCAAACTTAATTCTAGAATTAACAAGACCACGCCTGATATAGATATAGTTGATATGCGTGAAGAGCTTAAGAAATCAAACTATTCGATGCTATCACTTAAACTCCAGGAAGAGCTAAGAAAAAATCTTAGAAATGGTCAACAATCTATCCTCTTTTTAAATAAGGTGGGCCATGATTCCTTTACCTTTTGTAGGTCCTGTGGGTATGTCGTTAAGTGTGATGCCTGTGATGTAGCTATGACCTACCACAAAAATGTTGATAGGCTAGTCTGCCATTACTGTGGTAGAACTAAGAAGCAACCCAAGATCTGTCCAGTCTGCCATAGTACGAAGATTAAGGAATTTGGGGCAGGAACTGAAAAATTAGAAGAAGAAGTAAGGGCCTTATTCCCAGAAGCTAGGGTCATGAGGATGGATTCAATGACAGCTAACAGTAAAAAGTCCTATTACAAGATGTATGAGATGATGAAAAATGGGCAGATTGATATCCTTCTTGGGACCCAAATGATAGCTAAGGGCTTGGATTTCAAAAATGTAAGTCTTGTTGGCATAGTAGCAGCTGATTTATCCTTAAATGTTGGTGACTTTAAGGCCAATGAAACTACCTTTGAATTATTGACTCAAGTTAGTGGAAGGGCTGGTAGGGGAGATATCAAAGGCAGGGTTATAATCCAAACCTACAAGGCAGAAAATTTCGTAATCCAAGCAGCCAAGAATAATGACTACAAGGCTTTTAGCGAAAGAGAACTACAAATTAGAAAGGCCTTCTCATATCCTCCTTACACTAATATTATAAGTATAAAAATTATAAATGAGGATAGGCACAAGACATCAGCTATAGCGAAAGAACTCTTTGATGATATAAATAAACTCACCTTGGATATGGATGAGGTTAGTATTAGTGGGCCAAATCCTTGCAAGATTTCAAGAATTAACAATAAATATAGGTATAATATTTTAATAAAGGCTGAGGATAAGGACTTGAAATTTATAAGTAAGCTTGTAGAAGATTTGAGGATGGACTATATCAATAAATACAAGGACACAAGTATAATACCTGCTCTAAATCCAGTAAATATAAACTAAGGAGGAAATATGTTTGATTTTTTCAAAAAAAAGAAAAAGAACCCAGATATTGAGGAATTTACTGTTGAAGAAAAAGAAGAAAAAGCAGCTGATGAAATTAGTCAGATGCAAAGTGAAGAAGAGGCTAACGATACAAGCTTAGATGAGATAGTCGAAGAAAGCGAAGAAAGAAGTGACTTGGTAGAAGAAAATCCTATAGAACTTGAAGTTCAAAGTGATGATGAAGAAGAAAAAACTGGTTTCTTTTCAAAAATAAAAATGGGCCTCGCTAAAACTCGTAAGCAATTTACTTCAAACCTCAAAAACTTGTTTACTTCAAATGTAAAAATCGATGATGACCTCTATGAAGAATTAGAAGAAATTCTAATATCAGCAGATATAGGTATGACTTCAACTATAGAAATTGTAGAAGAATTAAAAGATGAAATAAAGGCAAGGTCTATCAAAGATCCTAATGAAATATATCCTGTTCTTAAAGAAATTATGGCTAATAAGCTTAAAGAAAATAACTTAGAAAATAAGCTAAAATTAGAAAAGGGAAAGCTCTCTGTTATTTTGGTAATAGGAGTTAATGGAGTAGGAAAGACTACAACCATAGGAAAGCTTGCCTACAAGCTAAAAAATGAAGGCAAAAATGTCATGCTTGCAGCAGCTGATACCTTTAGGGCAGCAGCAATTGATCAATTAGGAGAATGGGCAAGTAGGGGAGATATTGAGATGATATCCCACAAGGAAGGTGCTGATCCATCAGCTGTAATATTTGATGCTATCAAATCTGCGAGGGCAAAAAATGTAGATGTCTTAATCTGTGATACTGCAGGCAGGCTCCATAATAAGAAAAACCTTATGAAAGAGCTAGAAAAAATAAACAAGACTATAGATACCCATGCCAAGGATGCGCTAAGAGATAACCTATTAATCTTAGATGCTACAACTGGTCAAAATGCTCTAAGTCAACTTAGGGAATTTAAAAATGTAACAGATATTACAGGACTCATCCTTACAAAACTTGATGGAACAGCCAAGGGTGGAGTTATTTATCCACTTCAACTTGAATTAAATGTCCCAGTAAAATATATTGGAGTAGGAGAAAGTATTGATGATATAGAAGAATTTGATCCAGATTCTTTCGTAGAAGCCATATTTTAATTTGAAATCTAATTAGAAAATGGTAAAATCTATACGTACTACGAATAAACATATCCTCGGATGGAGATTTCGTTGCCTACAAGGTTTGTATTTCCAGTAGAAGAGGATAGAAGAATAAACGGAGGTAAAAATTTATGTCAGTAGTTTCAATGAAAAAATTACTAGAAGCTGGTGTTCATTTTGGACATCAAACTAGAAGATGGAACCCTAAGATGGCTAAGTACATCTTCACAGAGAGAAACGGAATCTATATAATAGACCTACAAAAGACTGCAGTACAAATCGAAGAAGCTTACAACACAGTAAGAGATATTGTAGCTGATGGTGGTCGTGTACTATTTGTAGGAACTAAAAAACAAGCCCAAGATTCTATTAAACAAGAAGCAATCAGAAGTGGTCAATTCTACGTATCCAACAGATGGTTAGGTGGAATGTTAACAAACTTCAAAACAATCAGACAATCAATCAACAAACTAAAGAAATACGAAAGCATGGAAGAAGACGGAACATTTGACCTACTTCCTAAAAAAGAAGTTCTTCAATATCAAAAAGAAATGGATAAACTAGAGAGAAACTTAGGTGGTATCAAGGAAATGGAAGAGCTACCTGATGTATTATTTGTAGTAGATCCGGGAGAAGAAGAAATAGCTGTACACGAAGCAAAAATCCTAGGTATCCCAGTAATCGCTATAATCGATACAAACTGCGATCCTGATGAAGTAGACCTACCAATTCCTGGAAATGATGATGCTATTAGAGCTGTAAAACTTATTACATCTATTATAGCTGACGCTGTAGTTGAGGCTAACCAAGGAAATCAATTTGATCCAAACGAAGAAGACTTTGTAGAAGATCAAGATGAAGAAGTTGAAGAAACTGAAGCAAATGAAGAAGAAACTTCAGAAGAATCTGAAGTAACAGAAGAAGAAATTATTGAAGCTAGCGAAGAAATAAAAGCTACAGACCTAGAAGATAAGGAAAATTAAGGAGATAACCATGGCAATTAGTGCAAAATTAGTTAAAGAATTAAGAGATAGAACAGGTGCCGGAATGATGGATGCTAAGAAAGCCTTAGTAGAAACTGATGGTGACATCGATAAAGCTCAAAGACTTCTTAAAGAAAAAGGACAAGCTACTCTTGATAAAAAATCTGGTAGAATTGCTGCTGAGGGTGTTATTGGTTCATACATTCACAACAACAAGATTGGTGTTATAGTAGAAATCAATACAGAAACAGACTTCTCAGCTAATACTGATAAGGTTAAGGACTTTGCTAGAGATATAGCTATGCACATTGCAGCGGTAAATCCTAAGTATATCTCTGAAGAAGATGCTAGCGAAGCTGACGTGGCTGAACAAAAAGATATTCTCGTTAAACAAGCTCTTAACGAAGCAAATGACAATATGCCAGAAGATAAGAAGAAAATGATAGCTGAAAAGAAGGTTGAAGGAAGACTTAAAAAATGGTTCTCTGAAGTATGCCTACTAGACCAACCATTCGTTAAAAACCCTGACCAAACTATCGAAGAATATCTAAGAGATACAGCAAACGATGTTGGAGAAAACATCAAGATTAGAAGATTTGCTAGATTTGAAGTTGGCGATGGCTTAGAGAAAAAAGAAGAAGATTTTGCAGCTGAAGTTCAAAGCCAAATGAATAAGTAAAAATTTATAAAGGGGAGCTCGAGGCTCCTTTTTTATTGTTATATTTAAATTTTTTTGGGTATAAAAATGAAGTAATGTAAATACGTTTCTACTTTTAGAAAAGAAAGGATACTTATATGACAATAAAAAATAATGGAAAAGAATTAATAGGTAATACACCTTTATTAAAATTAAATTCTCTTAAGAAAGAGGGAAGAGCTGACATTTATGCTAAAATAGAAAAAAATAACTTGGCTGCATCTATCAAAGATAGGGTTGCTCTGTATATGATAGAAGATGCAGAACAAAAGGGACTTCTAAAAGAAGGTGGTACAATCGTAGAGCCAACTAGTGGTAACACAGGTGTTGCTCTAGCAGCAATAGCCGCTGCCAAGGGTTACCATCTAATCCTTACCATGCCTGCATCAATGTCTATAGAAAGAGCTAAGCTTGCTATGGCCTACGGGGCAGAAGTAATAAGGACTACTGAGGGGGCCCTACAAGGAGCCTATGACAAGGCTAAGCAATTAGCTGATGAAAATAGATACTTCTTCCCAGATCAATTTTCTAATCCTGCTAATGTAAGAGCCCACTACGAAACAACAGGTCCAGAAATCCTAGAAGAAATCACACCAGATGCCTTCATAGCAGGTGTTGGTACAGGTGGAACTGTCAGTGGTGTAGGTAAGAGATTAAAGGAAACTAATGAAGATACAAAAGTTTATGCCATAGAGCCTAAGGAAAGTCCACTCCTATCTGGAGGTGAGGCAGGATCACATAAGATCCAAGGTATAGGTGGTAACTTTATTCCAGCTAACTTAAATTTTGATATAGTTGATGGAATTGTAGATGTAGCTGGTGATGATGCCATAGCTATGTCTAGACAACTAGCTAAAGATGAAGGATTAGTAGTAGGAATATCTTCAGGAGCCAATGTTGTAGGAGCTATAGAAATAGCTGATAAACTAGGAGAAGGAAAAAGCGTAGTAACAGTATTACCTGATACAGGAGAAAGGTATTTATCAACAGAACTTTATGACATCGATCAATTATAATGAATATAAAGAAGAATTAGTAAATGCAGCCCTAGACCATGACCCTGCTTTAACTAGCAGGGAAGAGGCTGCCCTATTTTCACCAGGGGTCAAGGCCTTGCTAAACCACTTCCAAGCCCATGAACTTTACCTAAGAGGTGAATTATATGAAGCACAAGAACTTGCCTACAAATCTAGGCTAGAAACAGGTATAGAAATCCACCCAGGGGCAAAGATTGGACGTAGGTGTTACATAGACCATGGTATGGCTATTGTTATTGGAGAGACTTCAGAAATTGGTGATGATTGCTTGATTTATCATTCTGTCACCCTTGGGGCAATTTCTGGTGAAAAGGGTAAAAGACATCCGACCATAGGAAACAATGTAATGATAGGAGCTGGTGCTGTCTTGCTAGGAGCTATAAATATAGGCGACAATGTTAAGATAGGTGCAAATGCAGTGGTCCTAGAAGATATTCCATCAGACTCAACTGCTGTAGGAATACCAGCAAAAGTTATTAATAACAAGTAATTTGAATCGGCACTTTATGGTGTCGATTTTTATCTTTACTTGACACTTATATAATCCTGTGCTAAAACTATAAGGAAGATGTGTTTTTAAAATATTTATTACATAAGTGAGGTTAAAATGAAAAAGAATATTGTATTTGTTATGGCTGACCAATTCAGATATGATGCTTTGGGAATCCATAATGATGGTCTCATATCTACACCGACCTTCAATGAATGGGCCAGGCAAGGGATAGACTTCTCTAATTGCTACAGTGCTACACCTACCTGTGTGCCTGCAAGGGCTACTCTTTTTTCTGGATTAAGTCAAGACCATACAGGTATCGTTGGCTATGACGATGATGCTAATTGGAACTTCCCCTATAAGCTAGCAGAAGAATTTTCTAAGAGGGGCTATTATACCAAGGCTGTAGGTAAGATGCATGTAAATGGGCCAAGAAAAAGGATGGGTTTTGACCATGTAGAACTCCATGACGGTTATCTCCATAGGAGAAGAAATGCTAATAATGAAAATTCTCTTGCCTACGACAATGTAGATGACTACTACAATTGGCTAAGGGAAAAGATAGGAGCAAATACAGATATAATCGATGGGGCCGTTGAGTGTAATTCCTATGTGGCTATGCCCTTTCCCTATGAGGAAAAATACCATCCAACTAATTGGGTTGTAGATAGATCTATTGATTTTCTAAGGACTAGAGATCCAAAGGAGAATTTCTTTCTCTATATGAGTTTTGTAAGACCCCATAGCCCTTATGATCCACCAAAAAATTATTTCGATATGTATTATGATGAGTTAAAAGATGTAAGCCAAGAAGACCTATCAAATTGGGCAAGAGATATGGGACTTGACCACAAGGTAGAGGCCATAAATGCCTTGACTGGATTTCTTAGTAAGAGGGACTATAGGACCATGCTTGCAGGCTACTATGGATCTATTAGCCATATTGACCACCAATTAAATAGATTTATGATAAAGGCCAATGAGTATAACTTATTCGATAATACTATTTTTGTCTTTACATCAGACCATGGGGATATGCTAGGTGACCATTACCTCTTTAGAAAAGGCTTTGCCTACCAACCTTCTATACATATACCCTTACTTATATATGATCCAAGCCAT
Source organism: Anaerococcus sp. AGMB09787 (assembly GCF_022808955.1). Lineage (GTDB taxonomy): Bacteria > Bacillota > Clostridia > Tissierellales > Peptoniphilaceae > Anaerococcus. The sequence goes on from NZ_JAKZEY010000012.1 coordinate 134,344, forward strand.
GAGCTTGTTGGTAAGACTAAATCAGGAAGTCTTGTAAGGGAACTAGTTGAACTTAGGGATATAATGCCTAGTCTCATAGATCTTGCTACAGGTGATAAGCTAGAAGGTTTAGATGGTGAGTCTATAAGGGATCTAATAAATGATGAGAATATTAAATGGAGGTCCTACCTCCATGGAGAGCATATGTTGGATGAATTCTCTAATCATTTTATTATACAATTACCCTACAAATACATTCGGTATAGCCAGAGTGGTAGGGAGCAATTATTTAATCTAGAAGATGATAGCAAAGAAAATAATGATCTTTCTAAAGATGAAAAGTACAAAAATATTCTAGCAAATCTAAGGTCTATTCTAATTGATGAGCTTAGAGACCGTGAAGAAGGTTTTGTGAAGGATAATAATTTAGTAGTGGGAGTAGACCTAAAAGCTATCCTAGCTATTAATGAAAATTATAAGGAGATATAATGACAAAGCAAAAGTATATATCTTACTTGGACTTGTTTTTGTCCTTGTTTAAGATAAATGCAGTAACATTTGGTGGGGGATATACCATAGCACCAGTTATAATGAATGATTTCTGCGATAAAAGACAATTAATAACCAAAGACGAAATGCTCGATATGATTGCCCTAGCCCAGTCAGGTCCTGGTGCCTTAGCAGTATCAACATCCCTTCTTACTGGTTACAAAATTAAGGGATTTAAGGGAGCCTTGGTAGGTGCAGCTGCTTCGTTTTTACCACCTTTAATAATAATATCAATAATATATTTTTTCTATAAGGAAGTAGCTACAAACTATTGGGTGAGGGCTGCCTTAAGGGCTATGAGTGGAGTAATAAGTGCAGTTCTAGTTATAACTACCCTAGACCTTGCCAAAATTTCACTTCAAGAATACAAGACCTTTTCCCTTACTGTCATGGTCATAAGTTTTTTAGTAGCCTACTTTACTTCAATTTCTGTTGGAATTATAGTCTTGATACTAGCAATACTTGGAGCAGTAATATTTGGATTAAAAGATAAGGAGCTAGTTAAATGATTTTATTACAACTATATTTTTCGTTTTTAATAATAGGGTCTGTTGCCTTCGGTGGGGGATATGCAATACTACCCTTGATCCAAGATGTAGTTGTCAATAACAAGGGATGGCTAAATATGACTGAAATGGCAGATATAGTAACCATTTCACAACTCACACCTGGCCCAATAGCTGTTAATGGGGCAAGCTTTGTAGGTACCAAGATAGCGAGCCTACCAGGTTCTCTCCTAGCTACCCTTGGAGTAGTTACTCCTCAAATAATTTTGATGCTAATATTAGGATCTCTTCTTTTTCGTGGTAAAAAAGTTAAAATACTAGATAATATGCTCAAGGCCCTAAAACCTGGTGTAGTTGGACTCATAGCCAAAGCAACAGTAGACCTAATTCATTCCTCTATATTCATAAATAATTTCTCCCTTCCACTTGATTATATAGCCCTAGTTGGATTTGGGGTAGGTCTTGTATTATATTGGAAAAAATTCGACATTATCAAACTTATAGGAATAGGAGCTTGTATAGGACTAATATTGGGAGTGGCAGAAAAATTTATACTTTAAATATAAATAACTTTGAAATAAGCTGAATTGTTAAAAAATTTACTAAATACTATTTTGAATTATTTGAAAAAGTGGTATTATATAACTAGTCATAGTAAGGTTGTCTAGTAAAGATTTTCCTAATGGGTTTTTGGTATTTGGACTTCGTAAATATTTGCAAATAAGTACCTACAAAAATACCGTTTGAACTCCGTATAATTGACAAAAAACGCTTTACTAAATATAATAATATGATATTATTAATATAAGGAGGTTATATGAAGACAACATTAGTAATAATGGCTGCAGGTCTTGGATCTCGATACGGTAAAGGTATTAAACAACTTGCCAAGGTAGATGAGAATAATAACACCCTAATGGATTATTCAATCTATGATGCTGTAGAAGCTGGATTTGACAAGGTTGTATTTATTATTCGTAAAGAAATCGAAGAAGAATTTATGGAAATCATTGGTAACAGAATCAAAGATCACGTAGAAGTAGAACTTTGTTATCAAGACCTTGATGATCTTCCTGAAGGATTCGAGAGACCTAGCAACAGGACCAAACCATGGGGGACTGTACAAGCGATAATTGCTACTAAGGGCGTAGTTAATGAACCTTTTTTAGTAATAAATGCTGACGATTATTATGGCAAGGAAGCCTTCAGTCTAATGCATGATTACCTACTAGAACATGCTAATGAAGATAAACTTCAAATCGGTATGGTTGGCTATAGACTCAAAAACACTATTTCCGACAATGGTACTGTAAATAGAGGTATCTGCATAGTTAGTGAAGATGGTAAGCTTGCAAAGATTATGGAAACACACAAGATTATAAATGAAGATGGTATTATCAAGAGTGAGGAAAACCTTTCAGAAGATGTCCTCAACTTAGATTCTGTAGTTTCTATGAATGTATGGGCTGTATATCCTAAATTTATCGAATGCTGCGAAAAGTATTTTAAAGAATATCTAGAAAATAATAGGGATAAGCTTGATACTTTAGAGTACGTATTGCCAGATATGATTGAACAAATGCTAAGAGATGATGTTGCTGAGGTAAGCGTTTTGCCTACCAAGGAAAAATGGATAGGTATCACCTACCATGAAGATTTGGCTCCAGCAGTAGAAGCCTTTGAAAAGATGCTGGATGACGGGGTTTATCCTAGAGATATTTGGGGATGAATTCACAATTATTTTGTTACATATCAATTAATATGTATAAATAAATTCTCGGAGGAAATTATGAAAAAAACAAAAACAATTTTATTAACTGCGCTAACACTATTTGGTTTAGCAGCATGTGGTGGTGGACAAGGTAATGAAGCACCTGCTAATGAAGGATCAGGTGAAGCTCAACCAACAGAAACAGCAGAAAGCACAGAAACTGCTGAAACAACAGAAGGCGGTGGAGACTTTGCTGGTAAGACTTTAAAGGTTGCAGGTCTTGACGGTGGTTATGGTACTGATGGTTGGAACGCTGTAATAGCTAAGTTCGAAGAAATGACTGGAGCTACAGTAGAAAGTAAATTTGAGAAAAACATCTCAGAAGTACTAAGACCAGAAATCCAATCAGGAAATACACCAGACGTAATTTATTATTCAGTTGGTGCTGCAGATTCTCTAACAGAAACAATGGTTAAAGAAAAGATGGTATCAGATATATCAGACTTACTTGACAAACAAGTTCCTGGAGAAGAACAAACAGTTGGCGAAAAACTTATACCAGGATTCGCTGATACTTTCGTAACTAACCCATATGGTGATGGCAAAACTTACCTAGCACCATTATTCTATTCACCATCAGGACTTTGGTACAACAAGGCTATGTTTACTGAAGGCGGTGGAAAATATGAACTACCTACAACAATGGAAGAATTTCTAGCTCTAGGTAAAGAAGCTGAAAAAGACGGTGTTCCATTATTTACTTATCCAGTAGCTGGATACTTTGATACTTTCTTATTCTCACTTGCTTATGAAGTAGGTGGAAGTGAACTATTTGATAAGCTAATGAACTATGATCCAGAAGCTTGGAAGAACGAAGCTACTCCAATGTTTGAAGTAACTGGTGAAATCCTTAAATATTTAAACCCTAATACAGTATCACAAGCTAATAACGAATCATTTACTCAAAACCAACTTCAAGTTATGAAAAATGAAGCGCTATTCATGCCAAACGGTTCATGGGTAGTAGGAGAAATGGCTGATGCAGAAGGCGTTGCAGATGGATTTGAATGGGGCTTCATGGCTATGCCATCTTATGAAGGATCTGATAGATATGCATTCTCATTCTTCGAACAAGCATTTGTTCCAACAGATGCTCAAGAACCAGAACTTGCTAAAGAATTCTTAGCTTACCTATATTCTGATGAAGCTGGTAAATTATTTGCAGAAAATGGTGGAGCTATTCAACCAGTTCAAAACTATAACGACTATATCACAGATGAACAATCAAAAGTTTACTACTCAGTATATGATGATGCAGTTAAACCTGCCTTAGGTTCATGGGCTGCAGCTCCAGTAGTTGAAGGTGTTGATATGCACAAGGCACTATTTGATACAATTAATTCTGTAGCTACAGGCGAAAAAACTATAGAAGAATGGCAAAACGAAGTAGTAGATGCTGCTACTAAAATTCATGACGCAATCGAGGCTGAAAAATAATTAATAGTTAATGTGTGTTTAGCGGGGCTTAAGGGCCCTGCTAAATTTAAAGATTGGAGACCTTAATGAAAAACAGTAAAGAAAAGAAAAGATTTATAATATTAGGATTACTTCCAACTTTTCTTTTGTATATAATTTTCGAAATTTATCCAACTATAAACGTATTTAAGGATTCTCTTTACAAGACCGGTGGACTTTCTGGAAATAAGACTTTTGTCGGACTTGATAACTTCAAGATTTTATTTAAAGATCCCAACTTTGTAAAGGCCTTCCAAAATACAATTTTCTTAATAGTTGTGGTTACCATATTTACCATATTTAGTGCTATCATATTTGCATCTGTTTTAACTAGGGAGAATTTTGCTGGAAGAAATATTTTTAGGATTATCCTTTATATCCCTAATATTTTATCTATAGCAGTAATAGCTTCCATATCAGCTGCAGTTTTTGGTATGGACCAAGGTTTGATTAATGGATTTTTGAGACTGTTTAATCCTGATTCCTATCAAAATATTCCATTTTTGGGTGATAGAAATTTAGTAATGTATTCGATAGCCTTTGCTATGGTTTGGCAAGCTATAGGTTATTATATGGTAATGTATATGTCAACAATGAGCCAAATTCCTGAGCAATTATATGAGGCAGCTAATCTAGATGGTGCTGGCAAGGTAAGACAATTTTTTGATATAACCCTTCCACTAACATGGCAAACTATCAGAACTACATTAACATTTTATATAATCTCAAATATTAATATAGCCTTCCAATTGATTAAGGCCCTAACAGGTGGTGGACCTGATGGAGCATCATTAACTCTACTAAACTACCAATACGACCAAGCTTATACAAACTCAGCCTTTGGTTATGGATTGGCTATAGGTGTAGTAGTATTCTTGTTCTCCTTTGTTCTTGCAGCTATTGTTCACAAGACCACTAAGAGAGATGTAGTACAATACTAGGAGTTAATATGAAAACAAATGATAAATTATTTAAAGTATTTATATTTATATGTTTGTTGCTGATAGCTTTGTCAATTATAGTACCAGTTGGCTGGGTATTTATAGCATCACTTAAGACAAACTCTGAATTTTATGCAAATCCTTGGGCTTTACCAAAAAGTTTTTATTTTGAGAACTTTGTAGATGCATGGCAAAGTGCTAACATGGGGGACTATTTCCTAAACTCTGTTATAGTAACAGCCCTAGCCTTGATAATCCTACTTGCTATAGCGCTACCTTGTGCTTATATTCTAGCTAGGATGGAATTTAAGGGTAAAAAGTTTGCTACAGCCTTTATGAATGCTGGCTTATTTATAAACCTATCTTACATCGTAATTCCGATATTTATTATGCTAAGAGATGGTAACAAGCTTTTAAATAATACTTTTTTAGCAAATATTTTTGGTAATGGATTTTTGATGAATAACAGGCTAGTTCTAGCTATTATATATGCTTCAACAGCGGTACCTTTTACAGTGTATCTCTTAAGTAACTTTTTCTCATCAATATCTAAGTCCTATGAAGAAGCAGCTTATATAGATGGAGCATCTTATTTTAGAACTATGATAGATATAATTATTCCTATGGCAAAACCTGCTGTAATTACAGTTATTTTATTTAACTTCTTGTCCTTCTGGAATGAATATATCTTAGCTTTGACAATAATGACAGACTCATCTATGAAAACACTACCCGTAGGTTTAATCAACCTCCAACAAGCTGCTAGAGGTGCTGCAAACTACGGTAGACTTTATTCTGGTCTTGTACTTGTTATGTTGCCAACTTTAATTATGTACATTTTGGTACAAAAACAACTAACTGAAGGAATGATGGTAGGAGGAGATAAAGGTTAATGATGGATAAAAAAAGAGGAAGATTAACTCTTCCAAGTGAAGAGAATTTTTATGATGAAACGCTAGAAATGCTTGATAAGCTTGGAGCTGATGCTATCAGAGATAGTGATGGTACCAAGTTATCTGAGGATATTAAAGATATAGAAGATGTTGACATATATACAACATTTTTCACAGCTAGGGATTTAAATGAATTTGCTGAAGGTAATAAGTTTGAATGGTCAAGATACTATCTTCTAAGTGATTTTACTACTGCTACAAGTGAAGAAACTGAAATAAGTTTTATGGAAAAGTATTATAGTGAGCAAATAGAACCTGACTATGATCATGATCCAAAAGAGTGGTGGGAAGTAATAGATAGGACTACTGGAGAAGTGGTGGCCAATGACTTATGGCAAGTAGATAGGCAAAATAATATAGCGACTATAAAGACTATTCCCTTCCATGTCTACACTGTAACCTTCTTAGCTTATGGAAAATGGGACCCAGTTCAAATGTATAACTACATTACAAACGACTGGAAAAACAAAGAACACCATATCCCAATAGATGTTAGATTTGATAAGTCTTCTACTTATATGGAAGAGAGACTAGAAAAATGGTTACAAGAAAATCCTAAGACAGATGTTGTAAGATTTACTACATTTTTCTATCAATTCTCCCTAGTCTTTAATGAAAAGGCCCTAGAAAAATACGTAGATTGGTTTGGTTACACAAATTCTATATCTCCTGAAACTATGATAGCTTTCGAAAAGGAATACAGATATAAGCTAAGACCTGAAGATATAGTGGATGAAGGTTATTATAATTCAACCTTTAGGATCCCATCTAAGGCATACCTAGACTACATTGATTTTACTCAAAAATATGTAACTCAAAAGGCCAAGAGACTTGTTGATCTTGTTCATAAATATAACAAAAAGGCCTTGATGTTTTTAGGTGATCACTGGATTGGAACTGAGCCTTATGGTAAGTACTTTAAGGATATAGGTCTTGATGGAGTAGTAGGAAGCGTTGGTGATGGAGTAACCTTGAGGCTAATAGCTGATATAGATGTAGGATTTACTGAAGGTAGATTCTTACCTTACTTCTTCCCAGATGTCTTTTACGAAGGAAATGATCCAACAATCGAAGCAAAGGATAATTGGGCGAAGGCAAGACGTGCCTTAGTAAGAAAGCCATTAGATAGAATAGGCTACGGTGGATACCTATCACTTGCCTACAAGTTCCCTGACTTCATCGAATATATTAGTAAGGTTGCTGATGAATATAGGGAAATCTATGACACAGTTAAAGAAGATAAACCTTATACTAAGGCCAATGTTGCTATATTAAATAGCTGGGGCAAGATTCGTACATGGGGACCATATATAGTAGCCCATGGTAAGTGGTATAAGCTATGCTATTCATATATAGGTATTACAGAAGCCCTATCAGGTATTGATGTCGATGTTAGATTCATTAATTTCGATGACATTAAGGATGGAGTTCCAGAAGATATTGATGTAATCATCAATGCTGGAGATGCTTATACAGCCTTTTCTGGAGGAGATGCATTCTTAGACCCAGATGTAGTAAGTAGCTTAAGAAAGTTTGTCTACAATGGTGGAGGATTTATAGGTGTTGGAGAGCCTAGTGCAATAGATAAGAACGGTAGATTCTTCCAATTAGCAGATGTAATGGGAATAGATGTTGAAAGAGGTTTCTCTCAATCAACGGATAAGTATTTCACAGACACTACTGACAAGCATTTTATAACTGAAGATTTGAATAGTGAACTTGAACTAGGGGAAAATAAACCAAATGTTTATGCTATATCTGAAGATACTCAGATATTAGAATATAGTAATCATGAAGTCCATATGGCAGCAAATGACTTCGGTAAGGGTAGGTCTTTCTATATAACAGGTCTTCCATATTCAGCCCAAAACACCCGTTTACTTGAAAGAGCAATCTTATATGTTAGCCACAAAGAAGATGAATTAAAGAAGTATTTTGCAGAAGATTACAACCTAGAAGTTGCAGCTTTCCCTAACTTGGGAAAATATTGTGTATTAAATAATTCGAATAAAAAAATCACTTCCAATATTTATGACAAGGACGGCAATAGCAAAGAGATTACTATAGAACCTAGTGATTTGATTTGGATCGAGGAGTAGTATGGATTATTATAAAAAACAAAAAACTCAAACCTTCGGAATGGTTCTACTATTTGTAATTGGAACTATCCTCCAATTTGTTGGCCACAATGGCGAAGGTTACAAATATTTATTTATTCAAATGATTTCACTTGTTATACTACTTTTAGTCTTGTTTTTATATAACAAGAAACACAGTTAAAAGGAAAAGATGGTTTAAATGGCAGATTTAAGTTTAAAAAATATTTATAAAATTTACGAAAATGGATTTGAAGCTGTAAAAGACTTCAACTTAGAAATTAAGGATAAGGAATTTATAGTATTTGTAGGACCTTCAGGTTGTGGTAAATCAACAACCCTAAGAATGGTAGCAGGTCTTGAAGATATTTCTAAGGGAGATCTTTACATTGATGGCAAGAGAGTAAACGATGTTGAGGCAAAAAATAGGGATATAGCTATGGTTTTCCAAAACTATGCTCTTTATCCTCAAATGACAGTTAAGGAAAATATGTCCTATGCCCTAAAGCTTGCAAAAACTCCAAAAGATGAGATAGACAGAAAAGTTGCAGATGCAGCAAAAATACTCGGTCTTGAACAACTTCTAGATAGAAAACCAAAAGAACTATCAGGTGGACAAAGGCAAAGGGTTGCCCTAGGTCGTGCTATAGTTAGAAATCCTAAGGTATTCTTGATGGATGAGCCTTTAAGTAACTTGGATGCTAAACTTAGGGTTCAAACTAGATCTGAGATTGCAAAACTTCACGATAGGTTACAAACTACCTTTATCTATGTAACCCACGATCAAACAGAAGCTATGACAATGGCTGATAGAATAGTTATAATGAACCAAGGAGTTATCCAACAAGTAGATACTCCTACAGAATTATATAGACATCCTAGCAACCTTTTCGTAGCAGGCTTTATAGGTTCTCCACAAATGAACTTTATAATTTCTGTTGTAAGCAAGGAAAATGACAAGTACTATGTTTATAATGATTCCTTTAAGTGGGAAATTTCTCAAGAGGAAGGAAGAAAGCTTGAAGAAAAATCATATATAGGTAAACAAATTATTGTAGGTATTAGACCAGAACATATTAACTCAACCAGCCAAGATGGAAGGCTACCAGTTAGTGGTAATGTCTACTTCACAGAATTACTTGGTAGTGAACAATATGTTTATCTAAACTTTGGTAAGGAAAAACTTATAGCGAAACTTACAAACGAAGATTTTGTAGGTAGAAATGAAAATATAACCCTATATATTGATCCTACTAAACTTCATTATTTCGATATAGAAAGTGAAGTAAATATCTTGAATGAAAAGACAAACTAGAAGAGGTCTTAAATGAAAAATATTTTAATAACAGGAGGAGCTGGATTTATTGGAAGCCATGTAGCTTTGGAACTATTAGATTCAGGTTATAATGTTATAGTTTATGATAACTTAAGTAATTCATCAGAAGAATCACTAAAAAGAGTTGAAGAACTTACCGGACTTTCAATAAGTTTCTATAAGGGTGATATCCTTGATACTAATCATGTCAAAGAAGTCCTAGAGAAGGAAAAAATCGAAGCTGTTATTCACTGTGCTGCCCTAAAGGCGGTTGGTGAATCTGTTAAAAAACCACTACTTTACTACCATAACAATATTACAGGTACACTTTCCTTATTGAGTGCAATGGAAGAAGTCGGTGTAAAAAACATAATATTCTCATCATCTGCAACAGTCTATGGAGATCCAGAAACTGTTCCTATCACAGAAGATTTTCCTAAAGGGGCACCAACTAACCCTTACGGATGGACTAAGTCAATGATGGAGCAAATTATGACAGACCTCCATACAGCTGATCCAAATTGGAAGGTAATTCTACTAAGGTACTTTAACCCAATAGGAGCCCATAAGAGTGGTAGAATAGGTGAAGACCCTAAAGGAATTCCAAACAACCTCTTGCCTTATGTAACCCAAGTAGCAATTGGCAAACTTCCTTACCTCCATGTATATGGAGATGACTATGATACCCACGATGGTACAGGTGTAAGGGACTACATCCACGTAGTTGACCTTGCTAAGGGACATGTTAAGGCAATAGATAATCTAGATAAGCTAACAGGTGTAGAGATATTTAACCTTGCAACAGGACATGGATATTCTGTCCTTGATATTGTTAAAACCTTCGAGAAGGTAAACGGAGTAAAAATCGAATACAAAATTGAAGGAAGACGTGAGGGAGATATAGACGAAACCTACGCAGATGCAAGCAAGGCAGAAAAAGTTCTAGGATGGATCTGTGATAATGGTCTTGAAGAAATGCTAGAAGATTCTTGGAGATGGCAAAAGAATAACCCAAACGGTTATGAAGAATAAATTTAATCGATCCCTATATTAGGGGTCGATTTTTGGTTTATGAAATTTATAACTTTACCAAGTAAATAATTATTATAAAATGAATATCTATCAAAACTTTTAAGTTAATATATTTTTTTACGTTTATATTAATCTAATTTTGTGGTATAATATAAGAGGAATATAATTCCGCTAGGAGGTGAATAGATGTTTAATGGTATCAACCCAATTGTCATTCTAATAACTGTCGCCTTCGTATTGCTAGCCTTTTATCTTGGATACCTATATAGAAAAAATATAGGGGAATCTAAAATAAGTTCTGCTGAAGAACTCAGTAGGAAGATATTAGAAGATGCTAATAAAGAAGCTGATTCCTTAAGGAATGAAACTCTTCTTGAAGCTAAGGCTGAAATCTCTAAATTAAAAAGTGAAAACGAAAAACAATTTCAACAAATTCGTTCAGAACTTAATATAAGAGAAAGCCACCTTCTAAAAAAAGAAGAAAGTCTAGACAATAGATCTTTGTTAATTGACAAAAAATCTGATCAAATCTCTAGTGATCAGAAAAAGTTAAAACAAAAAGAAGACAGAATTGACAAACTTATTGAAGAACAACAATTGGAGCTACAAAACATCGCTGGACTCACCAACCAAGAAGCTAAAGAAATAATTCTTAAAAATGTAAAAAATGATACGATTCACGAATCAGCTAGACTTATAAAGGAAGCTGAAGAAAAAGTAAGATCTGAAAGCAAGAAAATCGCCAGAGATATTCTTGCAACAACTATTCAAAGGTACGCTGCAGATGCAGTTGCTGAGAATACAGTTTCAGTTATTTCTCTACCCAACGATGAAATGAAGGGTAGAATTATAGGACGTGAAGGAAGAAATATCAGAGCCTTTGAGCAAGCTTCAGGAGTAGACCTAATCATAGACGATACCCCAGAAGCGGTAGTTATTTCATCCTTTGACCCAGTTAGACGTGAAGTAGCCAAGGTTGCATTAGAAAGCTTGATCCAAGATGGTAGAATTAATCCATCAAGGATTGAAGAAATGATTACCAAGGCTGAAGATGAAGTTGAACAAAGAATTATAGAAGATGGACAAGAAGCTGTAGAAAAGGCCGGTGTTATTAATTTACATCCTCAACTTGTCAAATTAGTTGGTAAGATGAAATTTAGAACTTCATACGGCCAAAATATCCTAAAGCATTCTGTTGAAGTTGCCAACCTATCAGGCATGCTTGCCGAAGAAATCGGAGCTAATGCTCAGATAGCAAGGCGTGGAGGACTCCTTCACGATATAGGTAAGGCGATAGATAGGGAACAAGAAGGAACCCACGTAAGTTTAGGTGTAGAAGCCGCCACTAAGTATGGAGAGAATAAATACGTAATAAATGCTATTGAATCTCACCATGGTGACGTAGAACCTAACTGTGTAGAATCTATCTTAGTTCAAACAGCTGATGCTATATCTGCAGCTAGACCAGGCGCTAGAAGAGAAAGCTTGGAAAAATACGTTAAGAGACTTGAAAATCTTGAGGGAATCGCAAATTCGTTTGATGGCATCGAAAAATCATTTGCCCTCCAAGCAGGTAGAGAACTCAGAATTATGGTTAAACCTGATAGAATTTCAGATGATGAGATGGTTGTAATTGCTAGAGAAATTGCACAAAAGATTGAAAGTGAATTAGAATACCCGGGAGAAATAAAAGTCAACGTTTTAAGAGAGTCAAAAGCGATAGAGTTTGCTAAATAATTAAATGTTAAACTAGGCTGCCTAAGGGCGGCCTATTAAAATACTAAAATTTATTCACGGAATTTAATTGGAGTTTTATATAAAGCTTATATTTTATATCATTATAAATTATACGTAATAAATGATTGATAGACTTTTTTATTAATAGGCTTTATTAGATATAGTTAACTCGGATATAAGTTTCGTGGTCAAAAATTTTATGTGTCTATTAATTACCTACCAATAAAATAAATACTAAGAATAAGATCTCAAATTTTGTACATTTTATACGAAATTAATTATTATTTATGAGAAAACAAATTACAGAATAGTTATATGCGGTGTATAGCGATTTTAATTTTTAAGTATAGACTAGTACCAAAAAAATTTTAAAACCGCTTAGAAAGCAAAATACGAAGGATAAAAATATAATCCTTGCGAAAATAATCTGTTAATAGTGGTTTTATAAAAAAATAGACTTTGCATTGTTTGAGAATTATAAGAAGGGTAAACTAAGATTTCGGCATAAAAATTATATCCGAATTTAACAGGTGAAGCAAGTATTTTCTATTATCGCTTTATACCATGTAAATCGTCCGGAGGAGAGATACTTTTACAAATAAATTATTGCACAAAATAATAATTTTGTGAAATAATTTGAAAAGCTTATATTTTTTAGTATAATATCTATAGAATCAAGGTTAAAGAAAGTTTTGGTAATTTATGGAAGCTAAAAATATTAATAACCAAGAAAATAAAATAGAATTTATTCCCCCTACCTTGGTTAGAGACTATCTAAACTATCTAAAGTCTATTAGAGCTCTATCACCATCTACTATTAAGGAATATTCTTATGATTTGACAGTATTTTTGGAATATATGCTTGCACGAAAGTTTTATAATGAAAATTTGGAAGAATTTTTTAAGGAATTCGATCCTAAGACTATAGATACAAAGATAACCCCTAAATTCCTAGAAAATATCTCCATTCAAGACTTTTATGCCTACCTATCCTACCTTGATAATGAACGTAATGATAGCCCAACAACAAGAGCTAGAAAAATCTCTGCTCTTAAGTCGTTTTATAAGTACCTCTACCAAGAGATTGAGGTAATTAAGACAAACGTTCCAAACAAGCTATCAAACCCCAAGATTAGTCAAAGACATCCCGTATATCTTACAAAATTTGAGGCAGAAAAGCTCTTGCATACCGTTAAAGAGGAAAAGAATGACTTTCTAAGGGCTAGGGATCTAACGATTATCTTTACCTTCCTAACAACAGGCATGAGGCTATCAGAGTTAGTTTCAATTAATGTAAATGATATATCATCAGATCACTTTAAGATAATAGGTAAAGGTAATAAGGAAAGAACCATTTACCTCACCGATGCTTGTATTAAGCTTATAAATGATTATATAGGTGTAAGAAAAGAATATTTGAAGGAACAAGAAGTAGATGCCCTCTTTATATCAACCCACAAAAAGCGTATGGCTAACAGGTCTGTCCAAGCTACCATAGATAAGTATCTAGAAAAGGCCGGCTTTGATACAAGTACCTATTCAACCCACAAGCTTAGACACACAGCAGCAACTCTAATGTATAAGTATGGTCATGTTGATATAAGGGCTTTAAAAGACATCTTAGGCCACGCCAATGTATCTACAACTCAAATCTATACTCACTTAGACGAAGAAGACCTCAAGGAAGCGGTAAATAAAAATCCTTTATCAAATTTAGATATATAAAAAGCGTAAACTTAGATAAGGAGTTTACGCTAAAGTTTTTCTATATAAAATTATTTTTCTTAAAACGGTCTAGGACTACCTTTAGGGCAAGCTTACCATGGTAGTAATTTAAACCACCTTGGAGGTAAACTGTGTAGGGTTCACGAATTGGTCCATCAGCAGATAATTCGGATGTTGCGCCCTCTACAAAGCCACCAGCTGCCATTATTACAGGATCCTCGTAGCCAGGCATTGGGTAGGATTCTGGTATAAAGTTTGAATCAACGCTACACGCATCTTGGATAGCCTTACAGAATACCTTGATCTTCTCTCCATCCTTAAGCTCTATAGCTTGAACTATATCAGATCTAACATCATCCAATCGAGGAATAGTGTTATAACCTAATTCTTCAAAGGCAGCAGCAAATAGAAGTGCTACTTTCATAGCTTCCTTTACTATGTGAGGGGCAAAATATAAGCCCTCTGCTACTAGTCTACTAGTACCAAAGCTAAGGCCTTCGTCCTTGCCTATACCAGGAGCTGTTAGTGTATTGGCGCAGTAATCTATTAGCTTTTGCCTACCACAAATATAGCCACCGGTAATGGCTAGGCCTCCACCAAGATTTTTAATCAATGAGCCTGCTAGTATATCAGCACCAACTTGACTTGGCTCAATCTCTTCTGTAAATTCCCCGTAGCAATTATCTACAAACACTATAGTCTTAGGATTTATAGTTTTAATCTCATCTATGGCTCTTTTTATTTCATCAATTGAAAACGCCCTTCTTTGAGTATAACCTGTTGATCTTTGGATCAGGCAAATCTTAGTATCATCTGTTAGCTTCTCTTTAATCTTATCATAGGCAATTTGGGAATTGGTATCCAAGGGAATTTTATCATATAAGATGCCCCTTTCCTTAAGGTTACCAGCCTTATCTCCGGCTATACCTATGACTTGTTGCATAGTATCATAGGGCTCATCAGTTATTGATAAGATTTTATCTCCCTTGTTGAGTAAGGCATAAAGAACGATAGACAAGGCGTGGGTACCTGATACTATACTAGGTCTTACTAAAGCCGCTTCTGTATCAAATATATCTGCAAAAATCGCCTCAATTTTATCAGCCCCAATATCACTATATCCATAGCCTGTCCCACTATTAAAATCAGTAGTTTCTAAGTTATTACTTTTAAAGGCCCCGAGCACCTTCATTTGGTTAAACTCAGCTAGGTCTTCTAAGTGGTCAAACTTCTTTCTTATTTTAACTTCGCAACTTTTTATAAAATCATCAAAATCATTATCTAGCTTATATATTTCGTTTATCTTGCTATAATCCATAAAATTCCTTTATAATACTCAATATAACATCGCTTGCATCATTTTTGTCTAAATTATCCATCTTGATTTGGTAGGTAAAAGGATATTGTAAGTACTTCTTCATCCATGTTATTTGTCTCTTAGCATAATGTCTTGTATTTTTTTGAATAAGATCAAGCATAGCCTCATAGTCCACATCGCCATTAAGATACTGTAGGACTTCCTTGTAGCCAATTGCTGCCATAGACTGGGAGTCCTTATTTAAAGAAAATACTTTCATTAGCGTTTTAACTTCATCCAAAAGACCAGCTTCTAACATTTCTAATACCCTTATGTTAATCCTATCATAGAGGATATCCCTATTGTCATAATTTAGGAAAAATATTAAAGGATCTATATTTTCCTTTAATTGATTGAGTCCTTTCCTAAGCTCTGAGGGCTTCTTGCCAGTTAATTCATATATTTCAAGAGCCCTTATTATCCTATTTTCTTCGTTGGGATGGTACTTCTTTGCAGTCTCTTCATCGATTGAAAGTAACCTCTCATAAAGGAATTCAGAGCCTTTGTCATCAGCTTGTTTTTTGAGGTCATTCCTTATATTTTCGTCTTTTTCGACCCTGCCATAGTTCATATCAAAAAGTAGAGAATCTATATAAAATCCAGTACCACCAACAACAATAGGAATCTTATCTTCACTATTTAATTTTCTTACTAGGTCATTAGCAGACTCAGAAAAATCATTGACTGAGAAGTTTTCATCTGGGTTAACTACATCTAGTAAATACTGATTCACAGAGCTAGTATATAAAGTTTTATTTGTACCAATATCCATAAATTTGTACACTTGCTGGCTATCAGCGGATATAATTGATGAATTTAAGGACCTAGCCAAATTTATTCCAATATCACTTTTACCTGAGGCTGTCGGTCCAGTAATAATTATAATTCTATCTTTCAAAATATTTCTCCAAATCATTGACGCCTATCTCGATCATGGTTGACTTTCCTTCAAAAGTTTTGTAGGGGTTAGGTGAATTAAATAGGCTTTCTAGGAAACTTTCAGCCTCTTTCTTGCCTATCCTATCCCCTCTTTTAAATGATAATTTTCTAACAATCCTTGAAAGGTCCTTTTTTATATAATCAATATCCTTCTTATAGTCAATATCAATAAAGTCATAGATTAATTTTGAATCTAAATTACCATCAAAGAGAGCTGGTATTCCCCTTATAACTATCGAAGTATCAGATAGGACATCGGCATCAAAGCCAAGTTTTGCTATTATTTCCTTCTGTTCCTTGAATTTTTCTATATCTTCTTCCCTTAGATTGAGGATTTCTGGAAGCAAAAGTATTTGTCCATTAACCCCA
This sequence comes from Anaerococcus sp. AGMB09787, assembly GCF_022808955.1. Taxonomy (GTDB): domain Bacteria; phylum Bacillota; class Clostridia; order Tissierellales; family Peptoniphilaceae; genus Anaerococcus. The sequence goes on from NZ_JAKZEY010000012.1 coordinate 151,068, forward strand.
CTTGACTCAAACTCTTCAATAAATCTATCGAAGTTTATCTTCTCTGAGGCCCTACGGTGGTCAAGTATCAAAAGCCTATCTTTTTTCTCAAAGATAGAAAACCTTCTAAATATTGAAGTCTTGTAGGTAAAATCAGCTTCTTCTAAGAAAGTATCTTGACTAATATCATTAGCTATATTCTTAGCTTCTTTTTGATCTACTGCGTGAGTTTCCATATTACCTAACAAGTCTATATTAGGATCAAAAAAGTTAGAATCTTCTTTAGTATCTTCTCTTCCATAACTATCTTCCACCCTTTCTCTAACTAGACTATTGGTCTTGTTATATTTTTCTAATAGGTCCTCATAAGAAGAAAAGTCTAGGATAGCTTCTTTTTTCTCTTCTGCCTTAATTGATTTAGGATCCTTATTGGTAGAAAGCACAGCATTGATTTCTTCATCTATTAGTGTAGTCAAATCTTCTTCGTAGGTGAATTTCACCTGTCTCTTGGCTGGATGGATGTTCACATCGATATTTTTCGGATCAGTTGTCACAAAAACAAAAAATGCAGGATACCTATTTTGCGGGATTAAGGACCTATAGGCTAGCTCAACTCTATCTCTAATTAGCTTATTATCTATTAGCCTACCATTGACATATATATATTGGAGGGACCTGTTACCCCTATAGTAGTTAGGACTAGTTACATAGCCAGATATCCTATAGGACTCGTTTTCTCCGTCTATTTTTATAAGGCTATCGGATAAGTTATCATCGAATAAGGATGCTACCTTACTTACAAGATTATCATTTTTATTTGTAGCAAATTCTATATTATCATTCTTGATATACTTAAATGATATATTCTCATTACCTATAGCAAGGGCGTACATTAACTTTGTTATAGCATTTGACTCTAGGTTATCAGACTTTAGAAACTTACGTCTAGCTGGTAGATTACCAAATAAGTCCTCAACTATAATACTTGTACCAGTATTGGTTGCTATACTAGAAAGCCTAGGTTGGCCATTATCAAAGACTATCTTTGATCCAATTATTTCATCAGGAGTTTTACTTACTGCGCTAACCTTACTTACAGTTACAATACTCGCTAGGGCTTCTCCCCTAAAGCCTAGGGAATTAATCTCATATAAGTCATCAAAATTATGAATCTTGGATGTAGTATGTTTCTTAAAGGCAAGGACTAATTCATCAGATTTTATTCCTGAACCATTATCAGTAACCCTGATGTAGGTCTTGCCACCATTTTTAATCTCGACAACTATCTTATCACTACCTGCATCAATTGAATTTTCTACCAATTCCTTTATGATTGAAACAGGAGATTCTATTACCTCCCCTGCCGCTATTTTTTCAATTGTATTTTGATCTAATTGTATAATTGCCATTATAAGCGTCCAATCTTTTTAACAAGCTCATTTAATTCATTCATGGCTTCTATTGGTGTTAGGGAATTTATATCGATACTCGCTGCCTTTTCTTTAATTTCGCTAAGGCCCTTGTCTTCTATTTCTTTGAGGGATGATGTGATTTGTTTTTCCTTATCCATATCAAAGATATCATCTCCAGAATCTAGTTTTTCCATAATAAGCTTGGCATCATCGATTATTTCATCATCAAGCCCACTTAATTTGGCAACTTCAATCCCATAAGACCTATCAGCCTTCCCCTTAGAAATTTTCCTTAAAAAGACTAGGTTATTATTTTCTTCAAGGATATCTATTTTGAAATTTTTGACATTAGAGAGGTCTTTTTCTAATATAGTTAGTTCATGGAAGTGGGTCGCAAAGACAGTCTTCGCTTTCTTGTTTTTACTCAAGTATTTAACAAGGGCCATGGCTATAGACAAGCCATCATTGGATGATGTTCCCCTTCCCACTTCATCTAGGATAATGAAGCTATCTTCACTTGCATTGGCTAGGATATTGCTAACCTCGTTCATCTCTAGCATAAAGGTAGATTCACCCTTAGAAATATTATCGCTTGCCCCCACCCTCGTGAAGACTTGGTCACACACAGAAATATGAGCCTTGCTTGCTGGAACAAAGGATCCTATTTGAGCAAGGATAATAATAAGTGCCATTTGCCTCATATAGGTAGACTTACCTGCCATATTAGGCCCTGTTATTATCTGGATTAGGTTATCCTCTTCTCCTATGTCTGTATCATTTGCTATAAATTCATTTTCATTTAGGTTATTTTCTATAACTGGATGTCGACCGTCCTTTATCTTTATAATATTATCAGTAGTAATAACAGGCCTCACATAATTATTGGCCTTGGCAAGCCTTGCGAAGGTATTTAGGGCATCAATCCTAGCTATCATCTTGGCTAAGCTTTGGAGCTTGCTAGTATTTTCTAAGATAAAGTTTCTTACCCCTTTAAATAATTCATACTCGAGGTCATTTACCCTATCTTTTCCTGATAGTATTAGGGTAGAAATCTCTTCTAATTTTTCTGTAGTGTATCTTTCTTGGTTTTTAAGGGTTTGTTTTCTAATATAAGTATCAGGTACCTTGTCTATATTGGTTTTGGTTACTTCTAAGGAGTAGCCATTATTTTTGTTATAGATTATTTTTAAGGTCTTGATACCAGTTACTTCTCTTTGGTCATTTTCATAGGCTAGTAATTCCCCTTGGGCATCCGTAGCTGATTTTTTGAACTTATCTAGGCTCTCGTTATAGCCTTCTTTTATTATGCCACCCTCGCTAATGCTCATAGGAGGATTATCAATTATTGCCTTATCTATTAGGTCATAGATATCTTCAATATCCGGAATATTTTCACCTAGGTCTTTTATAAGATCGTTTGGTGATTCCATTAGAAGGACCTTGAGTTTTGGGATATTCCTTATGGAATTTTTGACACTTATAAAGTCTCTTCCATTAGCTCTCTTATAGGATATTTTTCCTAGGAGTCTTTCTAGGTCATAGATATCAGATAGGATATTTGATACATTCTTAGATAAGATATTATCTTTATAAAAGGCTTCAACAATTGATGCTCTTCTATCAATCTTGTACTTATCTATAAGGGGTCTTTCTAGAAATTCGTTTATTAGCCTTGATCCCATTACCGTATCTGCCTTATCTAGGACACTTATAAGGGAATTATCTCTCGTATTAGTGCTGAGGTTCTTAAATAATTCCAAATTTTTGGCAGTTGATGCTGCAAGATCCATATAGTCAGATATTTCAAGTATATCGAGATTATTGATATGGACAAGGTCCTCCTTATAGTACTTGTAGATATAGTCAATTAGGTTAGCAAGGGATAAGATAGAAAGCCTCATATTAGAAACTTTTTCTAGGTTATTTTCACCCAAATGATCTCTAACGAGCTCTGCCCTTTCTAATAGGTTTTGACTTTCTTCAATATAATTTATAAAAATCTTCTTCCTATCAAAATAATTTATGAGGTCCTTATCAGATAAATCCCTATTAGCTAGGATTTCTGATGGTTTAATTTTTTCTATTTGGTCAATTGCCTTCTTACCCAAACTAGAAGATAGTCCCTTTATTTCAAGGCTTACTAGTTTACCAGTACTTATATCACAGTAGGAGATTGCTATACCATATTTATTTTGATATAAAGATAAGAGGTAGTTATTTTCTTTTTTATCTAAACTTTCTAAATCTGTTATTGTACCAGGAGTTATCACCCTAGTTATAGCTCTTTTGACAAGGCCCTTTGCTTCTTTTGGATCTTCTATCTGATCACAGATAGCTACCTTATAGCCATTTTTTACAAGCTTAAAGGTATAGTTGTCTATTACATGGTGGGGTACTCCACACATGGGAGCCTTCTTCTCATGACCGCTATCCTTTCCTGTTAGGGTTAAGGATAAGACCTTGGACATTATTACTGCATCTTCAAAAAAGGCTTCGTAGAAATCCCCCACCCTATAGAGAAGAATTGCGTCTACAAAGTCTTTTTTGACATCAACATAATGTTTTAACATAGGAGAAAGTTTTTTATATTCAAAATTATCGTTCATATAAAATCCTTGTTTCAAATCTAAACTTAATTAGTCTATACTTATAACTTTAACATCATTTATCCAAGAAGATTTACTGTCGCTTTGGCTATCTATTAGACTTATCACACCCATAGACATATCGTATTCCTTGTTAGGCTTATCATTAATCTTGAAAGTAAGGATTACCCTATCTACTTCTAGGGCTATGGATGTTGGAAATGTACTTATAGATCCCTTAGAATCTTCTATAAAAAGATTAGGAGAATTATTTACTTCATATCCCAAGTCTTGCAAAAATTTTTCTAGGGATATGCCTGTAATTTTTATATTCTCAAGACCATTATTTAATCTTACATTAGTGGTAGTTGTTTTCATATTTCTTATTTCTTTAAGTGAAAAAGACTCTTGCTTGTTAGCCTGATCTCTTATTATGATTATTTCATCATCAAAATCCCTTAAGGAATAATTTCCAATGAACTTACCTACAAAGCTAAAAGAAAAAATAAGTAAAATTATACCAAGAATTACAAGGATAATATTATATTTATTTTTCTTGACTCTTTTTTTTATAGACTTATTCTTTTTCATTACTCACCTGTAGATCCAAAGCCCTTGTTCCCCCTTTGGGTATCACTTAATTCGTCTACTTCTTCTATATCACATCTTAAGTAGGGTATCAAAACTAATTGGGCTAGTCTATCACCATTTTCTATTATTTGATTATCCTTACCGTAGTTATAGATGAAAGTAACTATCTCTCCCCTATAATCGCTATCTATAACGCCAACAGTATTTGCAAGCATTAGGTGTTTTTTGACCCCTGTTGATGATCTTGGATAAACTGCTCCAAAATACCCATCAGGAATTTCTACACTTACACCTGTATGAACCTTGACAGTTTCTCCTGGTTTAACTGTAATTGGCTCATCAGTATAGCAGTACAAATCAAGACCTGCTGCACTATCACTACCGTATGTTGGCTTCTTTGATTTTACTATCATTTTTAATTTCTTATTAGTCATATATCCACCTTTTCTCTAAATACTAATATACTAATTTTGCCATAATTTACAATAAAAGCAAATGGGCCACAAAATTTTACAATTGATATTTCCCCAAAATCAATTATAATGTAATCATTGAAATAAAGTTTTATGGAGTGATTATATGAAATTAGGAATCGTTGGTTTACCTAATGTAGGTAAGTCTACATTATTTAATGCCATTACAAAAGCTGGTGCCTTGGTTGCAAACTATCCCTTTGCAACAATAGACCCAAATGTTGGTTTGGTAAATGTACCGGATAAAAGATTAGATGTCTTAGCTGAAATGAGTAAGAGCAAGAAGATAGTCCCTGCAACAGTAGAATTTTATGATATAGCTGGTTTGGTTAAGGGAGCTTCTAAGGGTGAAGGTCTTGGTAATAAGTTTCTATCTAATATTAGAGAAACTGATGCTATAGTTGAAGTCCTAAGGTGCTTTGAAGATCCAAACGTAACCCACGTTGATGGATCAGTTGATCCTCTAAGGGATATAGAAACCATCAACCTTGAGTTAATCCTATCTGACCTTGAACTAGTCGATAAAGTCTTAGAAAAAAGAGAAAAGATTGCAAGGTCTGACAAGAGCGCTCGAGCTGAAGTAGACCTTCTAAAAAGAATAAAGGAAGTCCTAGAAGAAGGAAAATCTGCTAGAGTTCTAGACCTAAAGGATGAAGAAGTAAAGATGCTTAGGGCCTACCAACTACTTTCTTCTAAGCCTATTATCTATGTTTGCAATGTGAATGAAGAAGATGCAGCAAGTGAAGGTGAAGGCAATGCCTATGTAGATAAGGTTAGAGAATTTGCCAAAGAAGAGGGTGCTGAAGTTAGTGTAGTATCAGCTAAGATAGAAGAAGAGATTTCTCAAATTGACAATGACGAAGAAATAAATGAATTCTTAGAAATGATGGGTCTTAGTGAATCTGGAACAGATAAGGTTATTAGGGATTCATATAGGACATTAAATCAAATTTCCTTCCTAACTACAGGCGAAATGGAAACTAGGGCTTGGACTATACAAAAGGGAACTAAGGCAGTCGATGCAGCTGGCAAGATCCACTCAGACATTTCTAGAGGATTTATCAAGGCAGAGATAGTTTCTTATGAGAATTTAGTTGACCAAGGCTCCATCCACAAGGCCCAAGAAAATGGACTTTTGAGAATGGAAGGCAAGGACTATATCATGCAAGACGGTGATGTAGTTAACTTCAAGTTTAACGTTTAATATTATGAAGAGAAAAGCAAAATTAATAGTTCATACAGGATCAATGTTTTCTGGAAAGACTACTTCCCTATGGAGGGAGCTTTATAGGATGAAGATTGCCAACTATAAAATAGTTGCTTTCAAGCCATCTATTGATTCGAGATATGATGATAAAAAAATTGTAAGTCATGATAATTTGGAACTTGATGCTATAAAGATTGAAGACCTTAGTGAGATGCTAGATTATACCAAGCAAAATGACCTTGATTGTATAGGAATAGATGAAGTCCAATTCTTTCCAAACCCACCTAAGGAAGTTGTAGAAATTTTCCAAAAACTCTTAGCTATGAATATAACTATTGTAGTTTCTGGACTTGATATGGACTATATGGCTAGGCCCTTTGAAATTATGAAAGAAATCATGCCTATTGCTGATGAACTAATCAAGCACCACGCTATATGTGCATCATGTGGAGATGATGCCTGGGTTTCCTACAAAAAGTCAACAGATGAAACAAGAATTCAAATAGGTTCCAAGGACCTCTACGAGCCCTTGTGTAGGTCTTGTTACGATAAAAAAATGAAGGTAAGAGAAAAAACTAAAAATCAAATAACCCTTGATGATTATAATAAGTAAGAGCTGAAGATAACCCCAGCTCTTTTTCTATTGCTTTTTTACAAGTATTTTGCTTTATAGTTATCTATATATTTGATATCTTCTTCCGTTAATTCATATAGGTCTTGGTTGGTAATAACTTCAGGGCCGTCTTCATGGATAATTAGTTGGTGTTCAAATTGTGATACCATAGAACCATCCCTAGTTCTAGCTGTCCAACCATTATCGTCAACTTGCATTTTCCAATCTCCTACAGCAATCATAGGCTCTATAGTAAAGACCATTCCTGCTTGGATTCTTGGTCCCCTACCTGCCTTACCATAGTGGGGAACTTGTGGGTCTTCATGCATTTCTTTGCCTATACCATGACCAATAAAGTCCCTTATGACAGAAAAGCCATTTTCTCCCTCTACATATTCTTGGATAGCATGACCTATATCCCCTATCCTATTGCCTACCTTGGCAGCTGCTACTCCCCTATTTAGGCATTCTAGGTCAACATCTACTAGCCTTTGGTTTTCTTCGCTCATTTCTCCGATTGTGTAGGTCCAGCAAGAATCTGCAAGGCCTCCATCATATTCTATAACATTATCTATAGATACAATGTCTCCTTCTTTTAGTACATAATCTGATGGGAAACCATGGCATATCTCATCATTTACAGAGATACAAAGGGTATAGGGAAAGCCAGAATAACCAAGTTGGGCAGGGATAGCTTTTTTGTGATCTACTATAAACTTATTGGCAAATTTATCAAGGTCAAGGGTAGTTATTCCTTCCCTAATAACTCTCTTTAAGGCAAGGTGGGTTTGGCACAAAATCTCTGCTGCACCTCTCATTTTTTCAAAATCTTTTTCTGTATATAATCTAATCAATATATCATCCTTTCTATAAGAAAATAAGGACGCCTAAGCGCCCATATGGTTTTCACTTTACAAGTTTTTGCTAGCTATATAGGTATATATTTCTCCTGAAATTTTAGGTTCGATGTCCCACTTAGTGTTTGAAGAAATATTCTTACCTAACTCATCTATATAGTACATTATGATACCAGCATCAATCAAGCTATTATTGCCCTTGAAGTCTTCTATATAAATTGATAGTTTATCATCTGTTAGTAAAAATCTCCAAGGTTGACTGTTGTATGATGATGGAGCATACTTAGCATAGTTAAAGATCTCGTTTATTCCTCTTTGTTCAAGTTGTTCATCTGTTGCAGGATTATCAAATGAATCAATAAATACTATATCGCTATTTGCAATCCTATCTGTGTATTTGTGGTCATTCTTTTTGGTTTTTAGTGGATAGCCTATAGCAAGAATAGCAGGAATATCTCCACTAGCACCTGTAAATAATGGGTATAGATCTTCATTTACAACATCGCCTAGACTAATCCAGCATGAGCCAATTCCCATCTCATCTGCAAAGGTTATGAATTTTTCAATTAGGTAAGCCCCTTCTACTAGGCTTTTTGGCTCATCATTTAGGACACTTAGACTTATATATGAAGGAGCCTTGATCATAATTCCACCATATCCAGCTAGTCCTTGAAGTCCCTTATAAATTTCATCGCCGTTTTTTGCGATAAATAGCCTAACGTTAGCTCCACTAACTAAAGTTGCATTTTCTAAAAATTCATTAATTTTATTTAAATCACTATTACTTACTTCTTTGTCTTTAAATTCTCTTGTTGAAGTTCTTGATTTCAAAAAATTTGTTGTTAACATCATATCCCCCATATTATTCTCTTATATATATTTTACCATAAATTTTCTTAATTTATATGATAAAATAGATATATGAAAATAACAGACGAACAAAGACGAGTAATTCAAGAAAAACAAGGACCAATTTTAGTCTTGGCAGGCCCAGGTGCTGGTAAAACTACGACTCTTTTGGAGAGGATTAACTACCTAGCCCAAGAAGTTGATCCATCAAAAATCCTAACACTTACTTTCTCCAAGGCCCAGGCTCAAGATATGAGGGAAAGGTTTAAGGGAAATAAGTCTAACTTCATGACAATCCATGCCTTTTGCTACCTAATTATTCGAAATTTCTTGAAGAAATATAATAGGGAGATTAGGCTTCTTGAGACTGATGACTCTTATAATAAATACGACCTAGTTAAAAAGATTTATTATGAGATTAATAACAAGAAAATATCTAGTGAAGACTTGAGGGAGTTTTTCTCTAAAATCTCCTATATGAAAAATGCCATGCTAGAAGAAGCTTATCTTAAAAAGCTTAGAATTAAAAATGCCTTAGCAATCTATAGGACTTATGAAGATTTCAAAAGAGAGCATTTCTTCATAGACTTTGACGATATGCAAGTACTTGCCCTTGACTTAATTGACAATAACAAGGCCCTACTGAGCTCTATTAGAAGAAGGTATGACTACATTCAAGTCGATGAAGGGCAAGATACCTCCCTAATCCAATTTAAAATAATAGAACAAATCGCCCAGCCCAAAAATAACTTGCTTATAGTAGCTGATGATGACCAATCAATTTATTCCTTTAGGGCAGCTGATGTATCCTACCTACTAAATTTTAAAAAAACTTACCCTGATGGAAAAATTTTGACCCTAAGAGAAAACCATAGGTCCACCCAAGCAATTGTTACAAGGTCTCAAGACTTCATAAAGACCAATAAGCATAGGTATGAAAAGGACCTCTTTACAAAAAATTATAATAAAAGCCAGGTAGAAGTAAAGGTTCTGAAGGATGTCTTTGACCAATATAACTTTATAAAAAAGAACCTAGACCCTAATAGTAAAAACGCCATCTTATTTAGAAATAATATCCAAGCCATCAATATCCTTTCCTTTCTTATGGAAGATAAGATACCCTTTACCTACAAATTTTCGGAGAAGGACTTTTTCGATTCAAAAATTATTAATGACTTTTTCGAAATTATTAGATTTTCTGAAGATTTTTATGATAGGGAGAGCTTTTCTGAAATCTACTACAAGATAGAAAGCTACCTTAGTAAGGATGATATAAAAAAACTAGACTATAAGGGTATTAACCAAAGTGTTTTTGATTTTTACTATAGGGAGGGACTTCCTGATTCTAAATTGGATAGGCTGATAGAGAGAGAAAAGCAGCTTAACCATATAAGAAATATGAGCCTTGATAGGAAGATTAATTATATCTACAAGTATATGGGATATAAGTCATATATTACTGGCTTTTCTAACAAATATAGGGAAGAAATTGTAAACAAGGATCTTTTTATCGAATCCCTTGTGAATTTTACTAAGGGTCTAAAGACCTTGGATGAGTTTTATGGGAAACTAGAAAACCTTAATGAGTTAAAAAATGACGAAGATTCAACCCTTACCCTTTCAACTATCCATAGGTCCAAGGGACTAGAGTATGATAATGTTTTTGTAATAAACCTTAATGAAAATGAATTTCCTATGTTAATAGGAGATAATCTTGATGAGAAAATAGAAGAAGAAAGACGACTCATGTATGTAGCCATGACCAGGGCAAAGACTAATCTCTACCTCCTCTCCTTCAAAAAAAGAGGCAGAGAAAATCTAAATCCATCAGTATTTATAAAAGAAATTAAGGGTCTCTCCTAGCTTTGGAGAGACTTGTTATATTTTAATATTTCTCCTATGAGATAAAGTGACCCACACCATAGAATTAGATCAGATGATTTAGCTTCATTCACACTATAATCATAGGCTTCCTTGAAGGATTTAAATTGTTTAACACTAGAGGAGCTTTTTGAAACTACTTCATACAATTCTTCCACTTCAAAGGCCCTTTTATTATCAGGTATTTCTGTTACTACAATTTCATCTGCTACTTCTGAGATTTTATTTATTATATAATTGTAGTCCTTATCTTTTAGGACAGAAAAGCAGACTATTAGCCTATCATACTTATATGTTTTGATTGACTCAAGTAAAGAATCTATGGCCTCCCTATTATGGGACCCATCTACTAAAATTTTGGGATTTTGAGATATTTCTTCAAGTCTACCAGGATTTCTACTTGTTAAAATTCCTTGGTAAATGTCTTCTCTTGATAGGGAAAATTCATCCTTAAAGTAGTCTAGAACCATTAAGGCAAGACTTGCATTATAGACTTGGTGAAGACCTATTAGCTTGGTTTTAACATGGTCATAGGTCCTAAATGAAAATATATTTTGACCTTCTGAAAGGCTTTCTATGACTACTTCGTCCTTACTAAAGGTATAGATCTCGCTAGATGTTTCCTTGGCCTTATCATAAAATATATCTCTTATACTGCCATCTTTTGGATAAAGAAAGACAAGGGCCTTTTCCTTGATTATGCCAGCCTTATTTTGAGCAATTTCTTCAAGGCTGTCACCTAGGATATCAGTATGGTCCATGGATATGGTAGTTATTACTGATGCTATAGGATGTTTGATTACATTGGTAGAATCTAGTGTACCACCAAGACCAACTTCTACTACAGCTACATCTACATGATTTTCATAAAAATATATGTACATAACAGCAGTTAATACTTCGAAGTAAGAATTATGGAGTCCCTTATTATCAAGCTCTTCTAGGGGTCCCTTTAGCCTATCCAAAATACCCCCAAAGTCCTCATCAGAGATATTTTCTCCATTTATTTGAATGGTTTCATTTATCTCAGTCATATAGGGACTTGTAAAAAGACCTACCCTATTTTTCCTAGTTAAGGTATTAGCAATAAAATTTGACACAGATCCCTTGCCATTTGTACCTCCTACATGAATGACCTTTATTTTGTCTTGGGGATTGTCAAAATATTCTAAAAGTTTTTTAATTTTTTCTAAGCTATGTCCACCCGAAGTTGAACCTCTATTTATTATAAAATCGTAGAAATTCTTCATAAGAATATTCTACCCTTCCCTAGGCTAAATAACAGGTATAGTCTAAATTGGAGGTAATAATGACTAAGACGAGGAGAAATCATTACTTGGATACCTTTAGAGGATTTACAGTAATATCAATGGTATTTTTTCACCTACTATATAATATAAATTATTATAGGCCCATAGGATGGTACAATGGGACCCTTACCAATAAAATCTGGCAATTATCCATAGCTATTTCTTTTTTTATGATTTCGGCAGTAACTTCTACTATTCTTTCAAGGGAGAAAAATATAAAAAGAGGAATCAAAACTTCTATCTTGGGCTTTGCTATAAGTCTAGTAACCTACATTTTTGCCAGGGACCAACTTATAGTATGGGGAGTACTTAATGGGATAGGAATATCTATGATTATAGGGGGACTTTTACAAGGAAGGATTAATTTTTCCCTAAAAACATCACTTATCTTCATAATTTTATTTGCCTTAACCTACAATATGAATAAATACGGACTATATAGATTTAATTTTTTTAAATTACTATATGACAAGAACTTATTTTTCTTGGGATTTCCAAGTGCTAACTTTTATTCAACTGACTATTTCCCTATCATTCCTTGGACTTTTATATATCTTTCAGGCCTTGGAATAGGTAAGTACTTAAAGAGTAAAAATCTCCTAGGGCCTAGAGGATCAAACAATCCGCTAGCCTTTATCGGTAGACACGCTATGGTTATTTACTTGGCCCACCAGATAGTTCTCTATCCTTTGGTAAGTATATTTATGGCATAAAAAAGGCTTATGGCAAAAACCATAAGCTCCTTACTATTTTATATTTACTTGGTATTCTTCAGCTATAATAGGATTTATATTTAGGATATCTATTACAGCTTGCTTGGATCTTTCTTCTGCTTGGTCCAAGAATCCCTTTTCTATCATATCATTTTCGACTTTTTTCATTTCAGCAACTCTAAATTGTTGGAAATCTTCTATCTTGAATTGATTGAAAATTGAATTTTTTTCATCAAAGATAGTTAGGCTATCTTCGTCGATTTGGTGGGATAAAATCTTTGCCTCAGGCATGGTGATATTTATCTTTTTGCCCTTGTTATCAACATTTACCTCAACTTCATCCAAATCAATTCCTGCACTTAAATTTCCATCATAAGAAATTATAAATTTCTTCAATGTGAATGGGATTTTTACTCCATAAAATTCATTTTCATTCTCAAAGGACCCTACATTTGTATAGGTATATTTTAGTGTTGTAAGTTCCTTTACATCTTGAAGTTGCTCCAAGACTATATCTGAGCTTATCTCTGGTTTTGCATTAAAGACACCTGCCTTCATACCCAAGAAATAAGATCCAAATACAAGGACTACTAGGCCTACAAGAATAATAATTCCCTTTTTTACTTTACTCTTCATTTACATCTCCTTTGTTAAACTTTGCCCTTACATAATATATAGGCATGCCCCTCTTTCTAAACTTATCTTCATATTCAGAGCTAATAGATTTTTCGTAAGCTAAATCCCTATCAATTTCCAAAATATCCATATTAAAATCTTCAAAATATTCAATACTTGCATCAAAGAAATCTTCATTATCGGTCTTTAATTCAAGAATTGCTTGGTCTTTTATTATATTAATATACCTGTCCAAAAACCTCTTATGAGATAATCTTCTTTTGTGATGGCGTTTTTTGGGCCAAGGGGTAGAAAAATTGAGGTAGATCTTAGAAATATCTCCATTAGAAAAAATATCTTCTAGATCTTCTGCCTTTCCTATCAAGCCCCTAACATTAGTAAGTTTATTATCTAAAATCTTCCTAGAGGCAACGACGAAGGCATTGGTATTCATTTCCAAGGCAAGGAAATTAGTGGCTGGATTAGCCAAGGCTTTCTTGCAAATAAAATCACCCCTACCAGCGCCTATTTCAAGCTCAATAGGTCTATTATTGCCAAAGACTTCCTGCCACTTACCCTTATATCTTCCACCATCAAAAAATACATATTCATTTTCTTCCATCTCTGGAATAGCATTTGGTTTATGTCTTAATCTCATATTCTTCCTTTTCTTAACTACAATATTTACTTATGTAAAACTAATTTTGTAGTCAATATTATTTTACCATAAAATTTAAGTTTTTAAACACTTTGCCTTTAATAATATAATCTTTACCAACAATTAATTCAAGTTTAGATTTATTTATATTATTTTTTTGCTTTTAGATATTAATAAAAATAATATTGACTTTTTCTACAAAAATAGCCCCTTATTAGGGGC
>NZ_JAKZEY010000013.1 GCF_022808955.1 Anaerococcus sp. AGMB09787
AAAAGGGCCCTAAGCCCTATTGATACCTCCTAAAAACATCTCTAATAAGTCCTCTAAAATAATACTCGGCGGAGGTATCAACTACCGCCTTGTAGAGGTAGGTAAGTGTCTTGTCATACATTTTCTTTGATTGACCACTTGTAATATCCTCAGTGTAATAAGAATATTGGTCAAAGCTTAGTTGCTTATCAGTAGTCGTATCTATGTTATAAATCTTATCCTTTATGCATTGGTCGCTAAAGGCCTTTACATCCCTTGTTAGTCCGCTTACAAAGTCCTTATCATCATAAACATTTTTCTTGATTTCATGAGATATGGCTTCTATTCTTGGATCATGCCTGTTGTAGGATAGATTGGTAGACTCAACTAAAAAGCCAATACCAAATTCCTTAACCAAGATATACTCCAACTTATCTATAGCCTTCTTATCCCTAAAGGCCTTGTACTGAGCCTTGATAGAGATTATATACTCATACCTATGGATGTAGGGACCTATCAAATTATCCAAGGAATCAATGACTTGGTCAATATCCCTAAGGTTCCAAAAATACTTCCTAAGGTTTTTGAATACATAATCTTTTATGTAAAAAGAAGATTTGGAATAGTAGAGAAATCTCTTATCTTGTAACAAAGACATTAACGTATTTAAAGCGTAGATATCTCCATCGACCAAAAATTTATATTCTAATTTTTCTATTATTGGATATTCTTCACTTACCTTTGCCTTCATTACTCTTCCTTTGTACTAACAAGTAATTTATTATCATAAACTAAATCATAGAACTAAGCTTATCTTAATTCTTATAATCTAGCAAAATTAAAAACTTAAAACTTTTTAAAATCCACCATTAAATCTTTTAGTTTAAAAGTATAGTTAACATCTTTTCTCTCGATTATGATTGCGGCCTTCTCCCTAAGGTCCTTATCCGAATAAAGTTTCTCAATAAGTTCAAAACTTGGATTAATGGCAAATGGATGACCTACTGATTGAAACATTGTAATATCACCATTTGTGTCCCCATAAGAAAAAGACTTGTCTAGGTCTAAATCATATCTTTCATTTAGATCCATAATAGCAGAGAGCTTTGACCTGCCATCCCACATAGGATTTACTTTACCAGTAAATTTATTTTTTTCATCAAAAACATAATTTGTTGAGATAGATTCTGTTGCACCGTAAAATTTGGCGAACTGATCTACCAAGAAGTTTGGAGATCCTGATATAAAGAAGATCATATCTCCATTTTCCCTATGCCTTTCCACAGCCTTCCTTGTTGCCATATAGACCTTGTTTTTATTTTCTTCGATGACTATATCGCCATACTTATAAATAATTTCCTTATCCAGGCCCTTCATAGTATGTTGGTAAACAAGGGCTGCCTTGTCTAGGTAATCTTCATAGGCACCTGACCTATTTTCGTATTTTTCATACAAGGGACCTATTTCATTGGTCCAAATGGACTTATCTAAAATCCCAGCTTGGGTTAGCTTTAGAAAATGCTCTATAAGGAGGGAATTTCTAAAAAGTGTACCATCAATATCAAAAAAAGCTGCTCTCTTTGTCATAATCATTTCCTATAATTCTTAGTTGCAAGTCTTTGCTTCTTATTTATTTGTTTATTCTTAGATGGCTCTGCCTTTTTACTTTTACTAGACTTGGAGCCATTATCGTTGCTATCTTCAATTTCCTTGTAGTCATTTTTTATTGAAACAAAGAGGTCTATCAAAAATCCCGTTGCCAATCCTACAAGGGCGCTTGTTCCCAAAAATACACCTATCCATGCAAAGCTTAAGCCAGATGAGCCAGTAAAATTAAAAATGGCATATATCCCTATACCAAGGGCAATAAATCCAATTACTAAAGATGGTATATATTTTATAAACTTTCCTTGGGTCAAAAAATGTAATAATACTGTAATAGCAATTACTATTGCAGTAATTATAGGCAAAATCATAAGCCTAGATGAATAGTCTGATAATAAAGCTATTAAACCTGACATAAGGCCTCCCTTAATTTATAAGTATTCTATTTACTTTTATATCTTCATCAATATCAAAGATTATAAAGCCCCCATTCCCATCCCTAGGTAAGGTTGGTGAAGATGGGTTTAGGAGCAAAATTCCATTTTTCTTTTCATTAACATATTGGTGAGTGTGACCAAAAATAGCCACATCACACTTGAGGCTCTTTGCCTTATCGATTATCTTGTCATAGGTAAAATAAACATCATAGCGGTGGCCATGGGTCAAAAATATCTTCTTGCCCCCTAGATCAATTACCTGATCATAGAAAGCCTGGTCGAAATAATCATTATTGCCATTGACCACATAATAATTAATCCCCGTTTCGTAAGCTATGCTCTTAGCATCACTTACCCCATCACCAGCATGGATTAATAGGTCTATATCATCGTGGAGGATTATATAATCACTAATAGCACCGTAGCTACCATGGGTATCGCTTGTTACAAGAATCTTCATAGCTAGTCCAAGAATTTCCTAAATTCTTCTACTGCCCTTGACCTATGTGATATCTTATTCTTTTCGTCACTTGAGATTTCTGCTAGGCTCTTTTGAGATCCTTCAGGAATAAAGATGCTATCGTAGCCAAAATTGTTTTCCCCTACTTCTCTAAGACCAATAGAGCCCTCTAAGACCCCTTCAAAATAGAAGGTCTCTCCATTTTTATTAATATAGGCTATGGTAGTTTTAAAGGAAGCCCTCCTATCATCCACACCGTGAAGTTCAGATAAAAGTTTCTTGCGATTATCTGAATCGGTTGGATTGAGGCCTGCATACCTGTGGGCATGGACTCCAGGTCTTCCCCCAAGGGCCTCAACAAATAATCCTGTATCATCAGCAAAAACATCTGTCTTTGTCAAATCGTATAGGGCCTTTGCCTTTTTGTAGGCATTTTCCCTTAGGGTTTCTCCATCTTCTTCGACTTCAAACTTATCTATTCCAAAGTCGCTTGGAATCTTAACATTATGACTATTAAGAAGGTTTCTAACTTCCCTAGCCTTATTTTTATTTCCGCTTGCAAATAATAATTCCATATATACTCCTACTAAAAATAATAACAGATTTTTTCTATATTAGTCAAATCAAATATGTGCTAGTCTATTATTTTATTATAGTCACTAAAGGCAGATTTTATAGATTCACTATCCTCACCCGACTGCTCATCTATAGAAATTATAGTGGTAGAATTAACAGTTGGTATTGAAAATATTGGCTTAGGGTCCATCAGTCCCTCATTTATTTCATGAATTAATATTTCATCTGCTGTTTGGATTAAGATATACTTGTTATTTTGTAGTATATAGTAATCCTTGGCCTGACTATTTAGATTTTTCACTTGGTCTTTTGATATTGAGGCCTTGTTTGAAGCTTTGTTTATCATTTGACTTCCTATGGCAATTTCCATAGGGAAGAACTTTTGTGAAAAGTCATCTCCATTTCCCTTATATACGGAAGATTGGAAGAGCCAATTACCCATATCCCTAACTATACCAAAGTTGGTATTATCAAACTTTATATCCTCATCTTTTACATTGTCAAAGCTTAGCCCCGCCTCTTCTATAACCTTTGATCTAAATATCAAATCTGAGTCTTCTTCACCAGTATATTCTTCTAAGGATAAGAAATGACTATCCTTGATATTTTTAGTATCGACCATAGCGTACTTAGTTATAGGGCTAGAATTAGCTATTGATGTGTAGTCGATAGAGATATAATTAGGCGATACGTAATTTATCCTCATATTTAGATTTATATCCTTAAAGGAGTAGGCTTCCTTGATCTTATCTTCTGTTAGATTTTCCTTAACTCTAGCAGGATAGGATAAAATTTGGTCGTAGTTATCTGTTATATTGTTGGAATCTACATTTATGGACCAATATTCTTCCTTATCCTTTATAAAGATGTTGTAGGCCTTCTCATAGGAGATGTCTTCATCATAGTTTATTTCTATCAGGTAGGTGTAGTAGTTATATAGGTTATCCCCTATACTATTTTCCATCCTCTCCCTGACCCCCAGCAATAGAGCCACATCTTCTGCTACCTCTTCACCCTGAGAATTAGTTGACCTCTCATTAGCTTCCCTTTTGGAATAGGTGTTTGTTATCTTTGACTCTACTTGGTCAGATACCTTGGTAATAATGACAGCTGCATCATTTACTATAAAAAGGAGCTGGTTATTGGTTATCTTTATGAAGTCTTTGGAGAAAAGCTGACCCTGGGAAGCATTAACTATAACTACTTCTTCTTTTTCATCGACATCGTCAACCTTGAAACCTCGATTTTGAAGATATTTAGATAAGTTGACATACTTTGATGAGAAGTTTGGTGGGAAGGCATAGGAATCTCCTATGGCAACTAGATTTTTATCTATATAGATTTCATCTCCCAAGGCTATGCTATCTTCTTTTTTGTTAGGATCAGTATATCTAATGTCTACCACCTGCCAGGTCCCCTTGATACTTAGCTCTCCTTGCTTGGGTCTTTGAATAAGACTATTTAATTCTTCTGGTGCCTTAGATGAGCAGGAAGAAAGAATTATAAAGGCTATTCCTAGCAAGATATATTTACTTATCTTTTTCATCTTCGTACCTCGGAATTACTACACTTACAGTCGTACCAACAGTGTACTTACTCTTTATAACAAGTCTACCCCCATGGGCCTTAACTATTTCTTCACTAATAGAAAGACCAAGACCAGTATGGGACTTAGATGATGATCCCTTATAGAATTTGGATACTACAAAGGCTATCTCATCTTCCTTGATTCCCTCTCCATTATCTATAACAGATATAGAGACATCGTCATCATCTTGGTCAACCAAGATTTCAATTCGTCCCTCTTCATGGCTAAACTTGATAGCATTGTCAATTATATTGATAAATACTTCCTTTACCCTTCTCTTATCAGCAAAGACTGGGATTTCCTTGTAGACTGAAGTAAAGACAAAGTCAATATTAGAACTTTCTGTCCTAGGTTTTAGTTGAGTATAGACTTGCTTAACTAGGTCTACTATATTTAGGACTTCCTTATCATATTTGAAGTTTGAAGAAAATAACCTTGAAAAGTCTAGAAGATCTTCAACCATCATGGAGAGTCTATCTCCCTCATCCTCTATGATTTTTAGGCCCTGGTTCATCATATCCTCATTTTTTTGCATCTCTGGAGCCTGGAGAGTTATAGCCCAACCCTTTATAGAGGTAAGTGGCGTCCTAAGCTCGTGGGATACTGAGGAGATAAATTCATTTTTCATATCTTCCCTTTTGATTATATTTTCGCTAAGAGAATTGAGGGTATACGCTAGCTCAGATATTTCGTTATTGCCCTCGATCTTTGCCTTTACCATATAATCGCCTTGGGCAAACTTCTCACTAACCTTTATAAGTTCATTAATCGGCCTAATAAATCTTGAAGCCGCAAAGAAAGCTAGCGCAAGGGCTGATCCGATCACTATAAGACCAAATAGGATATACCAAAACATATCAGCCCTAACCCTCTCAAAGACCTTCTCCCTAGAGGATGTTAGCCTTATAATTCCAATATGTTGGTCAGATGATAAGAGTGGATATGATAGAGAAACTACCCTTTCGCCAGTATCTTGCCTCTCTGTTCTAAAAAAGGCCTGTTTTCCTTCTATAGCAGCAATTACATCAGTCGATTCTAGTTTTCTACCGACATAGTCTGATGCCAAACTGTCAAAAAGAACCTTGCCTGAATTATCCAAGATTTGAACCTGAGTTTCATTTTGCCTATAAAATAAGTTCTTATCACCAATAATTATTTCCGATAGGTCGTACCTATTCATATAATTGGAAAATTGAAACTGGTTTATGTTGGCTTGGTTTTTCATAGAATCAGTCAAGGCAGATTCATAATAATATTTAATTGATGTGTAAGAAAAAATTTCAAATCCTATAACAATAGTAACCACAAAGCCCATAATTATCATAATCAAGGTAGATTTGATAGATGAATTATGCCCATCATTGTTATAGGATATGTCCTCTTTAGCTAGAAAATTTTCACTTGTATTTATTTCCATCTATAACCTGTTCCCCAAACTGTTTCTATATATTCAGGCTTGGCAGGATTATCCTCTATCTTCGCTCTAATCCTTCTGATGTTTACATCTACTATCTTGGTATCATTGGTTACATCTTCTCCCCAGGTGGCCTTCATTATCTCTTCTCTTGACATAGCCTTGCCCTTATTCTTCACAAAATTTTGGAGGATAGTAAACTCTGTTGGAGTTACATCAATCTCTTCGTTATTTTTGTAAAAGGTTTTGGAGTAGATATCAAGTACAAAAGGCCCATCACTTATAGAGTCCTTATTCTCTTTTTCATCTTGGACTTGGGTTAAGTTAACCCTCCTCATAAGGGACCTTACCCTAAGCAAGAGTTCTTGAGGATTAAAGGGTTTAATAATATAGTCATCAGCTCCCTTATCTAGGCCTAGTATCTTATCTATATCTTGGCTCTTGGCTGATACCATAATAATTCCAGTCATAGGCGACCTGCTCCTTATTCTCTCACAGACTTCATAGCCTGAAATCCCTGGTAGCATGATATCCAAAATAGCTACCGCTGGTCTTTCTTCTTCAAAAATTTTAATTGCCTCTTCCCCACTAGCAGCTTCCAAGGTAGTATATCCTTGGTAATCAAGGTTTATTTTTATAAACTGTCTAATTGGGTCTTCATCATCAACGATTAAAATTTTATTATTTTTCATTATTTATCCTTTCAAAGGCAACCTTAGCTGCGCCGATAACCCCAGCATTATTTAAAAACTTAGCCGGAATTATATCAACAGTTTCTGGTTTGTTGCAATATTCCTTGAACTTTTGAATCATTCCATCCCAGAAGATATCATTGGAGGCTATAACTCCCCCACCAACTACTATGACTTGTGGATCGAAGATATTTCTAATACTTGTTAAATAATGGCCTAGGTTAGATTCATAGTGGGCTAGGACTTCTTTGGCTGTATCATCAGTATCTACTAGGGCAAAGACTTCCTTGCCAGATAACTTTTTACCTGTGATTTCTTCATATTCTCTTCCTAGGGCAGATCCTGCACAATAGGCTTCTGCACAACCATTTTGGCCACAAGTACATGACCTTCCGCCTGGATAGAGGATAAGATGGCCAAGCTCAGCTCCTTGGAAATTAGAACCCCTTAGCATTTGACCATCACTATAAACTGCTCCACCAAGTCCTGTACCTAGGGTAATCATTACAATATTATCATAATCCTTGGCAGCCCCTATCCATTTTTCAGCAACTAGGGCAATATTAGCATCATTTTCTACAAAAACAGGTAGGTCAACAAAGCTTTCAACAGTTTCCTTCAAGTTAAGTCCTGTCCATCCCTTAATATTTCCAGCGAAGGTTACTATTCCATTTTCACTATCTATAAAGCCTGGAGTTCCTATGCCTATAGCTTCAGCTTCCTTATAGTCAAGGGCATAAATTACATCCTTGATATTATTAAGAACAGTATCCCTTCCCTTATCTGCCTGTGTAGGGACTTCTTTTTTATCTATAATATTTCCTTCTTCATCTATCAAACTGGCATTGATCTTGGTTCCGCCTATATCAATTCCTATAACTTTTTTCATGTTAACTCCTTTTAAAAATAACATCTTTTAGCTCATAAATACTTTTCTGCTTATTAGACATAAATTCCTTGCCCTCAAGGTATTCAAGGCCTTCTACCTTACCAAATACAAGCTTGTAGGCTAGTAGAATTTGGTTGTTGATACCTAGGTCCTTAAACTTATCATTGACTTCCCTTAGTCCATATTTCCTATCTCCAATTATTGGTGTATTATTCTCTCTTAGGGAAAATCTTATTTGATGGGTCCTTCCAGTATCTAGCCTACACTCTAAGAGAGTGTATTTTCCATTTGTTTCAAGGGGCCTAAAATAAGTTTTTATGGCTTTGCCAGACTTTTGAGCCTTAACCTTGTTTTTATTTACGTTTTTTCCGATTGTGCTTTCTACATCAAAGTCCCTGGTAATTTTACCAGATACTATTGTAAGATAATATTTATCAACCTTGTTTTCCTTGATTGCCTTGTTTAATGACCTTAAGGCAGGTGCATTCTTGGCTCCTATTACAAGCCCTTGGGTATTCCTATCTAGCCTATTTACAACAGCTGGTCTAAAGGTTATATCCGACCTATCCACCTTGCCAGTCTTATAGAGGTAGGAAGTCATTTGATCTACCAGGTTATTTCCATAGTCCTTTCTGGATGATGAATGGGTCAAGAGGCCTTCTTTTTTGTCCATAATGATGATATTTTCATCTTCATAGACTATATCTAGGTCAAAGTCTGATGACTTGTAGTCAGTTTTTCTAAGCCACTTCTTGTAGTCCTCATCGCTAATATACATCTTAACTCTATCGCCTGGGTAGACAAAGTCATCGTTTTTGGCTCTTTTGTCATTTATTTTAAAGTTCTTTTTTCTAATATTTTTTTGGATAAGTGAAAGAGGTGCGTTTTCTAGGTACTTTCTCAAAAACCTATCAAACCTTTGATTTCCATCATTTCCACTAATTACAATTTCTATCATAACTAATACGACTTATTAACATAAGAATCTATTACACTAGTGCGTTGATCTTCACAGAAGCACTTTTTTTCTTTAAGTTTCTCTAGTATTTTTTTGTTTTTACTGTGGAGGACAAGCCTATCCCTGTCTAAAACATTGATTTCATAAATGAAGCCTGATAGCCTCTTGGATTTTAAATTTATGTAATAGCAATCAACATTTTTATAATCTAATAATTCCAACAACCTATTAGTTGCAAGGTCCTTGAGGTAATAATAATTTTCCCTATCATTAATCAATTTATTGTAGTACTTCTTCTTTTTCTTGGAATTCAAATAGGACTTGGCTTCACAATTACTTTTTTTGGCCATGACATTATAGTATTGGTAGTTGAAAATAGCCTGGCTAAGGGTACTTATCTTAGAAAAAGGCTTAAGACCAAGTTTTACAAAAAAATCATAGTTTAAAGATAGGAACTCATCCTTACTTATTTCTGCCTTATCTAATAAGTCAATAGATTCCTTTCTCCACTTTTCAAAAATTTCTAATTTACTATCTTCTATATTCATAACAAAAAACCGCCTCAACTGAGACGGTCGTAACTAATTTTCTAGTTTAAGCTCAATGATTTCAGCATCTAGTGAGTCTGGAACCTCTGCCATCTCCCAATCTAGTCCTAAGTAAATATCTGATTTTGAGTACTCAGATAAATTGTTTAGCCTTTGAGCAATTTCTTCAATATTATCAGAGTTTACATCTACTACATCATAAATTCCATCGATGTAAATCTTTCCTATATCATAGTCACGAGCTAGAATTCCTCCCACAAATCCTAGAAGGCCATCTACACTGTGAACCTTGTAGCTAGCTGCATTGATAAGTCTAATCTTGTGATCAAGTGTGCTTATTTGATCATCATCTGTGTCGATGAAAACTATATTGTTGTTTCCCTTTTCTTTTTCCTTGTTAGCATCATCTACTAAATATTTTGTCTTACCAACACCTTGTTCTCCAACTACTAAATAAATCATTTTTATTCCCCCTTTATTTTATCAAATTTTTTTCTTTTGCTCTTATCACCTTGTTTAATTTGGCGATCATCCATATAGGAAATAATCTCATCACGGATAGACCACCAAGATGAATCCCAGTTACAAAATATAGTTTCGTCCTCTGGTGCCCTGCCTAAAAGCCTTGCTATGGCAGTATCTTCATCTATATATCTTAAAAACGTTATTACGTTCTTTTGATATTCTCTTTTGCTTATCATCTGAATTTTATCATCGGCATACATATCTGCAAGTTTAGTTCCCTTCACTACATACAAGGAATGAAGTTTGACTTCCTTGACCCCTAGAGCATTTAGGATTCTAGCAGACTCTATTATATCTCTGTCATCATCCCAAGGGAGGGATAAGATAAGATGGGCACATACCCTAAAGTCATACTTGTTAATCTCTGTTACTGCCCAGATAAAATCCGCCAGGGATTCTCCCCTATTTAAAATATCTAGGGTCCTATAATTTGCTGTTTGAAGTCCTAATTCGATAGTAATGTCTATACCAGTCTTTTCTCTAAAGTCCTTTAAGAATTCTAACTTATCAGTACTTATACAGTCAGACCTAGTTGAAATAGCTATTCCTACTATATAGTCCTTATCACAAGCCTTCACAACTTCCTTGAAGTCATCCAGGGACATATAGGTATTAGAAAAGTTTTGAAAATAAGCTATAAATTTATTTGCCTTATACCTCTTACCTATGTAGGCTCTATTTGTATCAAGTTGGTCAGAAACTGTCATATAGGATGGTAAATTTTCAAAGGAACCACCTGATTCACTACAAAAAATACAGCCCCCGTATCCTGCCTGCCCATCTCTATTGGGACAAGTAAGGGATAGTTTGATAGGAAGTTTGTATATCTTTTCCTTGTAAGTATCCTTATAATACTCACTAACTGGATAATATGGGATCTTAGTCATCTATATGATCATCACTATCCATATCTGCTTCATAATCACTAACTAAATTATCAAGTGCCTCTTCATCCCAGTAATGACTGAATAGATGGTAAACCTGATCCATTTCTTCTTCATCTTGTATAAATTCTAAATTTACCTCATCATTATCAAAGTCATCCTTATAATAGAATAGGTAAATTTGTTCACTATCTTCAGAAAGTAAAGCTACATAATCTGTTTCATCAACTGTAAATATGTCGACTAGGTAACATTGGTCGGTATTTTCATCAAAACCGATTTCAATTATGGCCTTGCCCTCATTTTTTCCAAATTCAACTTCATGACCTTCTAGATTAAACTTTTCTGCCATTTGTTCTCCTAACTTAATTTAGATTATACAAAGCCCTTTCTAGCAAAGAAATGAGATTAACTAAATCTTCATAACTTACCGTATAGACCTTGTCTCCTTTCTTATATTTTACCCCAAGAGAGATTATTTTCACTGGTAAATCTGAAAACATTATCGAACCATAGAGACTGTATTGGGTATTTATCAGTCGCATATCCCTATCAAAAATCTCCCTGTAAGACTTCAAAAATATATCTTTTAAATAGCTATCAGGATTGGACCACTTCTTGATATAGTACTTCTCAACCAGGATAGATGATGAAATTTGTGAGGCAAGACTAGTTTTATCAACCATGGACTTCATACTTTCTTCAGATAAGGACCTTACAACTAAGATCATGTTGACATAATTCTTAAGGGACCTAACTGAAGCGAGATTACTTGATGAAACCAACTGGTCATCTAAAGAGTTCACAAATACTGTTCCATTAGGGATTAATTCCACAAAGGATGCCAGGTGGTTAAAGGACTCATTCGTTATAGGCATAAGTTTTATCTTATCTAACTTTCCTAGATATATTTTCATATCAGGATCGTACTTGAGATTCTTCTCTATAATTTCATTTTTTACTAGGTCAAATACCTTTTCGATTTCACCTTCATAGTCGCTCTTAATAATAAAATCAGCGTAGGCTTCTGATGGAATATAGTCATAGGTTGAGCCTCCGGTAATAGATATTATATCAAGGTCAACTACAGCCTTAATCTTTCTAATAATGCTTAAAATCAACTTGATAGAATTAAGCTTTACCTTATCAATTTCATGACCAGCCTCTCCTCCACTTAGTCCACCCAAGGATATCCTATAAGATAGATAATCGTAGTCGGGGACAAATCTCTTGACCCTAACTTGATTTAAGAAGAGTTTTAGGGCAGAAAATTCATTGGCTATAGTTTCTCCCTGTTTTAGGTTGAGGTTGATTACATTTTCACTCCTCAAAACCTTTTTAAGCTCATCTCTAGGCCTACCATCAACATCATGGATTGATATTGATGAAATAAGGACATCGAAATCTTCTTTTGAATTAGCAAGCAGGTAGTAGATTACAAAAAGATTTCCTACAAGATTGATGGAAGAGCCTATCCCTTCAAAACAAATTTTTTCATTATCCGAAATTTTGAATTCTTCCTTTTCCTTGTTGTACTCAATATTTATGTGGAAGATGGCTTTGGGACTATGACCATTTTTTATGTAAAGGAAGGAATCCGACCTTACAATCTCCAAAGATTTTTCGTTAGCTTTTTTAATTATAAAGGCCAGAAAATCTTCTAAGATCAGACTACTCCCCTTGTAATTTTTAAGGCAATTTATATAAGAATTTAGATTATTACTTTGTTTGATATAATCCATAATTATTCCTAGTAGTACTTCTTAACGTCAACATCCTTGCTTGCTTTTTTTACCTTAGCTAGGTAGGCTTCTTGTCTCTTTGCCATTACTAGTCTTTGTTTAACTTGGTCTTTTATCTCATCATAGCTATATTCTTCTACATTTTCTATATTGTGTAGCTTAATTATGTGGTAACCAAATTGGGACTTAACAGGTTCTGATACTTGGCCTATCTCTATTGAATCAAGTCCATCTTGGAATTCTTTTACCATGACTCCCTTAGGGAATTTGCCAAGGTCTCCTCCATTTTCCTTGGATGGGTCGATTGAATACTTCTTAGCTGCTTCCTTGAAGTCAAGTCCCTTATCAATTTCTTCCTTGATTGACTTAGCCTCTTCTAGGTCGTGAACTAAGATGTGGCTTGCTTCATATAGAGTTTGTGGATTTAAGGTATCCTTGTGGTCTTCATAATATTTTATAGTTTCTTCTTCACTAATCTCGACCCCTTCAAATATTTTGTGCATGATATAGTTTATAAGCATAGAATTTTTTACCCTATCAAGCTCAGATGTAAATTCTTCGTCTTGGTCTAGTTTATTCTTGTAGGCATCGTTTAAGAGAATTTCTTGGTTAACTATCTCATCTGCCAAGGCATTGAAGCCCTCTTCACTTTGAAGGCTTTGGTTGTTCTCAATTCCTGATAGGACATTGTAAACATCATTCTTATAAATTTTTTTACCTTCAACTTCTGCAATAACTTTATCTTCACTCATTTTTTACCCTCTTTCAATTCTATTCTGTCATCATAAATATTTATATAGCCATCCTTGTAAAGCCTACCTATAGCCCTCTTAAAGGCTGACTTACTTATAGCAAAATACCTGTATATGGTCTCTGGTTTTGACTTATCAGATAGCCTAAGGACTCCATCATTTTCGTAGAGGCTATCTAGGATTATATCACAATCATTATCCATTTCTAAGTAGGATCTTTGTCTAAGAGATAGCTCAATTTTGCCATCAGCCTTTACATTTTTGACCCTGGCGTGGACTAGTTCTCCTTCGACATGGACTCCTCCAAGTTCCTTTATTCTCAGAAGACTATCATACTTATTGTCAATGGCTACGAAGGCACCTATAGACTTATTAATTGAATAGATTCTACCGGATACTTCATCATTTTCTTCATAGGAATGGTCATTACTTAGTAAAGATCTAATCTTAGATGATAGGAAGACATAGCCATCACCATCTTCCTTAAAGGTTACAGGATAGGTCATGTCCACCATCACCTTGTAGGTCCTCTCAGAAAAAGGCATAAAGATATGCTTCTTATCCTCCATCTCAAAGAAGACACCCTTCTTATCAATAGAAGTTGCCCTTAGGGAATAAATTTTACCAATCTCATAGGGAAAGTTGGAGCTCGCCCTTATTACTTGACCAGTATCCTGGTATATAAGAGCCTTAATCCTATCTCCAATGTTTCTTCCATGGATTTCTTTTTTGTCTATAACAGCATCTCCAAACTTAGTTTTTAGATATACCTTGTTTTTGCTAATTCGTTTAATAGTAAAGTCTTTAATAATTTTCTCCTACTCTATATCAAAGGTAAATCCCCTACCCAAAACTTGTGAAACTTGGAAGTTAAAGATAAAGGCATTTTCATCAATCTTCAAAATATCTGCCTCCATACGAGGATAATTTCTAACAGGGGTAACAGTCATTATGACCTTCTTATCCTCAAAAGAGTATCCTCCTTCTGCTTCAAGCAAGGTAACACCTCTTTGATATTTATTTATTAACATCTTATTTATTTCTATATAATTGTCTGAAATAATATAAATTGCAATCTTTCTTCCAAAACCTTGGATAAAGTAATCTATACCAAGACTCTGAATAAGGATAGCAAGGCCTGCATATAAGGCATTTTCAACACCTAATACTATAACAGACAAGCATACAACTGTAATATCTGCCAAAAACATACTTATATGAATTGGAAGATTGGTTAGCTTCTTTAGTATTGAGGCAATTACATCAGTACCACCGGTTGAAGCCCCTTGGTAGAATATAATTGATAGGCCCAAGCTCATAATTATCCCACCCAAGATCAAACTAACTGTCTTATCTTGAGTCAAGATTGTATCAGGGAATAAATTTTCAAAAACTATTAGGAGGCCTGATAATGAAAGAGAGCCAAATAAAGATTTTTTGGCAAAATCAAAACCCAGTACTATTATTCCCAATATAACTACTAGTAAGTTCAAACAGAGGTTTATAAATCCAAGACTAAGCCAAGGTATGGCAACGGATATAATTAGAGAAAGTCCCGAAATTCCACCAGCTGCTATATCCTGCTGTATCAAAAAGAAGTACAAACCAACCGATAATATAAATGTTCCCAGAAAAATTGACAAATATTTTTTCATACCAATCCTCCTTTTACCTAATAAAATAGTATCACATAATATCTTTATATTCAATGTTTTCATTAAATAAATAAAAACTCTTGCCCAAAACTTACTTGCTTCAGGCAAGAGCTCATTTATTTAGCCCAAGATGGTACAATTTCATTAAAATTATCGTACATCTTATTTACACTCTCTCTTTGTGCTTGGTCAAGATAAAACTCAGTATCAGAACCCAAGATATTGCTATATAAAATAACATAAGCCTGGTATAGACTAAGAAGCCTAAAGAACTTTTTACCTGGCTTCTCGTCATCTAGATATCCCTTTAAGGTCCCCTTGGCAAAGTCAGGAAAATCGATGGCAATCCTATTTATATCAACAAAATCAAAAATTCCATCACCTAGTTTAATTTCTTTGATACCTCTAAGGTCTAAGTTACTATCACCATAAACTCTAATATTTTTATCAGAAATATTACCGTAGAGTAAATTAATAGGGGTCGATTTTGTAAGATGGATATTATCTCTTATATGGTCAATTATGATATAGTCTTTATCTGTTTTCTTATCAGAAAGTCCATGCATATAAAATAGATAATTGGTCTTTGTTAGAAAGTCCTTCTCCCAGTCTATACTATTGTGACTCCTAGTTTGGTGGAGCTTTTTTAATATTTCCCCAAAGTCATGGCCAAGCTTGTAGGCCTCATCCCTACTAGAACTTGTTAAAAAGTCCCTGAGTGAAAGCTCATCCCTGTAGGAAAAGACTTTGTAGGACTTCTTTACATCCGGTAGGATTCCCTCTTCATAAATCTTAAGGCTATCTAGTCCAATATCTCTAAATCTTTCTTGGATAAAATTTTCAGAACTTATATCCACATGCCTATCTATATCGTAGAGGGATAAGGCGTAGGCCAAGCCATCAGACGTAGTTATTTTTAGCTTATCATCAGCTAGTTTTTCTACATCCTTAATGGATCCTTCTTTACTAAAAATTTCTATATGGTTCAAGAAATCATAAGTTTTGTTCATTATAGTCACTTACATATTTTTCTACTTCATCAGTTTCTTCTAGGTCTAGGACCTTGTTGGCAAATTCTGCTTCTACTTCTGTGCTAGATCTCATCACTATATCTTTGATTTCTGCAATTTTGGCACTTGATCCTGAGAATTCATCCAAGCCTAGGCCAAGTAGGAGTTTAGTAGCTTCTGTATCTGATGCAAAGGCTCCACACATGCCTGTCCACTTGCCAGCTTCATGACTTACATCAATTACGTGCTTGATAGCCCTTAGGACTGCTGGGTTATAGTTAGAATATAGGTTGGCTATATTATCATTTCCCCTATCTACAGACAAGGTGTATTGGGTTAGGTCGTTGGTTCCTATTGAGAAGAAGTCAGCATATTTTATAAACTTATCTGCCATAAGAACTGCTGCAGGAGTTTCTACCATTATTCCTATATCAAGGTCCTTATTATAAGCTATGCCCTTATCGTCTAAGTCTTTTTTAATCTCTTCAACTAATTCACGAACTTTTTTAAGCTCGCTAGGACTAATTACAAATGGCACCATTATTTTTAGGTTACCGTAGGCACTTGCCCTCACTAAGGCTCTTAGTTGGTCTTTGAACATAGAAACCTTATCCAGGCAAAGTCTAATAGCCCTATAGCCTAGGAATGGGTTATCTTCCTTAGGGAAGTCAAAGTAATCAAGTCCCTTATCCCCACCGATATCTAGGGTTCTTACTATAAGTGGCTTATCTCCAAGAAGTTCTGTCGCTTCTTTATATACTTCAAATTGGTAGTCTTCTGTTGGGAAGTCTGAGCTTTGCATATATAAAAACTCAGTTCTAAATAGTCCAACCCCATCACAACCATTTTCGATGGCAATTTTTAGGTCTTCTATATTTCCTATATTGGCACTTACTTCAATCTTCTTGCCATCTGTAGTTATAGCCTTACTATCCTTAAGGGTTTTTAGTCTTTCCTTACGGTCTTTTTCTTCTGCTATTAGCTTCTTATAAGTTTCAATCTCTTCATCAGTTGGGTTAATAATAAGGATACCTTCATTACTATCAATTATAGAAACTTCTCCACCCTTAACTTTTTTAGAAATATCTCCCATTCCAACTAGGGCAGGTAGGTCTAGGGTTTGAGCTATGATTGAGGTATGACTAGTCTTACCACCTAGGTCTGTAGCAAAGCCAACTACTGCCTTCTTGTTCATATTTGATGTATCTGAAGGAGTTAACTCTTCTGCAATAACTATAGAACCCTCGTCTAGGTTAGAAAGGTCCTTGGCCTTTATGCCCTTTAGCTTATACATAACTTGTAGGCCTATATCCTTATAGTCTGATGCCCTCTCTCTTAGGTAGTCATCGTCTATTTGGCTCATTGTTTCAACCATTTCTTTGATGGTTTCATCTAGTGCAAGTTCTGCATTTTTAAGATCCTTGGTTATCTTAGACTCGATAGTATCTGTAAAATATGGATCTTGTAGTAATTCTGTGTGTGCGAGTGCTATGTTTGCTTGGGTTTCACTTTGGCCCATAAGTTTTGATAGGTCATCTATATATGATTGGATAGATTCTTTTACCCTTTGAAACTCAGTTTCTACAGCGTTTTCTTCTATTTTTGTATTATCTACAACTATTTCTTCTCTTGTAAACAGGTAAATATTACCTATGGCTATTCCAGAGCTTGCCTTCAATCCTTCATATCTTTCAGTCATTATTAATACTCCTTTATAAAAAAAAGGACACTAAACTAGCATCCCTTTTCCTACTATTATTATTCAGATAAGTTATTGATAAAATCTACTAGTTCATCGGCAAATTTATCTTCGTCATCGCCTTCAACTACTATAGTAATTTCTGTTCCCTTAGCTATACCAAGGCTCATTACGTTAAAGATTGACTTAGCATTTGCTTCTTTTCCTTCTTTAATAATTTTAACTTCACCTGGATAATTTTTTACAAATTGAACTAATGAAGCTGCTGGTCTAGCGTGTAGGCCTGTTTCATTTGTTACTACTACTTTTCTTTCTGCCATAATTGACTGCCTCCTATTAATATTTACAATTTTATTTTACTATATTTTTCGCATTTAACAACAGTTAAGATAAAGACTTGGTTGATTCTCTCCTAACTATTTGACCTTCTATAATCCAATCATTCTCAAGAATATCTTCTTCTTCCTTGATTCTCTTAATTAAAGCCCTAATTGCTATGGCTCCTATATCATAGTAAGGAACTGCCACTGTTGTAAGTTTTGGCCTATATATATTGGCAATAGTACTACCACCAAAGCCGGCTATACTTATATCTTCTGGAACTCTGATATTATTATCTACACAATAATTTATAAATCCTATGGCTACTTCATCATTTACACAGGTTGCCGCAGTAATTCCTTCGCTCTCTATGATTTTCTTAGCCTCATCCCCTATACTGTAGCCATCATCAGAAGTTCCACCTTGGCAGTTGATAACAAGCCCCTTCTTAGAATTTTCTTCTGTTGCTTCCAAGAAGCCCTTCAACATTGATTGGTTTAAGATATTATTTTCATCATGGTTGATGTATAAGAAGTTATCATGTCCCTTGTTTATTAGAAATTCAATAAGCTTCTTTTCTTCTTCCTTGTAATCGATTTTTACAGTCTTAATATTATTGTAAACATGGTACTTATCTAATAAGACAAATGGAATTCTTCTGTTTCTTAGCTTAACTAAAACTTCAGCTGAAATATTTTCGGTAATTATAATTAAACCTTCTACTTGTTTAGTCGCCAAAAAGTCAATGGCATTTTCAAGAGATTCATCATCACCATAAGAGCTTGATAGGAGGATATCGTATTTATAAACCCTACCAATTTCTTCAACTCCCCTAATCAATTGGGCCATGTATTCTATACCCAAATCTTCTACTATAACACCAATTAGGTTTGACCTACGCATTACAAGAGACCTTGCTAGCTCATTAGGCTTAAATTGAAGTTTGTTAATGGCATCTAAAACTTTTTTTCTTGCTTCAGGGCTTACAGGTTTAGAATTATTCATAACTCTCGATACTGTAGAAATAGAAACTCCAGCAAGCTTAGCTACATCTTTAATCGTTGGTTGACTCATTTCTCCTCCTAAAAAAGGTCATCATAAGATGACCCAATATTATCTACCACCTAATACATTTCTAACTATATCAATTACATCCATAATCAATGAAGAATAGTCTGTAATAGAGGCTACACCAGAACCTAATGAATCAATACTATCTACTGCTGTTACTCCTACGTAATTTACAGTATCACGTATATCATCAGTTATGCTATTAACATTTGTCATTGTGTCATTTGCTTTAGCTATAGCCATCTTTAAATTAGGATCGCTTGTTATAGAATTAATATTAGCTACTAAGTTATTTGCTTCTTCGGTAAGTTTTGGAAGTTTTCCTATTACTTGATCTAAATTATCTTGGTTCTTATCAAGTACTCCTTGAACCTTGTTGAGCAAAGTGATTAAATTCTTTAGGAAAAGAATCAAAAATACTAGGGCTACAATACCTAATATTGTAAGAACAACTGACCCAAGAAGTTCAAAATTAATTGTTAACATTTAAATCCCCTTAGTTTTTCTTTGCCTTGTTGTCTTCTTTAACTTTTTTAGCTGTATCTTTTACTTCTTTTCCTGTGTCTTTTGCAGTTTCCTTAACTTCTTTACCTGTTTCCTTTGCAGCATCTTTAACATCCTTGCTGCCTTCTTTGATTTCTTCGCCTGCATCTTTTGCAGTTTCTTTTACTTCTTCACCTGTTTTCTTGGCAACATCTTTGACATCTTTAGATCCTTCTTTAACAATGTTAGCTACTTCTCCAGCACCTTCTTTGATTTCTTCAAAGGCTTCTTTAGATGATTCTTTGATTTCATTTCCAGTTTCTTTTACGATTTCGCTTCCATATTCAAAGCCATCTTTAATAGGTTTTAGGTCTGTGTAAGCTCTGTATTTGATGTCTTCATAAGTATCCTTAGCTGTATCTATGGCATCTTTAGCGCCTTCTTTAACATTTTCTACTGTATCATTTACAGCATTTGCTAAATCTTCTCTAGTCTCTTTACCTGATTTTGGTGCAAGTAAAACTCCTGCAGCAACTCCAACTAAAGCACCAAATAATAGACCTTGTCCTCTCATCCTATTATCATGGTTTTTAGCCTTCCAAATTTCATATTTTATTTCTCTTCTTTTAGCTTTTGCACGTTCTTCAATGTAATCTGATATTGACATATTTACTCCTTTATATTTACTCCTTTAAATTTAAGTTTATTTATTAATTATAATACCCTTTTCTCAAGAAATTTAAACGTAAATTAATAAATCCTAAGGTGGCCCTATCTTTAAGACCTTCGCGTATGTGAAGGTGGGCAAGCTGCCTAAAATCTCTGACTTCCACTCTACGGAGGCGTGTCATCAAAGTTAGGACTCCGCAATCCCTTATAAAAGTTGTAGGTTTAAATTTGGACCAAAACCCTTAGGATATTCTTATTATAATATATGAAAAGGATTTTTGCAAATAAAATTTTCATAGTTATGAAGTAAATCCTTTGAAATCATAAGGATATTTGATTGATATGTTTTCCTTACCATAAAAGCTCTTAAATTTTAAAAAGTAGGAGTGGAGGTAGAATCTTTCAATATCTATATCTGATCCATAGAGCCTATCTCCTACTATGGGATGCCCTAGTGAACTTAAGGATAGCCTTATCTGATGGGTTTTGCCCGTAAGGATCTTACATTCTATCAGGGAAAACTCGTCATAGGTCTTCACTGTTTTAAAAATTGTCCTAGCAAGCTTGCCATTTTCAGATACCTTATATTTTTTATCTTCCTCATGATAAGCTATATTTATTCTTACTTCCCTATCTATATCTAGCCTTCCTTCTACTAAGGCTAGGTATTTTTTCTCCATTAAATTCTTTTCTATGAGATCTTGGTAGTAACCTTGGGCAAATTTATTCTTGGCTACTATTAGTAGGCCTGAAGTAGACATATCGAGCCTATTTACAAAACGGATTTTGGCTTTTATATTTTTTTCTTTGAAATAATAAGCAAGATGATTAGCAAGGCTTACTTGACCCATAGAATTCATGGTGATACCTGGATCCTTATTTATAACCAGGGTATTTTCATCTTCGTAGGCTATTTTTATCTTTCCTGCTATGGGTTCATAGTCTATTTCCTCTTCTGGAATTGGGATTTTAACCTGGTCAGATGCCTTTAGTTTTTGGCTCTTGTAAACTTTTTTCTCATTTAATAAGTAGCCTTCTTTTAGGATTTGTTCTATTGACCTTTTGGAAAAACCCAGATCCTTTAGGAACTTTCTTGTTTGAATTCCTTCCTTTACTTTATATGATAAATATTTCATATTCTCCCCTATTTTATCTTCTATTCTCTATGTTATAATATTATATGAGAAAGGATTTTCAAATGAATAATAAGATTAATATTTTTAAAAATAGATCTAAGTTAACTAAGTCAACTTATCAAAAAACTAAGAAAATTTTACACAGGTATGGCTACAAAATCACCCCCTACTATGAAGATGACGCAGCTTTAAACCTAGTCTTAGGTGGTGACGGTGCCTTTATTAATGCCGTCCACCAATCCAAGTTTTCACAAATTCCCTTTGTAGGGATAAACACTGGCCATCTAGGTTTTTACCAAGAAATTGAACCAGACAATATCGAGGATTTTGTAAGAGATTTTTCTAATGGCAACTACCACATGGAGATATTATCTGTCCTCGAAACAAAATTTAAAAATAAGACCTTTGATTCCATAAATGAACTAGTAATCAAGTCCAATAAATCTCAAATGATTAGGCTAAAGGTCTTCATTGATGGGATTTTTATTGAGTCTTTTGCTGGTGATGGACTTATCATATCTACACCTCATGGGTCAACTGCCTACAGTCTATCAGCAGGTGGTGCCATCCTCCACCAAAGTCTTAACGGCTTTGAATTAACCCCTATTTCTCCAGTTTATTCTAATTTAAACAACACCTTGAGAGCCCCTATAGTTCTCCCTCAAGATGCTACTATTGAAATAAGTGTTTCAAAAAGAGATTTTGACCATACAGTCCTAATCTTTGATGGTAGGCAAGAAATTAGTGGTGACTTTAGGATTAAAACAACCTTATCTAAGAAAAAGATTAACAAGGTTATCCTCGATAAGAACCAATATTGGTCAAATATCAAGGACAAGTTAATGTAATTAATCTAGGTCTACATTCATGTAGATTTCATCTAGGATATTTTTGGCTAGGGGAGCAGCTACCTCCCCTCCTGTCCCTTCACTATCTTCTACCACAAGGGAGATAGTAAGTTTGGGATCATAGGCTGGGGCAAAGCCCACAAACCAAGCATCTACTAGGTCCCCTTCCTTATCAGCTGTACCAGTCTTTCCTGCTATTTGGAGATAGTCAAGGTAGGCATTAATTCCAGTTCCCTTGGTTACTACTTCTACCATCATATCTCTAATGGCCTTGGCATTATCAGCACTTGTTACTTCTGATAGGAGCTTATCCTTATTTTCTTTTACTATATTCCCTTCCTTATCTACTATTTTATTTACAAGTCTAGGCGCCATCATCTTGCCCTCGTTTGCTATGGCAGAAGTTATCATAGCCATGTGGAGAGGAGTAATTTGACTTTTTCCATAACCAAAACCTGTCATCGCAGTATCTACCCTATTTAATTCATCAAAAGGAATTATAGAGTTTAGCTTATCTAGGTCAAAGTTATAATCCCTATTTATCATAAATCTCTCTGCTAGTGACTCATACTTATCCTTGCCCAAAACATCGGTCTTGTTGGCAAAATAGGTATTGACAGAGTTTACAAAGGCTGATCTTAAGTCAAGAAAGCCATAGACTTGATCAGCATAATTTTTGATTTCGTAACCTTGGATTTCTTCACTACCTGTATCTTGGTAGGTCTCGTCTATATCATTTTCCAAGATTCCAGTTGCTGTTACAATCTTGAAGGTAGAACCTGGCCTATATCCTCCATTGGTTGCCCTATTTACTAGAGAACCGTCATTATTTTGAATTATACTATCCCAGTCTTCATCAATGGTATTTGGATCAAAGGTAGGATTTGACACTAAGGCCAAGACCTCACCTGTTCTAGGATCCATAATTACACAGGCTCCCACAATATTTTCCATATATTTATAGACTATATTTTGGATATTTTGATCAATAGATAGATGTAAGTCATAACCCGTATCGTTATTGATTACCATCTTCCTAAACTTAGACTGGCTATCTTCACTAAGTGCCAGGAGGAACTTATTGTAGGATTTCTCAATACCAGACTTTCCATAGGTCTTAGAATTATAGCCAGTAACAAAGGCTGCAGCTCTACCGTAATTGTAAACTCGGTACTGGCTTCCATTTTCATCATAGTCACTGTAGGCTAGGACATTTTCGTTCCTATCGTAGATAGATCCCCTATGGACCTTATCTTCATCAACCCAAAGCCTCCTATTGTGGGAGTGATTTTCTATCTTGTTACTTTTAAAAAGTTGAAAGTAAACCATATATAGGGCAAGTCCCATAAAGAGTCCCACAAATAAAACCATTGTCATAATAAGCCTACGGTTTAGGGTTATTTTTGAAAGAACATTTAGTTCATTATTTTCCTTAAGTCTTTTTTTCTCTTCTTTTTTCCTTATTTTCGAAAGTAAAGACTCCGAATCTTTTCTTTTTTTGCTTATATTATAATCTTTCTTCATCTTCTTCATCCCCGTACTTAATTTCTTCGCCAGCATATTGGAGGACTGCTAGGAGTATAAATCCTGCCACCATTGATGATCCTCCCTGGCTTATGAAAGGAAGGGTTACACCCGTTAAAGGAATAATTTGCATGACTCCTCCTAAGATTATGAAGGTCTGAAGGGCAAAGAGAATTCCTATACAAAAGGCTAAGATCGAATAGAACCTATCCTTTTGGATGAGGGAAATTTTTATTGCCCTGTAAACCAAAATCATAAACAAAAGTATAACGGCAATCCCCATAAATACACCCATTTCTTCACAGATAGCAGGGAAGATAAAGTCTGACTCTGCAACTGGTACAAAGTCTGGCCTACCAAGGCCTATACCAGATCCAAATAGTCCACCAGAAGCCATGGCAAAAAGTGCCTGAGTTATCTGATAGCCAGTAACATCTATATCTGACCAAGGGTCCTTCCAAGTAGCAACCCTAACCCTAACATGGGCAAATAAGAAGTAGGCCACAATAGATCCTAATATCATCAAAATCATATTAATAAGAATAAGCTTCCTATCCTTGTCATAGACAAATTGGCTCAAGATCATTGTTCCAAAAAATATAAGGGCAGTTCCCAAGTCCTTTTGCAAGAATAAAAACCCTATAAACACATAGATTATAAAGTTCATATAGTACTTGCCAAAGGGCTTTTTCGTGTACTCATAGTAGTGAGTATAAAAACTTGCTATGAAAAAAGCAAGGGGTACCTTGATAAATTCTGAGGGCTGGATACTAATTGGTCCAAGAAT
Organism: Anaerococcus sp. AGMB09787; assembly: GCF_022808955.1. Lineage (GTDB taxonomy): Bacteria > Bacillota > Clostridia > Tissierellales > Peptoniphilaceae > Anaerococcus. Next base: position 24,253 of record NZ_JAKZEY010000013.1, read on the forward strand.
AATCCAGTTCTTAGCTCCTCCTATATAAGAACCAAATACTAGGGTTATGGCAAACAAAAATATACTAATTCCCACATAAAACTTATTTAGCTTATGCCAAATATGAACCTTCTTCAAGATAAAATATGTAAGGAAAAAGACCACTAGTCCCACCAAATAATAATTGAGCTGTCTCTTACCAAGTCCTGGATCTAGCCTATAAATTATTGCTACACCAATCGAAAAGAGCATATTTACAATCATAAGCAAAATTGAACTTGTCGACGAAATCTTCCCTATGATTAATGTTGAAGAAACTGTAGCCAGAAGGATCAAAACATAGGTTATGAAGTCCGGCTTGGTTAGGGTTTCTATATTATATATCATAGAGAGTGATAAGGATAGGAACTCAAAGATAAAGAGCAAGAATATAGCCCTTTTTTCGACACTTTTTTTCCTTAAGTTAAGATCGAAGGCCCTAATCATTGCTACCACCTTGGATAAATAAGAATTTTAGCCTGCCCATATCTATAATATCTTCACTCTTTAGCTCAATGGCATCTGCTATCTTTTCCCCATTCAAAAAGGTTCCATTGGCACTTTTTAAATCTTCCAAGAAGTAAATTCCCTCATCTTCTACAATCCTAGCATGGAACTTGGACAAGAACTTATCCTTTATAGAAATAGAATTCCTATCATCCCTTCCTATGGTGTTATCAGAAGCTAGATAGTAAAACTCTTGGGTAGCAAAGTCAAATCCTTGGTCGAGATTGACAAGCTTCAAGAAGGTATCAGACTTGGATTCCTTCTTTAGGGTAGTCCTTACATCGTAGTAGATGATTTTTATAATTGAATATATAAAATAAAAAACTATAAAAACAAATATGTATTTTAATATAGTTGAAAGTAATTGGTATAGGGTTAAATTTCCGAATACATTTACTGAAAATATCCTATCAATAAAATTAAAAAATTTTTCCATATAGGTCTCCTTTGGATATATATTATGATATTTAGCTCAAAAGTTCAAGTATATCCTATAATAATTATACCAATAATAAAAGCTTGCAAGCAAAAAGACGTAAGCCAAAGCCTACGCCTTAATTTTTTATTCTATTGAATCAATTTCACCTTGCATGAAGGCATTAATTTCTTTAAGCTTCTTCTCTGATTTTTCCTTGCTATCATCTATGGCATTGATGTAGAGTTTGATCTTTGGTTCTGTACCTGATGGTCTTATAGCAAACCAAGAATCATCTTCTAGGTAGTATTTCAAAACATTTGATTTTGGAAGTCCTGTGTCATCGTTTTGGTAGTCAATTATATTTTTAACCTTTAGGCCAACTACTTCTTCATAAGGATTTTCCCTGATTTGAGTCATAATTCTTGATATTCTTTCTTGACCGTCAAGTCCTTCTAAGACTATAGAGATTACTTCGTTTGAGTAGTAGCCATATTCTTCAAAGACTTCATTTATTACATCAAGGAGGGTCTTACCCTTTGCCTTGTAGTAGGCTGCCATCTCTGTTATCATCATAGCAGAGTTAACTGCATCCTTATCCCTTACAAAGTCCTTGTAGTTATAGCCGATTGACTCTTCAAAGCCAAAGATGAATTTACCAGACTTATTGGCATCAAGTTCATTGGCAACTGCATAGATATTTTTAAAGCCGGTGAGTACATCATAGACCTTAACACCGTATTTATTGGCAATTGGCTTAACTAGGTCTGTTGATACTAGGGACTTAACTACGGCTCCATCTTCTGGAAGTTCTCCATTTTCTTCTAAGGCTCCGAGGATATATTTTGTTAGTAAAGATCCGATTAGATTACCTGTCAAGAATACATATTCTCCATTCTCATCTCTTACTTCTACAGCACACCTATCTGAATCAGGGTCTGTTGCTAGTAGTAGGTCTGCCCCTACTTCTTCGCCTAATTTTTCGCTGTATTTAAAGGCCTTAGGGTCTTCTGGGTTTGGATAGCCTACTGTTGTGAAGTCAGGATCAGGGTTTTCTTGTTCCTTAACTACATAAATATTTTTGAATCCTCTCTCATCTAAAATCCTTCTAACAAGCTTGTTACCTGCACCATTTAGAGGAGTATAGACAACCTTGATGTCCTTATCAATTCCCTCATCATTTATAGTACAGTCTAGGATTTCTTTTATATAATCTTCTATTAGCTCATCGCTAACGTATTCGATAATTCCATCTTTTAGGCCTTCTTCAAATGGCAATCTCTCTATCTCAAAGAAATCTTCATGCTCTGCTATATGGCCTAGGATCTTATCTGCAGTTTCATCTAATATTTGGCTACCTTCGTTGTTGTAAGCCTTGTATCCATTGTATTCTCTAGGGTTGTGGCTTGCTGTAACCATAACGCCTGCTGCACAATTTAGCTTTCTAATAGTGTATGAACAAACTGGGGTAGGTTGAATTTCCTTGTGGATATAAACCTTGATTCCATTTGCTGCAAAAACTTCTGCTGTAACTTTGGCAAATTCTTCTGACATATGTCTTACGTCATAGGCTATAGCCACACCACGTTTTTTGGCTTCTTCTCCCTCTTCTGCTATGGTATCTGCAAAACCTTGGGTAGCTTGAGCTACATTGTAGATGTTCATTCTATTTGTACCAGCACCGAGTTTACCCCTTAGTCCTGCTGTACCAAACTTAAGTGATTGGTGGAACCTGTCTTTGATTTCCTCTTCATCATCCTTTATGCTTTGAAGGTCTTTCTTTGTTTCTTCATCAAATCTATCATCTTCTAACCATTTTTCAAATCTTTCTTTGTAGTCCATAATTAATCTCCTATTCTATAAACATTAACAGACTTATAATCTATTCTAAGACCCATACTTAGATCCACTATTAATTGATTTATACCCTTTTTTGAGAAAACATTTGTAACTTTTAAATCATTGTTCTCAAGAAATTCTTCAAGCCTTTCCTTGTTGATAACCTGGTCTTTGGTATCTCCATTGATTACTACCAGGTAGTCTTCATCAAAGTTTTTAAGCTCATAGGCTATCAAGCAATCTCTAAGTCCCTCCATAAAGCTCAAAGACTTCTTTATATCTTCAACCTTGGTAACTTTTAGGGTCTTAATCTTCTTTCTTAACTTGATAAGATCCTTGGTGTAGGTAAAAATACCAAGATTTTTTTCCTTTTCGTCCCATCTAATGGCGTTATTAGTTAAAGGCGAATTGTAGGAATTGGCATCGTTGTTCTTGGTATGGTTAAATTCATTACCCTCATAAATAAAAGGCTTACCAAAGGATAAGAAAATAATTCCCAGAGCCATCTTCACATAATCGTCTATATTTTCACTTTGATTAAGGGAAATTGCTAGCTTATCATAAAGAATTAAATTATCATGGCAATTAAAATAATTAATTGTCTCGCTGGCATCATCTACAAAGCCAGACCTTCTTTTATCGTAGGCAATAGATCCTGCAATGCCCGTTTCTAGATCATTCTTGTAAGAATATATCCCTTGGATATAGCCCTTGCCATAGCCATTCACATCTCCCTTGATGCTATCCCTGAAGTCATCATTGAAGACCCCAAAGCCAGATGACCTCTGACTCCCCTTTAAGATTTGCTTTTCATAAGGAAGGGGTGAAGTGAAGGCCATCCAAGGCTCACCATATATGATAAGGTTAGGATTTATTTGTTTTAGTTTTTTAAGAGCAATTTTTATCGTATCTATATCTATTAAGGCCATTAGGTCAAACCTATAACCATCTATCTTATATTCCAAAACCCAGTAGGTTAGGGCATCAATAATTAGCTTTCTAACAAAGGCCCTCTCACTGCAAAGCTCATTTCCAACACCTGACCCATTGGAAAAGCTCCCATCATCATTCATCCTGTGGTAATAATTAGGGGCCAGGGTGTTTAGATTTGAATCATAGGACTTAAAGGTATGGTTAAAGACCACATCCATCACTATAGATATCCCCTCTTCATGGAAGGACTTTACCATTTGCTTTAATTCCCTCATCCTTGCTTGGGGGTCGTAGGGGTTGGTACTATAGGACCCCTCTGGGCTAAAGTAAAGCTCTGGGTCATAGCCCCAATTATAGTTATCATCATCAAAAAATCTATCCCCATCCTCATCAACCGAAATAAAATCATAGATGGGCAGGAGCTGAACATGACTTACTCCAAGCTCCTTTAGGTGGCTTAGCCCTGTAGTAAGATTCTTGTAACTAGTATTTTTTTCGCTAAGGCCTAGGAACTTCCCCCTATTTTTAACATTGCTGGTTGGATCTGCTGTATAATTTTTTACATTTAGCTCATAAATTATAGCATCTTCTTCTTTGTTATCCGGATAACTTGTATCTCTAAAACCCTCAGGGTCTGTTTTTTTGCGATCAATAACTACTGATGCCAGGGAATTTATAGAGGAGCTAAAGGAATAGGGATCGGTAACTTGGTTTTTATTATCTACCAGGTAGGTATAAAAATATCCCTCATAGTCCCCATCAAGGCTTGCTTCATATATGCCAATATCATTTTTGCTCATAGGAATTCTTTCTTTCCTGGCCTTCCTATAGTCATCAGCAATTAATAGGTCAACTTCTCTTGCAAAGGGGGCAAAAACTCTAAAGGTCGTTTTATCTTTTGTATATAGGGCTCCTAATTTTTCGTCTTTGATATCTTCATAGTCTAAGTTAAATATTTTTTTCTCATAGTCACTTTGTCTAACTGTCATTTACCTCTTCCTTACAATTTTATCATCTAAGATGAAATTATTAGCCCATAAGATATTATCAATTTCCCCCTTGACCCATTTTTCTTCGTCTAGGTAGTCCCTACCTACTTGATCCATTATATTAACAAGGTCTTCTAGGTCCTTAAAAATCCTAAATGAGTCGTTATACATCATTATTTGATCATACATGACCTTGAAATCGTAGGGGAAATTTGCATAGGGCTCTCTAATTAAATTTTCTATTGTATATTTTACCATAGGAGATCCATAGTAAAAATCATTGGCCCTATAAAACTTATCATTTTTTATTTCATCTATGCTTTGACCTAGCTTGTAAATGGAATTTTTCTGGTCAATATTGTAAGTAATACCACCCCTGGTAGAAATTATATTTGACATATTTAGACAGGAATTTAATAAATGAAAGTCTTCATTATCAAGGCTCGCAAGGGTTAGGTTATTGTAGATATCACTTGCTTTAACAATTATTTTTGCCTTTTCCACATCCAGGTCTTCAACAAAGACTATCTTTATTTTCTCTCTTATAATCTTATCCCTATCAATAAGGCGCTTTAGGGCTAGGATAAATTTGATGGTTTCCTTGGCCATAAAGTAGCCCTCGTTTGCCTTACCAGAAAAGACATAGGTAGTTGGCGTGTAGGTTAGGTTAGAGTTTTCCCTAAAGGTGAAAAACTTGTAGGCAATAGCAAGCCCCTTCAATATCTGCCTCTTACTCTCATGGATAATAGAAAGGCCTACATCAAAGAGAGAATAAGGATTTATTTTTTCTTTTGTTAGGTAGATTAGGTCCTTTTTGTTGGTAAACTTCGCCTCTTCTAGCCTATCTCGGAAATATCTATCTTCCCTTAGCCTATCGATTTTTATTAATTCTTCTTTTTTGCTAGAGCCTATCCCAAACTCCTTAAAGACTTCCATAAGCTCGTAGTTGTTGGAATCCACATACTTAGTCCTATCAGTACCTAGTGAGGTAAAGGCTAGGGGCCTAGTTGATGTCTTCTCATCCTTTAAGACCTTGGATAGGTAGTAATACTGGTCTGATAGGGCGAGATTTATATTTTTTAGATAGACAGTACCGTAAGAAATAATTTCAAATTTCTCTTCTTCCAAGTTAAGCTCTTCTTGGATACTCACTATTGTTGATAGGATATCTTCGTTGACCCTTTTTACCATATCTACCGGATAGGTCTCGATGGTATCATCAGTTATGGAGAAGGCAATATGCTCAAAGACCTTGCGACACACCTTGATGGCATCATTTATGCTATAGCCATAGTCATCAAGTAAAATTCTTACAAATTCTACCAAAGCCAGGGTCGGATGGACGTCATTTACTATAATCTTGATCCTATTTTCTATTCCATCTATTGAATCATACTTGTTGTTATATCTCTTAAAAATATCCCTTACTGCTGAGCTTGTATAGAAATATTCTTGCTTTAGCCTTATTAATTTTCCATCATAGGAAGAATCGTCCAGGTACAAAAACTGATTGATACTGCTTGTAGCAATGTAGTCACCATAGGCCTTGAAGAAATCTCCTCTGGTAAAGTCTTCGTAGTCTACGGACTTACTTGGTTCTGCATCAAAAAGTCTAAGTGTTGCTACAAATTGAGCATCATCAGATAAGATTGGTATGTCATAGGCTGAAGATTTTATATCCCTCCCATCAATCTTTAAATCATAAGAAAATCCCTTCTTATGCTCCCAATTGTAGCCATTGGCAAGCCAGTACTCGCTGTATTCTACCTGCTTGCCATCTACAATTTTTTGCTTGAGATTGCCATTTTCATACCTTAAGGCATAGGCGACTGACCTGATTTTTTTGTTGGCAAGCTCCCCTATAATATAGCTTGACCCTATTCCTATATCTCCAACACCGATATTGGCTTGCTTTTCAAAGTCGACTAAGTCCTTAAGAGTATAACCGATCTTACTCATTAGGCTTCCCACAACTTCTTCTATGCCTAGCTTATAGATGTAGTCTGTAATAAATTTCCCTGGAAGGTACTCAAAACTTAGGATATATACTTCAAAGCCATCATAATTTGTCTTACAGTCGACCCATTTTTTCCCTATCTCTTCCATTAGTGCCCTACATAGGCAGTCATATATTTCATTTATTCTTGCGTATTTTATATCCTTAGCATAAAAAGAATACAAATAATCTTGTATTCTTTCTAATAACGCATCTTGGCTTATATTATTTGACTTTAATTTCATTATATAATTCTAAATATTTTTCTCCGGACATTTCCCAGTCGTTCTTTTGGCTCATAGCATTTTTGATTAGATTATTAAAGCTTTCCCTATCGTTTCTATATAGGTCGATAGCATTCTTGATGCAAAATAATAGCTCGTGAGCATTTATATTAGCAAATGAGAATCCCGTTCCCTCTCCTGTATATTCATTGTAGGCTGTAACTGTATCCTTAAGTCCTCCAGCTTCCCTTACTATTGGAAGGGATCCATACCTCATAGCTATCAGCTGACTAATACCACATGGTTCTGATATAGAAGGCATTAGGTAGAGGTCAGATGCCCCATAGATTAGATGGCTCTCATCTGAACTATAGTAAATCCTAGCTGCAAGCTTGTCAGGATACTTCCACTCGAAGTACTTAAACATCTCCTCGTAAGTGTATTCTCCAGTACCCAATACAACGAATTGCACATCTTCTTGAAGTAATTCTTCTAGGATATACCTTACTAGGTCAAGTCCCTTCATCTCGGTAAGTCTAGAGCAAATTCCTATTAGAGGAACATCTTCCCTTTGAGGAAGTCCATATTTTTCTTGGAGGGCTAGTTTATTTTTTACCTTTTGGTCTATGGAACCAATATCGAAGTTTTGAGTTAGAATTCCGTCTTTGGCTGGATCCCATATATCAAAATCTATACCATTTACTATGCCCTTGAGCTTACCTGCATATTGCCTAATGATACCATCAAGGCCTTCTCCATAGAATGGATATTGGATCTCTCTGGCATAATTTTCTGATACAGTATTTACATAGGATGAGTGGATTATACCACCCTTCATAAAGTTAATGGCATCATAGAATTTAAGGTCGTTTTCATTAAAATAATAACCTGAAAGACCAGCAAGTCTTAGGTAGTCAGAGTCGAATACCCCTTGGTATTTTAGATTATGTATAGTAAACAAGGTTCTTATATCATCGTAATAATGATCACCCTTTCTAAAATCATTTACAAATACATTTACCATGGCTGTATGCCAATCATTAGAATGGATTATATCTGGCTTAAAATTAATATATTTCCCCAAAAGTGTTGCGGCTTTGGAGAAATAGATAAATCTTTCTGGATCATCATCGAAACCATAGGTACCATCCCTACTGCCAAAATATTCAAGGTTATCTATAAAGTAAAACTTAACCCCATCCCATTCTAGTTCATAGACGCCAGCATATTGATGTTTCCAGTCTAAATCAACATAAAACTCTGTGATTTTTTCCATTTTTTGCCTATACTTATCGTCAATATCCTTATATAGTGGGATTGCTACCCTACAGTCTACACCTTTTTTGACAAGTTCTTTAGGAAGGGCTCCAGCAACGTCGGCAAGCCCTCCTGTCTTTATAAATGGTACTGCTTCTCCACTAAGAAAAAGTACATTCATCTTAATTTCCTTTCTCTAAAACTTCATTTTTATTTGTAACAAATGGATGAGACCTATTACCAAATAACCTAGTGTCCTTGCTAATCTTAGTTCTCTTATCAGTTATAACAAAGTTCAAAATTGCGCCATCACCTATATCAGTATCTTGGAAAATAACTGAATTCTTGACTACAGCACCCTTACCTATAGTAACTCCCCTAAAGATAATTGAGTTTTCAACTTGTCCCTTAATAATAGCACCATTGGCTATGAGAGAATTTCTAACTTGAGATTCCTTGGTGTAGGAGGTTGAAGGTTCGTCCTTTGACTTGGTATATACTAGGCCGTCTTGGTAGAATAGTTCATTGAATACTTCCCTATCCAATAGTCTCAAATTAGCATCAAAGAATGAGTTGGTATCAGATATTATTTCAAATCCCTTATCTTCCCTATAGAAATCTATATTCAAATCTCCACCCAAGGTAAAGATAGCATTTAGGAGGCTCATCTTGGAGTCTCTTTCCATAGCAAGCCTTAGTACCCTAAGGAAGACTTCAGTCTTAATCATAAATGATCCTAGGAAAAGATCTATCTCATCAGATATACCGAGGTTGATACCCACACTTTGTGGCTTGCCATTTTCATCAGATGATATAATCTTTCTATTTAAATAATTACCATCTTCATCTACAGTCTTGGTAGAGAAAATCAAGCAATCTAGGTCTTCATCCTTCATTTTTTCATAGGCATCTGTGATATCTTCCTTGTTGATATACATTGGATTCTTGATATAAACATATTCACTATTATGGTCTTCAAAATATCTTATAGTATCATAGTAAGTTTCGATTTCACTGTACTTGCTTGTTCCAGATGAGTTAATCAAAAGTCCACCATTTCTCCTATTAAGTTCCCATGATTTACCATTACCTATATGGTCGATTGTGGATCTTAACATCCTATCAGAACACAAAATTACTCTAGATATATCATGGTTAGTTAAATTAGATAAGGCAAAGTCGATTATCCTGTATCTTCCACCAAATGGAAGCATATAATCAGGTCGTAACTTACATAACTCGCCATAATTGCTTTCGTTAAACTCACTACTATATATTAATGCTACAATATTTGGCATCCTATTCCTCCTCAATACCCTCTTGACTCACAAGGTAAACGTTGCTATCATTTTCGCTTCCAATATTCTCACTAATCTCCATATCAGAAGCTACAACTGAATTATAAACCTTAACCCCACTCTTAACCTTAACATTATTTAGTAGGACACTGTTATAGACTTCTGCTCCCTCTTCAATTTCAACTGATGAGAAGAGGACAGAATTCTCAGCCTTGCCATCTATAACACAGTCTTCATTTACTAGGCACTCAGACAACTCTCCATTGTTACCAATCCTATGAGGAGGTAAATTTAAAGATTTAGTATAAATTCTCCAGTCATCATTGTAAATATCTAGCTCATTTTCAGGATCTATCAAATCAAGATTTGCTTGCCAATAACTTCTTACTGTTCCAACATCCTTCCAATATCCATCAAACTTATAAACATATAGGTTAAGACCTTCATTGAGCATCTTTGGAATTATATCCTTACCAAAGTCGTTAGAAGAATTAGGGTCCTTGCTATCTTCAACCAATTCTTTTCTAAGAACTTGCCAGTTAAAGATATAAATTCCCATAGAAGCTAGGTTAGACTTAGGATTTGCTGGTTTTTCCTCAAACTCTACAATCCTATCATCTTCATCTGTATTCATAATACCAAACCTAGAAGCCTCATCCCAATCTACTTCCATAACTGCTATGGTACAATCAGCCCCCTTTTCCTTATGAACATCTAGAAGCTTCCTATAGTCCATCTTGTAAATATGGTCTCCTGATAAGATTAAAATATACTCAGGATTTACTTGGTCTAAATAATTAATATTCTCAAAAATAGCAGAAGCAGTTCCTTCAAACCACCTACCACCTTCTTCAGTATAATATGGGGACAAAATTCTAAGGCCACCAAAATTCCTGTCATAATCCCAAGGTGCTCCAATGCCCAAATGCTCGTTTAATAATTGAGGCTTGTATTGGGTCAAGACTCCAATATCCTTAACATCAGAATTGGTCGCATTTGATAAGGCAAAATCAATTATCTTATACTTGCCACCAAAAGGTACAACAGGCTTAGCCATATTCCTAGTCAACGCTTTGAGCCTAGAACCTTGTCCACCAGCCAAAAGCATCGCTGCTATCTTGTTTGAATTTCTCATAACTCCTCCTTAACTAAGAAATCTTCAACTATTACATATATACCCAATAAGTCTAATAAAAATTTTAAAATGAGGTTCGTAAAAACCTTTTCTCACTTATATTTTAACTTAAAATTTAACTTTTGACAAGGAGATTTATTAAAGTATAGTTTAGCCTATGGGGATGACTTGGTATCGACGTGGTCAAGGAATCTTTAGTAGCAAGTCGTATGCTAAAACGTAAATTGGCAATTAAATATAAACGCAAACAATAACAGCGAAGCAAACTTCGCACTAGCTGCCTAATTTTAGGCAGCAATAAATATTAGGCTCGTCGCAAGCCTGATATTTGTTTCATAAACCACGCGACAACTCTTGTATCTAAGCTTTGCCATACAAGTAGAAAAATGAAGCTAGCCTAGGAACTTTTTGTGAGTTTTTTACTACCTAAGCGAAAACGCAAAACTTACTAAGCTTGTAGATGCTATTGGGGAATTTTCTGCGGACAAGGGTTCGAACCCCTTCATCTCCACCATATAATTTTTATACACTCATACAAGCTACTATAAGCTTATACAAGCCAACGATGAATTATAATTATTTATCTGTTTGTATAATAGAAACTGTTAACTACTAGTAACACATTAGTTTGTAGCTGATTTGTAGCTAGTGATATTGAAGATAAGTTTGCTAAATTCAATGGGGCTCTTGCAAAACTATGAACAATCATAGTCCCATCGTTATAAGGTTCTCCTAGACAATTGGAAGCAAGCCTGCCGGCTCAAGGAGGCCAAATTGTCGTGGAGGTTCTGCTAACGATTTTGTGACGATTTATTCATTACGCAACAGCCCCTTTTTTCAAAACATGTATATTTTTATTTTAGCAAGACAATAAAGGTAGTAATACAATCTTACCTTATTTATAAACGTTGAAATATAAATAATCGTTCATATTTTGAGTTCTAAGCGTTTTAAAATCTTTAAAAGTATAAAAGTATGCCTAAATATCACTTGTACTCACAAGAAAACCTGCCCAGCATTAGGACAAGCCTTATTAGCTATTTACTTTTTGCTCTCCCACACCTTAGACTCAATCGCTTGATTCAAAAACTTATCAGCATTGGCAAATTCTTCATCTAATATCTTTCTTGTTTCCTCATCTAGCATATCCACCACAGCCTTTTTAGATGCATTAAAAGCCTCTTCTGCTTCATCTAAGCCAAATGAACCCATATCTTTTAAGTCTTTTACAAAGGTTTGGTTGGTTGTATTTACAGCTAAGGTTACTAGCTCTAAAGCTTTTTCAATAGCCTTCCTTGCATTAGCATTCTTAACATTCTTCTCTACATAAGTTTTTACATATTCAGCTATAAAGCCAATTAAGCCAACTAGGGCTAAGCTGACTAGTGTTAGTATTATATTATTTATTACATCTGCCATAATATCCTCCATTTTATTGAACCAAAAAAGCGACTATCATATGATAATCGCTTGTTGTTCTTTATATTAATCTATATCAAATTCTTTTTCCAAAGCTTCCGTTAATACTTTGGAAAAATTAATATTCATATTTTTTCCCATTTCATTTAAATAAGATGGTATGGTAACATTCTTTTTAACCGTCTTTTTATCAACCTTTTTCACATAATCAACTATATCTAAGCCAACCAAGGTTACAAATGATTCTTCTTTTATAGCATACTCATCATCTTCAATTACTATATCCTCTACATTTGAGGACTTAGGAAATTCCTTATTTTCAACATAGTAGTCATATAAAACACAACCTAGCCAATCTTGTGCCATATAAAAAGCATCTTGTTGATTATCTCCACAAGTAGCTCCCCCATCAAAGTCAGGGAAGACAACAGTATAGCCAGATTCTTTATCTTTATAAAATATAGCTGGATAAACTACGTACATAATAACCCCCTTGTATGTAAGTAAGGAGGGGACTATTTAAGTCCCGCTTCTTTCAGAATTTTTTGTTCCGTCCCTTTCTTTAAATCTTTAGAATGGAATGGAACTTCTGTAGCCTTACCGGTTTTAAAATTCTTAAACTTCCTATGGGAACCCTTACCGCCTTTAATTTCTACAAAGCCGTTGTTCTTTAGAAGCTTAATCATTTCTTTCGAGCTCATCGGCATGTTTTCCTCCTTACATTTTAAGTATACTCCTTTATGCGTATACTTCAAGTTATTATTATTTTTTTTATATCATACATAAAATTTCTACATCGTTTTTACACCGTATTTGTTTCCCCTAAAAATCAATCCATTGATCACTTGGAGTAGCCAAAGACCTATAAGCCACGTAGCGTCTAGCTCCACTATATGAGATATAGGAAATCCACCTGTAGCCATCTCCCTCATATACGCTATCATAGTTGATTGTTTGTTGTGGTCTATATTGAGCCACTATAGGTGCAGAAGTAGATGGTTCACTCCTCACATTACATACAGCCATAGTTACTCCGTGCCAGTTTTCATTTTTAATCTTTCTAGCCTTGTTACTAGTAGACTTAGGTTTACTTGTAGTAGTCTTTCTTCCCCCATACCTAGGTCTAAAACATCTCTCGTTCCATGACCTATTCATATCAAGGAAGTAGTCCACATAAGATGTGCGGTCATTGTAGGATATACCATTGTTTGAGTAATTGCAATGGACAATTCCATCTTTCTTATAAAACATTCCTGTATGTCCCGCTGCTCCTAGGGAAGTACCTTCACCTCCACGGATAAAGATATCGCCCGCTTGAACATCCCTGTAGGAATAGACTTCATCAAGGTACTTGCCATTCATAGCGAACAAATCTTCAGTATTACCTATCCTTATATTGCTTGGCAAGACCCCTCCAGCTATTAGTGCATAGTGAACAGCAGATGAGCAATCATAATCAGGATTGCCATACCTATTTACCATTGAATAATGATGTTTCCCCTTGCTTCTGTGCCTATCGTCAAACCATTTAATTGCTTCCTTTACTCCCATAACTTCCTCCTTAAATTTATATAAAAAAAGACAGGTAATATCCTGCCTATAGTTCTTTATGTGATATAATATATTTGTCTCCTGTAAAGGAGGTGATTTTTATGGAGATAGCAATCTTTCTTTTTCCTTGATGGTTGGGTCAAGGGCTTTTGCTAAGAGGTTGCTTCTCTACTAAAATTATATCACATAGTAATTTTTTTACAAGTTATTTACAGGACTAGCCTATAAGCTAGCCCCTAATCTTTTTTTAATGTATTTCTTAAATCCTTTATATCTTCTTTTACTTCAACGACAAAACCAGGGACTAGTTTATTTAGCTCATCAAACCTATCTTGATTAACCGTAAACTCGTCCCCCTCGTGCCTATACACATCTTCTCTAGTATCAAAGAATTGCCTAGTAGTTTTTACCTTCATTTACTCCTCCTTAGGCTGCTATTGTTGCCTTAATGATTACTGCCTTATTTTCATCTGGTATATACTTAGCTAGTTTTCCAGCTCCTTGGATAGCTACACCATTGTAGTCTGGGCTATCGATTAGTCTGTATACTTCTAGTCCTAGACCAACTACACCAACGTTATCAGGTACAAAGATAGCACATACATTTTCGCTGAAATACTCATCAGGTAACTCTCTTAAGACAAATCCTTTAAATTTACTTACTGTATGCTCTCCTATATTCGCAGCGGTAATTTTAGATGTAGTTGTTAGCTTAGATTCAACCAAAATATTATAAACATCAGCAGTTACATAAGCTGTCCATGCAATACCTGTAGAAACTTTTTTGTTTACAAATTCTTTGCGGGCTTCAAAGAATAATTTGCTAATAGCTTCCTCTGTAAGGCTAGTTGTAAGCTCTTTACCCGCATTTTCATTTAGGGCATCAGCCATATATTTATTGAGGTATTCAACCCATTTTCTTGCGTGAAGTCCTGCTCTTTCAGCAATTATTTGTTGATAGTTGTCATTAACTGTAAATCTATCAATACCTTCATGGATTGCGATAGGATTATCATATTTTACAGTCTTATCTATAGATTTAATCTCTTGTCTTTCTCCAAATCTTGAAGAATTTCCAGTACCAGATCCAAAAGCTACATTCTCTCCAGTATCATAATCTTGGATAACCACATTGGTTGGTGAAACCTTTAACTCTAAAAAGTTCTCATTATATTCAGCATCGGCTGCTGTTTGTAGTCCACCACCAAAGGTGTTAAAAAAGTGTTGTTGAGTTGTAAAAATATCTGCTACCATTTTTGCATAATTTTTAGTATAAATTTTTGTTGCCATTATTATCTCCTTTATTTGTATTTATTAGTTGCCATGCTCCAGAGTCCTACTTCTGGGTCTTTAGGCTCGTTACCAGCAGGAGGAGTTGACCCCTTGGTCTTTTCCTTTACTGCTTCTTGTAACTTCTCATCAAAAGTCTTTTTAAACTCTTCAACATTCTTCTTAGTATCTTCTAAGTCCTTGCCCATTAAGAATTGCTTAAAGCTTTGGTTTATCCCTTGCTCGCTTAGTAAGTCAGATGTGTCATTGCTTAACTGCATAAGCCTTATAGTTTCCTTTGCATCAGCAAGTTCCTTATCTTTCTTTTCCCTTTCCTCAGCTTCTTTTTCAGCCTGAGTTAGCTTCGCTTGCCTTTTCTCTTCTTCCAATTGCTCTTCAAACTGTTTGGTTAGCTTCTCCTCTTGTCTTTTTAGCCTTTTATCAAACATGTTATTCAATTCTTCTTGGGTTATCTTTAGATATTCTTTTTCTTCTTGTCCGTTCTTATCATCACCAGAATTAGTAGGGTCTGTACCTTGTTCTTGACTTGCGTTGTCTGTGCTTTCCTCCGCTAGTCTTTGCAAATCAATATCGCTTAAAAATAAGTTTTTCATATTCCCTCCCGTTTAAAGTCCGTATGACTCTATATTCCACACTTCTTTAACGTCGAGTGAGTCAAAGAC
>NZ_JAKZEY010000014.1 GCF_022808955.1 Anaerococcus sp. AGMB09787
CCTAATAATAAATTTTAATAATGAAAATCAATAAGTTGACCCCGTGAATAGATTATAGACTAGAAAATATTAATTATAGTCAAAAATTCTTTAAAAATTTCAAAAAAAATATAATTTATTTTAATTCAAATCACTTTTGAACCCTATGATTTTATTTTCACTATTTATTCATTTCAATTCTAAAGAAATTAACAAAATCCAGACATAAATACTTTAGAGGTTTATATACTTTGTCGGTTTATTTGCTAAAAATACCAGTGTTTAGAGAAATGCTTTTATATTAATTTAGCTCATAATTTTATTTTACTCAGAATAATATTAGTTTATAAAATTAAAGTGAAAAATTATTAAATAGATAAAAAAACTACTTTTAATAAGTATTGATATAAACTTGTATATTTTCATAAATTCGTCATAATTAAGATGTAAGCAAATGATTTCTCAATTAAATCTTGGTTGAAATAATTTGTGGTAGGGTACAATTATATTAAGAGGTGAAATTCATTGGTATTTAAGGAAATGTTAAATTTGTTGAAAGTTTTTATTTTTCTTTAAATCATGATTGTGCATCTTGAAAACGTATTATATTAAAAGGAGGAAATTATGATTATAGGAATTCCAAAAGAAATTATGCACGACGAAGCTAGAGTATCAGCATCACCAGAATCTGTAAAGAAGTATGTTAATGATGGATTTGAAGTGTTGGTAGAAACAAATGCTGGAAGTGGAGCTCACTATTTTGATGAAGACTATAAGGAAGCTGGAGCTAAGATTATAGATTCACCTAAGGAAATTTATGAAAGAGCTGACATAATTTTGAAGGTTAAAGAACCGTTATTCAATGAAGAGTTAAATGTTCACGAAGTTGATCTTATGCATGAAGGTCAGTATTTGATTACTTTTATCCATCCAGCAGCACCAGCTAACCATGAGATGGTTAAGAATATGGCTAAAAAAGGAGTAATATCATTTACATTGGACGGAATTCCTAGAATTTCCCGTGCGCAAAATATGGATGCCCTTACTTCAATGTCAACATGCGCAGGATATAAGGGAATTCTAATTGCTGCAAATCTACTTACAAAATTTATACCTCAAATTTTCTCAGCAGTTGGTATGATGAAGCAAGCTAATGCTTTAGTTATAGGTACTGGAGTAGGTGGTCTTCAAGCTATTGCTACAGCAAAGAGACTAGGTGCTAAGGTTAAGGCAGCTGATATTAGACCAGATGCTTCAGAGCAAGCAGGAAGCTTGGGAGCGGAAGTTATTGACTTGGGAGTTGATCCAAAGCTTGCAGTTGGAGAAGGTGGCTATGCCCTAGGCCTACCAGATGATGTCCTTGCTAAGGAAAGAGAAGTCCTAAGAGAGCATGTAAAAGAAGCAGACATTATATTCCTATCAGCATTAGTACCAGGTGAGCTTGCACCTACCCTTATCACTGAAGATATGGTTAAGGAAATGAAGGATGGTTCTGTAATAGTTGATATTTCTATAGACCAAGGTGGTAACTGTGAAATAACTCCTCCAGGAGAAATAGGAAATAAATACGGTGTATCTCTTGTAGGTATCAAGAATATACCAGGTGAGCTTCCAACATCTTCAACATGGATGTTCTCACAAAATGTTTATAATTTAGTATCTTACTTGTTCAAGGATAACAAGCCATCATTTGATTTAGAAGATGAAATAGTTTATAAATCACTTGCTACTTATGAAGGAAAGATTGTTCATAAGGGAGCTAAGAAGGCAATGGGTTTAGGTGATTAAATGAACTTTTTACTAAATCCACTGGCAAAACCTCTGATTTCCATAGTTTTATTTGTTGTGTCAATGGTTTTAGGCTATAAAATTATCAAGAATGTTCCAAGTTTATTACACACTCCTTTGATGAGTGGGATGAATGCACTATCTGGGGTTACCATTATTGGTGCCCTAGTGGTGTTTTCACAAGATTTAGGAACTCGGGGCAAGATTTTTGGCTTTATAGCTATTGTTCTAGCGACATTTAATGTAGTTGGAGGTTTTAAAGTTACTGACAGAATGTTGAAAATGTTTTCTAACAAGTAGGAGACTAATATGATAATTTTAGGAATCCTTATTTTAGTTATACTCTTTGGAATTAATTCCATGAGTAAGGTTCAAAATGCCAAGTTTGGTAATAGGCTATCAGCCCTTGCCATGCTTGTTGCTATAATCTACACTGTTTTTAAGTTCGAAATATTATCAGAGCCTGTGATATGGGCAGCCATTATCGTGGGTTTTGTTATAGGCTACTATATGGCGGTCAAGGTATCCATGATACAAATGCCTCAAACAGTTGCCCTATTAAATGCCTTTGGAGGTCTGGCAAGTGCCATAGTTGCTATAATATCTATCAATATGGAAGATAAGTTTGTGGCTATCACAGGTATGCTTGCTATCTTTATCGGTATCGTAACCTTCGTTGGAAGTGTGGTGGCAGCCCTTAAGCTTGCTAAGGTTATAAATGGAAGACCTATTATAATTGGAGGTCATTCTATTTTATTAAACCTAAGTTTAATAGCAAGTATAGTAATATCTCTTCTTGCCATAATGAATATATTACCAACAAATTTCTCAATACTTATAGTGTCTATCTTATCAGTAGTATTTGGTATATTATTTGCAATAAGAGTTGGTGGGGCAGATATGCCTATTGTAATATCCCTACTAAATTCTACATCAGGAGTGGCAGGATCCATATCAGGAATGGTAATATTTAACCCTCTATTGATATCAGTAGGATCTATAGTAGGCGCAAGTGGTCTTATCCTAACACAAATAATGTGTAAGTCAATGAATAGGAGACTTATAGATATCCTAATAGGATCAACAAGCACCAAGAAGCCTAGCAAGAAGACCCAAACTAAGGCAAGTGTACCAGTTGTAGAAAATAAGGAAATAGAAAAAGAAATAAAAGATGTATTTTCTTATGATAATCTAAAGAAAGTAACTATAGTCCCAGGCTATGGAATGGCTTTATCCCAAGCTCAAGCCAAGGTAAAAGAATTAATGGAAGCCTTGGAGAAAAAGGGAGCAGAGGTAGACTTTGCCATCCATCTGGTAGCAGGAAGAATGCCAGGACATATGAATGTTCTTTTGGCAGAAGTAGACATAGACTATACAAAATTTAAGGAATTAGAAGAAGCAAATAAAAACTTTGAAAATACAGATCTAGTAATAGTAATAGGAGCAAATGACGTAGTAAATCCAGCAGCCAACACTGCCGAGGGAACCCCAATCTATGGAATGCCAGTATTGGATATATATAAGGCAAAGAAAATATTTGTCCTAAACTTTGATACCAAATCAGGTTATGCAGGAGTAGAAAATCCTCTATATGAAGATGAAAATACTAGGTTAATCCTAGGCGATGCTAAAGAGTCTATAGAAACACTTTTATCTGAAATAAGAAATGAAAAATCTGTAGCAGTAGGCGTGCCTCCTGTTAATGTTGATAGCTTTGACTATAATAACTTAAAGAAAGTAACCATAGTCCCGGGCTATGGAATGGCTTTATCCCAAGCTCAAGCCAAGGTAAAAGAATTAATGGAAGCCTTGGAGAAAAAGGGAGCAGAGGTAGACTTTGCCATCCACCCAGTCGCAGGAAGAATGCCAGGCCATATGAATGTATTGCTGGCAGAAGTAAACATAGACTACACCAAATTTAAGGAACTCGAAGAAGCTAATAAAAACTTCGAAAGCACTGACCTAGTAATAGTCATAGGAGCAAATGACGTAGTAAACCCAGCAGCAAATACAGCCGAAGGGACCCCAATCTACGGAATGCCAGTATTGGATATATATAAGGCAAAGAAAATATTTGTCCTAAACTTTGATACCAAACCAGGTTATGCAGGGGTAGAAAATCCTCTTTACGAAGATGAAAATACTAGGTTAATCCTAGGCGATGCTAAAGAGTCTATAGAAACACTTTTATCTGAAATAAGAAATGAAAATACTACACCAGTAAGCGAAGTTGTAGGAGTAGCTAGTGATTCTTTCGATTATAATAACTTAAAGAAAGTAACCATAGTCCCAGGCTACGGAATGGCCCTATCCCAAGCCCAAGCCAAGGTAAAAGAATTAATGGAAGCCTTGGAGAAAAAGGGAGCAGAGGTAGACTTCGCCATCCATCCGGTAGCAGGAAGAATGCCAGGCCATATGAATGTATTGCTGGCAGAGGTTGACATAGACTATACAAAATTTAAGGAATTAGAAGAAGCAAACAAAAATTTTGAAAATACAGACCTAGTAATAGTAATAGGAGCAAATGACGTAGTAAATCCAGCAGCAAATACAGCCGAAGGAACCCCAATCTATGGAATGCCAGTATTGGATATATATAAGGCAAAGAAAATATTTGTCCTAAACTTTGATAAAAAACCAGGTTATGCAGGGGTAGAAAATCCTCTATATGAAGATGAAAATACTAGGTTAATATTAGGAGATGCTAAAGAATCTATATCTATATTACTTGATGAGATCAAAAATGATAATCCTAATTTAGGAAAAAATGTTGAAAATTCTAATGATAAATTTTCTTACGATAATCTAAAAGAAGTAACTATAGTCCCAGGCTACGGAATGGCCCTATCTCAAGCTCAAGCCAAGGTGAAAGAATTAATGGAAGCCTTGGAGAAAAAGGGAGCAGAGGTAGACTTCGCCATCCATCCGGTAGCAGGAAGAATGCCAGGACATATGAATGTTCTCTTGGCAGAGGTAGACATAGACTACACCAAATTTAAGGAATTAGAAGAAGCAAACGAAAATTTCAAAAATAAGGACTTGGTAATAGTAATCGGAGCAAATGACGTAGTAAACCCAGCAGCCAACACAGCTGAAGGAACTCCAATCTACGGAATGCCAGTGCTCAATGTAAGCGAGGCTTCCAAGGTCTTTGTCCTAAACTTTGATACCAAATCAGGTTATGCAGGGGTCGACAATCCTCTTTATGAAGATTCTAAGGCAAGGTTGATATTAGGAGATGCAAAAGAGTCAATTGCCAAATTAATTGAAGAAATCAACGGATGAATTTTAAGGGGTGGCTCTTTGGGCTACCTCTTTTAGTATAAGTTTAAAAATTAACAAAAATTGATTAAGAGCTTTTAAGTGTAGAGATTTTTCCGGGTTAATCTTTACTTAATTGGATAATAAGTTTATTTAAGAAGGAAAGGTTTGATTATGGCTAAGCTTATAAAGTTAAATGAAGAGCTGAGCGATTTTTTGTGGGGAATCCCGATGATCGTAGTTTTGTTGTTTGGTGGGATATACTTATTATATAAGTCAGAATTTTGGGTTTTTAGAAATTTTATCTATATTTTTAAAAACACCTTTGGAAGATTGGTTAAGGATTCATCTAGCGATGAAAATTCTATATCCCCTTTTCAAGCTGTATCTACAGCCCTTGCAGGAACTATAGGGGCGGGTAATATTGTAGGAGTAGCTACGGCAATAAGTTTTGGAGGTCCAGGAGCTATATTTTGGATGTGGGTTGCAGCCCTTGTATGTATGACTACTAAGATGGTTGAAGTTACCATGGCCCTTGCCACAAGAGAACGTGATGAGATGGGTAATTATATAGGCGGTCCTATGTATTATATATCCAAGGGGGCAGGATCTAAGTTTCTGGCGAAGCTTTTCTCATTCTTTGCCTTTATAGCGATAATTGGAACAGGAGCCTTGGTTCAAGCAAATTCAATGTCTGAATCTATTAATAATATCACAGGCCTATCCCTTCCTCTAATAGGAGTCTTGATAGTAATCTTTATGCTATTGGTAGTTGTTGGAGGAATTAAGAGAATAGGATCTTTTGCAGAAAAAGTCGTGCCTTTTATGTCAATATTTTATGTCTTGGGTTGCCTGGTGATTTTGTTTGCCAATGCCAACCTCATTATTCCAGCTTTTAAGAGAATAGTAGTGGGAGCCTTCACTACTTCTTCAGCTGTGGGAGGATTTGCAGGAACGACTATGCTTATGTCCTTGAGATGGGGACTTGCTAGGGGGATTTTCTCCAATGAAGCAGGACTTGGAACTGCCCCTATGGCCCACGCAACAAGCCACACCGACCACCCAGTTAGACAAGGAATGTGGGGATCTATAGAAGTTTTTGTATCTTCTATGATAATATGTACCATGACAGCCCTAGTTATAATTACAAGTGGTCTCTGGGTTGACCCTAACCTTAATGGAGCATCACTCACTGCCAATGCTTTCTCTAAAACGATACCATTAGGAAAGTATTTGGTATCTCTAGCTCTAATCCTCTTTGCCTTTACAACAGCGGTATCTTGGTGCTATTATGGCCAAAGATGTGTAAAATATCTCACCGGCTCAACTAAGCTAGAATCTCTGTTTAAATACCTTTATATAGGATGCTGCTTTGTTGGCTCAATTGGTGGGCTAAAATTTGCTTGGAATGTAGCAGATACAGCCAATGCCTTGATGGTAATACCAAACATAATAGCCCTAATTATGATGGCCAATACCTTCAAGAAACTCCTCAAGGACTTTGATAAGTATAAGGACAATGAGAAAAAGGGCGATTATAATTGGACTTTCGAAAACAAGTGGAAGGCATATTTTAATAATTAAGACAAAGACTCTAAAGGCGAAACTGCTTTTAGAGTTTTTTGTATCCATAATAATGGGAAGCTTTAATATAGATAAGTTTAAATAAAAAACTAGAGTTAGGGTAGTAGCTAACTCTAGCAAAATATATTTATTATAATTGGGCGTATAGCCAATTTTCTTTACCGATTTTTTCTGCTAGTTCAAGTTGAGATTCGCTCCATAGCATATCATCTTCTTCGTCTGCATAGTATTCCTTGAGTAGGTCATAGGTAGTGTGATCACTTATGGCTGAGCTTGTAAGGTCTTTAATTCCTGTTAGGCCTTCTTTAGAAATTTCGTAGTCAGCCTTGATAAAATCGATTGGATCTTTATATAAGCTTATTGGTTCACGAGCTTCAAGGCTAACTTCTCCACCCAAATCAAAAATTCTTTGGATGAATCTTCTTTGGAATTCTCTTTCTTCTGCGGCATGGTCTGTATATTTTTCTGCAAGCTTAGTAAACTCTTGGTCTTCAAAAATCTTACCTTGGAACATGTGCATTTCTGCTTGGTTAGATAGACCACTTACTATTGCTTGTAGGGCTTGTATTAATTGTTCTTTATTCATATAATCCTCCTCTTATTCTTCGTGTTTTATAGGTATATTGTATGATAAAGATAATTAATAACAATTCATAACTTTTAAGATTAATCAACTTTTTGATAAATTCGACAAATCATCAACTAACCATATAGTCCCTAAGCCTAACTGGGAGGGCCTCAAAGATGAGGTCGGTAAATTCATCTAGGCTAAGATCTTCCATATTTTCAACCCAATAGGCATAGATCCATACATTGGCAGTAACTGACATCTTTAGAAAAAATCTATATTCTTAGGTAAAGTTTCTATATTTTTCTTCTTGAGTAGGTAATTTCTTAGGACTTTATAGGCATTTTTTCCAGAAGTAAGGCCGTAGGAGTCCTGGCCTGATGTATGCTTTATAGCATTTAGCATAAAATTCTTATGGTCAAAATAAAACTTGGCGTTATTATATATCAATTCTCTAAGGCTTATCTTCTCATCTTCAAAATCCTTGATTAATCTATCTCCCTCTTTTTTGTGAATGGATAAGATTAGGTCATCCTTGTCTAAGTAGTAGTTATAAAAGCTTTGTAGGGAGAGACCACTTTCCTCTACTATCATCTTTACTGTGATTTTGTCCAAGGACTTATTTTTGGATAGGTCAAGGATGGTCTCTTCAAATATTTCTGGAACAGATCTTTTTTTCATATTCTTCCTTTGTGGTTTTAAAATTTTATTACTTATATTCTACCATAAAATAATGCCTACATAGTTTAATGTTTTTCTGCCTATAAAGATAATTTTTCTCTCTTCAAAGATGCTTATATTTTTGTTAACAATTTCCCTTTTAACAAGTAGAATATAAGGTAAGAGTGGTTTATGATTTGATCAGATAGACTTAAAGGAGACTGTATGAAAGAAACTATTATGTTGATTGATGGTTCTAGTTTGATTTTTAGGGCCTTTTTTGCCCTACCTAAGCTTACCAACAATGACGGTGTTATGACTAATGGAGTTTATGGCTTCTTGACTATGTTTAAGAGCGCCTATGATAAATACAAGCCTGATTATATTTTGGTTGCCTTTGATAGGGCATCAAAGACCTTTAGGCACAAAGAGTTTGAAGACTATAAGGGAACTAGGGATAAGATGCCTAGTGAGCTTTCTTACCAATTTGGGATTTTGAAGGATATTCTTGACTCTTTGAATGTAAAATATACTGACCTAGATGGCTTTGAGGCTGATGATATAGTAGGAACCTATGCCACTATGGCAAAGGATAAGGGTCTAGCTTCTATCCTTATAACAGGGGATAGAGATTACTTGCAATTGGTAGATGATGATATCCTCGTATCCCTTACCAAAAAGGGAGTTAGCGAGACCAAGGAATATAGTGTGGCGACCATAAAGGAAGAATATGGCTTGACCCCTAAGCAACTTATAGATGTAAAGGGTCTTGAGGGGGATAAGTCTGACAATATTCCTGGTGTAGATGGGATAGGTCCTAAGAAGGCTATTAATTTCATTCAAGAGTATGGGTCTCTTGAAGGATTATATGAGCATATAGACGAAGTATCTGGCAAGAAGACCAAGCAAAACCTAATCGACTCAGAGGCCATTGCCTATATGAGTAAGAAGATCGGTACCATTGTAACCAATGCTCCAGTTGACTATGACCTAGCAGAACTAAAGGTAATAAAGCCTGACTATGAGTCCTTGAGGGAGAAGTTTTCTAAGTATAATTTTAATAAGTTCTTGGAAGAGATGGGGGCTAGTGGATCAAGTAAGGAAGAAAGGGACTTTGCCTATGAGATTTTGGATGATAGGAAGGCCCTAGTTGAAAAAATCAAAAAGGCGGGAGAATTTACCTTCAAGTCTGTTTTTGATGGAGAAAGATATCTAGGAAGTGAAATTTACAAAATTGCCATCAAGGTCAAGGGTGGGGAGACCTATCTAGCTGACTTTGATGAGGACTTTGTGGAAGCCTTCAAGAAAGTTTTTGAAGATGATAAGATTATAAAAACTTCATTTGATATTAAGGAAGATATAGTTCTCCTTGCTAAGGCTGGGATTGACTTGAGTTTAGATTTTGATGACCTAATGCTTATGCAATACCTCCTAGATCCTTCCAGGTCTTCTTATGACATCAAGCTCCTTAGTGAGTCCTACCTTGATTATAATGTATCTAGCAGGGAAGAACTCCTCGGCAAGGGGAAGAAGGCCAAACGCTTTGAGGACTTGGATGATGATGCCCTGGGAGTCTTTATGGCAGCCAACCTTACAGCCCTAGAAGATGCCAAGGATAAGCTAGTTGATGAGCTAGACAAGGCTAATATGTACGATCTCTATAAGGAAATTGAGATTAAGCTTTGCAAGGTCCTAGCCGACATGGAATTATCTGGATTTGTCTGTGATGCTGATGTCCTAGAAGAGCTAAAGGAAGATATAGATGCTAGGATAGATGACCTAAAGAAAGAAATCTATGAGCTAGGAGGATCAGAATTTAATATCAATTCTACCAAGCAACTAGGGGAAGTTTTATTTAAGGACTTGGACTTACCAGTTATCAAAAAAACCAAGACAGGCTTTTCTACTGATGCGTCAGTTCTAGAAAAACTAAGGGATAAGCATCCTATAATTCCTAAAATCGAAGCCTATAGGGAATTATTTAAGCTAAGGTCCACCTATATAGAAGGTCTTGAGAATTCAATAGCAGATGATGGCAAGATCCATTCAACCTTTAGGCAAAACATAACCTCAACTGGTAGGCTCTCATCCCAAGATCCGAACCTCCAAAACTTGCCAATAAAAACTGACGAGGGCAGGTTAATTAGGAAGGCCTTTAAGGCAGGGGAAGGGAAAATCCTTATTGATGCAGACTATTCCCAAATCGAGCTAAGGATCTTGGCATCCCTCTCTAAGGATAAGCACATGATGGAGGCCTTCATCAAAGGAGAAGATATCCACGCTCAAACAGCATCCAAGGTTTTCCACACTCCACTTGATAAGGTGACAAAAAGGCAAAGGTCAGAGGCCAAGGCAGTAAACTTTGGAATAATCTATGGGATAAGCGACTATGGCTTGTCACAAAACCTCAATATCCCAAGGAAGGAAGCCAAGGAATATATCGATAACTACATGGCATCCTTTCCTTCAGTAAAAGAATATATGGATGGGGTAGTGGAGAAGGCCAAGGAAGATGGCTTTGTTGAGACTATCTTTAAGAGAAGAAGGTATGTGCCAGAAATCTCATCAAAGAATTTCAATGTGAGAAGCTTTGGTCAAAGGGTAGCCCTCAATACCCCTATCCAAGGCTCAGCTGCCGATATTATAAAGATTGCCATGATCGAAACTGATAAGAACCTAAGGGAAGCAGGGATAGATGCAAGGATCATCCTCCAAATCCACGATGAAATTATCCTTGAAGCAAGCCTTGAAGATAAGGATAAGGCTATGGAGATTTTGAAAGACTCTATGGAAAATGCAGTAGAATTGGAAGTTCCTTTGATAGTTGATATAGACACAGGGGATAGCATGTATGAGTCCAAATAAAATAGTCATAACCGGGATAATCGCATCAGGCAAGTCTGCCCTAGCTGACATCATTAGAAAAAAAGGCCATGTGGTAATCTCTGCTGACGAGGTCAATCGAGAGCTTTTAGAAAAGGATGGAGCCAACTACCAAGCTATCAAAGCTAGTGGGGCCTTTGATGAGGCCTTTGATGGGGAGACCTTGGATAAGAAAAAACTTGGAGGAATAATTTTTGCAGATAAAGAAAAGAGACTCCTACTAAATGAGCTAACCCACCCCAATATCCTAGCAGAGATAGATAGGCAGGTGGCAGGGGCTAATGTCGAGAATGTTTTTATAGAAATGCCCCTATATTTTGAAGTTAGGGATGACTTTGATGCTGATAGGGTGATTCTAGTTGTAGCAGATAGGGAAGTTCAGATCAAAAGGCTAATGGAAAGGGATAAGATTGACTATGACTATGCCCTTAGCAAGATCCAAAGCCAGAAAGATTTAAACTTTATGAAGGAAAATTCTGATATAATTATTGACAATAGCCATGGTTTTGATAAGCTAGAAGAAGAAGTTGATAAATTATTAAGTAGAGGTGACTTTTGATGAAGGTTATAAAATTTATTGGAAAGGCCCTAGGCTTTATTGCCCTCGGCCTTGTAATCTTATTTGCGATAAGCTTTGGCGTCATAGCCTACAATGCATCAAGAACTCAAATTGACTACCAAGAGGAGATATATAAGTATAGCGATAAGTATAATATAGATCCCCTCCTAACAGCGTCTATCATCAAGGTAGAATCTGACTTTGATAATGAAGCTCAAAGCAGACAGGGAGCCAATGGACTTATGCAGCTCATGGAAGATACCGCAAGGCATAGTGCAGAGCTTGCGGGTATTGACTATTACCCAGAAAAATTAAATGATGTTGACTATAACTTGGATCTGGGTGTAGGATATTTTAACTATCTCTATAACTACTACAACGATATAGACTTAGCCCTAGCGGCCTACAATGGTGGTGTGGGTAATGTTGATCAGTGGATTGAAGATGGAATAATCGATCCAGATAATATCAACCACCTAGATATCCCCTTTGAGGAAACTCGTCAATATGTCAGCAGGGTCAATAGCAACTACCAAGTTATGAAAAAATTCTATAGTAAAGCCTTGCCTACTGATGAAGAACTTAGTGATCTTAGGGGGCTAGCTATAAGGAATTTCAAGGTCTTTGTGGGTGATATATTAAATAATATTTTGTAAACGTTGAAGAAAAAGCAGATTTCATTTATAATTAATATGTGAGATTAAAAAAACAAAGGAGAAATATATGGCACTTAATACCGTGACATTTAAAAACGGTGTCCATATGGCTGAGTATAAGGAGCTCACTGAAAGTAGTGAGCTTAAGGTTGCGAGCATACCAAAACTCGTAACTATTCCCCTAACTCAACATATAGGTGCGCCTAGTAAATGTCTTGTAGCAAAGAAAGATGAAGTTAGTGTAGGAGAGCTTATTGGAGAAGCTGTCGGCAATTTCTCTAGCAATATTCACTCTTCAGTAGCAGGAGTGGTAAAAGACATTATCGATATCCAAACTGCATCTGGCAAGGATGCTAAGGCAGTCGTAATTGATACAGAAGGTTATGACCAAAATAAGGAATACATAGAAAAAGGCAATGTCGAGCTAACAAGAGAAGAAATTGTCGAAAAAATTAAGCTTGCAGGAATAGTAGGAATGGGAGGAGCAGCCTTTCCAGCCCATATCAAATACACACCTGCCAAACCTGTAGACACAGTAATAGTAAATGGAGCAGAGTGTGAGCCTTTCATAACCTGCGATGACTATTTACTAAAAAACAAATCAGGTGAAATCCTCAAGGGACTTCTTCAAGTAATGAAGGCAGTAGATGCAAAAAAAGGAATCGTAGCTATAGAAGATAATAAGCCAAAGGCAATCGAGGCTATGAAGGAAGCAGTAAGTAGCCTAGGTAATTCGAATATCGAAGTAGTAGCCCTTGAAACCAAGTACCCTCAAGGAGATGAAAAGAGAATCATAGATGCTATCCTAAATAGGCAAGTACCAAGTGGTGGTCTTCCAATGGATGTTGGAGTTATAGTATCAAACACTTCAACAGTATATGCAGTCTATGAAGCCCTCTACAAGGACAAACCACTCTATGAGAGGATAGTAACAGTTACAGGAAAAAATGTAAAAAATCCTACCAATATGCTAGTTAGGATTGGAACAGAATTTGAATATGCTATCAATGAAGCCGGTGGAGCCGATGATATAGCAAAACTTATAAATGGTGGACCAATGTGTGGTATTGCCCAAGCTGATCTAAATAGACCAGTAGAGAAGGCAAGTAACTGTATCCTAGTACTAGGAAGCGATGAGGCAAAACCTCTAGAACTATCCCCATGTATAAGATGTGGAAGGTGCGTAGATGTTTGC
Source organism: Anaerococcus sp. AGMB09787 (assembly GCF_022808955.1). GTDB lineage: Bacteria > Bacillota > Clostridia > Tissierellales > Peptoniphilaceae > Anaerococcus. The sequence continues at coordinate 13,134 of NZ_JAKZEY010000014.1, forward strand.
CCAGTAAACTTACTACCTCTATATATTCACAAGTTCTCCCTAGATGAGAGATTTGAAAAAGCCCAAGAATATGACATAATGGACTGCATAGAATGTGGATCCTGCTCATTTGTCTGCCCATCAAACAGACCTCTAGTTGAAGCGATCAAGTTTGGTAAGAGACAAATAAGACAAACTGGAAAATAGGAGGAGTACATGGAAAATAAAAAGCAATTATTGGTAACAGCTTCTCCTCACTTAAGAAGCTCTAATACAGTTAGAAGAGATATGCTTGATGTAATAATCGCCCTAATTCCTGCAGGAATCGTAGGAGTTTATCAATTTGGCTATAGGGCAGCAATACTAATCGCAGTATCTATCCTAGCTTGTGTGTTATCAGAACTTATATTTGAAAAAATAACAAAAAGAAAAGTAACAATAGGTGATTTATCTGCAGTAGTAACAGGAATCTTATTGGCATACAATGTTCCTTTTACCCTACCAGTATGGCAAATGGCTATAGGTGGTGTATTTGCTATAGTAATAGCTAAGATGTTCTTTGGTGGTTTGGGACAAAATATCGTAAACCCAGCCCTTGCAGCAAGAGCCTTTTTGATGGCATCTTGGTCAGAATCAATGACATCCTTCATACCACCAGCAAGAAAGGGAGCCCTTGCAACTGTAGGCGATGTATCAATGCTAACAGGAGCTACACCACTATCAGATCCAAATAGTTTCTCACTAATGGATCTCTTCCTAGGAAACATTCCTGGAGTGATCGGTGAAGTATCAGCCCTAGCAATCTTGATAGGTGCTTGTTACCTACTAGTAAGAAAAGTAATTCACATAAGAATACCACTTACATATATTTTAACTACAGTGATATTCCTAGCTATCTTCAACAAGGGAGTAGCTAGCTTGCCAAAAGACATCCTATCTGGAGGACTACTCCTTGGAGCTTTCTTTATGGCTACAGACTATACAACAACACCAATCACAATCAAGGGTCAATATATTTTTGCAATAGGAGCAGGCTTACTTACAGCTGTAATTAGAGCCTTCGGTGGATACCCAGAGGGTGTATCTTATTCAATTCTATTGATGAACTTGGTAGTACCAATAATCGAAAATTACACAAGACCAAAGACTTTTGGTAAGGCTAAAAAGGAGAAGTAAATGAATAATTCTATTAAATTAGGTTTAAAACTACTTTTAATAACTTCTGTAACTGCCTTAGCCCTAGCTCTAACTAACATGCTAACAGCACCTGTTATAGAAGCTAAGGCCCAAGAACAACTTCAAGAATCCCTAGGAGTAGTATTCCCAGCAGATACCTATGAAGAAGCTGAACTTGCTAATAAACCAGATACTATAGTAGAAGTTTACAAGGCAACAGGATCTAATGGCGATGGCTATGTCTTCCAAATCCTATCACCAGGTGGATATGGTGGAGATATAGAATTCCTCCTAGGAGTTGATAGTGAGCACAATATAACAGGCTTTGCCCCACTTAACCATGCTGAATCTGCAGGATTTGGTAAAAATATGGAAGAAGATTTCTTCAAAGAAGGAATGATCGGAGTAAATATGGATGGCGAAGTAACTGCAGGCGAAACAACAGAAGAAAATCAAATCGTTGGAATAACAGGAGCTACAATTTCTACCGGAACAATTGTTAGGGGTATAAATGATGCAGCTTCAATTATAGGTGAATTAGAATAGGAGTTATTATGGAAAAACAAGTAGAAGTTAAAAAAGAAAAGAAAACTCCTAAGGCAAATTTGGGAAAAGTATTTGGAGATGGTATTTTCTCAAATAACCCAGTCTTTGTTCAAACTGTAGGTATGTGCTCAGTCTTGGCCATATCTTCATCTTTGGCAAATGCCGTAGGAATGGGAATTTCGGTAATCTTTGTAGTAGTTATGAGTAACTTGGTTATCTCCCTACTAAGAAATTTCATTTCTGATGAAATAAGAATACCAGCCTTCATAGTAATCATAGCTGGATTCGTAACAATAGTACAAATGCTAATCAAGGCTTACTTACCAGCTCTTGATGAATCCTTGGGTATCTTTATACCACTTATAGTAGTAAACTGCTTGATCCTAGCCCGTGCTGAAGGATTTGCTTCACAAAACGGCCCTCTTGCATCAATAATAGATGGTATAGGTCAAGGACTTGGTTATACCCTTGCAATTTCATTACTTGCCTTCTTTAGGGAACTATTTGGTGCAGGAACCTTATTTGGAGCAAGGATAATCCCTGAAGCTTATACTATAGGATTTTTACAACAACCGGCATCATCCTTCATAATTCTTGGAATGTTAGTTGCTGGCTTTAATGCAATCAAAAGAGCAAAGAATAGATAGGAGATACTATGGGAAATTTATTTTCAATAATAATAGCTACTATATTTGTAAGTAACTATGTACTAGGACAATTTTTGGGAATCTGTCCTACCTTGGGTGTAACAAGTAAGGTTGAAACAGCTAGAGGAATGGGCCTTGCCGTAATCTTCGTTATAACACTTTCATCAATCATAACTTGGGTAATTCAATATTACATATTAAATCCATTAAATATCGGATACTTACAAACAGTTGTATTTATCTTGGTAATAGCTGCTTTGGTACAAGCAGTAGAAACAGTTATGAAAAAATCTATGCCTTCCCTATATGGGGCCTTGGGAGTATTCCTTCCACTTATTACTACCAACTGTGTAGTATTGGGTGTAGCTATAAAGGTAATAGACAATTCTTATAACCTACTAGAAACAATAGTTTATGCCCTATCAGCATCAGTAGGATTCTTATTAGCGATTATGATACTCGCTTATATAAGAGAAAAGATAGAGTATAATTCTATACCTGAAACCTTCAAGGGTGTGCCAATTACCCTAGTAACACTAGGTCTTATGGCAATCGCCTTTATGGGATTTGCAGGCTTAGCTTAGGGGGATAAGAATGAATATAATAATACCAGTAATAGTCTTAGCTGCCCTAGGATTCTTATTTGCAGCTTTACTAGGGGTAGTTAGCAAGAAATTTTATGTAGAAAAATCAGTTAAAGAACAAGAAGTCAGAAATGCCTTACCAGGTGCAAACTGTGGTGCCTGTGGTTTTCCAGGATGTGATGGTCTAGCAGAAGCCATTGCCAAGGGAGAAGCCCCAGTCGATGCATGTGCCATAGGGGGTAAGGCTGTAGCAGATGAAGTTGCTGCTGTTATGGGACTTGAAGCTAGTGGATCTGATGATAAGAAGGTAGCTGTTGTAAAATGTGATGGTAATTGTGATGCAGCCAAAGACCAATTTACTTATTCAGGTCTAGAAGATTGTAGGGCACAAATTGCCCTATATGGGGGCAAGAAAGCTTGTAACTATGGCTGCCTAGGCTGTGGAACTTGTGAGAAAGCTTGTCCTTTTGATGCAATTCATATAGAAAATGGAGTTGCCAAGGTAGATAGGTCTAAGTGCGTTGCCTGTGGCAAGTGTGTCAGTGTTTGTCCTAAGAAAATTATAAATCTTGTGCCATTTAAGCAAAAGCAAGTCGTTATCTGCTCATCCCACGATAAGGGTAAGGATGCTAGGGCAAATTGTAGCAATTCTTGTATAGGTTGTACAATATGTGCCAAAACTTATCCAGAAGCCTTCAAGATGGATAACTTTTTATCCAAGGAAGTTTGGGGAGATGACTTTGATCTTGAATTATTAAAACAAGCTCAAGAGAAATGTCCAAACAAGTGTATAGAAATTTTTGAATAAGAAAGACCTACTGTGGAGTAAAATTCACAGTAGTTTTTTTATACTCAAATTGACAAAATATAAGGTAAAATGATACACTAAAATCTGAGGTGTAATATGAAATTAAAAAAAGGAGATATCTTTATAATAGGATTTCTTATGATTTTTTCTTTGGGATTGAGCTTCTTTATTTCCTTTATAACAAGTGGGATTAGGGGAAATGTATTAAGAATAGAGCAAGATTCAAAAATCATCAAAGAAGTTTCTCTTGATACTGATCAGGAGTTTAGAATAAATTATGGCGGACATTATAATATAGTAAGAATATCTGGAGGTAAGGCAGAAGTATCAGACGCTGACTGTGCAGATCTTATTTGTACTCACATGGCACCAATATCCAATGTTGGCGAGACCATAGTGTGCCTACCTCATAGGTTGTTTTTGGAAATTTATAATGTAAATGACAAGGCTCACATGGGCGATAGTATAGACAAGGTGGTTAGGTAGATGGCAAGAGGTATAAAAAGAATAACAGACCTTTCCCTCCTTACTGCCATGGCCTTAGCCGTATCCCTTATCGAGCATTATATACCCTTGCCCATACCAATTCCGGGTGCAAAATTGGGATTATCTAATATAATATTACTAGTAAGCCTATATTTTTATGGATTCAAATCGGCGCTTGTAATTGGGATTATGAAGTCGTTTTTGCTAGTCCTTATAACTGGATTTGTAACTTCTTTTTTCTTTTCACTAACAGGGGCAATCTTTGCTTCTATTTCTATGAACCTAGCCTTAAAGGGACTCGATAAGTCCTTTAGTTTTATAGGAGTTAGTGAGATAGGGGCGTTTTTCCATAATTTTGGGCAGGTGCTTGTTTCGGTTATAGTTATGGAAAATATTAAAATGTATTACTATTTCCCACTATTAGTTTTCATCGGAACATTTAGTGGGTTTTTTGTTGGATTAAGCTCAAATTACCTGATAAGGCATATGGAAAAAATTGGGAGAGTAAAATACGATGACAAAGTTGATGAAGGAGATGGATCCGGATCAAAGGCCTAGAGAGAAGCTAATTAATGAGGGCTTTGAAAGTTTATCAGAAAAGGAACTTTTGGCCATTATTATTTCTACAGGCTCTAAGGGGAAAAACGCCCTGGAGCTTGCCCAAGAAATCTTGGATAGTTTTTCCTATGAAGAACTTAGGGATATAGAAGTAAGAGAGCTATCTAAGATAGGTGGCATCAAGGCTGCCAAGGCTAGTAAGATTGTCGCATCCCTCCAGTTTGGGATTAGGGTAAATGAGAAGATTTTAGCTAGGAAGATTGAGGCTATAACTTCGCCAAGAGATGCTTATGAAATAATGAGGGATAAGCTAGAATTTGCCAAGAAGGAGTATTTTTATGTAATCTTACTTAATAGTAAGAACGTAATAATTTCCAAGGAATTAATTTCGATTGGGGACCTTAATACAACAATTGTAAACCCAAGGGAAGTTTTTAAGCCTGCTATCAAAAAATCTGCCAATGGTGTTATATTAATCCATAACCATCCAAGTGGCAACCCAAGTGCTTCGAAAGAAGATTATCTAGTAACCCAGAGGCTAAAAGAGGCAGGAGAAATTCTAGATATAGATGTGATAGACCATATAATTATAGGCCATAATGACTACTATAGTTTTAAAAGAGAAGGAAAATTGTAAGAGGTGGATATGAAATTTAGAATAATTGCTAAGGATTTTGCTATAGATCTAGGTACTAGCAATATTTTACTTTATAAAAAAAATGAGGGGCTAATAGCAAATGAGCCTTCCTTTATGCTTTTGGATGAGAATAATACCAAGGTCTTGAAGGTGGGAGCTGAGGCCAAGGAAATGTTGGGTAAGACCCATGACAAGGTCCATGTAGTTAGGCCTATAGAAAATGGAGTTATAACTGATTTTAACCTAACTGAGGCCCTTTTAAATTACTTCTTTAAGAAGATAAACCCAGGCTTTTGCTTGGTTCAGCCAAGGACTTTGATAGCTGTTCCTAACCAAATTACTGATGTAAAGGCTAGGGCCCTAGAGGATGCAGCCCTTTATGCTGGCTCTAGGGATGTTATTTTGGTTGACCAAAACCTAGCTGCAGCCTATGGGATAGGACTTGATCCTGATACAGCTAGTGCAAGTCTAGTGGTAAACCTTGGTGCAGGTCTTAGCGAAGCATCGACCCTTGCCCTTAATGGCATAATTAGTGCCAAGTCCATAAGTAAGGGTGGAGATTATTTGGACAAGAGGATAGGAGACTACTTTAAGAATAGTCTAAAACTTGAAATCGGTAAGAATACAGCAGAAGAAGTCAAAAATAATATCCTATCTCTAAGGATTAGGGATAAATCTTTGACACTTAAGGTAGAGGGTAGAGACCTCGAAAGTGCTATGCCAAAGGAAGTAGAAGTAAATAGTGGATCTCTAAAGGAGATAGCTCTTGACTATGCAGACTCTGTATATGAAATGATAGTAGAAGTCTTGGAGAAAACTCCTCCGGAGATATCTAGGGATATTAAGGATAAGGGGATTTTCTTAACAGGAGGACAAGCTATCTTACAAGGCCTAACAGAATACTTATCATCTAAGCTTTCCTTAAAGGTTTCATATTCAGATAATCCTCTTGAGGATGTAATCAGAGGTTGTGCAATAATCCTTGAGGATCCAGATAGGTACGCGAAGTATCGTAAGTAGGTTCACATGGCATATAGAAGAAAGAAAAAAGATAGGAAGGGCTTTGTAGCAACAGTTGTTATCCTCCTTGTTGTTATAGTGGTATCTTCCCAAACAGAAAAATTAAATCAAACAGGATCCAATATAGCCAACACAATCTTTGCCCCTATTGAGAAGCTAAGCTACTCTATATCTTCTCAAGTTATAGAGCAATTCGAGAGAACTCTAGGTTCCAAGGAAACTAGGGAGGCTGTATCAAAACTTGAAGAAGAAAATAAGGCCCTAGAGATTGAAAATGCTAAGCTAAATACAATAATAGCTAAGTCTGAATTTTTGGAAATGGAAAGAAGAGCAGTAGACGAAAGTCCAAACTCCTACATGAAGGCAAGTGTAATAAATACAGATACCAACTCTATGACCAAAAATTTCACTATAGATAAGGGAGCTGTAGATGGGGTTGAGGTAAATGATATAATCCTTCAAGCCGTAGGAGATTCTTCATATTACACAGGTCTAGTTGGCAAGGTAACTGAAGTCTACCAAACAACTTCAAGGGTAGAGACTATCAATAGTCAGTCAAATGATGTATCTTTTATTAACTCTGCCAGCGGAGACTATGGAGTGTTGGATAACTTTACCCAAAAGACTATCCAAGGCTATATGATAGATGTGGATAGTACAGTTGCTCCTAAGGATGTTCTCTTGACCTCAGGTCTTGGTGGAGTTTATCCTATGGGAATTTATGTAGGTACAGTTAGCAATGTAACTATGAGTGAAGATGCCCTTAGGAAAAATATTACTGTTACATCACCAGTTGATTTTTCCCACCTATATAGAGTTTTGATTTTGAAACAAACCGATCAATATAATGTGGATGAAGTTATAGAAAACGAAGATTACCAAGGAGAGGGCGATGAATAAGTTTAAGACTTTTATAATACTTTTAATATCTTTTATTTTGCAAACATCGGTCTTTTCAAAGATAGATATATTTGGAGCTAATGTAAATATTTTTATCCCAGCCATCGTAGCTCTTGCAGTCTTTTTGGGAGAAAGGGTAGGAGGCTATTCTGCCCTTTTACTAGGACTTGTGGAGGATTTTCTCCTAACTCCTGTGATAGGGGTTAGGGCCTTGTCATATTTTTTGATAGGCTATTTGGTAGGAGCGGCTGGATTTAAGGCAAAGAAGGACAGACTTTCAGGTTTAGGTCTAACCATCCTTGCCAGTGTAATTAACTTTATCTTAGTTTCACTAATCTACTACCTACTAGGTAAAAAGGCTATAGAAATATTTGCCTACCTACCTCTAGGTATTTTTGTAGAAGCTATCCTAAACGGATTAATATATTTTATCTACTACTCAATAGTAAAGAAGGTTATGTATATTCCAACTTATAGAATTTGAGGTGTTTAAATGAATAATAGAAAAGAAAAAAGACTGGTCTTTATTGAAGTCCTTGTAGTGATTTTGTTTGTAATAATTGCTGCAAGACTATCAAAAATAATGCTAGTCCAAGGGGACTACTATAGGGATCTATCTGATAATAGGAAGGTAAAGGAGATAGACGATATAGCAAGCCGTGGTAATATCTACGATAGGAATGGTAATATCCTCGCTACATCCATACCATCCTTTGCAGTTTCCCTATACAAGGATCAATTGACAAGCCTGGATGAAGAAGATAGAACTAAAAACATATCCGAGCTTGTAGATATCCTAGAAGAAGACGGGGTCAACTACACAGAAGACTTCCCAATTAGGTTAAACTCTTTTGAGTACAAGAGTGAAGAAGATTACTTTAGAGAAGATGATATGCCTATAGATAAGGTAGTAAATCTCATCATAGATAATGACTTGATTAGGGACTTCATAAGCTCATCTTACAAGAACGATGGAATTGAGTATGAAACAGCCAAGACCTTCCTCTTAGCCCTTAGAAAAAGAGGAATTGTCCTACCTATCCATGTTGGACAAAGTGAAGACCAGGTAAGCTTGACCTACAAGGACAATGCTGAGGAAAAATTAAAGGAAGTAGGCCACACCATAGAGGAAGATCCCCTAGATGTAATAACCAAGGAAGTAGGCAAGGATGAATCTGTAATCTTGTCAGTGCTTCAAAATTCCCATGCAAGAAAACTGGCCTACAATCTCTTAGCAGGAAATGATTTATTGGGTGACTTAGTTCTAAAAGATTATGCTAGCAAAAATGATGAAGATTTCCTAGAAAAGAAGGCTAAGCTCCACAAGATTTATGAAAATATCGACTTTGCTTCAGCCCCGGCAGATGATTTTTATGAAATAGTCAAGAAATCTACTGTAGAAGACCTCTTGACCAAGGCTTCTGTAAATGACAAGGGAGAATACATAATCCCTGCCAATATTTTGATAGAGAACCTATCTAACAAGGGAATTTATCCAAACTTTGAAACAGAAGTTATAACAGAAAAAGAAGATGATCAAAACGAGTATAGGGTAGAAGTTCGCTTTAGAAACCCTGACGCAGGCTCCCCTGTAGCAAAACTTGCTGAACTTGCTGATGAAAATGGTCTTTTAAAGGACTTGATCCTATCAGAAGATATAAAATATATGGCCCAAAATTCAAATACAACAGCAAATATTTACCCAAATATTGATATTACTGAGGATGACCCAGAAGACTGGACTTATACCTTTAATAAGGACGAGAAGGATTTTTATACCTACTATGCCCAAAAAGATAAGACAAATTCTACCAAGGACATTGTAGAGATCCTTGCTAATGAAGCTGATGCAGGAAAAATCCTTGCCTACCTCAAAAAAATAAACAATATCGACCAATACAATGACTATGAGGCAGTAGGACTACTAACTATTGATAACACCTTAAATATGCAAGGTAACTATGGATATAGACCAATAAATGTAGTATATAATCTGGACGAATCAACTGTCCTAAAGATAGAAGAAAAAATCGACTCATCAGCGGGAGTTGTTGTCGATACAATTCCTATTAGATCCTATCCAAATAGGGAACTAGCTAGCCATATCTTAGGCTACATGGGACCAATCGCTACATCAGATGAGCTAGATAAGTATGTAGATGATAGGGGATACCTAAGAGATGAGATCATAGGTAAGACTGGTATAGAAGAAGCCTATGAAGATAACCTCAAGGGTAAGAATGGTAAGAGCCTAGTAACTGTAGATTCTAGTGGAAATAGACGCCAAACCATCTCCAAAACTACTTCAAAACCAGGAGATGATATCTACCTAACAATAGATAAGGACCTTCAAAAACAAGCAGAAGACTCCTTAAAGAATGTCCTAGATTCAATTAGACTAGGAAAAACCTATACTTCTGATTATGGTAGCTTCAATGCCATAGATCCAGCTCCTAATGCAGAAAGTGGGGCAGTTGTTGTTACAGATGTAAATACTGGTGAAGTCCTAGCCATGGCTTCATATCCAAACTACGATCCAAATATATTTGCGACGGGAGTTTCATCATCTGACTGGGATTCCCTCCAAGTAGATGAAGGATCTGGTCCATTAGTGCCTAGACCAATGCTAAACATTGCGACCCAAACAGCTGTAATGCCAGGCTCAACATTCAAGTTGGTATCATCTCTAGCAGCCTTAGAAAAGGGACTAGACCCTCTACAAACAAACTATTGCTATGGCTTTATGGATATAGGAAGTAGGAGGTTCTCATGCTTGATATGGACCGAAACTGGTCAAACTCATGGGGAAGAAAACCTCTATGGGGCCTTGAGAGACTCTTGTAACTACTACTTCTACACCCTAGCCTTAGGCAAAAACCCTAGAGATGAAACAGATCTTGGAGTCAAATTAGAGTTAAATGATATAAGACTTACTGCAGAGAAACTGGGGCTAGGAGAAAGAACTGGTCTTGAGATTAACATACCTAACGAAACATCTGGTAATATACCAAGTGTAGGAAAGAAGGTAGAAGTTACCAAGGCTATGCTTAGAAAATACCTAAAAAATAACCTATCGCTCTTCCTAAAAGATGATGTTAAGAAAACAAGGGATGAATTTAATGCTGATATTGAAGAAATAGTAAACTTTGCTGATGATCCAGAAAGATGGACCAGGGTTGAGATAATCGACTATCTCGAAGATAAGGGCTATGAACCTATAGGAATCTATGAAGGGCAAAGAGCAGGACTTGCAGATACAATCAAATTTACTTATTTGAATCAAGCAAGCTGGGATATTACAGATATGCTAAACATTGTTATAGGCCAAGGACAAAACTCCTACACACCAGCTCAAATGAATAGGGCTATGTCTACCATAGCTAATGGGGGATATTTAAATAAATTTACCTTGATAAATAAAATAGCCAGCCATGAGACTGATGAGGTTCTTTTCGAAAATGTTCCTCAAAGGGAAAAAATCGACATTAAAGACTACAACAACTTGGAAGACATAAAATATGGAACCATGTTAGTAGCTAAGAACAATCCTATCCTTAACAAATTACCTATTGATATAGGAGTTAAAACAGGAACGGCAGAAGTTGAGGGTCAAAACGAAGATGGTAGTGACTATTATCCTTATGCTTGGATGATAGGATTTGCGCCATATGATGATCCTCAAATAGCTGTATCAATTATACTTACTCAAGGAGATACATCCTATAATGTTTCACCTATTATGAGGGATATTATAGGAAAATACTTTGACCTAAATGTCAATATTTCTAATGATAATGATGACAAGTCTGATGTAAACAAAAGTGAGTTTGGTCATAGTGGCCACGAAGCCGATGAAAGCTTAGACCATGACCATGGAGATCCATGGAGAGAGGAAGAATGGGTAGAAGAGGGCGCTGGTGAAGAAGTGAATGAAACTACCGAAACCACAGATGCAGCCGAAGGTGACTTATGATATATGTAATTAATTCTGATAATGATAGAGCGAGAGTGAAATTTGCAGTTGCCCTTGCTAATGACCTAGCAAAATCAAGTAAAACTATCCTCATATCAAACAAAAGAAATGATGAAAATATAGAAGATTACTTTGGTATGGATGGGATTTTTGCCTATGACATCTATGATTACTTTATGGGTCTAATTGACCTAGATGACTTAATAGTAAAGAGAGATGAAGCTAATTTTATAATTGCTCCCCTCCTTGCTGATAAGTATCAGCCTAGTGGGGAAGACTTTAGCAAATTATTAGCAGATCTCCCCTATGAAAATATCATCATAGACAGCCTAGATTTTGACTTAATCAAAGAAAAAAGGTCTCTTAGAATAGTCGAAAGTGCCTCTATGCCTATTGATATTAAGGAAGAATTTTTCTATATCCTAGGAGATCCTGACTTTGATGATAGAACTATGAAGGAAAAAATCGAATCCTATGGCAAAAAATACCTAGGGACTGCCAAGAAAGATAGCAACCTAGTTGACCTTGCAAGATCCCTCGTAAGGGGTGAGGGCAAGGTAGTTCCTAAAATTGGTTTTTTCGAAAAAATAAAGATGAAATTTAGATAGCATGTCTTATATATTTGTAGATGAAAAAGAAAAAGCCTTCGGAGTCATATCCGAGGGCAATATTTGTAAATTGAACTTTTATTCTGATGACCTAAATAATATTTATAGGGGAAGGGTAAAAAATAAAATCGACTCCCTCAATGCCTATTTTGTAGAATACGATAAGGGTAAGGACATCTTCCTAAACTCATCCATTCCCTACAAGGTAGGCGATAATGTAATAGTCCAATATGTAAAAGAAGGGGCCAATGGCAAGCTCCCCCAAGGAAGCCTGAATTTCACCATAGAAAATGACTCCTACCAGGTAAGGAGGTACCCTCTAAGAAAAAGACCCTGGCTAAAGGAGGGGAAGGCTAAGGATAAACAAAAAGCTAAGGACCTATGGGACCTCAAGGAAAAACTGATAAATGAAGAAAAATTCTACCCAACCCCCAAAGTCCTCTACAAGAGGTCAGAACTAGATAGGTTTTTGGAAGCTAATAGGGATATGGAAGTCAATAAGGTCGACTTGAGAGAGCTAAGAGAATTTACTGACCTGGTAGAAAAATTGAAGGATAAGAGGGTTTATTATAAGGACCTATCGCTTATAATTGAAGAACTTGAGACCCTTACTGTAATAGATGTAAATTCCTCATCCAAAAAATCTAAAAATAATAAGGATAAGTACTTGGAAAATATAAACCTCGCTCTCGTAGATACCATAGTACAAGAGCTTAGCCTCCGTAATATAGGGGGAATGATTGTAATTGATTTTCTAAGAAATAAGGATAAAGAAAGAATCGAAAAAGCCATGACATTAGCCCTGGAAAGAAATAATTTACCATGTAAGTCTTACGGCTTTAGCCAAATGGGCCTCTTTGAGATAAGTATCGAAAGACGTGGAGATAGCCTAAGAAAAGAACTTGCTAAGAGAAATCTCCTTTGAAATTTTAATAAGAAAAGAGCTAGATAATCACTTAATAAAGTCCTTCACTAGCTCTTCTTTTTTTGCCTTAGATAATTTCTTGATCCTGTATTCTAATTTTAAGCCAGTAGATTTATCGGCAACCTCCCTATAAAAAACTAACTTTACAGGTCGCCTTGCCCTCGTGTACTTGGCTCCCTTGCCAGAATTATGGGCCTTAACTCTATTGTCGAGATTAGTCGTGTATCCGGTATATAGTGAATTGTCCCTGCATCTTAGCATATAAACAAAATGTCCCATCAAAAAAGCTCTCCTATAACCCTAGAAATAATATCATAGGCAAAGCCCTTAGATGCAAGGTGCCTATAGACCTTGTTTTTATTTTCAAAAGAATAATCGCCCCTGGCCTTTTTTTTAGCAAAATAGAGGGCCTTCTCATACTCATCTTCACTATCAATAAGTTCATCAAGGGACCTATTAATCAAATCATCATCTATCCCCTTGGCCCTTAGCTTGTAGCTGATTTTATTTCTGGGCCAGGAATTAATCTCTGACTTATCCCTAATAAAAGATCTCACATAGGCCTCATCATCTACCAAATGATATTCATCAAGAAAGTCCATTACCCTATCAATAATAGAAGGGTCATAGTCCTTATCCATGAGGATCTTCCTTAGCTCAAAGGAAGTCTTATTGGCATAGGAAATACGTTTTAGGACGTAATTCTTGGCTTTATTATAAGAATTTTCCTCAATAATAAGCTTGTAAAGGTCAAAATCCACCTCATCTCCTTTGGTAAAATTATTCTCGTGGAAGAAATCATAGGAAGTATAGAAAGACTCACCCTCTATAGTAAGCCTCACAAGCTCATACTTGTCGCTATATTCTATTGAATCAATAATCATAAAGTAGAAACAGCGTTATAAATAATAGGAGCAACCATAGCAAGGGCTACAACTACAGCAAAAATTTTTAAAATAGTTTTCTTATTCATACATTCACCTCATAAACATCTTACTCCAAAAGGGAAAAAATAAAACATAAAAAAATTTAAAGAAAAACTTGACGAAAAATAAAATCCGTAGTATCATATAATCATTGAGAGATGAGACAAGCGAATATATAATAAAAATCAAAAAAATATTTGCTTCATACTTGACAGACTATTAATTAAATAGTATACTATAAAAGTAATGGCTTGGTGGGTATGGTCCAGTTGGTTAAGACACCTGGTTGTGGCCCAGGAGGCCGTGAGTTCGAGTCTCACTACTCACCCCATATGCGGGATTGGCGGAATTGGCAGACGCGCTAGACTTAGGATCTAGTGGGAATTTCTCGTGAAGGTTCGACTCCTTTATCCCGCACCAAAGAGTGCAAGGAATGTTGGTTAACAGCATTCCTTTTTTTGTACCTAAAAATGCTAGCTACTTAGAAATAGGGTTTGATTTTTATGACTTGTGTAATACAATAGTAGTATAAAGGGGTGATAAGATGGATACAATCGTTAAATCAATAAGGTTTACTAGTGAAGAAGAAAAACTTATTAATGACTATGCTAAATTTGCTAATAAGACTTTTTCTGATGTTGTAAAAAGTGCCATACTCGAAAAACTTGAAGACGAATATGACTTAAAATTGGCTGAAGAGGCCTACCAAGAATATCTCAAGGATCCTGTAACTTATAGTATGGAAGATTTGTATAGGGAATTAGATGTATAAGTTAGTTAGAAGCAAGTCTTTTGATAATACTTTCAAAAAAATAGATAAGCATGAAGCCAGACTTATATTGAAGTATATAAAAAATAATATTGATGGAATTGAAGATCCTAGAAGCAAGGGACGTGCCTTGGTAGGAGACAAGAAAGGCTACTGGAGGTATAGGATAGGTAACTATAGACTTATTTGCAAAATAGAAGACGACAAACTCCTAATCCTTGCCCTTGCAGTAGGCCATAGGAGAGAAATCTATAAGTAAGGGTCATCAGGCGGTGGCCCTTTTTTAGATTTTTCCTATAATTCTTATCTAACCTTAGCAAATGAGAAAGCCCTTTCTTGTATTTGTTCCTTTCCTACCATATAGTAAAAGTGAATAAGATATAAGCCTTTGGCTTAGGATGATTATGCTAGCCTTTGGGCTTGCAGTACTATTGATGAGGGGCTTAGAAGCTCCTATTTTTATTTAAAGAATTTGAAAGGTGGTTTTTATGAAAACAGCTCTTACAATAGCAGGTTCTGATAGTTCTGGTGGTGCAGGGATCCAAGCCGATCTTAAGACTATGATTATGAATGGTGTCTATGGGATGAGTGCTATAACTTCTCTTACTGCTCAAAATACTACTGGGGTCTTTGCTATTAAAGATGTTAGTGATGATTTTTTGAAGGAAGAATTGGATTCGGTTTTTGAAGATATTTATCCTGATGCTGTAAAAATAGGTATGGTATCAACTTCTTCATTGATTAGGACCATAGTTGAGAGATTAAACCATTACCAGGCAAAAAATATTGTCCTTGATCCAGTTATGGTAGCTACTAGTGGCGCAGTTCTTATAAATGATGATGCTATAGAAATTCTAAAGAATGAACTTGTTCCGATAGCAAGCCTTATAACACCAAATATCCCTGAGGCTGAGATCCTTATAGGGGAGAAGATTACTAGTGAAGATGATATGGTTAGGGCAGGTGCAAAGATATATGATACATACAAGGTGGCAGCTTTGATTAAGGGAGGTCATAAGGTAAATGATGCCAATGATCTCTTATATAATGAAAGGTCCTATACTTGGTTTAAGGGGAAGAGAATAGATAATCCAAATACCCATGGGACAGGTTGTACCCTATCATCAGCTATAGCATCAAACCTTGCCAATGGATTTGATCTAGAAGATGCTGTAAAAAGGGCTAAGGATTATATCTCTGGAGCCTTGGCAGCAGGACTTGATCTTGGTAAGGGCTCAGGGCCAATCAATCACGCCTTTGATCTAGCAGGTGAGTATAAGAAAGAAAATAGCTAAAGCTATAGTTCTCGCTTTTAGTGAAGAGCTTTTTCTTTAATTAAGCTAGCTCCTAGACTAGAAATATAATATATGGTCTATGAAATAAAAAATATTTTTTAAATATATAAATATAATGGAAGGGAAGTTAAAGTTATAAGCTAAAATTTTAATTTTATTTTGCTTTAGCTTAAATAAGATATTAGCATCAATACCTTTGACAAATTTTCTTCATAATATTAGGGTATCATTATATAAATAGGAGGTAAATATGAGTGATAAAAGAAAATCAGGCTCAAGCTTTGCCCACTTCGCATCAGGACTACTTGGTGCTATAATAGGTGGAGCCTTGGTATTTTTTCTAGTTGGTGGCAGTAATGCTAACACTAACACAGAAGTAAGCCCAGGACAAGAAGTTCAAGAAAGAGCCGACAATAAAGATAATAAGAAAAATAATACTAGTATATCTTCATCAAATGGTGAAGAGTCAATGGAATCACTAGTTGTTAAAAAATCAATAGATTCTGTCGTTGGAATAAACACAATATCTGAAGTGGTTAAGGATACATTTTTTGGCCAACAATCTGGATATGTAGAAGGTATTGGTTCAGGATCTATTGTTACTGAAGACGGATTTATCGTAACCAATTCCCACGTAGTAAGCGATGGTAATGTAAATAAGATAAATGTTGTCTATTCTGATGGCGAGACCCAAGAAGCCAAACTCGTTTGGAATGACCAATCCCTAGACCTCGCTATAATAAAAGTAGATGGCAAGGACCTACCAGCTATCGAACTTGGAGATAGTGATGAGATGGGAGTTGGTGATAGGGTAGTGGCTATAGGTAACCCTCTAGGACTAGAACTCCAATCAACAGTAACCAGTGGTATAATATCAGGACTAAACAGGACTGTATCCTTCAATACTGGTGTCAGCATGGATGGACTTATGCAAACAGATGCAGCAATTAACTCTGGTAACTCTGGTGGAGCCTTGCTAAATACAAATGGTGACCTTATAGGAATAAATACTGCTAAGGCTGGTAATAGTGATGGTATAGGCTTTGCTATTCCAATCAACATAGTTAAACCAGTCATTGAAAAGGTAAGGGAAACTGGGGAATTTAGTTCAGTTTACCTAGGAATAACAGGACAATCCCTTGACTATTTAAAACAAATACCTAATTTTCTTACCGATGATTTGGGTATAGAAGAAGGTGTCTATGTTGTATCAGTCTTCGATAAGGAAAGTCCTTTCCAAGAAAAAGACGTGATAACTAAGGTAGATGGTATAGAAGTAAAAGATATGTCAGCCCTAAGAAAGGCCCTACTAAATTACACAGTAGGTGATAGTGCAAAAATTACTATATATAGAGATGGTAAGGAAGAAAAATTAAATGTTACCTTTAATATCGATTCATCAAATGTAGATGAGTATAGTAATGCAAAACCTCAAAGTGAGCAAAGCAATGAAGATAGTAAAGATAATGAAGATTCAGAAGAATTAGACTCTTTCTTCCAACTACCATAATTAGGACAAGTCGGCTTGATGCCGGCTTTTTTGTCCTCACTTTTGCTGTCAACATTTTTACTTGACATGGCTATTAGAGGGTGTATAATATGAGGGTCAAGTAAAAAGCTTGACGGGTGATTTTATGGAAAAAATAGTAAAAGTGGCTCAATTATTTGATATATATGGCCCACTTCTTAATGAAAAACAAAGAGACGTTATCAATAGCTACTATAACGAAGATCTTTCATTACAAGAAATAGCTGACAATACTCAAAGGAGCAAGCAGGCTATATCTGATATGATAAATAGATCTGTCGAGAAATTATTTGAGTTTGAAGATGAGCTTTCTTTATTTGAAACTAAGCAAAACCTCAAGGATAGGCTATTTTTAATAAAAGAGCTGATGGATGATTCAAATTATACACAAGCTAAAGATGAGATAACAAGACTTATAGAAAAAATATAGAAGAGGGATATTATGGTATTTGAAGGCCTTTCTGAAAGACTCCAAGCAACACTTGGAAAACTTACCGGTAAGGGAAAACTAAGCGAAAAAGATATAGACGCCGCTATGAGAGAGATCAGACTCTCTTTACTAGAAGCAGATGTTAATTACAAGGTTGTAAAGGAGCTTGTAAAGACAATCAAAGAAAGATCACTTGGCCAAGAAGTAATGACCTCGCTCACACCAGGACAAATGGTGGTTAAGATTGTAAATGAAGAACTTACAAATCTTATGGGTAAGGAAAATTCAAAACTTGACTTTAAGGGATCAACTCCCCACATGGTTATGATGGTGGGACTCCAAGGTTCAGGTAAGACAACTCACAGTGGTAAACTTGCTGTAAAATTAAAAAAAGAAAACAGAAATCCTATGCTTGCAGCTCTTGATATCTATAGACCTGCAGCTATTGAACAACTTAAAGTTGTAGGAGAGAAGGCTGGAGCCTATGTTTTCGAAAGAGGTAAGAAAGACCCGGTAGAAATCGCCAAAGAAGCCAAGGACTATGCTAGGGCTAACAACTACGATGTGGCCATAGTCGATACTGCAGGTAGACTTCAAATAGATGAAGACCTTATGGATGAGCTAAAAAATATAAAAGAAGCAATCAATCCTGACGAGATATTACTTGTAGTTGATGCAATGACTGGTCAAGAGGCAGTAAATGTTGCCAAGACCTTTGACGAATACTTGGATATAACAGGGGTAATCCTAACCAAACTTGATGGTGATGCCAGAGGTGGTGCAGCACTTTCAATAAGAAAGGTTGTAGGAAAACCAATCAAATTTATAGGTGTAGGAGAAAAACTTGACGACCTAGAACCCTTCCATCCAGCAAGAATGGCTAGTAGAATCCTAGGCATGGGAGACGTCCTTTCACTAATCGAAAAAGCCGAGAAGCAATTATCCATAGATAATGCCAAAGAGCTTGAGAGAAAAATGAGAGAACAAACCTATACCCTAGATGACTTTATGGAGCAAGTTAACCAAATAAGAAACATGGGTCCACTTGAAGAGCTACTAGGCATGCTACCAGGAGTTAACTCAAAGATGCTTAAGGATGTTAACGTAGATGATAGTGGCTTTGTCAAAATCGAAGCTCTTATCAATTCAATGACCAAGAAGGAGAGAGAAAAACCTGAAATAATTGGCAAGTCTAGAAAAGAAAGAATAGCCAAGGGATCAGGTGTCGATATCAACGAGCTTAACAAATTGCTCAAGCAGTTCAAAGAACTCAAAAAAATGATGAAAAAAGTGGCAAACTTCAAAGTAAGCAAAAGGGGAAGAAGATTCCCAAGAATGCCATTTTTTAAATAACGAATAGGAGGAAAATATGGCAGTAAAAATTAGATTAAAGAGAATGGGACAAAAGAAAAAACCATTTTACAGAGTTGTAGTTGCAGATTCAAGAAGTCCAAGAGACGGAAAATTCATTGAAGAAATCGGAACATATAACCCAATCTCTAATCCAAAAGAATTTAGAGTAGACAACGAAAAAGCTAAACAATGGATCAAAAACGGTGCAAAACCAACTTCTATTGTAGAAAAACTATTCAAAGACAACGACGTATTAGCTTAATATGAAACAACTAGTTGAATTAATAGTCAAAGAATTAGTAGAAGATACTGACGCTGTAAATATAGAAGAAACCAACAATGATGGAGAAGTTGATATCATAATCCATGTAGCAGAAAGCGACAAGGGAAGAGTGATAGGACTTCATGGTAACATCATCAATTCTATAAGGGCTATAGCCAGGGCAGCGGCAATCAAGGAAGATGTTAAGGTCAACATCAGAATATGAAAATTACAGTTGGAGAAATCACAACAAGCCATGGCATAAGAGGAGCCCTCAAGGTAAAAATTCTTTCAGATAATCCTGAGAGATTTAAGGAGGGAGCCAAGCTAAACATAGGCGAAGAAGTACTTACAGTTGAAAAAACTTTTGATCAAAAGGGACAAAAAGTCATTAAATTCAAAGAATATGATGACATAAACCAAGTACAAAAGTTCATAGGAAAAGACGTCACCATAGATGAAAAAAAACTAGGAAAACTAAAAGACAATGAATTTTATATCTATAAGCTAATAGGAGCTGAACTTATCTCAAATGGGCAAAAAGCAGGTAAGGTTAAGGATATAATCAGTGGTGTCTATCCCAATGACGTATATATAATCGAAACAACTGACAACAAGGAAATACTCCTACCAGCTTTAAAATCTGTAATCAAAAATGTTGACGTAGACAACAAAACCATAGAAGTAGATAACTTAGAAGACTATGAATAAAGTTACCATACTTACCCTATTTCCAGAAAGTTTTGAATTTCTAAAAACCTATGGAGTTATAGGAAAAGCGATCGAGAACAAAAAATTAGAAATAAATCTAGTAAACATAAGAGATTTTTCAAACGATAAGCACAATCACGTAGATGATACAGTATACGGTGGGGCAGCTGGTATGCTTATTAAACCCCAAGTCTTATATGATGCTTTGATGTCTGTAAAAAAACAAAAATCAAAAGTCTGCTATATGTCAGCAGCGGGCAAGAAATTAAATCAGAAATTAGCAATCGACTTTGCAGAAATCAAAGACCTTATAATAATTTGCGGTCACTACGAGGGCATTGATGCGAGAATTACCAACCACTATGTGGACTATGAAATATCTATAGGAGATTATGTACTAACAGGTGGAGAGATACCTGCTATGGTACTCATAGATTCCATGGCAAGATTTATAGAGGGTGTTGTAGGAAAAAGAGAATCCCTAATTACAGATTCCCATTACAATACCTTGATTCAGGGAGATGAATACACCAAGCCTAGAAACTTCCGAGGCTACATGGTACCAAGTGAACTAATAAGTGGCGACCATAAGAGAGTAGATGAGTGGAATAGGCGAAGTGCAATAGATAAAACAAGAAGAGTAAGACCTGATCTATACGAAAAATTCTTACGAGAGGAGAGTAAAGATGGAATTAATCAAGAAAATTGAAAAAGATAACCTACGTAAAGAAAACTACGACTTTAGAGTAGGTGATACAGTTAGAATAAGCTACAGAATCAAAGAAGGCGATAAGACTAGACTTCAAGACTTCGAAGGAACAGTAATCCACATCCACGAAGGTGGAATCAACAAGACCTTTACAGTTAGAAGACTAAGCTATGGAGTAGGTGTAGAAAGAACCTTCCCATACCATTCACCAAGAATCGAAAAATTAGTAGTAACCAGACGTGGTAAGGTAAGAAGAGCTAAACTAGGCTACCTAAGAAATCGTCAAGGTAAGGCTGCTAAGGTTAAAGAAAAAACAAATTATTAAAAACAAAAGCTTCTTGAACTGACCTACAAAAGTTAGAGACAAAAACTAACTTAAGGAGGTCAGTTTTTAAATGGCAAAATATAGTAGAGAATTCAAAAGTAAAGTAGTCAATGAATATTTTTGTTAATTAACAAAAATATAATCTTCCAGATAAAAATATCATTAGATAATAGGTTAATGCATATCAAAACTTAGGTTATGATGGACTAAAACAATAAATACTAATTACGCTTTAGAATTTAAGCTAAATCTAGTAAACTTTTATTTAAAAGGAGAATTGTCCTATAAAAGTCTAGCTAATGAATTTAAAATCAATAACCCCTCAGTAATTGTAAGATGGGTAAAAGAATTTAGAGAAAAGGAATTGAAGGATAAAAATCTAAAAAGAGAGGAAGACCTTGAGGACTGGACAACATCATCTAGAAACATATTAGAATGTATCATTAAATATTGTACTAGATAAATTTACACAATATTCTGGACTTTACTGTTAATTGATACTATAATCTTAATAAGATTTAAATTAATAATTTGTTTTTTATATATTAGATTTTTTGTTAGTTGTAAATGATGAAATTTGATTTAAATCAAAAATATAGAAAGGAAATTGTATGAATTCTCAAGAAAAAATGAAGCAAATTATTGCTCGTAAAAAACAAATGACTAGTGAGAAAAAACCTAAATATGCAACTAGGAAACTCTCTATAGGTTTGGTATCTTGTTTATTGGGATTTTGGATACTTGTTACACCTCAACAAGTAAAGGCTTCTGAAATATCTCCAATACCTACAGAAGAGAAAGAAAGTGCAAATCTAGAAGAGCTTACTACGATTTTAGACAAAGATACAGAGCTAAAAGAAGAAAATCCTGTAACTCCTACAAGTGAAAATGGCGAAGAAGTTACTAATGATCTATTAGAAGAAAATCAAAGTCTAAAACAAAATGCAGAACTTCCAACTTCTAAAAACGAAAGTGATGAAGAAGTTATAGAAGATGAAAAAACAGAAGAAAAACTAAGTGATCTATTAGATGTAAAACTAAAAGAAAGTCTTGAATTTAAAGAAAAAATTAAAATCGAAGATCTAATAGAAAATATAAGCGATCTTGAAGGTGCAAAATATGAATGGACTATTGAGCCAAATAGCCAAAGTCTTAATGGAACTTTTAAAGTAACTTATAAAGATAATTCATCAGAACTTGTAGATGTAACCTTTGCTAATGCAGCTGAAGCGGCTTTGTATGAAAATAGAGCAGCCGAAGGAGAAAGTGAGCCTTCTACAACAAATAAACCAGAAGGTACTATAGTTTCTAGCGAAACCGAAGTAAAAGAAAACTGGGAAAGCACTTCAAGCGACGAAGATTACTGGAATTTATCTGAAAATCAAAGACTAGTAAGAGTCGGAGAAAGTGATCCAATAGATACAGTAGATATAAACTATGATGGTTACTTTTTAGATAGCGAAGGTAATACTAACCTAAGACTAGTTTATAAAGAAATGTCAACAGTAGTATCTGCAGTATGGCACAATGCAGTATTTAAAATTGACAGTGATCTTGAAGATAAGATCGACTGGGAAAAATCATATGCAGTATCAAAAGATGGAAATAAATTTACTTTTACTGATCTAGGTGGATATAAGGCTTTAAAGGTCGATGATAAATTAAATAGAAGTGGTCAAATAAACAATCTTCCTATAAATCTTGTTTTAAAAGATGGTAATACTATAGAATCTCTTGGTAAAAACAACTACTCTATCCAAATGAGATTTGTAGATAATAAAGGTGAGATGGTATATGCCTATGCACCAAAAGGAAGTCCATTAGATTATTCTACTTATACTAGAAAGACAGCTATTGCCTTAGCAGATGGCATAAGATCTGAATTTTTAAAAGGACCTCAAGCTGATAGTGACCAAAATGCTCTTCAAAGTCAATTTATGACAGAGTTTATATCAAATCCAGAGACTACAGATGAGAACTTAGCAATACTAAGAACTCAATATGAAAGTTTAGATGACGTAGGTTTAACTGCTAACAAAAATACTATAAGCAGTAAGAGTCTAGAAGATAAGCCACAAGGCTTTACTCAAGTCTTTGATGCTCGTCTTGTTGAATTCTTCAAAGAAGATGAAAATGGAAGTATAGCGAAGGTATATTTAGCTGATGCAGATAAGAAGCCAAATAATATTGAAGATGCTATTTATATTAAAAAATCAGATATAAATTATTCAGAAGATGGTAAAATTGCTTATATAGTTATAGCAGAAGAAAACTTTACAAAAGATGGAGTAAAGACAGTTAGAGTAGATAGATTAAGAGGAACTGTCTATAATAATAGCCTATACTTTACAACAGTAGATTATAATGTAGATAAAAGCAAGTTCCAAGACATCTTAACTACAGAAAAGAATCAAGAAAAGTTTTCGTTGATGACAGGCTTCCTTGAAACAAACCCCGTAGGTTGGAATATCTTTGAAGAAAATAAAGATACTGAATCTGTAATAAGTCCAGGCCAAAAGTTTATAATAGATGTATCTGGCATTGCAAAAGATGATACACAAGATATCATGGTTCAAATAGGTGATAAAGATACAGCCCTTATAAGAACTATGCAAGGTTATTATGTAAAAGGTAAAAATTTAGATGTAGGTACAAGTAGTATTGATTCTATAGAAGAAGTAGCTGCAGGCATCTATGAAATAACTCTTCGTGAAGGTGCTACTCTAAAAGCGGGTGAAGCTATAAGAGTTTACCTACCAGATAACAACGCTATCGAAGGTCCAGTATCATTTATTGAACAAAATAACGGCTCAGAGAGAAATGAGGGAGCTGCTACTTTAGAAATAAATAATAATAGAAATATAGATCTTCATATCTACAGAAAGGATAAGGGTTCATTTAAACTTATCTATACTCCAAAAGGATCAAGCGAAACTAAAACCATAACCTTTACTAAGGGAGGAACATGGAAAGATGATGACGAAGATGATTTGTTTAATAGTGCAAATAGAGCAGTATTACCAACTGGTGGTAATTTTGAGATAGATGTAGACAAACTCGAAGCTGGCACAGATATAATTGTAGAAGCCTACAATGAAGATGGAGTCAAAGAAGAAAATCTAACATCATATATCAAATACACTCCTCTTACAAAATCAGATGAAAGATACGAAAAAATGGCTTGGGTAGATCATACAGACAACTTATCAATAGTTTCAGTAAACAAGTCAATTTATCTTCCATACTTAGAAGCATTTACAAATAACACTTATGAAAGTGCTTTTAATGATGAAGAGATAATTTATAATGAAAATGCCTTTAACGATCAATTTAATAACCAAGTAGATGCTAATGACTTTAACGATCCTACCAACTATATCCTAGGCTTTACTAAATATGATGGTGGAAATATTAGAATGCGTTACTATGCTCCAGACGGAAAAGTTTACGTAGCAACAGCTGTTGCAGCTTCTAATGAATATGATGGTGATGGCAATATAGTAGGAGAAGATCTTTCAAAGCTAGTAGTAGTAGATGGACAAGAGTACAAAGTATTCCCATATAGAATAAGTCTAGATGACCTAAGAGAATTAGGAGTAGGAGAAGGAGAAGCACTTAACCTAAACCTATTAAAAGATATGAGATTCTATACTAATGCTTCAGACGGTTCATCTCTGGCATCAGATTGGTTAGAAACTAGAGTAAAGGCTAGAGTACTATTTGATGCAACAGAAGGTGCTTTTACTGACGGCTCACAAACTACTTCAAAGGTAGTACCAGATAATGTGTTATTCCGTGACCAAGCAGGATATATGGCAAATGGTTTTGAAGGAACTGGAGTAGTAGAAGGAACAGGAGATGGATTTGCAGAAAATCCAACAGCTGCTGGAAAAACATTCCTAGGTTGGGTAACTGAAGAAGGTAAAAATCAACTTGGAAGTACCACAGTTAAAGCAAGTGCATTTGATGCTCTTGATTCTAGCTATAAATTCACATCAGAAACACCAGTGGAACAACACCAAAAGGTATATGCTATTTACTCAGATGAAATACTAATTACCTTTAATGCAAATGGTGGAAAGTATGAAGACGGAACAAGTACAAAGTCAGACAATATAGAAGATGGAATAAATGCACCAAGTCCAAGCCAAGAAGGAAAAGAATTCTTAGGATGGGCAAGCACACCAGATGCAAAAGCTGCAGAAGATGGCATACTTGATAATGTAACAGAATCAAAAACAGTCTATGCTGTATGGGGTGAAAAAGCAAATAAAGAAAAAGACATCTACACTCCAGAAGTAAGCCCAGTTACAAAAGAAGGAACAGCAGTAACAGAAGCTGACATCACTGGAGCAATTACAGTACCAGGCTATCCTGAAGATGCCGAAGAAAAACCTGTAATAACAATAGATGAAGGACAAACTTTACCAGACGGAACAGAAGCTGGAGAATATAAAATAACAGCAACAGTAACATATCCAGATGGAACAAGTGAACAAGTAGAAGTAACTGTAACAATAACAGAAAAAGCAACAGCTAAAGAAGCCTTAGAAGCAGAAGTAGCTAAAGCTGATGAAGTAAAAGCAGGAGATTCTTACACAAACGCAAGTGAAGAAAAGAAACAAGCATACG
>NZ_JAKZEY010000015.1 GCF_022808955.1 Anaerococcus sp. AGMB09787
TTATTAAATTATTCCGTGTTTACGGGTTCAGGTCAGCCAGGCTTCTTGATATTTTATTCATTATATATCAGGGTCGTAATGGTATTTCCATTAACTAAGACCTTGTTTGATATGGACTTTACTAATTTTATCCCTCTACCATGCTCAGAGTAAAAACTAATGTCCTCATCACAAATTATACCACAACCCTCATCTTTTACACTTACTATACAAAAATAATCATCAAACATGACCAGGCATTCAATTTTTCTATCGTATTCTTTGTTGTTGCCATGCTTGTAGGAGTTTGCAGTAAGTTCATCTAGGATAAGTCGTATTTTAAATATAAGATCCTCATCAAAGTTCTTATTTTTAAGTACTTCTATAACTCCCTTATTAAATTTTTCTATTAAATTAATATCAGTATTAATAACATCCCTTATAATATCCATACTTAATCCCTTCTATGCTCTATTAATACCCAATAGGCCGGCTAATCTTACAGGAATTTGGAAAACATTATTATTATTTTATTAGTCTTTAACTTTATGGTATAATATAAGTGTAAAACGAATGAAAGGAGACATTCTATGAAATACGTATGTACTGCATGTGGATTTATCTACGATCCTGCTGAAGGAGATGTAGAAAACGGAATTGAACCAGGTACAGAATTTGATCAATTACCAGAAGATTGGGTTTGCCCAGTTTGTGGTGTTGGCAAAGATATGTTCGAAGCTCAAGAATAATAAAAATTTTAGAGGTCCATAAGGGCCTCTTTTATTTTTCGAAATTCTTACTTTTAAAAAACTTAATTGATATAACGAGCGTTATAGCTATAAAGAAAACTCCTAACAAGTGGATGGAAATTCTTTGTGCATTTGGCTCATCGTCTATCTTTTTTCTTTTCTTTAGGTCAGCAAAGATTGATTTTTTACCTAGGTCTATATCATCATCCTTTGGCCCTATTTCTATTACTAGGTTGTCATTTTTTTGATCTTCTAGGTAGGTGCTACCCTCATCTCCACTAGGTATCTCCTCTTGACTAGCTGTATCATTACTAGGAAGACCTACCCTATTTCCATCAGTGGATGGGTTATTTGCATCAAGATTTTCCCTAAGGCCTTGTAGATTAGAAGGATTATTTTCATTGGTTGGATTATTTTGAGGAGATGATTGATTTTCTTTTTGAGTATCTCCTTCTTCTTTTTCATTACTTGGTGGTGGACTAGTCGGAGTAATGTTTGTCTGAGGAAGACTTCCATCATTTTCCTTATTTGCTTTGTTTTGAGTCGAATCTTCTATTCTGTTAGATACTTCTTCAGTTAGATCTGGACTCGCTGTTTCTTCTTTATCTCCCTCATCAATAGATCCAGAACCTTCTGGCATTGAAGTGCTTTCTTCTTCCTTAACCTCATCACTTGGAGGGCTAGCAGGTAATGGATTCTCTTCCTCATCTGTAAATCCTTCTAGGATTACAATTTTATCTTTTTCATGAGCGCTACCCTTTGACTCAACAGACGTCCCTTGTCCACTTGTTTCATCTGCCAAAACATCAACTTTGCCTAGAGAAAAAGATAAGAGACATACCATGAGAAGAAGTAGGGCCTTAATTTTAATTTTTTTCATAATTCGCCCATATTCCCTTCTATCTATATCTTACATTAAAAATCCAGGTCTTCAATAAAGAATAACAAAATTTCTACAAAATCTCACAAGAAAAGAACTTGACTAAGCAAGTTCTCCTTAATCATTTGTTAATTCGTCTGTTTGATACCAACCCTTGCCCACTACATTAGAAGTATTTAATATAGTTATAAAGGCCTTAGGGTCGATTTTTTTGATAAAGGCTCTAAACCTTGGCGCCTCAACATTAGAAGTCGCTGATATAAAGACAGTTAGATCTTTCTTTAGGTAAAGCCCCTTGGCATCTATGACTGTAGCTGACCTATTTAACTCTGACTTTATAAAGTTACCTACTTCTTCGGTCATGGATGTTATTATAATAAACATCTTAGCTTGCTTCATAGACGATATAATTATGTCAACAAAGACTCCCTTAATTAATAGACCAAATATAGAAAATAGTCCAATCTCCATGCCAAACACATAGATAGACCCTATGGTAAAGATACTATCTACCATCAAAAGGGCCTTGCCCACCTCAAGATTGGAATATTTCTTAAAAATCATCGCAATAATATCAGTGCCACCAGAAGATGCTGCTATATTAAAGAGGATAGCAGATCCCATAGAGCTTATTATTAGGGTAAAGAAAAGCTCCAGCATGGTATTATCTGTAAGTGTCCCACTTAGAGGGCAAATCTTATCTAGCAAAAGTGCTGTCAGAGAGTTAAGGATTGCCACATATCCTGTTCTTAGGGTAAAGGACTTACCAAGTATCAGAAAGGATACTACTAGTAGGGTCACATTTATTATAAGTGTTATAAGGGGTCTAGATAGGGGAACAAACATCGAAGCTATGATGCTCATTCCCTCAACCCCACCTATAACAAAGGAGTTGGGGTATTTGAAGAAGTGAGTTCCAAAGGCCATAAAAATCGCCGCAAAGCTCATCAAAAAATACCTCTTGGTCTTTGTCATAGGATCATGGTGGATAAGTTTTTTATTTCTATTTTCGATTATTCTATTTAAAGAATATTTATCATGTTTCATTTTATATCTTTGGTCATACCCCTAATTATCTGAATAGTTATCAAAGTATCCTTGGATTAAAACAATAGGTGTACCCTTGTCTCCTGACCCTGAAGTCAAATCACAAAGGGATCCTAGGAGGTCTGTAATTTGTCTAGGAGTTGTACCTAGGGTATCATTAGTACCCACAAGGTTGTCAGCCTTTTGAGCAATTCTTTGCCTAATAGCTTCATCCCTATCTTCTCCATCAACACCCTCTAGTTCATTATCTGCTAGGTATTTTATTTTAACTTCGTTAGGTGTTCCTGTGAGTCCTCCTGTGTAGGCCGGGGAAACAACTGGATCTGCAAGCTCCCAGATTTTGCCAACTGGATCTTTGAAGGCTCCATCACCGTAAATCATTACTTCGATTTGCTTATCAAACTCATCTATTAATTTCTTTTGGAGGGCATCTACGAAGCTTTGACCATCCCTTGGGAAGAGTTTAACCTTATTGTCAGTAGATAGGTTAGAGCCTAGAAGTCCATAATTTTCATTGTAGCCAGAGCCATCGACAGGTTCTGTCAAAATCTCGTCAAGCTTTAGGACTTTTTTGGCACCATTTTCTTCTAGTTGTTTCTTTACAATATTTCTTGTATGGATTGATGCAACCAAAACCTCATCTGTAAATTGTAGGGCATCTACAGGGTTATTTAGAAAATGAATTTCAGAATTTTCTGCTACTTCCTTGTAAAATTCAGGATAAGATATACCAGTAAACTCGTGTTTATAATCTCCTGCAAGCTTTTTGTATTGGTCCATATCTAATACATCAGAATAAGGATTTATATCGCTATTAAATAAATCCATCTCATCCATAATCCAGTTACCTACTTCATCTTGTGGGTAAGATAGGCAGATATGAAGTTTCTTGCCTGTCAAAGCAAATGCCTTTAGGAGGATAGAAAATCTATTCCTACTTAGGATTGGAAATAAGATAGCTAGTTCATCTCCATCAAATTTGTTATTTACATCCTCAGCTATTTGCTCTATTGTAACATAATTTCCTTGGGCACGAGCCACAAGAGATTCTGTAACACAAACTACGTCCTTATCGTTTAAGACAATGTCTTCTTGATCAGCTGCTTTTTTTACTACGTTAAATACAACATCTATCAAGTTATCACCATTTTTAATTATTGGGGCCCTAAGTCCCAATGATCTTGTTCCAATTATTCTTTCCATATTATTTCCCCTTTCACACAAGAATTATACAATATTTTTTCCAAAAATAAAAGATGCTAAGAAAATTAACTCCTAGCATCAAATTTATGCCCACACTTAGGGCATTTAACCTTGATTTTGCCCTTATTTTTAGGAATTCTAAGCTGTTGCTTGCAATTAGGGCATCTTATATATTTATAATTCTTATCCTTTTTATTTTTCTTAGATATATTAAAGGTATCCTTGATAGGGTTCAAAAATTTTTCCTTAAATATCCTATTCTCATAGGCCCTCTTGTAAGCATTTCTTGATAGTACCCTAAACAAGGCATAGATCACTACTACTAGTGAAATAATTTTGAGCATATCGCTTTTAAATATCATTGCCAATATACTAAAGGCTATAGCAAACCATACCAAAAATATACTATATTCATCTATTCCATTTCTCTTATTCATCAATTCCCTCTACTAACTCATCCATCACCTTGGATATATCGCCTTGGATCAAGAAGTCTGCCATCTTATCCTTAGGTGTTGGATACATATTTATAACAATCAACTTATTTCCCCTATAAAAATCTATAAGGCCTGCTGCAGGATAGACTACCAGGGAGGTTCCTCCGACTATAAGGACATCTGCAGATGCTATAAGATTTATAGCATAGGAGAGCTTGTCTTGATTAAGGCTTTCTCCATATAGGACTATATCAGGTCTTATAAGAGAGCCACACCTATCACAAGTAACTTCCCCATCAAAGCCCTTCACATAGTCTAGGTCAAAGGCCTTGCCACAAGATGTGCAATAATAATCTCTAAGGTTACCATGAAGCTCTACTACATTCTTGCTTCCTGCTTCTTGATGGAGGCTATCAATATTTTGGGTAATAATGCCCTTTAGCTTACCCCTTTCTTCAAGTTTAGCTAGGGCCTTGTGGGCCTTATTTGGCTTAACTCCATCAAGGATGAGATTCTCCTTGCAATAGGTCATAAACTCATCTGGATGGTCTACAAAAAATTCATGGCTTAACATATATTCAGGGGAATATTTCGAATTATTTTCCCTATTGTAAAGACCAGTTGCTGACCTAAAATCAGGCACTCCCGAAGCCGTAGAAACTCCTGCCCCACCAAAAAAGACTATATTATTTGAATCCTTAATAATTTGTCTAACTTCATCTAAATTAACCAAGCTAACCTCCTATATAAGATTTACATTATCTCTAAGATAAAAACTATCAACAAGGACCATTATACAAGCTACTACAAAATAATAAATTATAGGCGTTAGGATCTTGTAGACCCTATCTTCCCCATTGGCAAAGGGATAGATAAAGGCAAGGCCCATATTAGAAAAGACCTCTAAGCCATCTCCTACAAGAACTAGGGCAAAGAAATTTGTAATTAACACTAGGGGTAGGAAAATTAATCCTATTAATAAGATAGCCTTCCCTATTCCAAAACCTTCCTCAAAACGAATCTTGGAAAAGGCTAGTAAAACCACTAGAGTCAAGAAGATATCCATCACAAAGCCATGGGCCAGGTAAAATATAAAATCTATAGTGATCACAAAGCCCAGACATGCCAATACCACACTAAAGGCTAGGCTTGTTAGTAGGTAAAAGGCCCCTACCTCTATTATCTTTGCCATAACATGGTCGAAGCCTCCTACTGGTAGGCTAAAGGTAAAATACCCCTCGCTTGTAAAAAAGTCCCTATACAATATCCTTCCTAGGAAAAATATATTTCCTATAAGTAAAACCACTATACTACTTATTAAAATTATATCTGTAAAGTCCTTCTCCCTCATAAAATCCAAGAAAAAAGGCATCCTTACCAAAAAGAAAGACCCAACCATGGCAAGTATTGCCACAAGAGCCACTCCCATAAGGAATTTTCTTTGTCTTTTTAAATCGTATCTTATTAAATTAATCATAAGCCATAAACTTCCTTGTAGTAATCAGCTATACCCATTTGCTTATCTCTTCTAATCTTACTTGTCTCTTCCTCTGAAATAATCTTTCCATTACTTAGAAAAATCACATAATCCAAGATATTTTCAAGTTCTCTTAGCTTATGTCCTGCTATAATGAAGGTCGCTCCATCATCAAGCTTTCTTATAATTATATCAAGGAAACCATCCACCCCCAAGAGGTCAAGTCCCTCCATCGGCTCATCTAGGAGGAAGATTTCAGCATTTCTCCCAAGGGCAAGTCCTATCCTTAGCCTCTTTCTTTGGCCCTTAGAGAGCTTCCTGTTTTCCTTATCTAGGGGAACTGACAAAAAATCTAGGATATTGAGGGCAGCTTCACCATCAAAGTCCTCATAGAAATCCCCATAAATTTTTACAAAATCCCTACCACTAAAGTTAGGGTATAGGAGATTTATATCAGCTAGGTAGGATATTTTCTTCTTAGTCTCGCTAGATACCTTCTCTTCTCCTATAAGGATCTGCCCCTTATTAGCCTTCAAAAGGCCTAGGATTAGCTTGATTAGGGTCGACTTACCAGAGCCTGTAGGTCCCAGAAGACCATATACTGAGCCTTTTTTTATATTTAAATCAAGGTCTTCTATAAAGGCCTCTCCCCCATAGGATTTAGTCAAAGACTTAATTTGTATAATATTATCCATTGGCCCTACTCCTTCTTTCTAAATAGGTTAAAGCTTCCCCAGTATCAAGGCCGATTTGACCCATTTGGTTCAAAAAATCATTTATTATCCTATTGGCTAGATTTTCCTTGAGAGCATCAATCTTCCTATCATCAAGGCTTAGATAGTATTCTCCATCAACTAGTCTTATAAGCCCTCTATCTTCTAGCATAGCCATAGCCCTCTTCACATAGGCAGGGCCTGCCTTAAATCTATTGGTAAAAAACCTTAGGCTATATAACTTGTCCCCATCCTTTAGCTTTTTACTTATTATCTCCCTTGCAACAAAGTCGACCATCTCATCTTCTATAGGTGTATAAACCATCTTATCTCCTAGCAAATTAAATCTACATCTGTATCCAGGGTAAAGGCAGCTGATACAAAAACTATCATAATCATCCTCCCATACTCACCCAACTGATCGTAGGCTCTCTTATAATTCTTTACTCTAATCTTTTCCCTAACTTCTACTAGACTTTCAAAAAGTCCATCTAGGTTTGAAACTTCATTTTCAAAATGGAAGGTCTCATTCATAATCCTATAAAATTCTTCTTGGCTCTTAAAGTCTTCTCCATCTAATACAATCATTAATTTATCCTTTCAAAACTATCATAGTGGTCTTCTGTATAATAAATGTTTAAGTCCTCATCATAGACTATTCTCTCGGCCCCTCGTCTGCCACCATCATAATTGACATCAGCTTCCTTGTAGTCACCATCAGGCAAGGACCCTTCAAAGTTTCCAAAGTAATCTCCCCCTATGACTCCCTTATCGGTTACATCCCACAAATTACCTTCTGATGGCTCCCAACCAAGGTCAAGTGCTTCCTTCTTGGTGAGATAATTTTTGGGGAGCTTCTCGTATTCTATTAGGTAAGAAGTCACATCTTCTAGGGAGTAATAGGCCTCGTTTTCTTCTATCTTACTTTCGACCTGGGCATGTGGAGGTGGGGTATCCACGCTTTGGTTTGTAGGTAGGCATCCTGTTAAAGTTAAAATAATACTCGTTAGCAAATAAAAAATATGTTTTTTGACTTTCATTTTAAATCTCCTTATAGTATAATTATAGCAGACTTTGAGGAAAGTTCCTTAAAAAGAAAAAATTTAAAATTTTTTCAAAAAAATATTTGACAAATATAAAAATACCTAGTATACTATAATAGTCAGTTGAAACAACGGGGTGTGGCGCAGCTTGGTAGCGCGCGTGTTTTGGGAACATGAGGTCGAAGGTTCGAATCCTTTCACCCCGACCATCATTTAAGCACATGAGAATGTGCTTTTTATTTTACCCAAATTTCTTAAAAAATTTAAATTATTTGGGGCTGGTGAAAACTATGAATAATCATCGTCCCATCGTTAGAAAGTTCTCTTAGACAATTTGAGGCAAGCCTGCCGGCTCATTGAGGCCAAATTGTCGTTAAGGTTCTTCTAACGATTTTGGGACGATTTATTCATTCTGCAGCAGCCCTTTTTTTGCCTAGGTTAAAATTTTTTTCTAACCTTTAGTTTGATTTTCGCTAATTTTTCCTACAAAAAAAGCCCCCACGGGGAGGACTTTTATAGATCTTCTAGTTTTATATAAGCTTTACCACTAGCCTTTGGTGCTGATGATTTGCCCTTAAATATTATTAGTATCAATAGTGTTGCTATATATGGAATCATTGATATGAATTCTATTGGAAGGCCTATGCCAGTTGATCCTAGGTAGGTTGCTATGGCTTGGGCTAGTCCAAAGAATAAAGATCCTATCAAAACACCTTGTGGTTTCCAGTTACCAAATATAACAGTTACTAGGGCGATGTAGCCTTGACCTGCTATAAGGGTTGGTGAGAAGGACGATACTACAGCAAGGGACATGGATGCTCCACCAAGGCCTGCCATAAAGCCTGAGAAAATTACACAGCCATATCTAATCCTTGATACGTTGATGTTTAAGGTCTCACAAGCCTTAGGATGCTCACCAACAGCTATAATTCTTAGTCCAAGTTTTGTCTTGTAGAGTATAAAGAAAAGTACTACAACCATGATAAAGGCAATATAAACTGTTGCATATTGACCGAAGATGTTGTTAAAGGCTTGGTTATTTACTAGTCCCCTAAAGAGTCTTGGAATTTTATTTTCAAGTGGTATTGAAGGAGTTTGGGTTGCTCCATCAAAGAACAATCTTGCTAGGAAGAGGGCAAGTCCAGGAGCTAGCGTATTGATAGCTATACCTGAAATAGTTTGATCTCCTGCAAGACTTACTGATATAAAGGTATGGATAAGTCCAAATGCTGCTCCAGCAAGCCCCCCTGCCAAGAAAGCAAGCCAAGGATTACCTAGCTTGAATCCAACCACAGCACCAGTCAAAGCCCCTATGGTCATCATTCCTTCTAGTCCTATATTTACTACACCAGATTTCTCACTCATCATTCCTCCAAGTCCTGTCAGTAGGACTGGAGCTGCGTTAGAGAAGGTATTTCCTATAATTAATGCAAGTATTGTTAAGTTAATCATCTGACATCCTCCTCATTTTTTACCTTTTGTGCTTCTTCTTGGACATTCTTTAAGTTACGGTGTTTTCTTATCTTGGCCTTTATAATCCTAAATACCAAAGGCACAGCTGTAAATAGGATTATGGTTCCTATTATGATTGAAATAATTTCACTTGGTACTCCCATAGCCCTTTGGAGGTTGCTACCTGCATATTTTAATGATCCAAAGAATAAGCCTGAGAAGATTACTCCTATCGGGTTGTTTGAAGCAAGTAAGGATACTGCTAGTCCATCAAAGCCGAAGTTTTGCATGGATGATAGGATTGATAGGTTGTAGGTAAAGCCAAGGACTTGGGTTACACCAGCCAAGGCACAGATAGCACCAGATATAGCCATGGATTGAACAATTTTTTTACCTGAATCAATACCACCATATTCGCTGGCTTCCTTATTTAGACCTACTGCCTTTAGCTTATAGCCGAGGGTTGTCTTATTTAGGATGAACCAAACTATAACTACTGCCACTATAGCAAGAATAGTACCCCAGTGGATAGGCGCCCTAAAGAATTTGGAGAAAAATCCCTCAAACCTCTTAGCTGCATCTGTAAATAAAGTAATCTTGGCACTATCAGCTATATCAAAAGATCCCATAGAGTTTGGTTGTTGGTACCTATAAACGATAAAGTTTTGCAAATAAAAGGCTACCCAGTTAAGCATTATAGTTGAAATAACTTCATGGATACCAAACTTGGACTTAATAAAGCCTGCCAAGGCTCCATAGGCTGCTCCACAAACCATAGTTACTATAATAGCAACTATTGGCAAGATTACTGGTGGAAGGTCAAGGAGATAGCCTACCAAGAAGCCAACTATAGTTCCTATAATAAATTGACCCTCAGCTCCCATATTAAATAGGCCTGTTTGGAAGGCAAAGCAGACACCAAGACCTGTGATAATTATAGGCGTTGAGTTTACTATGGCCCAGCCCATATGTCTAGGGGTTTTAAATACTCCCAAAAATAAGTTCTTAAATCCTTCTATAGGGTTATAGCCTGCTATAATTAAAACTATGGCTCCTACCAAAAGTCCTAAAAGGACTGATATAATCGTAAATAAAACCTTGGAGCTAGCTAATGACTTTTTAGATTTTTTCATTTTAACTGATTTCTCACTCATTGCTTCCTCCTGCCATAAGTCTTCCTATTTCAAAAGCATCAGTCTTCTTAGGGTCTCTTTCTCCTACGATCTTTCCATCAAAGATGACTGCAATCCTATCTGATAGGTCCATAATCTCATCTAATTCGAAACTAATAAGAAGGACTGCCTTGTTTGCATTTCTAAGCTCTACTAGGTATTGGTGGATAAATTCTATAGCTCCTACATCAAGTCCCCTAGTAGGTTGAGCTGCTATGAGGACATCAGGATTATTTGAAATCTCTCTAGCAATAATAACCTTTTGTTGGTTACCACCTGATAAAGAGCCTGCTTGCTCATTTATATTTGTAGGACGGATGTCAAATTTTTCGACCAGGTCCCTGGCATTTTCTGCTATATTAGAGAAGTTTAGCCTACCCTTAGTTGAAAATGGCTCTTCGCTTACCCTCTCTAGGATAAGATTGTCCTTGATAGGGTATTCTAGGATAAGTCCCCTCTTTTGCCTATCTTCTGGTATAGAATTCATGCCTGTATCTAGGACCTTCTTGGTGGAAGCATTGGTAATGTCTACTCCATTTAGGGTAACCTTGCCCTTGCTTACCTTTCTCATTCCTGTTATGGCATCTATAAGCTCAGTTTGGCCATTGCCATCAACTCCGGCTATACCTAGGATTTCTCCTGCATGGAGCTTTAGGTTAAGTCCCTTTAGGGCATCTATGCCCCTCTTATCCTTAACCCAGAGGTCTTCGATATTTAATACAACTCCTCCCCTTTGGATTTCTTTTTTGTCTACATTGAAGCTAACATCCCTACCTACCATCTTTTCAGCTAGGGTGTTTTCGTCTACCTCATCAACCATAACCTTATCGATAAACTTACCCCTTCTAATGATGGTACAGGTATCAGCCATGGCCTTGATCTCAGCAAGTTTGTGGGTTATGATTATAACGCTTTTGCCAAGCTTGGTTAGCCTTTCTACAATATCTATAAACTCTACTATCTCTTGTGGGGTAAGTACTGCTGTTGGCTCGTCAAATATAAGGATATCTGCTCCATGGTATAAGGCCTTTAGGATCTCAACCCTTTGTTGCATACCTACTGATATATCTTCAATCTTATCCTTTAGATTTATAGATAGGTTAAAGTCTTTACTTAGTTTTTCTACCTCAGCGTAAGCTTCTTTTCTATCAAGAAAAGGTCCTTGGGTTTTTTCGTAACCAAGAATAATATTTTCTGTTACAGTAAGTGGCTCGATCAACATAAAGTGTTGATGGACCATACCAATTCCTGCCTCAATTGCAGCCCTTGGCGTCATATGGTCATAGGTCTTGCCATTTATTGTAATAGTTCCCCCATTTGGTGGAAACATTCCATAGAGGATGTTCATAAGGGTGGTTTTGCCTGCACCATTTTCTCCCAAAATAGCGTGAACTTCGCTCTTGTGAAGGTCGAAGTCGATATTTGTTAGAACTTGGTTTGTACCAAAACTCTTACTTATGTTCCTCATGCTTACAACTGGGGCTTCATTAAAATAATCTTTCATAGAATATCCCCCTCTGCTAAATTCATTTCTTTATCCTATCATATCATAAAACGAAAAAAATTAATATCTTTTAAAATTTTTTGCAAAAAAAAGAAGCGGACTCATCCGCCTCTTACTTATTCTTATTTTTCGTAGCCTAGTTTTGTGAATTCTTCTTCGTTTTGTGGAACTTCGATTTCGCCTGCTACGATTTTTTCTCTAAGTTCTTCTACCTTGTCTTTGATTTCTTGGCTAACTAGGTCATTTGGACCATAAGCTAGGTCTACTGCCTTACCATCAGCTAAGGTAAAGTCTCTTGTTGTACCACCTTCAAATTTTCCACTAGCTAAATCATCTACTACGATCTTAATAGCATCGCCTACACCCTTGATTGTAGATACAAGCATGTTATCTGGAGCTTCTTCTCCTTGATCTCTATCAACACCAATTACCCATTTATCATTTTCTTTTGCAGCTTCAATTACGCCTATTCCTGTACCACCAGCAGCGTGCATTACAACGTCTGCACCTGATTGATACATTTGGTTAGCTATATTTTTTCCTGCAGCTTGGTCAGCATAGCTGTTTGCATATTGAACATCGACTTTGATTTCTTTGCCCTTTTCCTTAGCAGCTTCTGCTATACCAGCTCTAAAACCATATTCAAATCTATCGATTACATCAGATACTTGTCCACCTACAAATCCAACATGGTTAGATTCACTCTTCATACCTGCAATGTAGCCAGCTAGAAATGAGTTTTGGTGGTCAGCAAAGGTAATTCCTAGTAAGTTTTCTTGCTCTTCGATATTTGCATTATCAATTATGGCATATTTTTGATCTGGGTTTGTATCAGCAGCTTCGCTAGTATCGTTATATAGGGCATATCCTACTGTAAGGATAAGGTCTGATCCGCTATCCAAGGCACTCTCTAGGTTTGGTTGGTAGTCAGCATCTGAGTGTGATTCGATATAATCAAATTCTACCTTTCCTTCGTCCTTGTATGCGTTTAGTCCTTCATAAGCTGATTGGTTAAATGACTTATCATTTACCCCACCTTCATCGGTAACCATAGTAACTTTTACAACTTCTTCTGATGGAGTCTCACTTGCTGCTCCTTCGTTCTCTGTGCTTGTTGCTTCTTCTGATGTTGCTACTGTTGCATTTTCAGCTGATGTGTCTTCAGCATTTTCTGTATTAGCATTGTTTCCACAAGCTGCTAGAGCAACAGATAATGATAGTACAGAGACAATAGACATAATTTTATTGATTTTCATAAATTCCCTCCTAATTAATCTACTGCTTACAAATTTATTCTATAAGATAAAGTAACTTTTGTCTAGTTAAAATTAAAGTTTTTTTAATTTTCTGTAAAATTTATATTAAATTCTAGCAAAATATCCCTAGCTCATCCATTACTTAAATTCTTCGTCTTGTTTTTCTCCCTCGCTAATGCCTTCTGATGATAGGACTTGGGGGATGGTTTTTAGGATTATCTTTAGGTCGTTGATGAAGGTTACATGCTCTGCATAGAGACCATCAATCTTGGCCTTTTTGGCAGGTGGTAGGTTGTCCCTTCCTGATATTTGACTAAGGCCTGTAATCCCTGGTCTAAGCCTTGAAGCCCCATACTCTTCTCTAAGCTCTATTAACTCTTTTTCCTTGAGAATAACAGGTCTTGGCCCAACTATTGCCATATCCCCCTTCACTATATTTATTAGTTGGGGAAGTTCATCAATGGAAGTCTTTCTTATGAAGGCCCCCACCTTGGTTATATAGGACTCGGCATTGGATAGTGCCCAGGTCGCTTGGTTTTTAGGAGCATCTGTCCTCATAGACCTAAATTTGATGCACTTAAAGGGGATGCTATCCCTCCCTGACCTATCTTGGATGAAGAATACCTTCCCCTTGGGATCTTCGATTTTAATAGCAAGAGCCGTTATTAAAAATATTGGGGATAGGACAATAAGGCCAAGGCCAGCTAGAATCCTATCCATTATATTTTTCACATACTTTTCATACATAACTTTCTCCACTTATAGGTCAAATAATCCAAGTTCCTCTTCGGATAGTTCCCTATATTCTCCTTCAGCCAGGTGGACATCGAGGGCTAAATCCCCTATGGCTACCCTCTTAAGCTCTACTACTTCGTTGTCATTGTTTGAAAATAGCCTCTTAACCAGGTGAAATTTCCCCTCGCTTACCTTGACCAAGGCCTTCTTATCATCAATTATTTCTAGCTCAGCTGGTCTTGCTGTATAATCATCTTCCTTGATATAGACTCCCTCAGCAAAGACCTCCACTAGACTTGGGTCAATCTTATCACGTGTCGCTACCTCGTAGGTCTTAAATATTTTGGAATTAGGGCTTGTTACCTTGTGGATAAATTTCCCATCAGTTGATAAGATCAAAAGCCCTCTAGTATCCTTATCAAGTCTACCGGCTATTCCTATATCTAGATTCCTATAAAAGTCATCTAATAGGTCTACAACCGTCTCATCCCTATCGACTGTCGCTGATAGGACTCCCTTGGGTTTGTTCATCATAAGGTAGATATTTTCAAAATAATCTACAGGAACCCCCATATAGTAAACTTCGTCTACATCAGGATCCACATCAATAGATGTGTCCTTTACGACTTCTCCATTTACAATAATTGCTCCTTTTTTTGCATTTCTCTTTATATTTTTACGACTATCAAGGCCGCTATTTCCAATCATCTTATCTAATCTCATTGTGGACCTCTCTTGAGTATCTTATTAACTGCTTCCTCTAATTCATAGTAGGACTTATAAAAGTCATCCAAATAATCTCGCCCCTTGGCTGTTATATAATAATATTTTCTCTTTGGGCCTATCTTTGACTTCTTGTAGGCGCCTAGGATGAGTCCTTTTTTGGATAATCTAAGGAGTATAGGATATACTGTACCTTCAGTCATCGTATAAAATCCACTATTTTTTAACTCTTCAACTATCTCGTAGCCATAAGTTTCGTTATTTTTTATAATGTGGAGG
This sequence comes from Anaerococcus sp. AGMB09787, assembly GCF_022808955.1. GTDB lineage: Bacteria > Bacillota > Clostridia > Tissierellales > Peptoniphilaceae > Anaerococcus. The sequence goes on from NZ_JAKZEY010000015.1 coordinate 14,650, forward strand.
ATTATCCCGTCTATAACTCCCTTTAACATTTGACTTTCTATCATAATATCACCTTCCTATATTGTATAGCAAAGTAGACACTAATCAAGACCTCTTGCAATAATAGATGAATGGACAAAGCTTACACTTGCTTGGCTCCTTGGTCCTATCAAAGTCCTCCCCATCAACTATCTTTCTTGCGATAGAGTCAATCTCATCAATGGCCATCCCTCCATCTTCTACCTCTATAAGCTCATCCTTTTCTACAAAGTAGAGGTAAGTCTTATTAACTTCTTCCTTGTTAAGCCTTAGGAGGTTCTTGTAGGTAAGGACTTGGTTCTTGTAGGAGCCTAGGCTATCCTTATCGATATTTCCTGTCTTAAGGTCCATTATCGAAGAGTCTTCCAATAAAAGGTCGATAGTTCCTTGGAGGATATAAAAGTCCCTATCAGCCTTATAATTTACTTCGCTAGCCCTAACATCAAAGCTCCTTCCTAAGTAGTTTGAAAGACTTAAAGAATAATCAGAATTTTTGACCAAAAATTTGTATAGGTCTTCCTTTTCATAGACTTCCGAATTAATATACTCTACCAATTCATGGATATGGGACCCAAAGTAGAGGCTCTCGGTCTTGACCATCCTAAAATTATTTTCCCTAATGAGCTTATACTTCATAGGACAAGTCATATAGAGGTCAATATCACTAGTAAAGGCTAGGACTTTCTTTTCTTCTTCCCTGTCCTTCCTAAGAAAATCAATAGTTCTTATATCTGACCCAGAATTAAGTCCCCTCATAAAGTTCTTAATACGTACATCCCTAGAATTATCTAAGATAACGAGGAGCTTTTTTGCCCTAGTGAAGGCTGTATAGTACTTCCTATAAAAATCCAACTCAGGGTCCTTATCATCCTTCCTATCCTTATCCAAAAAAGAAAAGGAAGACCTAGGGTAGTCATTAAGAGATGAAACAAAGACCACATCAAACTCCAGGCCCTTGGCCTGGTGGATGGTCATAAAGTTTACTGCATCCTTGTCATAGGAGTCTTCTTCATACTCACTTAGGCCCTTATTCTTAAAGTATAGATAAAGATAAGAGCTGATAAATTTCCTAAAAAAGTCCTCATCCTTATCTACTAGCTCATCATAATCAACTCCAAGGCCCATAAACTTCCCTATATTAGAAAAGCCCCTCTCATCCCTAAGGTCCTGGTAGAAGGAAAGGCCCAATGCCCTATAAATTACCTCAGATATGAGAGTCCCCTCTTTGATAGACTTTATAAAGTCCAACAGCTCCCTATCAGAAGAATATTTATCGTAGATTTCCTTGAGGTAAGCCTTGTATTCGTAATATTTCCTCTCTTCGTATGTATAGGGACTATAGTCAAGGTCGATTGGATAAATCCCTCCCAGGGAAGTTAGAATAAAGACCAATATCTCGATCTCAGTATTGTTGAAAAACCTATCCGACTTACGGTTTATGACCCCTATCCCTGCCTTTTCGAAACTTTCTTCTAGGTCCTTGGGGTAGGGATTATTAAAGCTTGGAAAGAGGAAGGCGATTTGACCCAGGTTGATTTTTTCTCCAAGAATCTTAACAATCTTAATTAGATTATCTGTCTCATTGGCCCTGGCCCTTACTATGGAATTGGGATTCCTATCCCCCAGTCCCATCAAGTCCTTCTTGGTCTTGGTCGCAGCCTTAATAAAGTCCTTGGCCCTTGTTACAATCTCGTCATTGGACCTATAATTTATCTCTAGCCTGTAGGAAGTAACCTTCTTGCCGGAATATTCTTCAAACCTATCAGCAAAGTTAAGGAGATTATTTACATCAGCTCCCCTAAAAGAATAGAGTCCCTGGTCATCATCACCAAAAACCATGATATTTCCATTTCTAGTAAGCTTCATAGCTATCTTCTCTTGGATCAAGTTGGTATCCTGGTACTCATCGATTATAACCAGGTCAATCTTATCCCTTATCATTTCTCCTCTTTTTTCATCTGATAAGATATCGAGGAAGGTCTTTAGAATAAGCTGGAAGTTCATCAAGCCCTTGTCCTTCAATATTTTTTCGTAAGTACTATAGACCTCATAGGCAAAGACTTCCCTAGGATCATCTGAATCCTTTAGACTAAGGGGGTCAATTACAGAATTAATTATTCCTGAAAAGATATCGAGGATGGTCTTTGCGTCATTGTATTGGATAAAGGTCTTGTAACCCTCTATGGCCCTAAATTTTTCTATATTTTCATTAACTAAAAACTCCTCACCCTCAGTTCCTATTATTTTTCCGGTAAAAAATTCATCATCTAGGTTCTTGTATTTACTTATAAAGTCAAGGGCAAGGGAGTGGAAGTTACCGACCATCATATTGGATAGGTCCCTATCAAGACCCTCCTCCTTAAGTCTTTCTAGGATCCTCCTAGTTACTTCTCTAGCAGCCTTTTTTGTGAAGGTCGTTATTAGGACCCTGTTTGCCCTGACATCTCCCTTTTTTATTGAATTTACCACATACTCAACCAGGGTGTGGGTCTTACCTGTTCCAGGTCCTGCTATAACTAGAGCAGGAAGTTTCGCTCCATTAATTATCTTCTCTTGGTGTATATTTTTCATAAAATTTTCTCAAAGCATATCCTATCCTTAGCCTTGCCCTCCTCCATTATTTCTATATGACCTATGTAGGTAAAGTCGAATTTATTAAGTAGGCCCCTCATACGGAAGTTATCCTCGTGGGTATCTATCCTCAGGCTATCCTTGCCCTCTTTCCTGGCGAATGCTATAATTTTTTCCATAAAAATCGAACCCAACCCCTTAGTATTTTCCTTGTGGGCCATGAAGGTGTGGACTACAAAATAGTCCTTTCCCCTAAACTTATATTCCCACCTATTGTAGGTGGCTTCGCTCTCGCTTAAGGCTCCATAGCCCTGGATGACTCCCCTATCATCTAAGACCATCCCTTCCTTAGCCCTAAGTTGCCTTCTTAATAAGTCCCTATTGGGTGATGACTTTTGCCACTGGTCTACCCCGTCTTTTCTTAGGGAGGCCCTAGCAAAGTCGATTAATTTTAAAACTTGATCCATATCTTCTTTTTTGAAAGATCTTAGCTCCATATCTACCTTCCTTTTGCCTTTTTATTACTATACCATAGGGAGGGTCTGTCTTTGTAATTACTTGGCTATCCTGTATAATATTGATAAGAAAATACCTTAAGGGGGAAATATGTATAATTATTTAATAATAGGAAATGGTATAGCTGGTCTAAGCGCAGCAGGCGAGATTAGAAAAGCTGATCCAGAAGGATCTATCCTAATAGTATCAGCAGAAGATAAACTAACCTACTGGAGAACCAGACTATCAGACTTAATTTCCAAAGATTTTACCAATGAAGACATCCTAGTCAAAAAGGAAAATTGGTACACAGAAAACAAAATTGACCAAAAACTAGGAGTCAAGGTAGAAAAAATCGACCCAGACAAGAAAGTCGCTGTCCTTTCTGATGGAAGTGAGGAAGAATTTGAAAAACTTCTCCTTGCCACAGGTGCTAGGGCTTTTGTCCCACCAATTACAAACATAGATGCAGAAGGCGTCTTTGCCATTAGAACATCAGATGACCTAGTAACCTTCAAGGACTATGTAAAAGATAAGAAAAAACTTGTAGTAATCGGTGGAGGAATCCTTGGCCTAGAAGCAGCCCACAGTGCCAAAAATGCAGGACTTGATGTAACAGTTATCGAATCCTTCGACTACCTCCTAGCTAGGCAACTAGACAAGGAAACATCAGCCATCCTAGAAGAAAAACTAAACGAAGAAGGTCTAAAGACCGTAACTGGCAAAAACACTTCCGAAATCCTAGTAGAAGATGGCAGGGTAAGAGGAATCAAGCTTGACGATGGCGAAGAAATCGAAGCCGATGCCATCTTAGTCCAAACAGGAGTAAGATCAAATATAAATGAAGCCAAGGAATCAGCTCTTCCTACCGATAGGGGAATTATCGTTAAGGATAACCTCCAAAGCGAAGAATATCCATTTATTTATAGTGCAGGAGACTGTGCTCAAATTGGTAACTTCACTATCGGTCTTTGGACAGCAAGCCAAGAGATGGGTAAGATTGCTGGTGCTAATATGACAGGATCAGTTGAGACCTACCAAAAACCAAAACCATTCTCTGCCCTACTATTAGGACCTATCAAACTATTTTCAGCAGGAGCTAATAGTGGAGAAGGCATAGAAGAAGAAAAGGTAGACAAGGACGGCAAGATTTACAAGTTATTCAAAAAAGACGAGGATTATGTAGGAGCCATCCTATGGAATGACATCTCCTACCAAAACGATGTAAAAGATATAGTCTTTAATGGAAAAGACCTAAGCGAAACCAAGCTAGGAAAAGAAATCTTTGCCAAGTAATTGCGATGTATCTATAAAAGTTTATAATATAAATAGCTAGGGGTGCTAGAGCTGAGAGATGAAAGATCATCAACCCTTTTAACTTGACTAGGTTAGAGCCTGCGTAAGAAAGCTATAAGATTGAACCTTAGAGGCCCTGGTTGGGGTCTCTTTTTATGTAGAAGAAGTAATTGGAGCATCTATGAAAAAACAAAACAACTTATTAGTAATGGTATTTTTGTCTATGTTTGTAACCATAGGAGTAGTCATTTCTCCTATCCTAAGGTTTGAGGGCTTTGCGCCGACAGCCCACTTTATAAACATAGTCTGCTCGGTCTTTATGGGACCCTGGTATAGTTTGCTAAACGGAATATTAACAGCCTTTATAAGGATGAGCCTTATGGCTATTCCTCCCCTCGCCCTCACAGGTCAGGTCTTTGGAGCCTGCCTATCAGGAATATTTTATAGGATAAGCAATGGGTCAATCCTCGCAGCAGTTGTAGGAGAAATAATTGGCACAGGCATCATCGGAGCTATAATCTCCTACCCAGTAATGGCCTTATTTTATGGAAATGGCGATATAACCTGGTTTTACTACCTACCATCCTTCCTAATAGCAACTATTATGGGAGGATCTGTGGCCTTTCTCTTCCTAAAAACCCTACAAAAGTCCAAAGTCCTAATTAAAATCCAAAGAAAGCTAGGAATCCAAGTCTATGACCAAGCTAAATGATATAATCAAAGTAAGACAAGCAGTTAGGGAGACTAAGCCCCTCATCCATGCCATAACCAATCCCATAGCCATGAATATGCTAGCCAATGCCATCCTCTTCCAGGGAGCATCTCCTATCTGCGCCCAGGATCCTAGGGAGATGGAAGACATAGTTCCAAGGACAGATAGCCTATCAATTAACCTGGGTAACATCACAGAAGAAAGACTACAAGCCATGGAGATCGCTGTAAGAATTGCCAATAGGGAAAATATCCCTGTCATAATCGACCTGGTCGGTGTAGGCATAAGTTCCCTTCGACTAGACTTTTCTAAAAAACTCCTAGCCGAATACCACTTTGATCTAATCAAGGGCAATAGCTCAGAAATCCTTGCCCTAGGAGGAGAAAGGTCGCACGCCAAGGGAGTCGATGTAGGAGAAGCCGATAAGATAGGACAAGATACAATAGCAGACTTAACCACCTTAGCAAGGGAGATTAGCAAAAAATATAAGACCCAGGTCCTAATAACTGGAGAGACCGATATCCTCGCAAGCGAAAAAACCTACTACCATATAAAAAATGGAACAGACAAACTAGGAAGCTTAACTGCAACAGGTTGCATGCTAACAGGACTAATCTCGACCTTCCTTGCCGTAACCAATCCAATAGCTGCCACCATCCTTGCCCTCTTGATTGAAGAAATCTCAGCAGAAGACGCAAAATCCAAAAAACCTTATAGCTTTTTTGTAGAACTAATGGATAATATTGGGAGCATAGATAATGAAACACTAATATATAAAGCAAATATAGAATGGGGGACCTATGAGTAAATTATACCTAGTAACAAATTCAGATAAATATAGCGAAGAAGAATTCCTTCAAAGAATCGAAGCTGCCCTAAGGGGTGGAGTCGATATCCTTCAACTAAGAGAAAAAGATAGGCCAGATAGACAAATCCTAGACCTAGGCAAAAAAATAAAAAATCTCTGCGATGCCTACCATGTCCCTATGCTTATAGACGACAAGGTCCACCTAGCCTGGGCTCTAGGATGTGGAGTCCATGTAGGAAAAGAAGATATGCCAGTAGAGCTTTGTAGGAAACTTCTAGGCCCTGACGCAATAATAGGAGCAACAGCCAAATCAGTTGAAGCTGCCAAGGAATCAAAAAACCAAGGAGCTTCCTACCTAGGAGTAGGAGCAATCTTCGAAACCAAAACCCACGTCAAAACCAAAAGAACAAGCGTAGAAACCCTAAGCACCATCAAAAAAGAAATAACCATTCCGGTCTACGCCATAGGAGGACTAAACATAGACAATGTAGATATCCTAAAAAATTCAGGAGCAGACGGCATCTGCGTAGTTCGCGCAATAATGGATGCTGATGATGTCTATAAGGCAAGCAAGGAATTGAAGGAGAGGATTGAAAATATCTTATAAGAAAAAAAGGCTGTGAGGGTTCAAACTCATAGCCTTTAAATTATTATTGATTTTTTAAAATACCTTTAATCATAGTAACCATATCATCATTTTTGAGTTGCTTCCTAAACTCAACGTCTAGTCCTTCTTCCTTCAATGCTTCAAAAAATTTCTTGGCAGAATCTATCTTGAGTTGTTCTGTCATTCTTAGAGTAGATTTCTTATCTACATCTTTAGTTTCCACAATAAAATTTATTTCTGTCTTGCCATCTTTTTTAATCACATACATGAAGTCTGGGCTTGTTGTACCACCAAAATACAAGGGTACTTGTACACTTCGTCTAGGAATTTTACCAAAGACAACAACTTCATCAATATTACTATCCTTGATATTATCTTTTTCTTTTGGACTATCATAAATAACCTTATCGTACAAGAAATTCTCAGGAACATATAAATTATCATCTCTCATTATTCCAACATTTCCTTGAACAATTTTATCCTTAACCTCTCCATTAATATCAGTCAAGGCAGTTTCCAAAGAATCCACATCAAGAGCTTTATAAGAAAATCTTTTTAAAAAGTTTGTTTCAAACCATACTTCAAACTCTCTAATAAAATTTGCAAGTGAATTTCTATTAAAGAAATCCTTACCTATTGAATTAGTCTTATTGTATGCACATAAAGCCTTATGCATTATTTTTACAGGTAAACCTGTTGCTCTTTGTATCTTTCTTAAAAATTCTCCATAAGTAATAACTTCATCAAGAACAAAATAGCCCGCTACACTTTCCCTTGCTACAAGTCTATCATTTTCTATCTCTGTTCTTTGCTCTATTGTTTTAGCAAGGAAATCTTCCTTTATTCCCTTATTTAAAATATCTAGTGCTGCATCATATAACTCATCTTCTGAAATGTCATCTAGAGTCAAATAATACTTTCTATTGATTTTTCTCCATAAATCTTTTATTTTATCAAACTTATCCTTACGAATATGGACAAGGCCTTGATCTTTTTTATTTTTATCAATGACCTTATTTTCTTCTAAGCCAGTATTAAACTCTGGATATTCAGCAAAGAATTTATCTTTATTTTCTACCCTTACATTTCCACCCCTATCAATGTACTTATTATATAAAAGTTCAATAAATAGATCATCCTCATCCATTTTTCTATCTTTTGCCACTTTAGAGAGTTTAGCATTGATATTCATCACATCAACTTTACTATCTTTATTAATTTCATTAACTAGACTTTGGGCAAAGTCTTTTTCTGAATAATCGAAAAGATAGGTCAAATAAAACTGTTCATTTGAAATTCTATTTCCATATTCATCAACTGGAAGTCTAAGTCCACGACCTACTTCCTGTAATTTACTTATCTCAGATCCACTAGAACGAAGTTTACAGATTTGAAATACATTGGGGTTATCCCGGCCTTCACGTAGGGTCCATTTAGAGAAGATAAACCTTCTTGTATTCCAATTTCCTTTCTCATCCTTAAAAGACAATAGACTTTGCTTATCTCTCAATATTTGATCAACCTCTTTTTGAATATCCTCATCAGCAGTTGAATTATCCTCAGCAAAATATCCTCCATTAGTTGATGAAATATCTTCTAGAGAACTTTCTATAAAACTTACATATTCTTTTTCAATTTCTCTATCAGACGAAGAATATTTATTTTTTTCTTCTTCAAGCTTTTCCTTCAACAAGTCTTGGAACTTTTTCCTTAAATAACCATCCCCATCTTCTCCCCTATAAGAATATATAGAGTCAATGAAAAATAAGGATAAAGTTTTAATCTTTCTTTCCCTAAAAAAGTTCTCTCTTTCCTGTTCTATATGATTTTCAATCGCTTGTTTTATCATGAGCTCTTGATAAGTATTTCCATATATTCCAGCATAAATTTGATCACCTTTAACTAAAATCTGACCATTAGAGAGAGTCACTCCTTTCTTAATATCTTCATCTTCTGTCTTTCCAATAGCACTAATAGAAATCCCGCCAAACTCGTCATCAATTATAGAAAGCGAATCCCCTACCTTAAGTGTGTAAGTCTTGCCATTTTTTTCATTCCTAAGTACACAAGACTTTGGAGAATTGATGATATTTAAAAGTTTTATCTTTGTATCATTCAAACTTTCCTGTTCGATCATTTGAGTAGCTACACCTTTAACTAAATTGCTATTAAAGGCTTCCAATGACCCTAGATTAAAAACAAGATTGTTGTAGTCTTTTTGATCAGACTTAGAAAGATTAGGAAAGGTTGCACCAAACCTTATTAGACAAAGAGGAGCTATCCTATCTATCAGTGTCTTATAAGCTTTATTTTCTCTCTTAAACTTATGGGGTTCATCGATTATTACTATTGGTCTAGTTGCTTTCAATGTATCATAGGGATTAGAAAATGTCCCAAACAAAGTTTGATCGTATTCATCATCCATGGTCTTTTTTGATAAAAGCATACCACTTGACATAAGTAAGGTGTTTATTGTACTTTTCTCTAAAATACTTCCTCTAGCAAAATCTGAAATTGCTTGAGGAAACATCTTTCTACCTTTTTTCTTTTTTTGTGCATTTAGGACGGATAAGGATATTCTTTTGTCAGGATATAGGTCAGCAAAATGAGCCTTTGCATAGTCTGATTCTATAAAAGACTTAGTCCCTTCCTTTATGGGAGTAGTTGGTACCAAGATTATAAACTTGTGAAAGCCATATCTTTTATTTAACTCATACATAAGCCTAGTATAACAATAAGTCTTTCCAGTACCAGTTTCCATACGAACATCAAGGCCAAAATTGTCATCTACTCTCGTACGTAAATCTTTTGCTATGGCCTTACCGTCAAAATTTTCTTGTACATCTTTTATATTATTTAAAAGTTTGCTATCAGAAGGGTCAAAGATAGGATTTGCAAAAATATCTTCACTAGCCCTTATACTAACCCCATCAAATACTTGGCTTACCCTCTGTATACATTCTGTCTGATGAGGTAAGATACTTAAATTAATTCCCATCCTAATACCTCTCAATCAATTCTACTGTCTTGTTGTTTCTTAAATTAGAAAGATTTTTCTTTAATTCGTTCATAACGCTAAAGTCTATTGATTGTGCATAAACAACGACCCTTGTAATATCTAATTCTAGAGACTCAATCCTTCTTATAAGCTCCATTACATCAGTAGATTGTAAGCCTTGGTCAATAATATAGAGGCTCTTTTCTAGCTTATCTGCTGTATATTGATCTAATTTATAACTTTCAGGATTTACACTCAAACCATAGCCATCTAGGACAAGATAAGTTGCTAAAATCGCATCCTTGCCCTTAGCATTTTCAGTATCAAAAATACCAACCATATCATCTACTATTAGCTTTGGATTGTCATCAAAATAGTCAAGCTTTGTCAATGTATCTTCATCTAGCTCTTCCAATGAATAGGTCTTGAAGCCGTAATCAATATCTGCCCCAGTCTCATCTTTAATCTTTTGGGCTGCTCTTCTTATCCTCTCACGTCCTATTTCATCAATAGTCCTGTAACCAGCCTTATAGGCAGGCTTATTTTCTTTAATTTCTTCTGCTAATTGAACCATTATATATTTTCTATTGCCACCATCTTCTGCATTTAATTGCATAACTGCATGAGCTGTGGTGGCTGAGCCAGAGAAGAAGTCTAAGACAATAAATTCATCATCAATCATAGATATTAACTTCTTAATTAAACTAACAGGCTTCGGATAATCAAAGTAAGAAATTCCATCAAATAGATCTTTTAAAGACTTAGTTCCTGCACCTGATGATACATCTTCTATGATATTCGTAAATTTTTTGACTTTTTTCCCATCTTTACTTGCAAATATTTTTTGGTAAAGTATCCATTCATTATCTTTGTTCTTTATAAATTCAAATTCTCCATTTTCAATTTCACGTTGGAGTCTTAATCTATTATGTCTCCAGCTTCCATCTGTACCATCTGAAAGACGGGGGTATACTTCCGTACCATCAGGAGCAATAACCGGAAAATATAAATTAGGTCTATCTTCACGTCGAGCATTAGAACCCCATTTTCTTGCTAGCTGACGTTTATATTTTAATTTTCTTTCTTCATCGTAATAATTAAAACTTTTATCATCTTCTTCAATTTCATAAGTTGACAACTTAAACTCCGAAATATTCCTTGCATAACATAAAATATATTCATATGATTTAACATAAAATGTAGAATCTTGACCTCCGCCTTTTCCTTTCCAGATCAGTGTATCCACAAAATTCTCTTCCCCAAAAATCTCATCACACATAAGTCTCAAATTAGCCTGTTCATTATCATCTATAGAAATAAAGATAACCCCATCATCAGAGAGGAGTTCCCTGGCAAGGATAAGTCTTGGATACATAAAGGTAAGCCAGGCAGAATGGGAACTCTTCCCCTTTAGATTAATAATTCTTTCTGCTTCATCTTCTTCTATTCCTATCATCTCTGCTAATTTTTTCGCATCAAAAGAAAAGTTATCAGGATAGACAAAGCCATCAGAGCCAGTGTTATAGGGTGGATCTATGTAAATACACTTGATTTTCCCTCCATATGATCCTAGGAGGTGTTTAAGGGCATCTAAATTATCTCCGATTATATATAAGTTCTCACTATCTTTATTTTCTTCTTTTTGATTTTCTTCTGTATGTGGGGCTACAAATGTTTCTGTCTTGGTAGAGGATAGGTATCTTGCATAGGACTTTCCTAAAAATTTAAGTTCATAGCCTTCTTTGTTAAGTGTAATATCGCTTTGCTTAAGCATTTCCTTAAATCTATCTACTAAAAATTCCCCGTCCTTATCAAAAAACTGTGGAAATTCATTTTTTAATTTTTCAATTTCTCTACTGTTTGGTTTCTTTTCTAAATTCTCTTCGATATTATTGCCTATCATCCGCTTCCTCCATTATGTACTCTCTTGATACTCTATAATTTAATATATAAATCAATTGCTCAATCTCATAATAGCTTTATACTAGCATGTTTTCTATACCACTATACCAATTTTTACTAGCTAATCTTTAATAAAGTATTAAGGCTACCTATCTGATGTATCTAATAGAAAATTTTTTATGAATCAAAGTTTAGGAAATATTTAATGAAGTAAGTATAAAAACTATCAAGGATTAAACCTCCCACAAAAAAGAGGCCACCGGCCTCTCTTTAAAGTTTCATGGAATCTTGTCTTCTTCTTAGTCTTGTGATTGTTGCTTTTTCGTCTAGTTGGACCATGGACATGTCTATGATTGTGTCTTTTTCTATGTCCCTTGTGGCTATGGTTTTGTCTGTGATTAGGGCTATTGGCAAGAGGTCTTCTTTTATGGTTCTTGCGTGGCTTGTTAGTTTGCCAAAGACTGTGTCAGATCCCACTCCTTCTAGTCTCTCGCCCTTTCGTATATCCCTCTTGGCTATGGCTACTGTGTCTGCTACTTGGCCGTGGAGGGGTTCTATTGAGGCTTCGTTTTCTACTACTGCCTTATAGATTGTGATTGGTGTTTCTAGGCTTGTTAGGTGGTAAGGTCTGTAGAGTAGGTAGTTTGGCCCATCTCCAAAGCCTAGGAATTTCATAAGGTCTCTTACGTCTTCTTTTTCGCTAGTTACTATTATAAATACTCCTGGTGCCATTCCACGTGAGAATTCTACTACTCCATAGTGGGATAGGACTCCCCCGTCTTTTTTGAGTCTGAAGTCTTCTACTGCACTTTCTGGGCTTGTTGGTATGCCATGGCAGCCGAAGGTATCAGGTAAGAATCCTATGGCATTGGCTACAGAGTTTAGCTCTAGCATGGTGTTGGTTCCATCTACAAATGATGTGAGCATCTTTGGGGCAAGGCCCTTTTTCCTAGCTTCTTCAGCCAAGGATTCTTGGGTTGCGTAGTTGTCTAATGGGTTATTCTTGCCCTTGGCTGCTACCAAGACATCAAGTCCCATTCCATAGGCATAGTCTACTAGGTCGATTATAGCTCCTGGCTCATCTCCGAGAATTCCTGTGTAGACTACACCAGATTTTTTGGCCATATCTGCAAGGACTGGTCCTACTACTGCATCACATTCTACATTGAAGGATATCATGTGCTTGTGGTATTGGATGGTCTTTCTAGCTATAACAGCTCCAAAAGGAGGGTTTCCTGTGCAGTCTATGACTGCATTTATTTGCATAAGTTTGTAAAGCAACCTATAATTGGTAGATACGCAAATGTAGCCCTTTTCTAGGACTTCATAGCCTTCGTTGTAGTCATCTGTAAAGATTATTTTGTCTTCACTAACTCCAGAATTGACTAGGGCCTTGATGGCCTTTTGTGGGGTCCTATCTACTACAAGCTTCACTTCCATGGCATCTATTTTTGAAAGCTGACTTATGAGGGACGATCCCATCTTGCCACAACCGATAATAGCAAGCTTTATGCTATCGCCATTATCCTTCATTTCCTTTAGTTCTCTATTTATTTTAAACATTTAAACTCCTTATACTCTTAACAGCAGCTATTGCTGATGAAAATGCCCACTGTATATTATAGCCTCCACAAGAACCAGCTACATCCAAGGCTTCCCCTATGATATAGACATCATCGTAGATCTTGGACTTCATGGTAGTCTTGTCTACAAATTTGGTATCAAATCCTCCCAGGCTAACTTGGGCATTGGTCTTATCGTGGATATCTTCTATAGTAAACTTCATTGTTTTCAAGTTTCTTAACAAGGTATCCATATCTCCATTACTTATTTTATTTGCTTTTTTATCATCTGCAATAGATGATCTTTTAAGAATATCGCTAATTATCCTTTCATTTAGTAGGCCAAGCAAAATCTCACTAATTTTCCTATTAGGATTTCTCTCAAGTAAGTCCCCTAGTCTTTTTCCTAGGTCCTTCTTGCTATAATTCGGGAAAAAGTCAACTAGGACATGGGCCTTCTTCCTATCCCTTAGGGCAAGGCTTATCTCATTTGATATATTAAAAATCGATGTTCCTGTGAGACCATAGTCCTGAAAGATAAGATCATCTATGGAGGCCTTGATGAATTTATTATCCACAAAGAGACTAACCTTGCCAGTTATCTTGGTCCCCTTGGCTTTTTTGGAAAATTTTTCCTTGGTCTTGTAGTTGGTTATGGCATAGGTAAGTTTCCTTACTGGGATTTCTTCTCTTAGGATCTTAAAAACGCTCCCATCTGACCCAGACTTGGGAAGGCTTATTCCCCCACTTGCTATAACTAGGATATCATACTTGTACTTGTTATTCTCACTTATCAAAAGCTTCTTTCTTAGGTCAATATCTTTTATTTCTTCATCAAAGATAAAGCTTGCGTTTTTATTAGCTTCAAGGTAGAGGATGTCCCTCACAGTCTTGGCTGACATGGTTGTAGGATAGGTCCTCCCTGAAGGAAGGTAGGTCGAATCTATCCCAAGCCTATAAAAGTAATCTATGAGGTCCCTATTGGTGAAGGCTTCTAGGGCCTTCTTGGGGAAGTTCTTATTATCACTTTGGTAGAAGTCCATGCCGAAGTTTTGGTTGGTAAAGTTGCACCTTCCATTACCTGTAGCAAGGAGCTTCCTGCCAGCTTCTTTATTTTTATCTATGACACTTATATCAAGGTCTCTCCCAAGGCTTGCAAAGGCTAGGCCCGCTACTCCTCCTCCTAGTACAAAAACTTTCATAGCCTACCTAGGACCTCTCTTATGGTCTCCCTCTCGCTATAAGGGGTTTTCTCATTTCCCTTAAACTTAATGAAATTTTCTTCCCCCTTACCAAGTAAAAAGACATAGGCCCCCTTGTCGGCATGGCTAAAGGCGTATTCCATGGCCTTATCCCTATCTTCTCTGACTACATATTGACCCTCGCCTTCTTCTATCCCCTCTATGATTTGGCCGTTGATATTCTGAACCTTATCAAACTTAGGATCATCTGTGGTTAGGACTGCGAGGACATGGTTATCGGCACAGGTCCTTCCAATAAGCTTCCTAAAGTTCCTATTCCTATCCCCATTTATTCCAAAGACTGCTATCTTTTGAATTCCATCTGGGACAGCCCTAAAGACTGCCTCAAAGGCCCTAGGCGTATGGGCAAAGTCTAGGATTATATTGATACCCAAATTATTTTCAATATATTCAAACCTAGACTTTATTCCAGGGAAGGACTCTACTCCATCTCTTATATCTTCCATAGGATAGCCCATCAGAGAAAGAAGGCTTGCAGCTGCAAGGGTATTATAGACTTCATAGTCTGCGATTGTATTTAGGGTAAAGTCTACGCCCCTTAGGGAAAATTTAATCTTATTATCTTCTTTTACTAGGTTTTCTGCCCTAAAGTCAGCCTCTTCATTGTTGATAGCAAAGGTTATTGTATCAGGATAAAGGTCCTTGGCCCTCTTACCATAAGAATCATCTATATTGGCAATAGTGTGCTTGGCTTGGTCAAAGAGAATCATCTTTGCCTCAAAATAATTCTCCATGGTCTTGTGGTAGTCGAGGTGTTCTTCTGATAGGTTGGTAAAAATCCCGTAGTCTATGTCTACCCCATAAAGCCTTTTTTGGCTAAGGCCATGGGAAGATGCCTCGATTGCCATATTCTCTATCCCCTTTGCTAGGGCCTTTTCCAAGATCAAATTTATTTCACAGATATCTGGGGTGGTGTTGGCTGTTGGAATAAGCTCCCCATCAAGGATAGCGTTATTAGTCCCAATAGATCCGGACTTACCTACCAATTTACTAGTTAGGTAGGATATAAGCCTAGAGGTCGTGGTCTTGCCATTAGACCCTGTTACTGCCACCATATTTATCTTGCTTGATGGATTTCCTGTAAGGAAGTTTGATACTTGGGCTAGGGCCTTGCGGCTATCTCCGACCCTGATATAGGATATCCCTTCCCTCTTAACAACCTCATCTTGGTGGACTATAATCTTGCTGCCAGCCTCTATAGCTGAGTCGATATACTTGTGGCCATCAGCTAGGCTTCCCTTGACAGCTACAAATATATCATTGTCCCCTATCTTTTTGGAATTGTTATTTACATAATTTATAGGAAAATTGCCAGCATCCACGTAGGATACATGGTCAATATTTTCAAGTAAGTCTCTAAATCTTTTCAAATTTTATCCTTTCGATATTAATACTTTTCTTAAAACATTTTACCTTAACAGGCCTCTTTTTCATTAATTCAATATACAAGCCCTCCAATTTTTGGTAAAATATAGGAGAGGAAAAATAATTATGAAAAAAATTTACAAAGTAACCCTAATCCTAGGATTAATTTCGATTGTCATAGGATTTATTTTTAGATATTCATACATAAATATATTGGGCATAGATAGGCCCCTAAAGCTTGTTTCTTTCCTATCCTTTGGTCTAGGACTTGTAGGATCTATTTCTGCCCTGATAGACGGGGTCAATAGAGACTTTAGGGACCATACCTTGGTCTTTTTGGTCTTAAACATTCTCCTAATCTTTACCTACCCAATTTTACTAGGTACTGAGACCTTCCTTAAGTCAGTCGAAAATCCCTACACCGACCAGGCCCCTGACTATGGTTATTCCACAGCCAACAAGCTAGATAGCTCCTTTATTATAGAGGGTGACCTTTACAAGATGCCCCTTACTATCAAGGACTTTTTGGATGATGGCTTTGACTATAACCTTAGGGATGGTGAAAAGAAAGCAATAATCAAAAAGACCGGCGCCAGCCAAAGGCTAAAGCCAACCTGGTTTACTGATGGCGAAAACAACAAGGTCTACAAGGAATACTACCTAATAGAAGCCTTCTATGAATCTAATAATATAGATGAAAATACTGAGATCGATAAGATTAAAATTTCCATGATAAATAACAATAGGGACTTTGAAGTCATGGGTATCCATTTGGAAGATTCCATAATTGATGTGGCTAAAAAACACGCCCTCACGGAAGATAGTGAAAACAAATCTAATCCAAGCAAAAAATATTATATAAGTACTAGTGATTCTTATCTTATAACACTAACTGCCTTTAATAGCAAAATTCAAAGTATAGAAATTGAAAAATAAGTAAGCTAAAAGCCGGCATAGCCGGCCTTCTTTTGTATGACTATTTTTATAGTCCTAATTTTTCTTCAATAGCTTCTTTATCAAAGCCTACGATGTCTTCCCCGTCAATATTTATAACAGGTACTCCCCTGTAGCCCTTACTTACTAGGTAGTCTACAGCGTCTTTGTCGTCATCTACGTTGTATTCTGTAAAGTCTATATTGTTATCATTAAAGAATTGTTTTGCTGCCTTACAAAATACGCAAGTGCTTGATGTGTAAATTTTAATATCTGACATAATTTATCCTCTCCTTTTATATTTATATACCCAATTATTTTGAATTAAGAACATTGGTTAGATTAATATAATCATCCAAGGACAGGTTCTCTGCCCTTTGCCTTTTATTTATACCCACTTTTTCAAAAGCTAAACTTAATGTATCCTTTGGATAAAGGTCTGATAGAGAATTAAGGATAGTTTTTCTTCTTTTGTTAAAGCCTGCCTTGACTAGGGCAAAGAGCCTATCCCTATCTACTTTTTCATCATATTTTCTAAGACTTAGCCTAAGGACTGTACTATCAATCTTTGGCTTAGGCATAAAGACTGACTTAGGGACATTGGTGATTTTTTTGGCATCTGCATAGAATTTTATAAAGACTGAGAGGGACGAATACTCCTTGTCATTTTCATCAGCTAGCATCCTATCAGCTACTTCCTTTTGGACCATAATGGTCATATCACTTGGGCTTCTTCCCTCTATGAGCTTTTCTATAATTGGTGTAGTTATATAATAAGGGAGGTTGGATACTACCTTAAAGTCCTCCCCACCAAATTCTTCCTCGACTAGTTGGTTAAAATCACACTTAAGGACATCTTGATGGATGATTTTGACATTAGAAAAGTCTCCCAGGTTCTCTTCTAGGATTGGGATGAGGGAATCGTCTATCTCAATAACTAGGACCTTCTTGGCAAGCTTTGCCATCTCATAGCTAATTGTCCCTATTCCTGGCCCTATCTCAATTACATTTTGATTTTTTACATCGGCAGCATCTACAATCTTGTCAACAAAGTTCTTGTCTACCAAGAAATTTTGCCCCAGGGACTTGGAAAATTTAAAGCCATAAAGGTCCATTATCTCTCTTACAGTTTTGGGTGAATATAGTTTTTTCATAGTTTACCTACCGCTTCATCAAACTCTTCACGGCTTATGCCAAAGGAATTTAGCTTGGCTAGAAGTTGCTTGGAATTAAAATATCCTATCCCCAGGATATCTCCCAGCCTTTGGCGTCTTTTCTTACTATCATCTCCCACTGATAGACCTGCCTTTACGAGGTCAGCCATAACAAACTCTTCCCTCTTCTCAGCTACTTCTGCCTTGGCCCTCTTTAGGGCTTCTATTATTACCTCAGGGTCAGCATTTTCTACCCCCAGGTCTCCCTTCTTTATGGCGCTCTTCCTATCAATATAGGCGTGCTTGGCAGTGGGGATGTGTCTTGCAATCCTCGCCCTGATCTTTTTGCCAGCATAGTCAGGGTCAGTCAGGATTATTATCCCACACCTCTCGTTAATTACCTTGAGCCTATCAATCAAGTCCTTGCCAAAGCTAAGGCCATTTGTGGCAACCATCTCACAATCCACAGCCCTTTTTACATTGGCTATATCATCTTTTCCTTCAACTACTATAGTTTCCTTTATCATAAATCCTCTTTCCATGAGAGTATTCTACTTAAAAACTGATATTTTTCTAGTGATGAAGTCAAATAAATATGGACAAGAAAAATCCCCCAGTTATAACCGAGGGACCTATACTGCCTGTAAGATTTTTTTCATTTCACAAATTTTGGAAGCATCGTATTTTCTAAATGTCCTTAAAGCTCTTTGTTCATTATTGAAACACTTCCAATAGCCTAAGCACTTATAATTTTTGCTTGACCTGTTAAAAAAAATAATGTCTTCTAGAGGATATCCGAGGAAGACTCCTATTTCTACCGGGCAAGTCTGGCTAAATCTTTCTTTTAGGATTATAAAATATTCGTTTGGTTTGGAGAGGTCTTTATAACCATAAGATTCTAGAAAAAGTTTTATATTTTTTTCATTTAATTTTTTTCTTAGCCTTTCTTCCCTATAGAAATATATGAGAACCCTGTCTTCTTCTACTTTGAGTTCATAAAAATAGAGGTCAAGAAGCTTTCCTATATAGTCCTTTTGCTTATCCCAGAGGTCTTTTAGTCTTCTCTTGTTATTTGTCAAAGATATAAGGCTGCCAAGCTTTTTTTTGTGAATTAAGGGTGCTAGATTGAATTTTAATATGGAGATGAGATAATCTAGGTCCTTAAAGTCATCAAGTTTGCTGTAGAAATCCAGTAGGTAGCCTACTGGCATTATTCTCCTAGCTTCCTTCCTATTTCTTTACATTCTTCGATGGCGCTATCATCTGGGCTATCGTAGGCTATGAGGCCGTCTTCCTTAATGAGCTTAGCTCCTGTTGCTTTAACTTCTTCAACCCATTTTTCCATCCATTCGCCTTCTGCCCATTGGTAGGATCCAAAGAGTAGGACCTCCTTACCAGATATTTCCTTGTTGGCATCATCCATAAAAGGTCTCATCTCGTCTTCTTCGAGTTCTTCTTGACCCATGGCTGGGCAACCAAAGGCTACTCTGTCTGCTTCCTTTACATCATCAAGGCTTGCCTCACTTACACTTATAAGCTTTACATCAGCTCCTTTTTCCCTCGCACCTTCTCCTATAGCATCTGCCATGGATTCGGTGTTACCTGTGCCTGACCAATATATAATATTTACTTTCATATCTCCTCCTCTTTTTTAAGAATTAATGATTAAGATTAAGTAAAATGATATTGACTATCATTTTCGCTTTTATTATAATAGACGTAGACATAGAATTATATCAAAAATATATCGTATTCTTTTATAAAGGAGGGTTTATGGAAGATTTTATTAACATAGGAGATGCCCTGGATGGCTCATGCCTTATCCTTAATGAAGTTTGCACCTCTTGCCTTGAGTCTGTAGGGAATATAGACAATTATTTGAGCAATTTAAATAGTTTTTTATATGCCTATATATATATTTAAAATACAAAAGAAACCTCTATTACAA
>NZ_JAKZEY010000016.1 GCF_022808955.1 Anaerococcus sp. AGMB09787
ATATATATAATTATATCATAGTTATAAAATAATCAAAAATTTTTTCTTAAGCTTTTATGATTCGTTAAATATTAAACACTAACGGATTGGTTATCCTATTTCTATCTCCTCAAATTAAATTTGAGAAGATAGATTTTCTTTTACAAAAGCTAAAGCCTCTTTATTTTTTTCAATTGTGTAATTTATTATCTCATCATTTTGAGCATTTGACATGAACATAGCTTCAAATTGTGCTGGTGGTAAGAGGATCTTTTCCTTTAACATATAAGAAAAATATTTTTCATAAGCTCCAGTATCTGCATTTTTTACATCATCATAGGATTCTATCTTATCAAATTTGCCAAAGAATAAACATATCATAGACTTAAACCTTGATACTTTTGCATCAATTCCTAGGCTTTTTATATTATCTGTAAATCCCTCTTCTAAAAGTTTGGCATTATTTTCTAATCTTTCATAAATATCAGGATTTTCTTTTAGTTCACTTAGGATATCTAGTCCCATCTTCATAGCAAGAGGGTTTCCTGAAAGAGTTCCTGCTTGGTATACATCTCCAAGAGGTGAAAGTCTTTCCATGATTTCTCTTTTACCTGCAAAGGCTCCAACCGGAAGTCCTCCCCCTATTATTTTGCCAAAGCAATAAAGATCTGGTTCAATTTTAAATATATCTTTTACAGATCCAAATTTACACCTAAATCCTGTTATTACTTCATCAAATATTAAAAGTATTCCTTCTTCTTCTGTAACTTTTCTTAAATCTTTAATGAAGCCTTCTCTTGGACTTACAACTCCCATATTTCCACAAACAGGTTCTATTATAACACAAGCTATCTCATCTTTATTATTTGAAATTACTTCCTTGACATTTTCTATATCATTGTATTTACATACTAAAGTATCTTTGGTAACATCTTTTGGAACTCCGCTTGATGTTTGTATGTTATAAGTTAGGGTTCCGCTTCCACTTTTTACAAGCAAAGCATCGCTATGACCATGATAGCAACCCTCAAATTTTATTATCTTATTTCTACCAGTAAATCCTCTGGCAAGTCTTATGGCAGACATAGTTGCCTCTGTACCAGAATTTACCATCCTTATCATATCAGTGCCTATGGCATCAGTTAAAAACTTGGCAATATCAACTTCTATTTTTGTAGGAAGTCCAAAGCTAAGTCCTTCTTCTAGATAAGTTTTTGCTTTTTCTATTAATTTTTCATTTGAGTGTCCTAGGATAAGTGGTCCCCAAGAATTTATATAATCTATATACTTATTGCCATCTTCGTCATATATATAAGGACCCTTTCCATATTTTGCAAAAATAGGATCTCTATGGACAGAATTAAAGGCCCTTACTGGAGAATTTACTCCACCTGGTATATATTTTTTTGCTTCATCAAATAAAGTCATTTCTTTCCTTCCTTAATTTCTCAGCCATTTCTTTAGCATGGTAGGTTATTATTAATTTTGCCCCTGCTCTTTTTATTGATATAAGTATCTCATAGATTATTTCTTCAGATACAAGCCCTGCTTTTATAGCATTTTTTACCATAGAATATTCTCCACTAACATTGTAGGCTACAATATTAGTATTAAAAGTATCCTTAGCCTGCTTTATTATATCAAGGTAAGATAAAGCTGGTTTTACTATTATAAAATCACTATCTTCATCTAAGTCTAGGGCAATTTCTCTCATAGCTTCTTTTCCATTATGGTAATCCATTTGATAAGACTTTCTATCTCCAAAAGATGGAGCAGAATCTGCAGCATCTCTAAAAGGTCCATAAAAATTTGAAGCATACTTTGCACTATAAGCCATTATTGGTATATTTTTAAATCCATTTTCATCAAGAGTTTTTCTTATTTTTTCTACTCTAAAATCCATCATATCAGATGGAGCAATTACATCAGCTCCAGCTTTAGCATGTGAAAGAGCTATTTTTGATAAATAATCTAAAGTTATATCATTCTCTACATCTCCATTTTCGTTTAAAATTCCACAATGTCCATGACTTGTGTATTCACACATACAAACATCGGTTATTACCAAAATGTTCTTACTTATGCTTTTTATCTTTCTTACAGCCTTTTGAATTATTCCATTTTCATCATAGGCAGATGATCCTAGCTCATCCTTGTAGGAAGGTATACCAAATAAGATTACTGATTTTATTCCCAAATCTTCTAATTCGTGAATCTCTTCACCAAGCCTATCTATAGAAAAGTGATATATACCAGGCATTGATGGTATCTCACTTTTTATATCTTCACCTTCTACTACAAATAAGGGATATATAAAATCACTTACCCTTAAAGTGGTTTCTTCTGTCATTTTTCTTAGGATCTTGTTTCCTCTAATTCTTCTCATTCTCATAATATTTCTCCACTTCTTCTAACAAATTCTCTGAGCTTGCAATCTTAGGTTGTATAATATCATTTAATCCATGATCTTTAAGAGTTTGACTAGTAATAGCTCCTATTGAAAATATTTTTACATCTTTTAATGCATCCTTGCCATATACTTCTATAAAATTATTTACTGAAGATGAAGACATGAATAAGGCCGCATCTAATTTTTCATCAAAGTTTACTTTTTCTTTTATTATTTCATTGTCATATATTTCAAGATCTCTTAATGTTGATTTTTCTCTTAGCCTATCTATTATATAAGGTCTGGTAAGGCTTGAATGCGGGAGATAAACCTTATCTTCTTTTTTTATTATAGAAAATAATTTTTCATATAATTTTTCTGCAACTCCTTCTTTTGAATAATAGTCAACCTTTAAATTAAAGCTTTCTATAACTCTTTTTGTCTTAAGTCCTATGGCAGCGATCTTTACCTTACCTATTTTTCTTATATCATGTTTTTTAAGTAGAGTTTCAAAAAATATTCTTACAGAATTAGTAGACGTAAAAATTAAATAATCATAGTCAAAATTATCTATATCATTTTCTAAAATGTCTAAGTTTTTATATTCTATAGAAAATGTAGGTGCGTTTATAACATTTGCGCCAAGTTCTGTAAGCCTTTGAGATAAATCAAAAGATTCCTTCAAAGACCTTGTTATTAAAACATTTTTATTAAAAAGCACCCTATTTTCAAAGTAATTTAAATCATCACTTAAGCCTACAGTTTTTCCTATAACTATTAAAGTTGGTGACGGAAAGTCTTCTTCTTTTATTTCAGTTAAAACAAATCTTACTTTGGATTTAAATACTTTTTGATTGTTATATCCTCCCTTTGAGATTATGGCTATATCAGCATCTCCATCCATTCCTCCAGCTAATAAATCATTTATAATTTTATCTAGATTTTTTAATCCCATATAAAAAACAAGAGTCCCATCATACTTTCCATATTTTTCAAAAGATTGGTCTTCGTCATTTTCCCTATGGCCTGTAATATAAGTAACAGATTGACTTATATTCCTGTGTGTTTGTGGAATACCTGCAGAATTTAGACATACTGTTGCTGCAGTTAATCCAGGATATACTTCAAAGTCCACTCCATTTTCTTTTAAAAATAATGCCTCTTCGCTTCCTCTTGCAAAAATATAAGGATCTCCTCCTTTTAGTCTTACAAGATTTTTACCTTCATTTGCCATTTTAACCATAAGTTTATTTATATCTTCTTGTGCCATAGTATGATGTGAAGCCTTTTTTCCAACATAATAAAGTTCTTTTTTCCCTTCGTATTCTCTTATTATGTCATGGTTTATCAATCTATCATATACTATTACATCAGCATTTTCTAGGGCTTTTTTTACCTTGACAGTTATATTATCCTTATCTCCTATACCAGCTCCTACTATTATTACCTTACTTTTCATATTTGCTCCTTAATTTATTAGCTAATTTTTTGGAAAGATAAATCCCATCTGATATTTCTCCACTTATTTGTTCAAACTTAAGGTATTTTTGGTCATCAGCCTTATAACAACCATAGAGATTTAACTTTCCTTCCTTTATTTGTGTATAAATTCCTATAGGAGAAGTACAAGTTGCCGACAATTCATTTTGGAAGCTTCTTTCTATTTCCATCCTATAATTTGTAAATTCATCGCAATTTCTATCAAAAACTTCCTTCAGATAACTATCTTCCTGCCTTATTTCTATACCTAAAATTCCTTGGCAAGGAGCAGGTATAAAAACCTTAGGATCTAAAATAAAATAATTTACATCCGTATAGAGTCTATCGATCCCAGCTCTTGCAAAAATAGACCCATCTATATCATTTTCTCTAACCTTTTTAAGCCTAGTATCAATATTTCCTCTTATAGTACATATTTCTACATTTTTTATATATTCATTAAGTAGATATTTCCTTCTTATAGATGATGTTGCTATTTTTTTATTATATAAATCTTTTATTTTATGGACTTTATCTTTTCCAACATAAACATCTTCCACACCATAAGCTTTAGGAGGCTTAGCAAGACATAATCCTTGAGGAAGCTTACTAGGCAAATCTTTCAAAGAATGAACAGCTAAGTCAATTTCATTCTCTAAAAGTTTCATTTCAATTTCCCTTGTAAACACGCCATTCCCACTTATTTTATCAATAGTTCTGTCAATAACTCTATCTCCCTTAGTGGATATTTTTATAATTTCAACCTCATAGCCTTCTTTTTCCAAAATTTCTTTGATACTTTCTGTTTGAATCAAGGCAAGTTTACTAGATCTTGTCCCTATTTTTACTTTCATATATTTTCTATATAACTCCTTAACTTTTCCTTATCCCAAAGATAAGCTTCTTTCATAATCTCACTTACTAGAGGAGATTTCTTATTTTTTAATTTATTTCTAAGCTTCATCAAAAGCTCTATCTGATCCATATCCTTATCTTCTATAAAATTTTCAAATTCTTCAGCTAAATATTTACTAAGACTAGGAGCCTTCCCATTGCTTGAAACGCTAAATACAATATCATTTTTTACCATAGTCTTATTTAAAATAAAATCTGATAACAAAGGATTACTTGTATCTAAAAATAAGATTTTTTTTTCTTTACAAATCTTTTTAAGACTTGTACTTATTTTGCTATCACCTATGGCAAGTATCAAAAAATCACAAGTAAAACAATCAAAATCTTTTGATATTTCTCTTTGTATGAGCCTAATTCTTCCAGGATTTTCTTCCTTAATCTTATAAATTTCATCTAAAAAATCCATAGAAACCATCTCTATAAAAAGTTCTGATTTTAAAAGAGTCCTTAATTTTATAAGAGCTGATTTTCCACCTCCTATTATAAGAACCTTCCTATTTTCACTATTTATAGAAATAGGAAAAAATTTAGCCATCATAGGCCTCTTCTAAAATTTTTATTACCAAGTCCTTATATTCTTTGCTAAGTGAAGAGTTTTTAATCTTTAAAATTTGGTTTCTAGATACCTTATTTAAGGCACTTTTTATAATTTTTTCTAACTTTATTTTTTGATGGACTGACACATCGATCTTTCTTTCTATATAAGAAAGAGTAAAATCAGAAACTTCTTTACACTTATCATTAACCAAAGTTAAAAGTTTACTTATATCAACATCATTTATCTCTTCATAAATTTCTTCTGCCCTAGTAGCTATTGTATCTTCATAAGAATTTAGTATTTCTCTTCTCTTGTTAATATTCTCGTCAGAAATTTTACTTAGCTTATCTATATTGTAAAGTTCTATATTTTCTATATCCTCAACACCCTTGTCGACATCTCTAGGTAAGGCTAGGTCAAGTATATATATTTTCTTATCTAAATTATCAAAGAAATCTTTTTTTATTATCACGTGTGGACTTTTGGTTGCACTTATTATAAGGTCAAAGTCCTTTATCTTATCTTCTATCTGATCAAATTTTACTATTTCTATATCAGGATATTTTTCCTTTAACTTGTAAGAATTTTCTATATTCCAGTTGCTTATAGAAATTTTCGCACCAAAGTCAATCAAATAATTTATAGAAAGCATTCCCATCTTTCCTATTCCTATGACAAGAGCTTTTTTATCTTTTATATGTAAATTCTTTTCTATATCTTTAAGTCCTATATAAGCTGTTGAAATAGGTGTAGAAGAAACATTACTTTCGCTTTTTATTTTTTTTACAAAGGATATAGCTTCCCTAAAAATATAATTTATGTGTTTTTTTGAAAAATTTAATGATTGGCTTAAATCTAGGGCGTCTTTTACTTGTCCTAATATCTGATCCTCACCAACTATCAAGCTTTCTCTACCAAGAGATAAATTTATCAAATGCTTAATAGCTTGAACATCAGAAAGAAAATACATCTTATCATTAAGTCCTTTATAATCAAAAAAATCCTCATAAAATCTTACCGCCATAGGCTTATCAAAATTGTCATCTGTAATTACATAAGTCTCAGACCTATTACAAGTAGATAAGATTAAAACTTCGCTAGCTAATCCTGATATCAAATTATCACTTGCTTGTATTATTTTTGATTCAGTAAAATGTAATTTTTCGCGTATATCTATAGGGCAAGCATTATGGTTTATCCCAAAAACTATAAATTTCATATCATCCTCCCTATCATTTTATTGATTCCTTTTCTAAGTAAAATTATACTACTTTAAAATTCTATTTAAAATTTAGCCCAGTAAGTGATTTTTTAATTAAATGTTCATTTGCAATTTATTTTTTTTTATTTTTATGATATCATATAATATATAGATTAATATTAGGAGGTTATGATGTCTAATTTTGATTACAAAATTGCAACTGAAGACAAAGATAAGCTTTTCATGTCTTTGTCTAAAGAATTTGATCTATACGGCCCTATAAGAGAAGTTAGGGCAGGAAGATATTGCGATACAGACGCAATTATGTATAGGAAATTAAAAAACTTAGATGATATTGAGTATAAAGAAAAATCTACATACTCCCCAAAAGAAATGCTAACACCATTTACAGAAACACTATTTTATTTTACAGAAGATAGCTATACCGAAACTAGTGAAAGATACAAAAAACCTGTCTTGGTTTTCGTAAGAGCGTGTGATATAAATGCTATAAAATATCTTGATGATATGTATCTAAAAAACGGTAATGCAGAAGATGTATTTTATAAAAGACGTAAAAAAATGGTTCATTACGCTCTAATGGAATGTCCTAATTCTTTAGATCAACATTGTTTCTGTGTAAGTACAAATTCAAACAAAACCGATGACTTCACTCTTGCAGTAAGATTTAATGATGATAATAGCTTAAACCTTAAATTAAATGATGAATCTTTACAAGGACTTTTCGATGGATTTACTAATGAAGACTTTGATCTTAAATTCCCAGAAGAAAATGACTTTACTGTAGAATTTCCTGAAATAAAAGATAATCATGAAGCAAACTTAATTGCAAATGATTCAATGTGGGATGAATACCAAGCAAGATGTATAGGATGTGGATCTTGTACTACATCATGTTCAACTTGTACCTGCTTTACTACTAGAGATATAGTTTATTCACAAAACACAAATGTTGGTGAAAGAAGAAGAACTAACGCTTCTTGTATGACTAAAGATTTCGACCTAGTAGCTGGTGGTGGAAAGTTTAGAACAACTATTAAAGATAGATATCGTTACAAAATACTACATAAAATCTATGCCCATAACAGTAGGTTTGGCGATGGTGCTATGTGTGTTGGATGTGGTCGCTGCTCAAGTCACTGCCCACAACTTATAAGCTATCCTGAAACAATAAATAAAGTTTCAAAAGTACTTAATACTATAAGAGAAAACAAGGAGAATTAAATATGACAGATAAGATAAAAGAAGATATTTCATTAGAAAATAATCCAGTACGTCCTTTTCCTTGCAAGATATTAGATATAAAAAAACACACTGACATAGAATGGACTTTTAGAATAGAATTTGATAAACAAGTAAGACCTGGGCAATTCTTAGAACTTTCACTTCCAAAAGTTGGAGAGGCTCCAATATCTGTAAGTGGATTTGGTGAAGGTTTTATTGAATTAACTATAAGAAACGTCGGTGAAGTTACAAGCGGACTTTTTGAAAAAGAAGTTGGAGATAGTATCTTTGCAAGAGGACCTTATGGTAATGGATGGCCAATAGAAGAACTAAAAGGCAAAAATGTTGTAATAGTTGCTGGTGGAACTGGGGTATCTCCTGTAAGAGGACTTATAGAATACATAAGATTAAATAGTGAAGACTTTGAGAGCTTACACCTAATAGCAGGATTTAAAAACCATGAAGCAGTTTTATTTAAAGATGATCTTAAAGTATGGGAAGAAAGTGATAAATTCACTACAACTTATTCTCTAGATACAGAAGAATACGAGGGCTTTAAGAAAGGAATGGTTACAGAATTTATCAAAGATGTACCATTTAAAGACTTTAACGATAACTACGCTTGCTTGATGGTAGGCCCTCCTATAATGATAAGATTTACTGCCCTAGCTTTCAAAAAAGAAGGCGTAGAAGATGATAAAATCTGGACAAGCTTTGAAAGAAAAATGTCTTGTGGAGTAGGTAAATGTGGACATTGTAGGATCAATGATACCTATATTTGCTTAGATGGCCCAGTATTTAACTATACAGAAGCAAAGGAATTATTAGATTAAGGAGATAACATGACAAAAGATGTAAATGTAGGAGAATTAAGACAAACCTGTTTTAGACAATCCAAAGTTCCTGGAGAATTCATGCTTCAAATGAGAGTACCTGGAGGAGTTGTTGATGCAAAATGGCTTGAGCTAGTTAAGTACATTTGCCAAACCTGGGGAAATGGTGATTTCCATATAGGTATGAGACAAACTTTCGATATTCCAGGAATAAAATATGAAGATGTTCCTAAGGTTAAAGAATATATAAGACCTTATATAGATGAAATAGAAAACAAGGTATGTAATGTTGGAATGGATGTTACTGACGACGGATATCCTTTCATAGGACCTCGTAACATAACAGCTTGTATAGGTGGGGTTCACTGTATAAAAGCTGCACAAAACACACAAAGACTTGCTCACAAGCTAGAAAGAATAATTTATCCAAGTCCATACCATATAAAAATAGCAATCTCAGGCTGCCCTAACGACTGCGGCAAGGCTCACTTTACAGACTTCGGTTTTATCGGAGTTACAAAACCACAATATGAGATAGATCGTTGTATCGGATGTGAAGCTTGTGTTGATAAATGTAAGAACGTAGCTACTAGAGTACTTTCAATGAATGACAGCCACAAGGTTGACAAGGATGCTTGTTGCTGTGTTGGTTGTGGTGAATGTGTAGCAGCATGCCCTGCTAGTGCATGGACAAGAGATGAAAAGAAACTCTGGACTGTAATGATCGGTGGTAGAACTGGTAAGCAATATCCAAGAATGGGAACTATGTTTGCTAAATTCATGTCAGAAGATGCAGTAATCCAAATGATGAAAAATTGGCAAGAATTCTCAAGATATGTCCTAGATGGTAAACCTGTTTACCTACATGGTGGCCACTTAATGGATAGAGTAGGCTTCCCTACCTTTAAGAAAATGATGCTTAAAGATGTAGACTTAAACCCAGAATGTATAATAGCAGATAGAGTTAACTGGACAGAAAAAGAATATAGAAGCAATATCAACGTAATGCCACTAGAAGATCACAAGGCTTTAAAATAAGGAGATTATATGTCAACAGAAATTTTTGAACCAAAAGATTTATTAGAATCACTAGTTAGACTTGAACAAAATGGTCATGGCTTTTATATTGAAGCTAGTAAGAGATTTGATGATTTAGAAATAAAAGAATTTTTTAAATTCTTAGCTGACCAAGAGCTTCATCACGAAAAACTCTACAAAGAGCTTGCAGAAAAATCTGAAATATCAACTTCTAACCTATCAAGACAAGAATATGACCAAGAATACGAATCATACCTCCAATCTTTGGTAGCTGCCAGCTTCGACTTTGATTTTGATTTTGATGATGCAGATGTAAAAGATGTATACAACTTCGCTATAGGTCTTGAAAAAGATACTATAATATTTATAGGTGAATTAAGAAGAATCCTACCTGATTTCGAAAGAGAAATCTTTGACAAAGTAGAAGTAGAAGAAAGAAAACACATCAAATTGATCAATGATTGGTATAAAAGATTTATCAACAATTAAAATTTGATTTAATAATAATTACTCAAAAAATATCTAATTTCTCAAAATCAGCAAAATCCTTAAGATTTTGCTGATTTTTTACTGTCCACTTAAGTGATGAGTAGAATAGAATTATGACGTGTACCCATAAAACTGGACACAATATTTAATTAATTAGTTGTGGTGGATGCCAACATATATCTTGTAGGTGGCATCCATTTTGTTTTCTTCTGAATTCTTTCGTTATTTTAATAATAGATGTATTTTTCTATTGCTTTAGAAAATTTTTCAAAAGAGTTATAGCTCTTTTCGTAAACATAATAAACTTCATTCTTTAATCTTCCAAAATATGTTTCCATAATTGAATTATCATAACAATTACCTTTTCTTTACATTGATTGGATAATACCATGTTTCTTAAGCTCACTTATATAATATTTATTTTGGTATTGCCAACCTTGATCTGAATGTAATATTAAGTTATTTAGTTTTGGAATTTTTTTAAATGCTTTCATTAGCATATTAGGTATTTGCTCTAAATTAGGACTTAAGGATAAGTCATAAGAGATTATTTCATTTGTATACATATCAAGTATTGGTGAAATGTAGCATTTAGCTCATGAAAAGTTAAATTGAGATACTTCAGTACTCCATTTTTGTAATGGCTTATCAGTTTTAAAATTTCTGTCTATTATATTATCAACAGTCTTTCCTATTTTTCCTTTGTATGAATGATATTTTTCTCTAGGTCTTTTACCAAATAGTTTTAATTCATGCGTTATTCTCTGAACTTTTTTATGATTTATTGTATATACTTGATTCAATAATTCTCTATATATTCTTCTTACACCATATCTTCCTTTGTGATTGTTAAATATCTCAGATATTTTATTTTATATATTTTTATTTCTAATCTTAACAGCATCAACTTTATTAATTTCATAGTAGTATGTTGATTTTTGCAAATCGATAGCTACTAAAAGATATTTTAGTCTGTAGCCTTTTTCTTTGAGTTTTTTGACAATCGCTGGTTTTTCTCCTTGAGTTGCGCAGCGTAATTCTTTTCTCTCAAGGCGATTTCTTTTTTTATTATTTCGTTTTCAGCCTTTATATATTCATTTTCTGCTCTAAGTCTTA
This sequence comes from Anaerococcus sp. AGMB09787, assembly GCF_022808955.1. GTDB lineage: Bacteria > Bacillota > Clostridia > Tissierellales > Peptoniphilaceae > Anaerococcus. The sequence continues at coordinate 11,223 of NZ_JAKZEY010000016.1, forward strand.
TTAATTCTTCTCTTTCAGATTCATTAAGTTTTTTTGCTTTATGGATATTTATTTTTTCATGGTTGTATTCTTAGATTTACGACCTTTCTTTTTTTTTTACAAGAGCATTATATCCATAAATTTTGTAATTGTTAACCCAGTTTTGAATATTAGCTTCACTGATTCCTAATTCAATAGAAACTTGATAAGTAGATTTTCCTTTAACAACTTCTAATACACTATTATATTTATCCTCTACTGAAAAACTATTGTTATGAGATTTATGCTTTAATACTTCAATTCCATGTGTTTCTACTAAATTATTCCATCTTCTTATGTAATTACGGAAGTAATATTTGCTGATACCTCTAGGTGTATCAGCTTATTTAGCTTGTTTGTATAATTCTATACAGTTCTTTTTAAATTCATAGCTATATTTCATAAAAATACCCTCCTTACTGCTTTGTCCAGTAAAGAGGGTACATATCATTAATCAGGATTTAGGTTGATACACAAAATTATTTATAGACCCTTAAAAGGTGTTTTAAAAGCAGGTATCTCTACCTGATATGATTATATTACAATGTTTAAAATTTTACCTGGGACATAGATAGTTTTCTTAGCTTCCTTGCCCTCTACGTAGGTCTTGATGTTATTGTCTGCGTAGGCAAGTTTGAGTGCATCTTCTTTGGATGAGTCCTTGCTCATGGTTACTGTTGCTCTAACCTTGCCGTTTATTTGGACTGGCATTTCGAAGGTATCAAAACTTAATTTGTTCTCATCGTATTCTGGCCAGCTTGCTTGGTTTAGTTCTCCCTCAAAGCCCATCATTTCCCATAATTCTTCTGTCAAGTGAGGTGCTACTGGGTTTAGTAGGATAATGTAGGTTTCAAATTCTTTTTTGTTTATCTCTCCCCTGCTTCTAATCTCGTTTAAGAGGGTCATGAGTTGGGCTATGGCTGTATTGAACTTGAGGTTTTCGTAGTCTTCGCTAACTTTTTTTATGGTTTGGTTTATTAAGATTTCAAGGTCTTTTGAGTAGGTATCTCCATCTTTTATTATGTCTTTTAGGTTGAAGACTCTCTCTAGGTATTTCCTACAACCCCTTACTCCCTCATCTGACCAAGTAGCCATTGAACCGAAATCTCCCATAAACATTTCATAGCATCTTAGGGTATCTGCCCCATAGTCTCTGATTATATCATCAGGATTAATTACATTACCACGAGACTTAGACATTTTTTGGTGGTCTGAGCCTAAGATCATTCCATGGCTAGTCCTCTTCATGTATGGCTCTTTTGTCTTAACAAGGCCTATATCATAGAGGAACTTGTGCCAGAACCTTGAGTATAACAAGTGGAGAGTAGTATGTTCCATTCCTCCGTTATACCAATCAACTGGGCCATAGTAGTCTAGGGCTTCGTCGCTTGCTAATTCATTTTCGTTGTTGGCATCCATATATCTTAGGTAGTACCATGATGATCCAGCCCATTGTGGCATGGTGTCTGTTTCACGTTTAGCAGGACCTCCACAGATTGGACAAGTTGTATTTACAAAGTCATCTATTTCTGAAAGTGGACTTTCACCAGTAGATGTTACTTCATAGGAGTCTACATCTGGTAGGAGAACTGGCAAATCTTCTTCATTTACAGGCTGCCAGCCGTGTTCTTCACAATAAACCATAGGGATTGGTTCACCCCAATATCTTTGACGAGAGAAGACCCAGTCTCTTAATTTAAAGTTGGTCTTGGCTTCTCCTAGGTTATTTTCTTTGATATATTCTATAGCTTTTTCCTTAGCTTCGGTTGCACTTAGTCCATTTAAGAAGTCGGAATTAATTACCCTTCCCTTGTTTATATCTGTTTGTGGAAGTTCATCTTCTCCATCGTAGACCTTAATGATAGGCATTTCAAATTTTTGGGCAAATTCAAAGTCCCTAGTATCATGAGCAGGTACTGCCATTATTGCTCCAGTACCGTAGGTCATTAGGACATAATCAGATACCCATATAGGAATTTCCTTGTTATTAAGTGGATTTATGGCGCTTAGTCCATCTAGCATAACTCCAGTTTTATCCTTGTTTAGCTCTGATCTTTCAAAATCGGATTTTTTGGCAGCTTGGTCCTTATAGGCTGCTACTTCATCGAAATTTTTGATCTCTTCCTTGTATTTGTCAAGGATTGGATGTTCTGGACTTACTACCATATATGTAACCCCGAATATAGTATCAGGTCTTGTGGTATACACTGTTAATTTGTCTTCCTTGTCCTTGATTTTGAAGTTTACATTGGCCCCATATGACCTACCAATCCAGTTAATTTGGCTTGATTTGATTCTTCCTTCAAAATCAACTTCTGCCAGGTCATCGATTAGCCTATCAGCATATTCGGTGATTTTTAGCATCCATTGGTTTTTCATCTTGTGAACTACTTCAGTTCCACATCTTTCACACTTACCATCAATAACTTCTTCATTAGCAAGGGTTACCTTACAATTAGGACACCAGTTAACTGACATTTCCTTCTTATAGGCAAGGCCATGTTTGAACATTTGTATGAAGATCCATTGGGTCCATTTGTAATAGTCAGGATCAGTTGTATTAATCTCCCTATCCCAATCAAAGGAGAAACCTATAGACTTCATTTGTTTTTTGAAGTTTGCAATATTATCTTTGGTTACTTTTGCAGGGTGGATTTTGTTCTTGATAGCAAAGTTTTCTGTAGGAAGACCAAAGGCATCCCAACCCATAGTAAACATTACATTTTCCCCTTGCAGACGTCTTTTCCTAGCTACAACGTCAAGGGCAGTATATGGACGTGGGTGGCCAACATGGAGGCCTTGTCCAGATGGATAAGGAAATTCTACTAGCGGGTAAAATTTCTTCTTTTCCTTATCTATTGTTGATTTGAATGTTTTCTCTTCGTCCCACTTTTTTTGCCATTTTTTCTCTATAGCATTTGGGTTATACTCAACCATTTTTCCTCCTAATTTTTATCTGTAAAGGCATTTACATATCTTGGATATGCAATGACGTCTCTTATATTTTTGATTCCGGTAACATACATCAAGGCTCTCTCAAACCCTAGGCCAAAACCTGAGTGAACAACTGTACCGAACCTTCTTAGGTCAAGATAGTTTCCATAATCATCTACATTAAGTCCGTTTTCTTCCATTGACTTAACTAGCTCATCATATCTTTCTTCCCTTTGAGATCCACCTATTAGCTCTCCTACTCCAGGAACTAGCATATCAAAGGCAGCTACAGTCTTGCCATCATCATTTCTCTTCATATAGAAGGCCTTGATCTCTTTTGGATAGTCAGTTACAAATACTGGGCCACCTACAATTTTTTCTGATAGGTATCTCTCATGCTCAGTTTGGAGGTCTATGCCCCACTTAACTGGATATTCAAATTTTTCATCAGCTTCTTCTAGGAGCTCTACTGCCTTAGTATAGGTAATCCTTGCAAAGTCAGCATTTCTAATCTTGTTTAACCTATCAATTAGGCCCTCATCTATTCTCTCATTGAAGAATGCCGTTTCTTCTTTGGCATTTTCTAATACATAATCGATAGCGTATTTTATCATGTTTTCTGCCACATCCATAGCCCTATTGTAGTCTGTGAAGGCCATTTCAGGCTCTAGCATCCAGAATTCTGCAGCGTGTCTTGGAGTGTTGGATACTTCTGCCCTAAAAGTTGGACCAAAAGTATAGACATCTCCCAAAGCAAGCGCCAAGTCTTCTGCTTCTAGCTGACCTGATACTGTAAGATGGGCACTTTTACCAAAGAAGTCCTTGGAATAATCTATACTTCCATCTTCTTTTGTAGGATATTCTTCTGGGCTTAAGGTTGTTACATTGAACATCTCACCTGCACCTTCAGCATCGGATGCTGTAATTATTGGTGGGTGAACATAAGTAAAGCCGTTTTCTTGGAAAAACTTGTGGAGGGCATAGGCAAGGAGTGATCTTACCTTAAAGACTGCCCTATAGGTATTAGTTCTAGCCCTAAGGTGAGGAATAGTCCTCATATATTCTAGGGGTTGTCTTTTCTTTTGGATAGGGAATTTGTCTGAAGATTCTCCCAAAACACTTATCCTTGTAGCTTGAACCTCATAAGGGTTCCTTTCATTTCCTGTTAGGACAAATTTTCCCTCAACCTCTAATGATGCTGATAGGTTTTGACTATCTAGTTCATCATAATTTTCTATATCCTTAGAAACAACAATTTGTAAGTTCTTGAAGGTTGATCCATCATTTAATTCAATAAATCCTACGTTTTTACCAAACCTTGAATTTCTAATCCATCCTTGTAGGATAACCTCGCTATCTTTATACTTTTCTAAATCATTAATTAATTCTCTAATCTTCATTATTCCCTCTCTTAATTTTATTAAGTCTATCTATCATATCCTTTTCAAACCCTATGTTCTTACTCTCATAAAAGCTTATGTCCCTAAAGGCATCTGGTAAATAATCAGCTCTAACATAGCCACCAAAATTGTGGGGATACAGGTATGTATCCTTAACAAAGGTATCAGATCCCTTATAATGGGTATCCTTTAATTTATTAGGCACCCCCTCATCAGAATTCTCCCTCACGAATTTGAGTGCCTTATCTATAGCCAGGTAGGTCGAATTTGACTTAGGAGCTGCTGCCAAATAGACTACAGTCTGTGCCAAAATAATCCTAGCCTCGGGCATGCCCACTGTATCAATGGCATGAAAGCAAGCTACTGCCAAGATTAAGGCTTTAGGATCTGCATTAGAAATATCTTCTGACGCAAGAATTATTAGCCTTCTTGCTATAAACTTTATATCCTCTCCCCCCTCTAGCATCCTTGCCAGATAATAAAGGGAAGCGTCAATATCTGAGCCTCTAATTGATTTTATGAAGGCGCTCACTAGGTCATAGTGACTATCGCCTTTTTTATCGTAGATGAAAATCTTCTTTTGGATAGAATTTTCTATAGTAGACTTATCTATTACTATTTTACTATTTTTCTCTTCTTCTGAAAATATAGCAATCTCCAAGCCATTTAATAGGGCCCTGCTATCGCCATTTGAGTAGTTTATCAAAATCTCTCGGGCCTCATCCCTTAGGTCTATATTCTTCGTCTTAAGTAATTCATCCTTTGTCAAAGCCCTATCTATTAACTTTGATAGGTCCTCATGGGTCAAGGCCTTTAGCTCAAAAATATACATCCTAGAAAGAAGGGCCTTGTTAATTTCAAAATATGGATTTTCGGTAGATGCTCCAATTAAAATTATGGTGCTATCCTCCACAAAGGGTAGGAGGTAATCTTGTTGGCTCTTATTAAACCTATGGATTTCATCGACAAACAAGATAGTCTTTCTATTTTCGTAGGCTAAATTATCCTTGGCTATCTGAACCTTCTTCTTTAGGTCTGTTATACCAGAGGTTACCGCAGATATTTCTTCAAAGGCCTTATTAGTAGCTTCTGATATAATCTTCGCTAAACTAGTCTTTCCTACTCCTGGTGGCCCATAGAGGATCATAGAATAAATCCTATCAGCCCTTATCATCCTTCGGAGGATCTTCCCATCTCCTAAGAGATGGTCTTGACCCAGATAGTCATCAAGCTTCTTAGGTCTTAATCTATCTGCAAGGGGAGCTGACTTCTCAAGCTCCCTTTGCCTATTTAATTCAAATAAATCCATATTCACCCCTTATAAAAAAAAAGGGTGTTGCAAACTATGAATAAACATCGTCACATCGTTAGAAGGTTCTCTATGAAAATATGTCGGACTAGCCCGCCGGCTCTGGGAGGTTTAGCCCGCCGGCTCTGAGAGGCCAAATTGACGTAGAGGTTCTTCTAACGATTATGGGACGATTTATTCATTCTGCAACATCCCCATCTTCATCATTTCTTAAACTTTTTATTTCTTCATAGAATGAATCAACATCCTTAAATTCTCTATACACTGAGGCAAATCTAACATAGGCTACTGGGTCAAGTTTCTTAAGCTCATTCATAACAAGCTCTCCTATATACCTTGAAGATACTTCATTCTTGCCTAGATGGTTAATCTTCATTTCGACATTTCTGGCTACATTTTCAATCTCAGCCATACTTACTGGTCGCTTTTGGCAACTTTTTACTATCCCACCTATAAGTTTGCTCTGATCATAGGCCTCTCGGGTTAGGTCTTTTTTGACAACCATGATTGTGGCATCTTCGTACCTTTCGTAGGTTGAAAATCTCCTATCACAATGTCCGCATTGTCTCCTTCTCCTTATAGCCCTGTCATCTTCAGTTGATCTCGAGTCGATTACCCTAGTATCTAATGAATTACAATAGGGACATCTCATATTACTTTAAAAAGTCAGGTAGGTCTATATCGTCAAAGAAGCTTGATGAGCTATTATTTGAAGAAGAAGTAGATCTTGTTGCTCTTGATGGAGCATTTAAATCATCCCTTGAGTTATTTGGTGCACTTTTTCTTCTTGCATTTGGACTATCAAAACCTGTTGCAATAACAGTTATCTTGATATCTTCACCTAAGGATTCATCAGATCCTACACCAAAGATGATATTAGCATCAGAGTCGATATTTTCTCTAATCAATTCTGCAGCTTCATTAGCTTCCATTAGACCAACTTCTGCTGCTGTTACGTTAAGTAATACTGCATTAGCTCCTTCTATGCTTGTTTCTAGAAGAGGTGAGTTAATAGCAGCCTTAGCAGCATCTACCGCCCTATTTTCACCATTAGCCCTACCAATACCCATGTGAGCTATACCTTGATCACTCATAATAGACTCAACGTCTGCAAAGTCAAGGTTAATTACATTAGGTACTGCTATAAGCTCTGATATACCACTTACAGCATCCATAAGAACTTGATCAGCCATCTTGAAAGCATCTACCATAGATGTTCTTTTTTCAACGATTTGAAGAAGTTTATCGTTAGGAATAGTGATTAAGGTATCTACACTTTCCTTTAGTTTTTCTATTCCACCTTCAGCTTGGATAGATCTTTTTCTACCTTCAAAGGTAAATGGTTTTGTAACAACACCAACAGTAAGAATGCCCATTTCTTTTGCAACTTTTGCAACTACTGGAGCAGCTCCTGTACCTGTTCCACCGCCCATTCCTGCTGTGATAAAGACCATATCTGCACCCTTAAGTTGTTCAGATATTTCTGACTTGCTTTCTTCTGCTGACTTCTCACCTACTTCAGGATTTCCGCCGGCACCAAGACCTCTAGTGAGTTTTTCTCCTATTTCAAGTCTAACATCTGCATTTGAAGCTTGTAGTGTTTGTAGGTCTGTGTTAAGAGCTATAAATTCAACTCCTGAAAGTCCATTGTCTCTCATTCGGCTTATTGCGTTGTTTCCGCCTCCGCCGACTCCTATAACTTTGATTTTAGCTAGAGCATTGTTATCAGTTTCCATGTTAATGTTTGCCATATTTCCCCCATTACCTAAAAAATTTTATATTAAGAACCTTGGTTTATTTCAACTACTGGATTTTTTGGATCTACTAGAGAGATTCTTACATCCTCGAGGTCCTTATTTTCTACGTCTTTTAAAATTGATTCGAGCAAGACAATCTTGTAAGAAGACTGATCTAAGGATCCGAAATCAACCTCTATATCTTTTACTATTATACCGATATGGGCTGTGTTTTCAAAATTTAATTGGCCTATATCAGATACATAAGCAGCTTTAGATATTTCTGTCAAAAAACCGTTAATCTCTTCATCATTTGTTACTTGATCCTTAAGGTCACTATTATAATTATCTAGTCTAAGATTGATTAAATTGATAGTGTCTTGATCTTTTTTTGGACCTATAATACTAGCCTTGTTAGAAACCAAGATTTGATTTTCGCTATTTTCTAATAGAAAGACTGGGTATATCTCCTCTATCTCAATGTTTAAGATATTGGGAAAGACTTTTTTTACTTGAGCTTTATCGATCATTGGATTTTCTTCTAACTTTTTTTCAGCTTCTTTTGACCTATAAGTTAGGATATTTTTTCCTATTGAAGAACCCATTTTTGCAATTATTTCTGCATCGTCTATTTTTTCATTGCCAGAGACATATATCTGGCTAACCTGCAAGTAGGGATGCCTATAAATATTAAAAAATAGTATTCCAAGCGACATTAGAGCCAAGAATATGACAAAGCCCCTTGTAAAAACTTTACGGCTCCTATCCTTAACCTTACCATCCTTAAGGATCTTCCTATCTTTATTTGATTGTATTCTTTTTTTTGCTTCTCTATCCTTATTCATAGTGAACTAGCTCTTTTATAATATCCATTATCTTATCTCCAGCATCTTCCTTGGATAAACTATGAGCTTTCTCTCCCATCTCTTTCATTTTATCAGGATCGCTTACTATTTCTTTTATCTTTTGATCAAGGATGTCTCCTGATAGGTCTTTTTCTAATATCATACTAGAAGCTCCCTTATTTACATAGGTTCTAGCGTTGTACTCTTGGTGGTTTTCTGTTGTATAATTTTTTGGAATCAGAATCGAAGGCCTTGCAACTGCTGATATTTCTGATAGGCTCATGGCTCCAGATGATGCTATTACCAAGTCACTAACCCCATAAAATAAGTCGATATTGTCAATATAAGGAAAAATCTTAAGGTATTGGTTTGGGCTAATATCTTCTAAGAATTGATCATAATTTTTCCTACCTGTTTGGTGGAGGAGGTAGTATGAGCCATCTAGAGACTTTGATAATTCTACCACTGCCTTATTCATCCAATAGGATCCATTGCTTCCTCCAAAGGAAAATACTATAGGCCTATCTTTCTTTATGCCAAGTTTATCTAAATCATCTTCAGTATAGGATAGGTCAAAGCTAGTCCTAACTGGATTTCCTGTAACTATTATATTGTCTTTGCTTTTGAAGTGTTTTTTAGCAGCTTCGTAGGATATAAGGACTTTATTTACCTTGTTTGATAAAAATTTGGAAGCCATGCCAGGATAGGAATTTGATTCGTGGACAAGGCTTGGTATGCCTACCCTTGATGCCTGATAAAGGATAGGAGCGCATACATAGCCGCCAGTTCCTATTACAATATCAGGCTTGATTTTTTTTATAATTCCCTTAGCCATCCTAAAGCCCTTGTAGTTTTCTAAGAGGGATATAAAAAGTTTCTTGGAAATCTTACGAGGTATCCCCATACCGGATAAGGCTAAGAATTCGTAGCCATACTTCTGAGCAATTTTTTCCTCAGGTCCTCCCTTTATTCCTACATAATATATCTCCGAATTATCAAATTCTTCTTCAATTTTTTGCCCTATGGCGATGGCAGGATAGATATGGCCACCTGTACCACCACCAGATAAAATTACTCTCATCAATCTTTGTACTCCCTCACTATATTTTTAAAATCATTACCTCTTTGTTCGAAATTATCATACATCCCCCAGGATGCGCTGGCTGGGGATAGTAATAAAACATCTCCTTGGTCAGAATTTCTAAAGGCTATATCAACTCCATCTCGCATATCATCTGCTAATTGGTAGGTAACTCCATATTTTTCACAGAGGGCCTTAATTTTTTCCTTAGTTTGACCTAGGATTATCATAAGTCCACCCTTTTTCTTAAAGGCTTTAATGTAGTCAGTATAGTCTATATTTTTGTCATAGCCACCAGCTATAATTATTATAGGGTCATTAAAACTCTCTATAGCTTTGACAGAGCTATCGACATTGGTACCCTTGGAGTCATTGTAAATCTTTAAGCCTCTTATGGTATCAACGTACTCAAGCCTATGCTCAATCGACCTAAAGGTCTTGATGTGTCTTTCTATATCTGATAGGTCCAATCCAAAAAGATAGGTAGATAGGATGGCAGCCATTATATTTTCGTAATTATGCTCACCTATTACCAAAAGGTTATCCAAATCGCAGACCTTAACTAGGTCCTTATCCCTTAGGTAAATTGCCCTATCTTTTATAAAGGCACCCCTGGCTACTTCCCTTTTGGAAGAAAACTCGTAGAGCCTTGCCTTAAAGTTAGCCTTGTTGGCTTGTAAAATATCATCTTCTGCGTTTATTATTAGAAAATCACTCTCATCTTGGTTTTGACCTATTTTAAACTTACTTTGATAATAGTCCTCAAAGGATCCATGCCAGTCTATATGATCTTCTGTGATATTTAGGATATTTCCTATGCGGGGCCTATAGTACCTGGTATCGTGGAGTTGGAAGCTTGATAGTTCACAAACGAAAACGGCATCGGGGTTCTTATACATAGGCCACAAGATTCCCTCTCCGATATTTCCTACAGGAATTGCTCTCACTCCTTCTTCATTTAAGATATGACTAACCATGGATGTTGTAGATGTTTTTCCATTGGTCCCTGTTATTGAAATAATCTTCCTGTCTGGAAATAGCCTATATGATAATTCTATATCAGAAATTATTTCATATTTTTCACTTAAGAGTGACAAGACCTCATCGCTTGGCTTTATTCCTGGAGATTTGACAACAAAGTCAAAGTCAAAATCTTTTTTTAAATCAGAAATAGAGCTATAGGTATAGCTCTCTAATTCCTCGACTTTTTCTATATTTTTATCGTAAGTATATACATCATAGCCCAAGTCATCTAGGGTCTTGACTGCAGATATACCTGTTCTACCTAATCCATAAACTAATACTTTTTTCATAATATTGCTGCCAATGTTACCATACACAAGATAGTAGATACAGCACTAAAGGCTGCTACAATCTTTGTTTCCTTGTGGCCCTTCAATTCAAAATGGTGGTGGATAGGAGTCATAAGGAAGACTCTCTTTTTATTCCTATGCCTATAGGAAGTTACTTGGATTATAACTGATAGGGTTTCTAATACATAGATTCCTCCAAATATTACCAAATAAAATTGTAAATTCATTAGGATGGATAAAACCACTATAGCACCACCTATGGCCATAGATCCTGTATCTCCCATAAAGACTGATGCTGGATTTGAGTTAAATATCAAAAATCCTATAAGACTTCCTAGCATTATTAGGGAGAAAATTTCCTTTTCTGAATTAATGCCGATAATTGCTAAAGTAATAAATACTGGCAAGGACACACTAGTAAGTAGTCCATCAAGTCCATCTGTAAGGTTAGTCGCATTGGTAGTACCCACTATAACAAAAACCATAAGAGGAAAACCAAGTATACCAATATTTAGGCTCTTATTTACAAATGGAATAAGAATGCTAGTAACACTTTGTCTATCATAAACAAAACAAAGGATAGTAACAATTACAGCAAGACCAAATTGCAAAATGATCTTGCCCTTTGGTGATAGGCCCTCGCTTTGCTTTAGAACTAATTTTCTAAAATCATCAATAAAACCAATCGCCCCAAATCCCAATGTTCCTATCAAAATTGTCGCTGTTTGAAGGTTAAAGGGTAGAAAAATAAGAGTCATTATAAAAGTTGTGAGGATAAAAATTACTCCACCCATGGTAGGAGTTCCTGCCTTTTCTAAGTGACTCTTGGGACCGACAGATCTTATGTTTTGTCCAATTTTCTTTTTTCTTAGTATAGGGATAATTAGCAAAGAAAGACCTATACTTATAATAATGCTTAATAAAACAATAAAAAACTTATTCATACCTAATTCCTATCTACATTTAATTTGACAGTATTTTCATCATCCCTATAGACCATACCTAGCTCTTCTAAGGCATATCTTTGAATCCTTGGAAGGTCAATGGCATTTTCTACTTTTTTGTTTAAATTATCTTTTTGAAGTTCATAGGCCATGACATCTGCCTGTAAACTATTATACTCATCTATTTTTCGATTCAAGGACATCCTCTCCATCATAAATAAAGTAAAGACAAAGCCTAGGGCAAGAAAAGTTATTATGGAAGCTATGATTCTAAAACGTCTATCCTTTTTCTTTAGCTCTATAATTCGCCTTTTCTTCCTTAAATCTCTATTATCACGGACTGTAAGACGAGCCCTCTTCTGTATTTGGGTATTTTCTTTTCTTAAAACTTTTCTTTCTTCCATGGCTATATCCTTTGGCAGACCCTAAGTTTAGCAGGTTTGGAACGAGAGTTTGCCTTTAACTCTTCCTTACTTGCCACTATAGGCTTTTTATTAACAAGCTTTACACTTGCATGGTGGTTGCAGACGCACACTGGAAAATTTGGTGGACAAATGCAATCTGTCGCTAATTCCTTAAATTTATTCTTTACAATCCTATCTTCTAGACTATGGAAGGTAATGATTGCAAGCCTACCTCCCTTATTTAGATGGTCAACTACCTTGTCTATTGTATTTGTAAGTACCTCTAGTTCCCTATTAACTTCGATTCTTAAGGCTTGGAATACTCTTTTTTCGGGATGGGCATCTTCTGACTTAAAGGACTTTCTTACAAGCTCGGCAAGCTCTCCTGTACTTATAATGTCCCTCTCAGCTCTCTCTTTTACGATGTTTCTAGCTATCTGCCTTGAGAATTTCTCCTCTCCATAGTCAAAGAAAATACGAACCAGGTCCTCCTCAGAGTATTCCTTTATGATTTTTGCTGCTGTTAACTCATTTTCTTGGTTCATTCTCATATCCAAAGGTCCATCGTGCATATAGGAAAATCCCCTGTCTGCATTGTCTATTTGGTATGAGCTTACACCAATATCCATCAAAGCCCCATCTATATAATCTATATCTAAATCTTCAAGGATTTGTTCAAAATTTTCAAAATTTGAATTTACAAAAGTTACATTGTCAAAGTCAGCGAGATTGGCCTTGGCAGCCTTTATTGCTTCCTTATCTTGGTCAACTACAATAAGACGACCATCATCACTTAGCTCTTGCAAAATCATTTTGGAATGACCGCCCTTGCCGGCTGTTAAGTCTAGGTAAATTCCATCAGGTCTTATATTTAATTTTTTTATAGTCTCCCTTGCGAGTACTGGTATATGTTCAAATTCCATCTTACTCATCCATAATGTCGGATAAATTCACCTCAACTTCATCTATATATGCTTGCCATTTATCTATGGCCCAAATCTCTATAGTAGAGTTGTTGCCTATAATCATGGCTTCAGAATCAATTCCTGAATAATCTTTTAAGTTCTTATTTAACAAAATTCTTCCCTGCTTATCAAGGCTTGTTTTAACTGTTGATGAGAAAAATAGCCTCTTTATAGCACGACTCTTCTTATTTGAAGTGCCTATTTCTTCAAGTCTTTGTGATTTCTTGATAAATTCTTCTTCTGGTAGGAGGATAAGAGATGACTCTGGGCCCTTTGTAATATAAAACGTCCCCTCCAAGTCCTCTCTAAATTCACTTGGCATCATTATTCTGTTTTTTGAATCTAGCTTATGAATAAATTCCCCTAAAAACATTTCATACCACCTTCTACCACATCAAACCACTTCATAATCATTTTATACTATGGGGGCTAAATTTGCAAATAAAAAAGACCTGCCAGGTCTTTGGAATTCTTGTAGGATATATGTTTTACCTCTTATCCTTGCCTTTAATTCCGCAAGGTCTTTTATAATAGCTATTGTTATGAATAATTCACTAGCTGACAGGTCAATTATTTTATTTGAAATTGATTATTCTCTCTTTTTTCTCTTTATCTTCCTTGACTTTGAAGTAAGGAGCTTGGTTTTTCTTGGAGGCTACTACAAAAATCACAAGTCCTATTATTAAATAAGCAATAGAAACTAGTTGAGCTGTCTTAAATCCTCCAATGTATAGAGAATCTGTCCTCATACCCTCTACAAAAAACCTCAAAACCCCATAGGCCATAAGGTAGATCGCTGTTTGCTTACCCTTGGCAGGATTCTTCTTCCTATACTTGTAAAGGAAGATAAAAATCAAGACATCTCCAATTGATTCATAGAGGAAGGTCGGATGAACCTTGACCCCATCAATTATTATTCCCCACGGTAGATCTGTAGGACCTCCATGGGCCTCACTATTGGCGAAGTTTCCCCACCTTCCTATTCCTTGAGCAAGGGCTAGGGATGGGACAATTATATCGGTTAGGTCAATAAGTGGGATTTGCTTAAATCTTTGATAGATTATTAGAGCAATTAGTCCAAACAAGATCCCACCATGGATGGCCAAGCCTCCTGCCCTAAAGTTTAGGATTTGGGATGGGTTGGCACTATAGTAATCCCACTCAAATAGGATATACCAAAACCTTGCACCTATTATTCCAACAGGAATGATGACAAAGAGGATGTCGTAAACTAGATCCTCATCAAAGCCCCTTCTTACAAATTCTTTTTTTGCAAATTGAGCTGCAATGAAAATCCCAGTTATAATTATTATGGCATACCAATAGATGTCTATGCCAAAAATGCTAAAGGCAACTGGATTTATATTAAATTCCATCTTTATTCCTCGCCTTGATCATCCCAGTTTGTATATACTTCTTGGACATCATCATTGTCTTCTAAGCTATCGATTAGTTTGGTTAATTTTGCTTCTTGGTCGCTATCTTCTACCTTGATTAGGTTATTGGCAAGGTATGAGAGGTCAGCACTTTCAATCTTATAGCCCATTTCCTTTAATTTATCGTTGGCACCATTGAAGCTTTCGACATCTGTTATAGCTTCGAAGTATTCTCCCACTACCTTAACATCTTCTGCACCTGCATCAAGAGCATCCATCATGAAGTCATCGAAGTCCTTGTCAGCTTTATCTACAACTATGTCTCCCTTTCTCTCAAACATAAACATTACTGACCCATCTGTTCCAAGGTTTCCACCATTTTTATCAAAGGCGTGTCTTACATCTGGGGCAGTCCTATTCTTGTTATCTGTCAAGCAATCAACTATAACAGCTACCCCACCTGGGCCATAGCCTTCGTAGATTACTCTTTCGAAGTTTGAATCATCATCTCCACCTTCAGCTTTTTTGATAGCCCTGTCGATATTATCATTAGGCATATTGTCAGCCTTGGCTTTTTCGATGGCTGTTTTTAAAGCTGGGTTGTAGTCTGGGTTGCTACCACCCTCCCTAGCTGCAACTGTTATATTTCTAGCGTGCTTGGTAAAGACCTTACCCTTTCTAGCATCTTCGCTTCCTTTTTTGTTCTTGATTTTACTCCATTTATTATGTCCTGACATTTTATCCTCCTAAGATTCAAATAACATTGTTTTTTCTAATATATTTATACTTATATTTGCGCTGGTTAGCTCGATAAGATCAGACTTAAATTTGTCAAAGTGAGCTGGCTTTACATAGAGCCTTTCTTTAACTTCATCTGTATAATCTTTGTCAATTATCGTATAGCCTTCATTGTTTAGGTAGTTTTCGATCTGACCAAGTACACTATAAGAATGAATTAATTCTACTTCAAAATATTGGCACTTACAAACTACATTGTTAGCTAGGGTATCACTTACTCCCCTACTATAGGCCCTGACAAGTCCTCCCTTACCCAAGAGCTTACCACCAAAATATCTAGTCACAACGACAATTATATTCTTTACCTTTTCTTTTTCCAATACTGATAGCATGGGTAGGCCCGCACTGCCTTGAGGTTCTCCATCATCACTATATCTTTTTACCTCTGGGACCTCGTTTATAATATAAGCATAGCAGTTATGGGTCGCATCCTTATAAATCTCCCTCATCTCCTCAAGGAAAGTAAGGGCCTCTGCTTCACTTTCTACATGCCTGGCTGTCGTTATAAATTTTGATTTGTTCTCCTCAAAGTGGGAAGTCTTTTCCCCCTCGATTGTCCTATAATCATCTGACATAATTTCCATATTTGGTATAGTCCTCTTTGCTAATTTTAAGCTTCAAATTGGTTCCTTCACTATCATAATCCACTTCCAGAATATCATAGTTAGACATTATATAATCTGTAACAGATCCTTTGGAAAAAGGAATATGCATAGTTACAAGCTCATAGTCAGCTTTAATCATATCGACTATCTTTTCCTTAAGTCGGATGAGGTCTTCTTCTTCTTTAGCTGATATAAAAATCCTATCCGCCTCTCTCTTATAGAGGTTTATGGCAAGGTCATCTTCTACCATATCAATTTTATTGAAGACATAGAGAATCTTCTTATCACCAATGTCAATATCTGCAAGCGACTTTTCTATAGTCTTTAACTGTTGGTCAATATTTGTAGCAGAATTTATTACAATAAGAAGCATATCAGAAAACCTAACTTCATCCAAGGTCGTAAGGAAACTATCATTTAATTCTTCCGACAAATTATCTATAAAACCTACGGTATCAGTTAAGGTTAGCTTGGTATTTGAAAAATCAAGCCTCCTGGTTGAAGTATCTAGGGTTGCAAACAAGAGGTCATCAGAATAAACATACTTATCCTCACCAAATAAGGAAATCATTCCATTTAATATGGTCGACTTACCTGCATTGGTATAACCTACTAGTGATAGGTTGTGGATACCCTTACGAGATAGCCTATTAATTCGCTTAGTCTTATCTATTGACTTGATAGACTTTTCTAGCGATTTTATATCCCTTACTATGGCACGCCTATCAGTCTCAAGCATGGTTTCACCAGGTCCCCTAGTTCCTATACCACCTGCCTGCCTAGATAGGTAAGAAAACCACTTATTAATCCTAGGTAACTGGTACTTTAGTTGGGCAAGCTTAATCTTTAGTCTTGCTTCCTTGGTATTAGCCCTCATGGCAAATATATCTAAAATTAGTGTAGTCCAGTCTACAACATGGAGCTTCATCTCTTCTTCAAGATTATAGAGCTGACTTGCAGATAGTTCTACATCAAAGATTACCGTATCTACATCGTTTTTCTTTGCCAAGTCCTCGATTTCTTTAACCTTGCCCGACCCAATATAATATTTTGGATTGACCTTACTTATAACCTGGCTTACATAGGCAATGCTTTCTCCACCTGCAGTTTTGATAAGATTTTCTAGCTCATAAATCTTATTGTCTAAGTCGTCTTCCTTATTAACAGCATTAACTTGTATAACTCTTTGCATAAACTTCCTTTCTAACTTAGATTATACGATTATTTCATTAATTATAAAAGATATATGCCAGGAGCATTTTTAAATCTACTAATAATTTTTTTCATATAAAAGTTTTTATCTATGGAAGTATTCTCCTAAAAATGATAAAATAAAAGTAATTAATAAAAATATGGAGGCATTATGACTAAAAAAATTGCTTCTATTGTCGGCAAAATATTTCTTATAGTAATCCTATTTGTATTTGCCATAGGCTTTATATTTGCAGGGATGACTGCAGGAGCTATCCTCGAAGTCATGAAGACAACCCCTGAGATAGATGCAAATAGTATTAAGTATGAAATGAGTCAAAACTCGACAATAGTAGATGAAGAAGGAAATGAAGTAGACTCCATCGCTACAAGCGAATATAGAGAAATAGTCGATTACAATCAAATACCTGATAATCTAAAAAACGCTTTTGTAGCTGTTGAAGATGAGAGATTTTATAAACACAAGGGTATAGATCCTGTTTCTATAGTTGGATCTATTTTAGAAAATATTAAGGCAGGCTCAATTGTAAGAGGTGGATCTACAATAACCCAACAATTAGCAAGAAACACCTATCTTTCAAACGACCAAACTTATGAAAGAAAGATAAAGGAAATATATCTAGCTTTAGAGATAGAAAAATACCTTAGCAAGGATGAAATCCTGGGCGCCTACTTAAATAGGGTCTTTATGGGACAAAACTCCTACGGTGTCCAAGCCGCATCCAAGACTTACTTTAACAAGGATGTCTCTGAATTAAACCTCTCTCAAGCTGCAGCTCTAGCAGGTATTGTCCAATCACCATCTGAAAATTCTCTCTATAAGGCTATTAAGTCAACTGAGGTAACAGACCAAAGAGTCCTAGGTGAATTTTATATAGATGGCATCAAGTATAGTGCAGTATATAACGAAGCTCCTTTAGAAAGGCAAGGCTATGTCCTAGATAAGATGCTTGAAAACGGCTATATATCACAAGATGAATATAACGAAGCTAAGTCCTTTGATATAGCAAGTTCAGTCGAGCCAGCCCAAAGAAAAAACCTGGACCTTGCATCATACTTTAACACCCTCCTAGAAAAACAAGTTGTCCAAAAGCTTATGGAAGTACAAAATATTTCTGAAAATCAAGCCTGGGATAAACTTTATTATGGAGGACTAAAGATTACAACTAGTCTGGATACAGACCTTCAAGCAAAACTCGAAGGAATCTATGCTAACTTCTCCGAATACCTAATCGGTAATAGCGAAGGCCTTGGCTATGCCCCACTCTTGGACCTAGCCTATGATGATTGGGGCAATATTATCAAGCCATCTGATGGTAGACTCTTGTACTTTAAGAAGGGCAATATTCTAAATGATAACAACGACCTCTACCTCACTGCAAATGAGGCTTGGCTAGATGAAAACTCTAATTTGGTAATGAATACTTCAAAAGTTTACCTTGACCAAACAAGGTTGATATTTAGAGACTTCTATAGCCTAGATGAAAAAAATTCTAACTTGAGAACCCACAAGACCGGAAGAATCGAATTTGAATCAAACGATACAATATATCAAACAGATGATGGCAATATCGTAATAGCTGCCAAATACTTGGAAGAAAATCCCAACTTCCTAACCCAATATGATGATGGATCCTTTAGCATAAGCAAGGATTTTTATGATATTGACCTAGAGGGGGTTATCCAACCTCAATCATCTACAGTAATAATTGACCACAAGACTGGAAGAATCAAAGCACTCATGGGTGGACGTGACCAAGAAGGTATAAATATCTTGGATAGGGCATCTGCAGTTCCTAGACAACCAGGATCTGCCATCAAACCAATAGCAACTTATACAGCTGCCCTTGATAATGGCTTTAACCTAGCTAGCGGACTAGACGATGTTCCATTTGAATTAAATGAAGACAACCAACCTTGGCCTGTTAATGTTTACGACTACTTCATGGGAGTAGTTCCTCTAAGGGATGCCCTAAAGATGTCAATAAATACCATAGCAGTATCTACCCTAGATAAGATCGGCATAGATACTTCCATGGAATACCTAAAGAGGTTTGGAATCATCAAAGAAGATGGAGACAAGGACTTCTTTGTTACAGAAGCTGAAAATAGCGAAACAAATGACGAAAACCTAGCTGCCCTAGGAGTAGGTGCTATGAGTAATGGTCTTACAGTCCTAGATATGACTGCTGCCTATGGGGCCTTGGCCAATGATGGAAAATATATAGAACCCCTTACCTTCTCAAAAATTACAGACTATCAGGGAAATGTCGTATTTGAAGAAAGCAACAAAGTAACTAACGAGGTAACATCACCAGAGACTGCCTACCAAATAACCTCTGCCCTACAAAGTGCTGGAGAGTACTACGAAAATATCTACTTAAATGGTACATCCTATGCGACTAAAACTGGTACAACAGATAATTACACAGACTTCTGGTGTGTAGGTTATACTCCTTATTACACTGTAGGAATTTGGATGGGTGCTGATAACCAAAACTTATCCCTAAACGGAACTTCTATAGATAGGGCTGCCTATATGTGGAATCAAATAAATAACGAAATCCTTGATGGCTACGAAGTAGCAAGCTTCGAAGAGCCAGAAGGCATCAGGCATATGATGGTAGATACAATGAGTGGTAAACTCCCTACAGATGCATCATATGGAGATTCTAGAGGTACAGTTAAGGAAGAAATCTTTGGACCTAACAACTACCCTACAGAAGAAGATGATGTCCACAAATGGGTTTACCTAGATTCAAGAAATGGACTCTTGGCTACAAACCTCACTCCTGAAAATCGTACAATATCTGCATCAGTTATGGAACTTAAAAATGAATATGATCCTAACAAATTTAATGGTATCTATCCACAAGACTGGAAATATAGAATGCCAAAGGCTTACTCTCCTCTAGCAGAAGACGTTAAAGAAGAGGATGAAGACGATAAGGACAAAAAAGATAAGGATAAGAAGGATAAGAAGGATAAGGATTCTGATGAGGAAGACAAGGAGGAAAGTAATCCTAATGAGTCTTCCCCAATAGATAGCGAAACAAGTACTAATTCAGAAACAAATACAGACCAAGAAGAAAATAATAACTATAATAATTAATTTAGGCTACCGGAAAGTATCAGGTAGCAGACTGTAGACAAAGTAGATGAAAAACATAACTTCATCTACTTTTTCTATGCGATAAACGTTTAAATTAAGCCGTTTGTGGGTATA
>NZ_JAKZEY010000017.1 GCF_022808955.1 Anaerococcus sp. AGMB09787
TATTCCGCTTAAAAAGTTATTAAATTATTCCGTGTTTACGGGTTCAGGTCAGCCAAGACCTAGTTTTTTCTATTGCCAGGTCCTACAAGATGGAAATATGCGAATGCTGCGCCAATAATTGCAACGAAATAATTGATAAGTGCCTTAAGATTATTGATGAGCAATATTGCAATAAACTTAGCCTGGATGAGCTTGCTAATAGTGTTCATATTTCAAAGAACTACTTGTCTTTTTTGTTTAAGAAGGAGGTCGGCCTTTCTTTTAATAAGTATGTAAATCTACGAAGGATTGACCAGGCCAAGAAGATGATTATGGATAATGAAAGCCTAGACCAGGTAGCCTATGCTTGTGGTTACTCTTCCCAAGCCCATTTTTCTGCCAATTTCAAAAAATATACTGGCCTTTGCCCCAAGGATTTTAAAAAGGGAAATGCCAGCTAGATAAAATTTTATTAATTGAAAAGGAGCAAGGTCCCTACATTTCTAAGGTTTGCTCCTATCTTTATTGTATCCCAAAAAATTCTTGGGCATTTTTGCTTGTTCTCTTACAAAGTTTCTTTAAGTCCATACCCCTAATATCTGCAATCACTCTTGCTGTCTCTATTATCCTACGTGGGTCATTTCTCTTACCCCTATAAGGCTCTGGGGCAAGATAGGGACTATCCGTCTCGACCATTAGTCTTTCTATGGGACAGAGGGCAGCGGCAGCCTTTTCATTGAGACCATTTTTGAAGGTAACTACTCCCCCAATGGAGATGTAGAAGCCTAGGTCCATGTATTTTTGAAGGAGGTCTTCTCCCTCACTAAAGCAGTGGATCTGAACCTTGAGGTCGGTGTAGTCCTTTAGGATCTCGTAGGCATCATAGCCTACATCCCTGGTGTGGACTACTACAGGCTTATTAACTTTCCTAGCAAAGTCTAGTTGGTCCTTAAAGACCCTGGCTTGGACTTCCTTGTTATCGCTCCTATAATAATAGTCAAGACCAATTTCCCCTATGGCTACCACCCTATTATCTTTGGCAAGGGATTCTATTTGATCTAGGTCATTATCCCCCATATCTTCAATTTCTTCTGGGTGAATACCCACTTGGGCATAGATATTATCATATTCCTTGGCTAGCTCTACTGCCTTTTTACTATCAGATAGGTTGGTTCCAGGATTTATAACAGCTTGAATGGAAAAATTAGATAGGTCCTTTATCAAAAAAGACCTATCTTCATCAAAAGCCTCATCTGTGAGATGGGCATGGCTATCTATTAATTTCATTAACTTACCCTAGATCCTGCCTTTAGATCTGATAAAAGGGATAGGAGGGATAAGTCTTCCCCATCATCTGCTGCAAGAAGCATACCTTGGCTTTCTATGCCACGCATCTTCCTTGGAGCGAGGTTCTTTACTACTATTACCTTCTTACCTACTAGATCTTCTGGCTTGTACCATTTTTTGATACCAGAAACTATAGTCCTTGGCTCAGCTTCCCCTATATCTATAGTAGATACTATGAGCTTATCAGCATTTGGGTGGTCCTTGGCTTCTAGGATTTCTCCTACTACAAGGTCTAGCTTGTCAAAGTCATCAAATTCTATAGTCGCCTTGCCTTCTTCGCTTGGGCCATTGGCCTTGAGCCTGCTATCTATTAGGGCTTGGTTGGCTTCGTGGAGTCTTACTAGTTCCTTGTCTATATCTAGTCTATCAAAGAGGTTGGCTCCCTTATCTACCCTAGCTCCTTCTTCAAGAAGTCCAAAGGTTCCTGCTGATTCAAAGCCCTTGTTATCAGTGCCAAGTTTGTCAAGGATTAGCTTGGAGGTGTTTTTCATAACTGGCTCTATAAGTTGGGCTACAATCCTTATACATTCAGCTAGATTATAGAGAACCCTATTTAGCCTATCTTTCTTAGCCTCATCACGGCCCAAGATCCAAGGCTCAGTTTCGTCTACATACTTATTTGCCCTACGGATTAAGGTCCATACAGTCTCTAGGGCTTGGTTGAAGTTAAAGTCATCCATTAGCTCTACAAACTTAGGATAAGTGCCTTCAGCTACCTCTATAAGGTCCTTGTCCACTTCTTCCTCAATGCTTCCCTTGGCAAGGACTCCATCATTGTACTTATAAATCATAGAAGTAGTCCTACTTACTAGGTTACCCAGGTCATTTACTAGGTCAGAGTTATACCTTTCCATAAACTTCCTAGCAGAGAAGTTACCATCAGAACCGAAGTTAAATTCCCTTAGCATATAGAACTTGAGGGCATCTACCCCATAGAGGTCAACCAATGGTTCTGGATACATAATATTTCCCTTGGACTTACTCATCTTGTCATTGTCAAAGAGGATCCAACCATGGGCAAAGACCTTCTTTGGTAGAGGAAGATCTAGGGCCATAAGGAGGGCTGGCCAAATTATAGTGTGGAATCTCACTATATCCTTACCAATAAGGTGGACTGATGCTGGCCAATACCTCTTAAACTTCTCCTCATCATCCCCATATCCTATGGCAGATAGGTAGCAAGATAGGGCGTCTATCCATACATAAACAACGTGCTTGTTATCAAAAGGTACATCTACTCCCCAATCAAATGAAGTCCTTGTTACAGATAGGTCATCTAGTCCCTTGTCTATGAAGTTGTTGAGCATCTCCTTTTGTCTAAACCTAGGCTCCAAGAACTCAGGGTGATCTCTATACAATTCTTTAAGCCTATCAGTGTACTTCGAGAGTCTAAAGAAATATGTTTCTTCCTCTTGGTACTCTACATCCCTACCACACTCAGGACACTTGCCATCCACTAGTTGGGATTCAGTCCAGAAGGTCTCATCAGGAGTACAATAATATCCCTTGTATTCTCCCTTGTAGATATCTCCCTTTTCATAAAGCTTATTAAAGATTTCTTCTACATCCTTCTCATGCCTTTCTTCAGTAGACCTAATAAACCTATCATAGTCAATCTCAAGCTTTTCCCAAAGGGCCTTGGTTTCATCAGCTATCTTGTCAACAAATTCTTGAGGAGTTTTGCCAGCAGCTTGGGCTGTTCTCATAATCTTTTGACCATGCTCATCAGTACCTGTTGTTAAAAATGCGTCATAGCCTTGTAAATTTTTATATCTTTTCAAAACATCAGCTATAACTGATGTATAAGTATTTCCGATATGTAAATTAGAATTTGGATAATATATCGGAGTTGTTATATAATAAGGTTCTTTTTTTGTCATAATCTTACCTTCCTAACTCTTTTTAAATGCTATTTCTATCATACTACAATTGGTATAAAAGTCATTTCCCCTTGTAATTTAACTTAATTCTTGTATATTATTTATAAATATAGACTTACAATAGACCTAGTAGCTGGACCTTGAAATAGGTCCTGTGAAATTACACTCTATTTTGTTTAAGGCGAGCCTAACGTCTGTTTAGGCACTGAGTATAAAAAAAGGTGGTACCGCATTATTTGCCCTTTTATGCTCTTTTTTTGTACCAAATTATAGGAGGAAAAATGAAAATAACTTACGATAAAGAATTTGACAATATCTTTGATGAACTAGTAGCTAGGGGCTACTACGAACAATCAACCAACGAAGCAGAACTAAAAGACCTACTCAAAAATGAAAAAGTAAAATTCTACTGTGGCTTCGATGCTACAGCTGATTCCCTAACAGTAGGCCACCTTATCCAAATTATGGTAATGATAAGGATGCAAAACTACGGCCACAAGCCAGTTGCCCTCCTTGGTGGGGGCACAACCCTCATAGGCGACCCTTCAGGTAGGTCAGATATGAGAAAAGTCATGACAGTAGAAACTATCGACCACAACGCAGAGTGCTTCTACAAGCAATTCCAAAGGTTCCTAGATTTCTCAGATGGAGAAGCCACCATGCTAAACAACAAGGAATGGCTCCTCAAACTAAAATTTGTCGACTTCCTAAGAGATGTAGGAAGTGAATTCCTAGTAAATGAAATGCTCAAGAAAGATGCCTACAAAAACAGGATGGCAGCAGGTGGACTTACCTTCTTCGAATTCTCCTATATGCTCCTCCAATCCTACGACTTCTTGCATATGTATAGAGAAAATGACGTTATCCTAGAAATAGGAGGATCAGACCAATGGTCAAATATCATCGGTGGAGCTGACCTTATCAAGAAAAAAGAAAATGGCAAGGCCTACGGTATGACCTTCTCCCTCTTAACAACTGCTGACGGAGTCAAGATGGGTAAGAGCCAAAAGGGTGCAGTATGGCTAGACGAAAACAAAACAAGTCCTTACGAAATGTTCCAATACATGAGAAATGTTGATGATAGGGATGTAGAAAAATTCCTCCTTCAACTAACCTTCTTACCAACAGAAGAATGTAAAAAACTAGGCTCTGCCACAGATGCTAAGGACATAAACTTCGCCAAAGAAACCCTAGCCTACGAAGTAGTAAAACTTGTCCATGGAGAAGACAAGGCAAAAGAAGCAAGAGATGCAGCCAGAGCCCTATTCTCTGGTAAGGGTGACGAATCAGCCATGCCAACCACAACCATAGACAAGGAAGATCTCCCTACAGGCCTCCTCGCCCTAATGACAAAAATAGGCTTAACCAAGTCAAACGGCGAAGCAAGAAGAATAGTTCAACAAGGTGGAGTATCCATCAACGACACAAAAATCACCGACCCATCCTTCGAAGTAAATGAAGAAATCTTTGAAGACAATAAAATAATCATCAAAAAAGGTAAGAAAAACTTCCACAAGGTGGAACTAAACTAAATTAAAAATAAGGATCTGTCAAATAATCAAACCTGGCAGATCCTTCTCTATTGACTACTTACACCCTTTTTGACCAGTAAAACCTCATAATCAATGAAAGAATTAATTGACCAAAGGCTACCAATAATAAAGTTAGAGAAACATAAAAATTAATATAAACAAATATCAATGAAAGAAGTATTAAAGAAATAAAAAATATAGTAACAATACTATCTCCTGATTTCATGCGGATAAAAATCTCCCTCTCATCAAAAAATTTGTTGTACAAGGACCTAAGCCCTTCTTCGCTCCTAATTTTAGATCTCAGCCAGGCTCCTAATCCTATAAGCCCTATGGCAACCCCTAAAAAAAATCCAAAAACATAAGAGTTGGCAGAAGACTCACTATTAAAATCTCCTCTAAATATAAACCTTGAAAAAGCTACAATAGCTACCATTAGAACACCAACTACTATAAACGCCCTTGAAACCTTATTCACATCTCTTCTAAAAGCCTCTAAATTTTTAGTAAAATCCATCTAATCCTCCTCATCCATCATAAAAATATCTTCAATCATACAGTCAAAAAACTTCGCAAGCTTAAAAGCCAGAGGCAAACTCGCTACATACTTCCCAGTTTCAATAGAAGTTATAGTCTGCCTGGAAACCCCCACCATATTAGCAAGCTCTTCTTGAGACAGGCGATTCTCCTTACGAAAATCAGCCACCTTATTCTTCATCTACCCTCCTTTGCTAAGTTTACTTTACATTATTAGTATAGTCTGCTTTGCAAAATTTGTCAAGTGCGCTTTGCAAAATAAATTTCCTAAATATTATCCAAAATCTCCACCCAAAAAAGCGATTGCCTGCTGATAATCGCTTACTATAATTTACTATTTACTAGGTCTATATACTTTATCTTAACCATCTAAATCCTATTAATTCTTTAATTTCTAAAAAAAGCGACTTTTATATCTCGAAAAATGGAAAGAATATAATAATAGTAGGAAAGACAAAAAGCAGGACTGACCCTCCTGCTTTTTTTGATTCTCTTTTGGGTTGCAATACTTGACTTTTCTCGTATCACAAAGATTTTACTTTGTGGCTTTGTAAGAGTTAACTTCTCTTACTCTAATTGCACTGCTACCTTATCTTTTATCAAACTTCTAAACACCTACAAATCCATGCAAAAAGGAGAGTATAACTACTCTCCTTCCGCCTGCTTTAAAGCCTTGATGAGATTAAGATGGTTATAATTTTCTAGCCATCAATAAGCCTTTCTCGGTTCAGCTTATTCTCTTAACAGGATAATGTGGATATATCTGTTGTCAATTTTATTTTACTATCTCTATTAATAAAAGCAAGTAATTTTAAAGATAACGTTTAGTCCTCTATGCTTCTGTATTTAGCTTTTAAGGAGGTGCCGAGATACCCGACGTAACAAAAACTTTAAAATTACAAGAAACAAACAACAGAACTATATTACTTTAAATAATCTTTGATTTCTAATGAAATCTTTATTATCGTCAAAATCAAAACGATAATATTTAAAAGTTTTTCAAATTCCACATTCTATCCTTTTCAGCATAAAACCGTGTTGTTTTCATATTTACTATACCCCTATTCCTTAATCCAAAAACTAAAACGATTTCTTATTTATAATTATTACTAATAATAATTACTAGCTAAATTGTCTCCTACAATGTGGTAAATATAGTATATAAATTAAATTTAAAATTCCTTAAATCGTATAAAATCTACCTCTAAAAAAGCAATACAACAGTAGGGAAGACAAAAGCAGGAATGATCCTCCTGGTTTTTTGATACCCTTTTGGGTTGCAATACTTGGCTTTTCTCGTATCACAAAGATATGCTTTGTGGCTTTGTAAGAGTTAGCTTCTCTTACTCTAATTGTACAAAAAAAGGATGCCAGCCTTATTTAGCTAGCATCCTTTTTTTGATTGTGGAACTTGGTTTTGCCAAACCTTGCTTTGATTATATTACTCTTCGATTTCGGATTGGTCTAGGATATCATAGTCTTCTTGGTTGACTATTTCCTTGTAGGCCTTGGCTTTGGCTACTACTGGGCCATTTTTGTTGGCTAGGACCTTGCTTGTTATCATTTGATCCATAGCTGATTTTACAGTTTGGTCATCGAGATCAGCCTTTGGTCTATCTACTGTGAGGGTTTTGTTCTTACCTTCCTTGTCTTTGAATTGTAGTTTTACTCTGATTTTTTCCATATTTTACCTCCTATAGTTCTTCTTTGGTTATTTTTAATAGGTCGTAGTCATCGTTATCTACTAGGGTTGAGTATGCATCAGCAAAAGTTCTGAGACCCTCATCCCCTATTTCTTCAGATACCTTGGTAAATGATTTGCTAAAGGTTGTTTCCTTGCCATCTAAGTCATCAATGGTTTTAAATACGATTTGTAAGTTCATTATATCCTCCTTGTTTTTCTTTTGTAAGCTTACACCTATATATAGAATTTGAGAGCAGATCTTCCCGATTTTTTTTATTTCTGTGTATGGGCTAATAAATAAAGTTATCCCTCGCCATCATCTCTCTTAGTTTATTTAGGGCAAGGCTGTGGCGGTTGGCTATGGTCTTAGGTGATTTGCCTAGGTCCTTGGCGATTTCTGCGTTGGTCTTGTTATCAAAGTACTTCCTCCTTATGAGATAGGCATCTGTATGTGGTAGGTCTTGTATATAGGTCAATAGGCATCTAACAAGGTCTTTGCCTATAAGGTCTGCCTCTAGGTCGGCTGTGTCCTCGATAGTCGTAATTATTTCCTCTCCCCTATCATTTATGGCATTTAGAGAGATGGGTCTTTTCTTTTTGGCCGTATCTAGGAAATAATAATTTAATTTATTTTTTAGGTAGTTGGGGAAGCCAGACCTTGTCTTATCGTAGGTAAGATAAGCGTCATAGGCGATTTCCATGGCCTTATCATATAGGTCAAAGTGATCTCCCAAGAACCCATATTTCTTGATAGTTGATAGTATTAGTGGTTTGCATCTTTCTATAGCTTCGTACATTTCTTCCATAATATTCCTTTCCGAAGCTAGCTTCTTGTGTCGACATCCTTATAATAACAGGTTTTGATTGATATGTTTAATTGGCTAAAAGGGATTAATTAACGAATTTGAACCAATAAGAAACCTTAAGATGTAAATACTTCTTCCAGAGGGCATTTGGCATAAAGAATCTCTAGGGATAATCCCCTCCTCTAATCTATATATAGGTGAAGGAGGAGAAAAAATATTTAAGAAAGGAGTAGCGTCACTTTCTTAAAATCCCTAGGCAAAAGGCAATTTGACCTAGAGAAATATAAGAAACCTATGTAGGTAGGTAGACGCAAAGATAATATGGATCTAATTAAATTTATTAGCGACATTGGCTTTCCCATAGCCATTTGTCTTATCCTAATCTATAGGATAGAGACCAAGATTGACACCATGACCTTAGACCTTAAGGAAATTAAGGATAAGCTAAGGATGACCCGGGAGGATAAGGGGCGAGGATAAGACTCCTGGGCGAAGATTCGCCCCAGAAAATGAGGTATATATGAATAAATCAATTGACAAAATGATAGACTATGCAAGAAATCAAAAGGGAAGGGTAGGCTATTCCATGAATTACCCAGCAAGACTTGGGCCATATTACATGGACTGCTCATCCTTTGTCTACAAGAGCCTTATAGCCGGGGGATTTCTAGGAAAGACCACCCCCATAGGTAACACCGAGACCCTCTATAAGCAAAAGGGCAAGACCCTCCAAGAAATCTACTCCTACAAGGACATCAGACGAGGGGATATCTTTATAAGGGGCAGGGAAGGCTACTCTCTCGGAGCAGGAGGCCACACGGGGATATTCTTATCACAAGATAGGATAATCCATTGCAATGCAAGATATAATGGAGTAAGCGAAAATAGGGCGGGCGAATTTCTAGACAGGTTCCGCTCTGATGAAGAAAGATATTTTAGACCAATAGGAGACAACCACACTCCCAGTAAGAGAAAAACTACTGGAGCTGCCCTGGTACTTGCTCCAACAAATGTCAGAGCCTATCCCTCAACCAGCAGTGATATAGTAGCCACCTACTATCCAGGTCAGATAATCTATTATGATATGCTCACTACCAACCAAGGATACTTCTGGCTATCCTATATAGGAAGGGATACAGGCCTTAGAAGATATGTTGCCTACGGGGATACAGATGGGAATAGGTGGATAGATATAGGATAATAAGACATACGAACTCTCCCAACAATAAAAGTCTGGGGGAGTTTTTTTGATGGGAATAGTTAAGATAAAACTTGGAATAGAGATCTAAGATAAAAATACCTTAGCTTATGGCACTTATTAAAACACCAGAATCTTTAGTAAAGATAATTGTAAGAATGGCAATATAATATGAGTCAGATTAGAAAAATCCACCATCTTTTTATAAAAATAATGGGTGTTAGTAGAAAGTAAATATCTATCAAGATATTAAAAAGATCTAGTAATAAAGTTCTTTGCAGAAGATAATAATTTTTCTTTTGTTAAATTGCAAACTTATAGTAAATGAGTATTTTGAGCTTGACTCTGGATAGATGTGGGTAAGGGAGTTAGCAAATTTGAGCAAAAGATAGGAGCCCATCCTAAGATAGGCTCTTTCTCTAGTGAGTGCCGCGGTTTCTACTACTTAAAAGTCTTTGAGTGCACTCTTAAACGACTTCAGTATTTATTAGTTATTTTTTTTGCTTGCTGCGTAAGCTACTGAAGCTGCTGCTAGCACACCTGCAACTCCTGCAATTCCTAAAACGCCAGTTTTTGCGTTTGTAGAAGATTTTTTAACTGTTGTAGTTTCTTCTTTATCTTTTTTATCTTCTTTTCCATCTTTTACCATTGATTCAACTGTTTTAGGGTCTTTTTCAATAGTCGCTTTTGCTTTTTCATCATCAGCAGTAATTACAGTTTGAGTTCCATTTTCATGTTTTACTGTTAGAGAACCTTTCTTTTCATCTCCATTAGGTTCATCTGGTGTTTCTGGTTCATCTGGTGTTTCTGGTTCACCTGGTGTTTCTGGTTCACCTGGTGTTTCTGGTTCATCTGGTGTTTGACTTCCAGCATTATTATTTTCTGACTTTAGATTTGCTTCATTTTTTTCAAGAAGATCTTTTATTTTATTTGTATTTTCATTAAGAGCATTAGTTGCTTCGATTATTTCTAGAAGTTCTTCATCTTCTTCTCCTTCAGCATAAGCTGTTGAGAAAGGGAAGTTTGATATAGCTACTTTTTTAATATCTTCTAAAGAAGAGTTCAATTTTTCAATTAAATTTTCTTGTTCTTCTAATAATTTTTCTAGATCAGCTTTAATGTTCTTAACTGTTTCTGGTGTTAAATCAAAAAGAATTTCAACTGCTTTCTTTACGATTTTAGCATCATCAAGAGCTTTCTGAGAATTAGCTATAACTTCATCTTTAGATGGTGTTGTATTTTTATCTGTAGATACTTCTCCATTATCAGTAATATTTGTTTTATCTTCTGGTACTTGAGTTTCTTCAGCAAATGCTGGTGTTATTGCACCTAGTCCTAGAGCTAGTGCTAAAGCTCCTGCTGCTAATTTATTTGTTTTCATATCCGTTTCTCCTTAAAATACTTAAATTATAGTGTGCCTCTGGCACTTAATTTGTAGTACTCACTTTACAATTATTATTGTACAACACCTTCTACATTTTTACAACACAATTGTGCAAAAAACCAATTTTTCTAAAGTTTCAAATAAATTTATAATTTCTCTGTACTTTTGAAAGGTTACAAAAAGGTGTCAATAATAATTATAATTATGTTATACCTTATAATTTATCTTTGTAAAGTGTCTTCTCTCATTTTTTGGCAAAATAGTAGGCATCGAAGGAGGCTGATAGGATTTTGATGATTTCTTCTTGGAAACATAGCTTGGCTATAAGCCTATTAGTCCTAAGGGCCTTGTAGTCATTGAGAGTAAGGATCTTATCTCCTGTGGTAAGTATGAGGTCTGATCCTACTATATCTTCTACGTATTTTACATTGACAAATCCCCTAGTATCCTTATCATAGGATGATTTACGGTATTTGACTGGAAATAGGACATTGTTGTGGTCGATTACGTAGGGGAAGTTGCGGCTTACCCCGGTTGCTTTTTTTATTTGCCTATCTATTAGTTTTTTCTTCTTGCCTATATCATCGTAGATGTTTTTTAGGATGAGGGTAGGTGATCTCTTGTCTATCTTGGCATTTTCTGTGGTATATATGATTGATCCAATGCCATAACCTGGTATGGGTTTTGGTATTATGGCTATTATGTCTTCCATACTTCCTCCTTTAGGACTTATAATGCACGTTAATATGTTATTAGTACTTTTAGTGTACTTATATCATATATAATCACAAGGGAAATTTCAAGAGGTCTAGATTGTTTTTTCTTAAAGGCTTTTAGGTATTTTGATATAAAAATTCCCCTACTTTATGGGTAGGGGTGTACTTAGATGTTAAATTGGTTTTTGATTATTTGTAAGTTTTCTTTGATTTCGTCTGTTAGGTCATCGAAGGTTAGGAGGTTGTCTATGTCTTTTTTGCCTTCTTCTATGAGGCCTAGGCTTAATTCGATTTGAATTTTGTTGTAGGACATTCTAGCATCTTCAGGGTATTTTTTGAGGCCTTGTCTTATTATGGTTAGAGCCTTTTCTCCTTGGTTATTTAGGTAGAGGCTTATTGCGTAGTCGTTGTAGGCTTCTCTAAAATCTGCTCCACCCTTTAGGGCATTTTCGAAGGCTAGGATTGAGTTTTCGTATTGGCCTATGTTTTGGTAAGCTACTGCTAGGTAGTAGTAGGCATCTGCCCTCTTGGTCTGGGAGAGGATGCCTGTTAGTTTGATGATAGCCTTGTTGTAGTCAGATTTACTTATGAGGTATAAGGCTTCTTCTATCTCAGCATTGTCATTTATCTCTCTTAGCCTATCTCTAACTTCTTCTTTGGCTTCTGGTGAGTCGGTCTTGGCTAGGGCATGGTTGTAGTAGTTACGAGCCTTGAGGTATTCTCCAAGGTTGGCATAAATCCTACCTAGTTCGTAGTAGGCTATAGCGAAGTCTTCGTTTCTTGAGATGATTTCTTGGAGGATTCTGAGGGCTTCTTTGACGAAGATGTCCTTGTCGTCTTCTTTGATGTTCTCATCGTAGGCCCTAGTCCAGAGGAGTCTTGCATAGGAGTAGGCATTGAAGTCATCGGAAGGGTCTAGGATGTAGGCCCCCCTTGTTAGGAGGATGGCCTTATCCGGGTTTTCTTCCATAGCCTTAATGGCTTCTTGGCTAGCAAAGGCTCCGATATTTTCTAGGTAGTGGTTTAGGACATTGGTATAGGCATAGTTGTGGAGGAAGTCTTCGTCTGCTCCGATGTTTATTAGCATGCCTTGGAGGATTAGTTTGAGGTCAATTTTTTCTTGAAATTCTCCACTTGCTATTCCCTTGCCCATATCATCCATATAGATGGGTAGGGGTAGGTCATCTAGTAGGGTGTAGGATGCGCCTTCTTTTAGGTTAATATATCCAAGTCTGTCTAGGTTTTGTCTAAAGTAATCGCTAAGTGTCATGTTAACCTCTCTTGAATTTTCTTTGCCTATAAGGGTTTTCGTCTATATATTTGAACAAATGACCTTCGAAGGTTAGGACAAGGGTATGGACTAGGGCGAGAATTAGGATATTTAGGAACTTGCCCATGCCAAATCCTAGGCTAAAGGTTAGTTTGTAGGTTATGAAGGTCTCTAATATTATGAAAATCAAGGCATATAGTCCGTAGTTTAGTAGGTTGTCTACTACGAATTTGAAGGATGATTTTACAGCATCAAAACCATATTTGTTGTTGATATAGACTTCTTCTATTACTGCTGATGTCAAAACTTTGAATATGGTAGTTACTACCAAGACTCCTCTAATGTTGGCCCCTATACTTATCATGGATATGAAGAGGTCTAGGAGGTAGAGGTAGAACATGGTGGATATGAGGGGGTTCATAAAGTTATTTATAGAATTGCCTATGGATTTTTTGCCAGAGTTGCCATAGACTACTAGACTTCTAAGGCTTTGGCAAACAAAGCTAAGGACTAGGATTTCTACAAAGTAGTTTAGTAGTCCCACTATAAAGCCCCTCCCCAAGAAGGAAAATATGGAGAGGGAATCCACCAGGTACCTGAGGAGGACAAAGATAAATACCAAATATAACTTATTTAACTTGCCAAAGGTGTTTTGTAGGGCATTACTTGTTAGCTCGGCAAAATCCTTGAACATATCTCCCATTACATCTTCTCCACTGTCTTAATTCCCAAGAGGGCAAGTCCTTCTTTTATAACTAAAGATGTAGCGTAGGTTAGGTAGAGTCTCTCGGTCTTTAGCTCTTCATCATCTACCATGATTTGGCTTGTATTGTAGAATCTGTTGAAGTTTTGGGCGATGTCGCATATAGACCTTGCAATTATGGATGGCTCATATTTTTCCTTGGCTCTAACGACTGCATCTGTGAAGGAGTCTAGGGACTTGACTAGGCTAAATTCTTCATCGCTACTTATCCTAGCGAAGTTTAGTCCTTCCCCTTCCTTAAAGTCAGCCTTTCTTAGGACAGACTTGGCCCTAGCATAGGTGTATTGGACATATGGGCCTGTTTCTCCATCGAAGTTTAGGAGTTCGTCCCAGTCAAAGACATAGTCCTTGATTCTAGAATTGTAGAGTTCGTTAAATTTAACAGCTCCTATTCCTACAATCCTTGATGTTTCATCGATGTTTTCTATATCAGAGTTCCTATCTTCCATGATGGCCTTGGTCTTATCGATTGCCTTGTTTAGGACATCTTCTAGGAAGACGACTTGACCCTTCCTGGTTGACATGGTTGCATCTTTGAGGGATACCATACCAAATGGTATATGGATGCAATCCTTGTAGAAGTCATAGCCCATTAGCTCAAGGATTTTCCTTAGTTGTTTAAAGTGAAGGTTTTGTTGGCTAGCTACTACATAGAGGTTTTCATCGAAGTCGTAGGTATTTTTTCTGTAGATAGCTGTGGCTATATCTCTTGTGATGTAGGCACTTGATCCGTTAGACTTAACTATTATGGCTGGGGTTAGGTCATAGTCTCTGAGGTTAACTATAAGGGAGCCTTCTGATTCTTCGAGGAGGTTTTTCTCTTTTAGTTCTTCTAGGACTGGTGGCATAAATTGGGAGTGGAAGGATTCTCCATTGTAGTTATCAAATTTGATGTCTAGCATACCGTAGACTTTCTCAAATTCTTGGAGGGAGATTTCCTTAAACCACTTCCATAGGCTAACTGCCTCTTCGTCGCCGTTTTCTAGGTCTCTAAAGGCTGCCCTGGCATCATCTTTCATAGCTTCATTATCTTCGGCTTCTGTGTTGTATCTTACATAGAGCTTGAGGAGTTCGTTGATAGGGTCAGAGTTTATGGTATCCCTATCTCCCCAAAGCCTGTAGGCAGCAATCATTGTTCCAAATTGGGTGCCGTAGTCTCCTATATAGTTGGTCGCAACAACATCATAGCCTAGGAACTTATGAATGTTTCTAAGGGCATCGCCTATGACTGTTGATCTTATGTGGCCTATGTGGAAGGGCTTGGCTATATTTACTGAAGAGAAATCTATAACGATGGTCTTGCACTTGCCTATATCTCTTCTTCCATAGTCGTGCTTTTTCTCTAGTATCTCGCCTAGTACTTCATTTTCGAAAAAGGTCCTATCGACAAAGAAGTTTAGGTAGGCATTTACATTTTCGATTCTTTCAAATTCGTCTAGGTCTATAGACTTTGCCAAGTCCTCTGCTATCATGGCAGGGTTTTTCCTCATGGTTTTTGCGAGTGTAAAGCAAGGGAAGGAATAGTCTCCCATATCGTCTTGGGGTGGGATTTCTATCAAATTATATATTTCCTCATAACTTAACCCTATGTCCTGACTTTCTAATTTTTTGCTTATTAATTCTTTTAAATCTATCATTTTTCCTCTCTATTCAAAGGCCACTATGGTTGCCCCATAGCCACCTTCCTTATCATCACCAAATCTATAGTTTGCAACCCTCTTATCATCTTTGAGCATATCACTTACACCATTTATCAAGGCTCCTGTGCCCTTGCCATGGATAATCTTGGCCTTAGAAAGACCTGCAAGCATGGCATCATCTAGGTACTTATCAAGGTTTCTCATGGCCTCATCATATCTTTGACCCCTAAGATCAAGGGTAGGTGATATGTGCATGGCTTTTTTAGTATTATACACTTTCTTGACGTTTTTTTCTGTTTGGTTGTCTGATTTGATTTTGGTTACATTCTTGATGTTGGAGTCCATCTTAAGGATGCCCATTTGAACCTTGATATTGCCGTTTTTGTCTGGAGCTTCGATGACTTCAGCCTTTTCTCCTAGACCTTCGATAATGACCATATCGCCAACCTTGAGGGTCTTTGGTGCATGGGATGACCTTTTCTCCTTGATGGACTCGCCTTCTCGTTCAATCTTGGCCCCCTTGTACTTGTTACGAATCTTGTTTAATGACCTATCTATGTTTGAAGTGTTGGCATTACGTGATTTCTTGGCTTCTTTGAGCATCTCCTGGCTCTCTTCGTTGGCCTTATCAAGGATTTGGTTGGCCCTATCTTCTGCCTGTCTGATAACTTCTTTTTCTTTATTTTCTAGGGCCTTTATTTTTTGCCTTAGGTCATTTCTGATTTGTTTGATTTGTTTCTTGTAGTCTTCTATCTCTCTGTTCTTCTCTTCGATTTGCCTCTTGTCTGCTTCAATTTCTTCTAGCATCTTGTTGACGTTTTTGGTATCTTCTCCCACTAGGTCCTTGGCCCTATCGAGGATATCCGAAGAAAGGCACAGTCTTTTTGAGATTTCGAAGGCATTGGACTTACCAGGAGTGCCTATCTCTAGTTTGTAGGTTGGAGATAGGGTATCAACATCAAACTCAACAGATGCATTCATTACGCTTTGGTTTTCGCTAGCGTAGTATTTTAGTTCGCTGTAGTGGGTGGTTGCGAAGGTCAAAATCCCTCTTGAAGTCAAGCTATCAAGGATAGCTATGGCGAGTGCCGCTCCTTCGACTGGGTCTGTACCCGACCCTACTTCGTCAAGTAAGACTAGGGAATTGTCGCTTACCTTATCTAGGATATGAACTATGTTGGTAAGGGATGCAGAGAAGGTAGATAGGCTCATCTCAATCGACTGGGTATCTCCTATATCAAGGTAGATTCCATCAAAGATACTTAGGCTAGATCCTTCTTCTGCTGGGATAAAGAGGGCAGTCTGTGCCATAGCAGAAAGAAGGCCTACTGTCTTTAGACTTACGGTCTTACCACCTGTGTTGGGTCCTGTTATGATAAGGGTTGTGTAGCCTCCTCCGATTTTTACATCTATAGGAACAACATTTCCTCTAAGAAGGGGATGCCTTGCCCCCCTAAGGTCTATTAGTTTATCATCACTTATAATAGGTCTGGTTAGGTCCTTGTCTATGGCAAAACGGGCCTTGGCCTGCAAGAAGTCAATCCTCGCTATAAGCTTTTGATTTTCGAGAAGTTCCACATCAAAGGCTTGGCTAAGTCTTGATAGACGGTCCAAGATTCTTCTTATCTCTTCTTCTTCCTTAAGCTCTAGGTCCTTTAGCTGGTTATTTAGCTCTATAATTGGTCCAGGCTCTACAAAGAGGGTGTTCCCCGAAGCACTCTTGTCATGGACAATCCCACCTACTGCACTTTTTTTGTTGGACTTAACTGGGATAACATATCTCCCATCCCTCACAGAAACCAAATGATCTTGGAGGACATCTTCATACTTGGGACTAGTTAGGTAGGAATTTAGCTTGATTCTTATGTCATTTTCCTTCCTAGCCTTGCTACGCCTTATGTTTCTAAGGGTAGGAGATGCATCATCAGCTATTTCTTCTTCATTGATAATAGACCTCTCGATCTCATTTTTTAGGAAATCATTGGTAGAGATCCTATCAAAGAGGTCTGCAATGTAGCTATCCTCGATATGGTCGCCATAGTCCTTGAGGTAGGCTGATACCCTAAGTAGGTCGAGGATCTTTAGGAGGTCGACAGGCTCGAGGATTCCGTTTTTCCTAATATAGTTAACAATCTCTCTTAGGTCATGTAAGCCAAATAAGTCGATCTGGCCATTTTTATTTATAACTTCAAGCATGGATTGACTAGCTTGGAGCTCTTCTTCTATATAGACCTTATCACTAACAGGTCTAAGCTCTAGAATTTCATCTTTGACGAGCCTTGACCTTGCATAGGCCGAAAGTTTATTAAGTATTTTGTCATAGTCTAAAACTTCTAGGGTTTTTTCTTCCATTAAATAACACCTCTATCATAATTTAGCTTGTTGGTATCCCTATCCGTATCGAAGTCCCCATTATCAAAGACTTGGACCAGGGTCGAGATATTATCTCCTAGTCTTTTCTCATCTGCCCTGGCAGGGACCTTGGGATAGATTATGCTGTGGTCGCTATACCTTATAATTTTGAGATAGTCACCATCTTCATTTATTAGCTCGCTTTCATTAAATTTGCAAGTTTCACATCCTACAAGGCCACACTTTTTGATTACAGAGAAGGGGCAATGTCTCATATTCATAAGCTCAACCCTTCCATAGATCATAACTTCTCCAGGAAAGATTCCGGCGTAAGCCTTGATTTGCTCATAGGTAGACTCTACTGATAGGATAATGCTTTCTGCGAATTTTTCATAGAAGGCTGCCGTATAAGAATTGAAGACATTTAGGTACCTACCTATCCTTATCTTAATCCCTGATCTTTTGAAGTCATCCACAAAGTCTAGGTCCTTGTAGTTATTGAAGATGACTCCACCTATTGATTTTTCCTTTAGGTAGGGGATTAATTCTTCTATCTGGTAGTCTATATGGGGATCTAGGTTTAGGTAGAGATCTAATCCCCTATATTTGTCGTCAAAAGTCCTTATATAGACCTTGTCAAAGTCTCTTAGGTAGTCTGGGTCGACCTTGGTAGTTAGGAGGTCAATATTTTTTCCCTTGGGATAGGTCTTAGTAGGTTCTAGGCTAGGTAGGTCTATTTCTACCCTATCTCTGTGGTAAGATTTTAGAATTTCTGCCTTGAGATACTCGCTCCCCTTTCGTCTTAGCTCGTTTAGGTCCTTTTTTCTTATAAAAATATCCTCATCCATATCTATATTAATACTTACTGGCTCGAAGATATCATTGCCGAACTTTCCTAGGCTTTTGCTGATATCATCTTGACTTAAGGAGATATTTTTGGCCCTCTCGAGGGACTTATCAAGGGAGAATTCTGCCCTATAGTCCTTGTAGGTTAGGCTTATCTCTGGAAACCTACCCACATGGCCTGTAAATTTTATCTCTATAGGAAGTTTTTCAAAGTCCTCTAGTCTTTCTCTTAATTCATCCCTTAGTCTAGGGGAGTTAAGGAGGAAGATGTCAGAATTGACCTTGGCATCCTTGTAATTATCTAGGTAGATCTTTTGATCCTTGGCATAGGACCTATCTGTAGTAAGGGGAAGTATCTTGCCCCTAACTGTTTCTACACTGAGGTTATCTCCCTTAACAAGCTCACTCGTACTTACAAAGTACTTGCCTTTTTTATCTTCCTCTACCTTGCCAACGGACCTATGCTTTTGACCATCTTGTAAGATGACATTGTCCCTATTTTGTCCAAAGATAAAGCCCTCGGTAAAGCCCCTGTTGGAGCTATCCCTTAGCTCATCCCTATCATAGGAATCCTTGTCGATTTTGGACCTATAGGATTTGACTACCCTATAGACATAGTCGGCTGTCTTCATCCTGCCCTCGATCTTTAGGCTATCAGCTCCAGCATCGACTAGGTCTTCTAGCCTATCAATTACATTTAGATCTTTCATAGATAGGTAGTAGTCTTCACCTAGGGTCTTGCCATCATTTACAAGCCTATATTTTTTCCTACAAATTCCAGCACATCTTCCCCTATTGGCAGACCTTCCACCAAAGTAGGAGGACATAAGGCATTCTCCAGAGTAGGATACGCAAAGAGAACCATGGACAAATACCTCCTTGGCTATTGGAAGTTTATCAATCTTTCTAATCTCATCTATAGGGCATTCCCTAGCTATGACCACTCTATCAAAGCCAAGATCCATCAGAGCCTTAGCCCCATGGTAGTCCCTCACTGCCATCTGGGTTGAAGCATGAAACTCCATACCATCTAGCTTATCTCTTATAAGGGTAAAAAATCCTAGGTCCTGGATAATAAGTCCATCAACCCCGTACTCATAGAGTCTTGTGGCATAGGAGATTGCCTTTTCCATCTCCCTATCCTTGATTAGGGTGTTCATGGTAACGTAGACTCTCTTGCCAAAGAGGTGGATTAGGTCTATATATTCTTTTATATTGTCTATATTAAAATTTTCGGCATAGGCCCTGGCACCAAAATCATCGCTTGCCATATAAAAGGCATCAGCTCCTGCAGCAAGACCTGCATAAAGCATCTCTTCATTGCCAACAGGAGCTAATATTTCACTTTTTCTCATCAAAGACTTCCTTTGAGGCTATCATTTTCTCTTTGGAGATCCATTAGCTCAACCTGTAACCTCTTGACCTCGGTTTTGAGCTTTTCAATTATCTCTGTCGAATCTTCTAGCTTTGATAATTTCTCCTCAAGGGCAGATTTTTCTGAACCAAGCCTATCATTAAGGTTCCTACTTTCTTCTAGGTTCTTGGCTAGGGCTTCATTTTCCTTGGTCAACCTTTCCTTATCTTCCTTTAGGTCAGGATATTCTTCCATGGGGATTTTTGCCCTTTCTTCTAGGTCCTTATAGTCTTCCCCTATCCTTAGCAAGTCATCTGTTATATTTACCCCTGCTAGGATTAGTGCCCTATCAAGGGTTAGCTTATCGGACTTGACCTCTTGAATTTTCTCGTCAAAAATCTTTGCAATTTGCCTTATATTTTCCTTGGGTTTATCTGTAACAAGGGTATATTCCTTGCCATCTATTTTGACATCAGCCTTATATTCGCTCACCTTATCTCCTAACTACGTAATTCAATTCCTGCTTCTTTTAATTTCTCGATAATATTTGCCTCTACCTTGTTGGCTTCTTTATCCTTTAGGGTCCTATCCTTTGACCTATAGGATAGTTTGTAGGACACAGACTTCTTGCCTTCTTCTATATGCTCACCTGTATAGATATCAAAGAGTTTGACATCTCCTACAAGTCCTTCTGAGTTTTCTATTATGATTTTCTCAATTACTGCTGATTCAACATCCCTATCACATACTAGGGAGTAGTCTCTCTCGATAGCTGGGAACCTGCTTATTTCCTTGTATTTCTTTTGAGGATTTCTTTTTTCTTCAATTAAAGCAAGGTTTACTTCTAGGATTATCGCTCCCTTTTCTATATCATACTCATCTCTTATCTCATAGGAAATATCGCCCATCATACCTATTTTTTGATCATCATAGTAGATATCGGCACATCTTCCCTTATGGAAGGCGAAGGTCTCGGTATTGGCCTTGTAGGTAAAGCCATCAAAGCCCACGTTTGCCATAACTTCTCTAAAGAAGTCCTTCATGTCATAGAAGCTATATGATCCATAAAGACCCATGGTTAGGGTTAGATTTTCCTTAGGAAGACCTCCTTCTACCCTCTCGAAGGTCCTATCTAGCTCGAAGAAGCTCATGTCCTTTTGGCCATACTTGATATTTTTACTTATAACATCTAGCATGGATGGGACTTGGCTTGTTCTCATAACAGAGTAGTCTTCTCCTAGTGGGTTAATTAATTTTACAAAGTCACGAAGTTTTCTATCTTCCTTGACTCCGAGCCTATCAAATTCCCTAGGTGATATGAAGGAATAGGTAGCAAGCTCTGAGAATTTTTGTCCAACTAGCTTTTCTCTTAAGTCATCCCTTAGGAGTCTCCTCTTGGATCTCTCTCCCCTTT
The DNA here is from genome assembly GCF_022808955.1 of Anaerococcus sp. AGMB09787. Classification (GTDB taxonomy): domain Bacteria; phylum Bacillota; class Clostridia; order Tissierellales; family Peptoniphilaceae; genus Anaerococcus. The sequence goes on from NZ_JAKZEY010000017.1 coordinate 20,703, forward strand.
GAAGGGATGAACGTAGGGGCTTGGATTCGATTTTGCCCATACCATAAAGTCTTACAACTTCTTCTATTAGGTCAGCTTCGATTTCTATATCAGACCTAAAGTAAGGAACTTTTGCCCTTAGGGTATCTTCATCTAACTTTTGAACTTCAAATTCCAAAAGCTCTAGGTTTTTAATAGCATAATCCATAGTTAGCTCAAGGCCTGTTAGCATATTTAGTCTAGAAATTCTAAGATCTACATACTTCTCTTCTTCTTGGTCTAGTCCAATCTTTATAGCTCCTCCAATTATAGTGCCTGCTTTTAGGTCATTGATTAGCTTCATTGCTCTTGATGATGCGAAGTCAGCTAGTTGTGGGGATAGGCCCTTCTCGAACCTATTGGATGCTTCACTTCTTAGACCTAGTTTTTTTGAAGTTGACCTTATACTTGATGAGTCAAAGTTTGCAGCTTCTAGGAGGATATTTGTGGTTTCTTCTGTTACTTCACTATCCATTCCTCCCATGATACCTGCAAGGCCTATTGGTCCTTGACCATCACAGATTAAGACCATGCCCTCATCTAGGTTCCTGTCATTCCCATCTAGGGTCTTTAGGGTCTCGCTATCCTTGCTATCTCTAACTATTATTTTATTATCCCTTAATTTATCCAAGTCATAAGCGTGGAGAGGTTGACCTGTCTCAAGCATAACGAAGTTTGTTATATCGACTATGTTATTTATAGGTCTCATGCCAGCAAGGATTAGGTAGTTTTGTAGCCATTGAGGTGAGGTTTTAACCTCGATATTTGTGGCAACCCTAGCCACAAAGGCATTACAGTTAGGAGATTCTATGTCTACTCCATCAAAATAATCGGTGATGTCTTCGTCATTGTGGTCATAGTCAATAGAAGGGTAAGTGATTTTTTTGCCAAAGCTTGCAGCACTTTCCCTTGCCATACCCAAGATAGATAGGCAGTCAGGTCTGTTTGGGGTAATTTCGTATTCGATAACTGGGGTATTGGAATAGATCACATCACTTAGTCTACTTCCTACTTCAAATTCTCCTTCAAGAACCAAAACCCCATCCTTTAGTTTCTTAGGAACTACGCTATCATCATAAGAAAGCTCGCTGTAGGCTGTAAGCATCCCTTGGGATATGATTCCAAAGAAGTCATGGTCGTCTATAAAAGTGTCATCATCTAGCTTGGTGCCTGATGTTATAACTGGGAGGTAGTCGCCTTTTTTGGTATTGGTCGCATTGGTTATTATGGTGATAGGGGTATCCTTACCTATATCAATTGTTAAGACATTTAGCCTATCAGCGCTAGGATGTTTATTTTGGTCTAAGACCTTGCCTACCACTACCCCATCAAGATCTGAAGTGTGGATTTTAACTTCCTCAACGTGGGATCCTGTTTCTGATAATCTATCGGTAATAGTCTTCAAATCTTCATCTAGTTTTATATAATCTTTTTGCCATATTAAAGGTACTAACATATCTCCTCCTAAAATTGCTCTATAAATCTCTTGTCATTGTCGTAGAGGAGTCTTATATCATCTAGGCCATATTTTACCATGGCAATCCTATCAACTCCTAGTCCAAAGGCAAAGCCAGTGTACTTTTCACTATCTATACCACAGTTTTCTAGGACCTTTGGATGAACCATTCCTCCACCCAATAGCTCCATAGACCAGCCGGTGTTTCCACAAGATGGGCAGCCCTTGCCCTTACAAATTGGGCAGGTTACATCGACTTCTAGGCTTGGCTCAGTAAATGGGAAGTGGTGAGGACGATACCTTAACTTCATATCATCTCCAAACATTTCTTTGATGAAGGTCTCAAGGGTAGCCTTGAGGTTGGCCATAGATACCTTCTCATCTACTACTAGGCACTCTAGTTGGTGGAACATCGGTGAGTGGGTAGCATCTACCTCATCATTTCTAAATACCCTACCAGCAGATACCATCTTGATAGGAAGTTTACACTCCTTCATAACTCTTATTTGCATAGAAGATGTGTGAGGTCTTAGCAAGATCTCATCATTGATATAGAAGGTATCTGAAGTAGATCTTGCTGGGTGGTCTTTAGGTGAGTTTAAATCATCAAATACATACTTAACTGTATCAACCTCTGGTCCTTCTACTACATCAAATCCCATATTTTGGAAAATTGATTCAAGTTCTTCCATAGTTTGGTTAATAACTGCGAGATGGCCTGAGTGGGCCTTGTCAAAGTGAGCAGTAACGTCAATTTTTTCTGCCTCAACCTTTTTCTTTAATAAGTTAGCCTTGACTTCTTCATTTTTTTCTTCTAGGGCCTTTTCTATTTTTTTGCTTGCCTCGTTGATTAATTTACCTGCTTGGGGTTTTTCTTCCTTGGATAGCTTTGCAATTGATTTTTTGAGGGTGGTTATCTCTCCCTTCTTTCCTAGGTAGTTAACCCTTAACTTCTCTATCTTGTCTAAATCTGTAGCTTCCTTAATTTCACTTTCGAAATTAGCTAAAACTTCTTTTATATTTTCTTCCATTTTTCCTCCAAATAAAAAAATCCGCCCTCCAAAGGACAGATTAATTCTGCGGTACCACCTTAATTGATCTACTATGTAAATCCGCTCTAAACTTTAACGCAAGTTAACGTATCGACTACTTAATTCATCTCAAGCTTCATCGGTGAATAACATAAACCGTTACTTAAAAGGCTCTCAACATCCCTAATTTGCTGTATAAGAATAGTTTAAGTCTATCCGAATCATAAGCCAAGCCTATTCATCATGATTGATGCCGCAATAGCTGCATTTAGTGACTCAATCTCTCCTCTCATAGGAATTTTGATAAAGGTATCAGTCATAGATCTCACTTCATCACTAAGGCCATTGGCCTCATTTCCTATAGCAAGGATAAGATTGTCCTTACCTATATTATATTTGTTTACATCTAATCCTGCCATATCACTGGCAAGTATTGTGTAGGTAGCCTTAAGCTCTCTTATCTCCTCATAGGTCATTGCCAGGATATTCTCCCTAAAAACTGATCCCATAGATGCCCTAAGGCTCTTGGTATTGTAGATATCTACTGTATCAGGACTTAGGATTATATCAAAAAATCCAAAGGCCTCAGCTGACCTTATGATAGTCCCCATATTGCCTGGATCATTTATCTTATCTAGGAGCAAGACCCTGGGTGAAGATATGGCCTTGGGAGGCTTTTTTCTTACAAGGGCAGCTACTCCGTCTGGACTTGTAAGGTTTGAAAATTTATTAAAAAGGCTCTCTTCGAAATATAGGCTAGGAAGAGAGCTTTCAAAATCGCAACCCTCTTTAAGGATAATAAAGTCAATATCAGCCTTGGAAGAAATTGCCTCTCCTACTAGCTTTCTTGATTCTATAAGAAAGGATGAGCTTTTCTCCCTATACTTTTTTTGCTTCAATTTATTTATTAACTTAAATTTAGGATTTTGCTTTGAATTAATTATCATCTATGCAGCTTGGTTTGCAATTTCTACTAATTTTGCAAATTCTTCTGGGTTATTTACTGCCATTTCTGCTAGCATTTTTCTGTTGATTTCTATGTTAGCCTTCTTTAGGTTACCCATAAGTTTGCTATAGCTTGTTCCATTTAGTCTAGCTGCAGCATTGATTCTTGCAATCCATAGTTTTCTGAAGTCTCTTTTTCTATGCTTTCTTCCAATATAAGCATAGTTAAGTGATTTCATTACTGCTTGGTTAGCTGTTTTGAATAGAAGGCTCTTGGAACCGTAGTATCCCTTAGCTTGTTTTAAAACTTTTTTATGTCTTTTCTTAGCGTTTACTCCTCTTTTAACTCTTGCCATCTATATCCTCCTATGCTCCGATTAAATTTTTAACATTCTTTAATTCTGACTTAGAAACTTCAGTTCCTTTTCTTAGTCTTCTTTTTCTATTTGGTGATTTTTTTGCAGTAAGGTGGCCAGCGTAAGCCTTTCTTCTCATAACCTTGCCGCTACCTGTTACCTTAAATCTTTTAACAGCAGCTCTTCTTGTTTTGTTTTTCTTTGCCATATTACTCTCCTTTTTCATCGTTAGGTTCTAAAAACATTACTAGGGACCTACCTTCCATTTTTGGATTCTTGGTAACCTTGTAGCTATCTCCTAACATTTCTTTAAACTTATCCATTAGTTCATAGCCTGGTTCCTTTCTACCAAGCTCTCTACCACGAAATCTTATAGAAACTTTTACTTTATCCCCGTTATTTAAGAATTTCTTACTTTGATTAGCCTTGGTTTGCAAATCATTGTCTTCTATATTAAGTGAAAATCTTGTTTCCTTAAGTTGAGCATTCTTTTGTTTTTTCTTATTTTCTTTTTCTTTCTTTTCTTGGTCATACTTGTACTTACCATAGTCCATAATCCTTGTTACAGGTGGTTTGGCATTGGGACTCATTAGAACCAAGTCAAGCTTCTTGTCATAAGCCATATCTAAAGCTTGATTGAAATCAATTATGCCGACTTGATTGCCATTTTCATCAATCAGTCTAACTTTGTTTGCTCTTATCTCTTCGTTTATTCTTAAATCTTTTATAAGTATACCTCCATGTATTGACATAAAAAAAGCGGGCACAAAGTACCCTCCTCAATTAAATTAAGCCAATAGCTTAAGAATTTTAATTATTAACCTACAAACTTATGTCGGCAGGTGAGTGGGTACTTCTTTGTTGTCTATACACTATATAATACAGCCCCTAGTTATTTTTGTCAAGTTTTTTAATCAAGCCTTAGAAAAGTTACTCCAAAGGCGCCCTTTCCGGCATGGCTTCCTATGACTGCTCCAATTTGGCCCATATAAAAGCCATTGGCCCCATCTATCAGATCGCCTATAGCTTCTTTTATCTCAAGGGCTGGTCCTATGTCATCACTATAGCCTATGGCAAGGTAGTAATTATTGGAATCACTGAGCTTATCCTTACTTGTCGCTATGATGTCCTTGATGGCCCCCTTAGAACTTATCTTTAACTTCCTAAGCTCTATATTAGCATTTGGCCCGATTAGAATTTCTGGGTGGAAGCTAAATAAGCCAACTACTTTTTTTAGGGTTCCTTGGATTCTTCCTCCTGCCCTGATGTTGTCTATTGTATCCAGCCAGCCGTGGATAACTAGCTTGTCAGCTACTCCATCAATTTTTTCTTTTATCTCTTCAAAGGAAAGTCCTTCTTTAATTAAATCGTTGAGATAGGCTACAAGAAGAGTCTCTGCCACTGTTACAGTTTCAGAGTCTATAGTAAATATTTCTGCATCATCATAGTCTTCTGCCAGCATACTAGCTAGTTGGTAGGTAGATGAGAATTTTGAATTGATAAAGATTGCAAAAATCTTATCATAGCCATCTTGCCTTATCTTATCAAAGGCTTTCAAGAGATCTCCTGGGGATGGGGCTGAGGTCTTGGATAGGTTGTCTGGATGCTCGTTATTATAGGCTACTACATCTTCTGGACCTATGTCAATCCAATCCTTATAATATTTTCCGTTGATATTAATATACAGGGGAAGGATATAGATATTTTCCAATTTCCTTAGTTCCTTAGGTAAGTCTGCACTTGAGTCTACTAAGATAGCAATTTTTTCCATTTTATCTCCTTATTACTAAATTATTCATTTTCTTTAAAGAAAGCAAATCCAGCAAGTCCTGGCCCAGTATTTGCTCCAAGAGTTGGGGATATTTCGTCTAATACAAGCAAGTTAGCCTTATCGGCAAAATCTTTTATTTTATCATACAATTTCTTATTCAGTTCATTTTCGCCATGGGCTATGAACATATAGTAGTTTTCGGCATCCCTGAGATTTTCTTCAGCAATCCTATAGAGGTTTTTGAGTAGACCCTTGATACCTCTGGCAAATTTCACTATTTTAAAACTTCCAGTATCTGTATTAACTGTGATTATTGGTTTTACATCGAGTTTATCAGATATCTTTCCGAAAGTCTTAGGAACTTTGCCCCCTTCAACTATGTACTTGAAGGTCGGTATGGTAAAAAATACCTTAGACCTATCTCTAGCAGCTTCTAGTTTTTCTATAACTTCTTCAAAGCTCTTGCCTTCGTCTATTAGTTTTTTGGCATAGATGGCAAGGAAACCTTGGGCCATAGTTAGATTTTTACTATCAAAGGAATAGACGTCTATCCCCTCCACATCTACCATCTTGCAGAGGTTGTAGGTTCCTGATACCTTACTAGTGATGCAGACTACTATGGCCTTGTTGTAGCCATCATCCCTAACCTTCTCTAAGAGGCTAATAACATCTGCCGGTGTAGGTAGGCTAGTTCCTTCGAGTTTGCTACCATTTTCTATGCTAGTATAGAACTCTTGTGGGGTGATTTCTATACGGTCCTTTTTAAATTCACCATCTATATTTACATACAAGGGCAAGAAGTATATCCCATATTTTTCTGCAAGTTCAAGGGATACGTCTCCTCCTGAATCAACTATTACAGCAATTTTATCCATATTTTCTCCTTAAGCTTCCCTTTATTTCTATTATCCAATATCATATCTATATATTATACCCTAAACTTTCCCATAACTAAAAATCAATATCCTTATCTATATCTATCACAAAACTTTTAATATCCTTACCTATATACCTAAAATCACTATAAGGCAAGTCTATATTTTTATAAAGTTCTTGGCTTAGGTCTTCTCGATTATTAAAGCCTATAGGGAAAACTATTTGAGGACGAATCATATCTACTAATCTCTCTACTCTCTTTGTCCTTAGCCTCAAATTTTTATCCAAAATCGGAACAAAGGCAAGGTCTATATCGTAGTCAAGGTCTAATAATCCCTCCAAGTCTTCCTCATCAAGTGTTTCGTTGACTAGTCCTGTCGCTAGGTACAAAATATTGATATCCCCTATACTTAGGATGAGGCTTAGGCCTCCTCCAAGCTCAAAGGTATTGATTTCTATGTCCTTACCTATCCAATAATTTTTATCGCCCTCAATAAAGCGAACATTCTTCGCCCTATACAAGTTCTTTAGGTTCTCTATTGATAAATTATTACTCTTAAGATAAATCACCTTGCCATCACTCTTATCATAGGCTATGTCTGAGTTTAGGATATAGGTAAAATTTTCCATCTCATAAAGTTTGAGAATCTCAGAAGTATAGTGGCCCTCCTCCTTGCTACTAACTACAAAGATAGTCTTTTTGTCATCGGGTATATTTAAAATCCCCCTATAATAATCAAAGACAAGGAAATAATCACCTATCTCTACACTATAGCAATTATCCTTAATAAAAGTAACAATTATTTCATCTTCCATAATATACTCCTCTATCATTTTTTATATATACCCATTATTTGATGGGAAGTAATATATAGTATAATTAAAAAAAGAAAGGGGTTCCTATGGCAAAACATTTTAAAACAAACGCTATGAGATTACTAGACAAACTTAATATAGAATATGAACATACAGATAGTCACCTTGAAGGGGACTTTACTTCGGCTATGGATATAGCAAAGAAAAATAAGGAGGACGTAAACAGGGTCTTCAAGACCATAGCCACCATTAGTAAGGAGAAGGACATTTATATCTTCGTAATACCAGCTCCCTGCTCCATAGACTTCAAAAAGGCAAGCAAGCTTGTAGGGGTCAAGTCCCTCTCCCTCCTCCCCCTCAAGGACCTAAAGAAAACCGTGGGCTACGAAAGGGGCGCCACTACTGGTCTTGCTATGAAAAAGGACTTCCCAGTAATCCTTGATGAGAAGGCAAGGTCCATGGAGAAAATAAAGGTGAGTGCAGGAGAAGTTGGCCATGGTCTTATACTTAATCCTGATGACTACCTAAGGGCAAATAAGGGATCTTATGGTGATGTAAGTACATGCGAGTAGAAAAAATAAGTGGTACTTCAAAAAAATCATATAATTTTGAGACTAATAGAGACCTATCAGAAAAACTCCAAGAAGATACTTGTGATAAACCCTATGACTACTTGAATTTTTATATAAAAAATGACAATGACAGTAACAAATTGAAGCTCTTGGTGATCTTATCGCCCATATTTATAGGGGCTTTTGATTCAGCTTATGAGAGTCTAGGATTTTTGAAGGATACAATAAATAAGTCCAACTTCACCTATGGCCTTTACGAAAATTTCTTCCCCTTCGATGAAGAAAAATATTTTGACTTTTATAAGGACCATGATTCATGCGAAGATATCATGCTAAGTGAAGATGGGTTCATAAAATTAAGGATAAATCCCCTAGATGATGACTATATAGTGGCACTAGCCTACCTAATAGAAAAACTAATCGAAGATGATACCAATAGACAGAGCCTTCTTAAGTATTTTGCCAAAATCCGTAATGACATAGTTATAAATGGCAGGAGGTCAATTCTTGCTAACGGCATCCAAGCTTTCTACCTCTCAAAGTACGTAGTGGTATGGATGTTGATTTTTTGCGATGGACTTATGGAAGAAGACAAGGAGGCAAGAGCCATCCTCATGCCCCTATATGAAAAATTAAATAAACTCCAAAGGCCTATTTACACAAAAAATTAGAACCCTAGATTCTTACAACCTAGAGTTCTTTTTCTATTCTTACTTATTTGATTTTCTCCAAATACCTACTTCTTCTGCAGCCTTTATTAGCTCATCCCTATTGTCTGGGTGGGCAAGTCCTATTAGGGCTTCAGCTGCTTGCCAGGTTGATAGTCCCTTGAGGTTAGCTATACCTTGTTCAGTAACTACATATTGGGTGTTTGACCTTACTCCTGTAGCTTGGGTACCAGGCTTGAAAGCAGGAACTATGTTTGAGAGCCTCTTACCTTCCTTATTTACTCTAGAAGATTTGAGGGTTACAAAGGACCTTCCTCCCTTAGATCTATAAGCTCCTAGCATGAAGTCTAGGGCTCCACCTGCACCAGATATGTGCTTAGGTCCTGCTGACTCTGCTGAAACTTGTCCCCAAAGGTCAACTTCGAGTGCTGTATTGATTGATACATAGTTGTCATGAGCAGCTATAACGTCTATGTCATTTACATAGGAAACTGGAGCTGCCATTAGCTCTTCGTTGCCATCAATGTAGTCATATAGTGCTTGTTGACCTGCAGCAAAGGCATAGGTTTGTCTTCCTGGGTTGATATTTTTCTTTCTTCCTGTAATCTTTCCTGCCCTAGCCATCTCCATAAAGGAATCTACGTACATTTCTGTATGAACGCCTAGGTCCTTTAGGTCAGATTTCGCAATTTCGCTACCGATAGCATTTGGAAGAGCTCCTATTCCTAGTTGGAGGGTATCTCCATCCCTTAGCTCATCTACTACGAATTTAGCAAGCTTAACATCTTCTTCTGAGAAGGAAGAACCTGGTAGGGTCAAGAGGTTATGGGAAGTTTCATAAATGTAATCTACATCTTTGATATTAACAAAGTTTTTAAAGCCACCTAGGGCCACTGGCATCTTATCATTTACTTCCAAAATTACTACATCGCTATTTTCGAAGGAAGTAATTGTGTGAGATGCTGATAGACCGAAGTTAAAGTTACCATGTTTATCCATAGGTGAAACTTGTACTACAGAAATTGCTGCCTTTGGTAAGTTTTCAGCAATATACCTTTCTATTTCGCTATATTTAATAGGAATAAAGAAGGCTCCATTTTTATTGTCATTAATAATCTTTCTCTCAAAACCTGTTGAGTGGTAGGAATGATAAATTATATGCTCACCAGTTGTGTCAGCCTCTGCAACCTTTGGACTATATGTCAAAACTCCTGATCTTATCTTTACATCGTGAAGTTCATTGGCCCTCTTAGCTAGAGCTTCATCAAAAACTATAGGAACTGTAGCGCCCCAGCCCATCTCTACCCAGTCGCCGTCCTTGACTAGGGATGCTGCCTTTTCAGCACTTATTAATTTTTCTTGATAAAGTTTTTCAAAATCCATAAAATCTCCTTATGTGTATCAAATCGTTTTCTTTCTATTTATTATACCCATTATTTTATAAAACCATCATCACTTGATAAATATTAACGTATATTTTTCTTTTAACAAAAA